>NZ_JQMG01000001.1:1320994-1981491 GCF_000744605.1 Methylotenera sp. L2L1
TATCGGCAAGGAAGGTGCGGGCTTGTGCCCAGTGCGTGGGCATAGCAATGTGCAAGGTAACCGTACCGTGGGCATTTATGAAAAGATGCCATTAGCATTTCTTGAAAGCCTGGATCGTGTATTTGATCTCAATGTGCCCAAAGCGCCTGGCTACGATGCGGTGGCTGCCATTCAGGCCATGATTGATGGTAAAGCTAAATTCTTCTTTGGTTTGGGCGGCAATTTTTCAATTTCTACACCGGATACAGACCGTACATGGCAGGGCATGCGTAATTGCGACCTGACTGCCCATGTCACTACCAAGCTTAACCGGAGTCATCTGGTGCATGGCAAAGAGGCACTTATTCTGCCATGCTTGGGTCGCACTGAAATCGACACGCAGGAAACTGGCGCACAAGGTGTAACGGTGGAAGACTCCATGAGTATGGTGCACGTATCCTACGGTATGAATAAGCCAGCGTCACCGCAACTGCTTTCTGAACCTGCCATCGTGGCGCGCTTTGCACATGCCACACTCAAACACAGTAAAACACCGTGGCTGGAATACATTAAGGATTACAGTAAAATCCGCGACGTGATAGAGCAGACCATGCCGGAGGCATTCAAAGACTACAACCAACGCATCAGGCAGCCTGGTGGTTTCCGTATGCCGGTACCTTCTAGCGAGCGTATTTGGAATACGCCATCAGGCAAGGCTGAGTTCACAGTGCAGGAGATCCCGTCTCGCTCGCCTATCCACCAGGCACGCGAGCAATATGGCGACCAGCTGTTCGTGCTGATGACTACGCGCTCACACGACCAGTACAACACCACGATTTATGGCATGGATGACCGTTATCGCGGCGTGTTTGGTCAGCGCCGCGTTATTTTCATGAATCCGGCAGATATCACACGCATGGGGTTAGTGGCCGGTGATTGGATTAACCTGACTAGCATTTGGCAGGATGGCATTACGCGTCGAGCGGACAAGTTCTTAGTTGTCTCCTACGACATTCCGCAGGGCTGCTTGAGTGGTTACTATCCGGAAACCAATAACCTGGTGCCGCTGGAGAGTGTGGCTGATCACTCACGCACGCCAACTTCGAAGTCCATCCCGGTGATTATCGAGAAAACCACAGCGCCTGAGGTGGCTAATGCTGCTTGAGTGTGATTATCATGAAGTGCAGGCGCGGGCGGGCTTTGCTTATGGCTCGCTTGACGCTGTACCGCTGGATTCAGTTCAGCTAGGCCCGGTACAATTCGACCCTGTACAGTTAGATCATAGCGCCGTGTTGATGCTGGGCGTGCTGGAATTGCTGCATGCAGAGCATGAAGCAGGCCGTGCACATGTGTCACTCGCTGTCATCTGCAAGCGTCTGGATATACGCATGAGTACGCTACAACGGTTGATGACTGCATTAAGCGAGCAAGCGCTGGTGGACGTTTCCACGCAAAAAGAGCGGCTGGTTGCTGCGCTGACGGCTAGCGGTGAAGAGCTGTCTCTCGCATTGCAAGTGGCCTAAGGCTACACCAGCAACGAACCTAGAGCGAACCCAAGTAGTCACGCCGGCTGTGCAGGGCTAGGCTGTAGTATAATAGCCCGCATCAAGAACTCCCCCAACTTGGCCACCCATGAAGCTTTATGTCTCGTTTGCCGCTCGCATACGCGCAATGATCGATGAAGGCGTTTTAAAGCCGGCGGACAAGATTTTTTCGGTACGGCAGGCCAGCCAGAAGTATGGGCTCAGCATTAGCACCATATTGCGCGCTTATCTGCTGCTGGAGCAGGAGGGCGTTATCAGTAGTCACCCACAGTCAGGCTACTATGTCACACCACGTAAGCGCCTGCAGCAGCGTCATGCATCCCCATTCGCTAAGGACATAAATCTTTCTGAAGTCGATGCAAGTAAGCTGGTACTCACTACGCTTAAATCCATCCGCGAATTTGGCACCGTGCCGCTAGGCTCACCATTCCCAGACCCCCAGCTGTTCCCACTCAAGAAAATCCATCAATATGAAAAAGCCCTGACCGATGATGAGGGAGAGTGGGGCGTGTTGAGCGACCTGCCACCCGGCAACGAAATGCTGCGCCAGCAGATTGCGCGTCGCTATCTAGCCAGCGGCATCGATGTATCACCGGATGATATTGTCATCACACATGGCGCCACCGAGGCTATCACCCTCTGCCTGCAGGCGGTGGCCAAGGCGGGGGATACCATTGCGCTAGAATCACCCGGCTATTATGCGCTGGCACATACCGTAGAGCGACTGGGGATGAAGGTCGCTGAAATTCTTACCGATCCTGAATCCGGCATTGATCTGGATGCGTTGCGGGCTGCGACAGCGGATACGCGTATTGCGGCGGTGATTTTGACTGCCAATTTTCAGAATCCGCTAGGCTTTGTCATGCCCGAGGCAAAAAAGCAGGCGTTGGTGGAATTTCTTGCTGAGCAGAATATTCCGCTGATTGAGGATGATGTCTATAGTGAGCTGTACTTTAGCAATGAGCCGCCTTTGCCTGCCAAGGCTTATGACCGCTCCGGCATGGTGCTGCATTGCTCGTCGTTTTCCAAGTCACTGGCACCTGGCTACCGCGTGGGTTGGACCAGTGCAGGACGCTATCGCCAAGAGGTGGAGCGACTCATGTTTCTTAACAGTCTATCGCTGACCTCGGCGCCGCAGATTGCGATTGCTAAGTTTATGCAGCGGGACAGCTTTGAGCAGCATCTCAAGCAGCTGCGGCATACCTTACGTTCAAATTATGTGCTGATCCGCAATGTGATAGAGCAAAGTTTTCCTATCGGCACACAGCTTTCTGTCCCCAAGGGTGGCTATGTGGTCTGGGTAAAGCTCCCACCGGCGATAGATGCACTCAAGCTTTATCGTACTGCGATTGACAACGGTATCACCGTAGCGCCTGGTAGCATTTTTTCGCGCAAGAAAGACCTCACCCACTATATACGCCTCAATTTTAGCCACCTGTGGACGCTCGCCATTGAGCAGGCCGTGCGTGATGTGGGCGCCCTTGCCTGCGAGATGCTGGCATCAGTCAGTCCAAGCCAAGATAACGACACCAGCGTTTAGCAAAAGACATTTAGTATGCTTAAACTTAAAATATTGACTAAATTTAGTATTGCTAAATTTACGACGACAGCAATTAACATCAGGATCAAAGTATGCAATACACCAAGCTTGCCCACACCGATTTAAAAGTTTCTAAAGTGTGCTTAGGCACCATGACCTATGGCGACCAGAACACAGAGGCCGAGGCACATGCGCAACTGGATTATGCTGTGGCGCGCGGCATTAACTTTATAGATACCGCTGAAATGTACCCAGTGCCGCCTAAGGCTGAAACCTACACGCGTACCGAAATCATGGTAGGTACCTGGCTAAAAAAACAGCCGCGTGACCAGATTATTTTAGGCGGTAAAGTTTCTGGGCCACGCCGTGGCTTGGATTGGATACGTGGCGGGCCGCCATCGCTAGACCGTGCCAATATTCGTGCTGCGATTGAGGGCTCCTTACAGCGCTTGCAGACTGATTATATCGATTTATACCAATTGCATTGGCCAGAGCGCAATGTGCCGATGTTTGGGCAGTATCAGTTTGACCCTGCGGGTGAGTTTGAATCTGGTGTTTACAAGCAAGGTGAACAAAAAGCATGGGTGTCGATACAAAACCAGTTGGAAACACTAGCTGAGTTAGTGCAAGAGGGCAAAATACGTTATGTTGGTTTATCGAACGAGCAACCGTGGGGTGTAATGGAGTTTGTGCGTATCGCTAAAGCTTACAATCTGCCGCACGTTGCCAGTGTGCAAAACTGCTATAACCTGATTAATCGGGGCATGGAGTTTGGCATGAGCGAAGTCTTGTATCGAGAGAATGTAGGTTTGCTTGCGTATTCACCGCTGGCGTTTGGGCACCTGACTGCAAAATACATTGATAACCCGGAAGCAAAAGGGCGTGTCACCATGTTTTTAGGCTACGCTCAGCGCTATAAAAAGCCGGGTGTTGTGCCAGCCAGCGCTGCGTATGCCAAGCTGGCAAGAGCACATGGGTTGACGCCTACACAATTGGCGTTGAGCTTTGTGTACCACCGCTGGTTTGTGAGCAGCACCATTATTGGCGCCACCACGATGCAGCAATTAAAAGAGAATATTGATGCGTGGGATACCAAGTTATCACCAGAGGTGCTGCAAGAGATTGAGCATTTGCATTTAACCATGATGAACCCTGCACCTTAACGATTGGACAAATCTACATTCATAGCTGATTAGAATAGCTTGGTGGAAATAGATATTTCACTAAGCTACTATCCGTCATTCCCGCCTACGCGGGAATGACGGGGTGAGGATTGAGAATTTGGAGAGAAGTGCTGTAATTTGGATTTTTTAAAGATTAATTAATAACCATACTTAAGATATTGTCTTTCACTTGAGGCATCTACTGAATTACAATTCTAGTATTGTTTAATCGTTTAGAAAGTTCTATATGTCTCAGCTCCCACCATGCCCACAATGCCAATCTGAATATACGTATGAAGATGGCGATAGATACGTTTGCCCAGAGTGTGCGCATGAGTGGCTGATAGATGGCGGTGCAGAAAATGCGGATGAAGTGCGTGTGATTAAAGATTCAAACGGTAATGTGCTTCAAGATGGCGACACGATTACTGTGATTAAAGACCTGAAAGTCAAAGGTTCTTCATTAGTGGTGAAAGTAGGCACCAAGGTTAAAAACATTCGTTTGGTAGAGGGTGATCACGACATTGACTGCAAAATCGATGGTATTGGCGCAATGAAGCTAAAGTCAGAGTTTGTAAAGAAAGCGTAATATAAAAAAGTTAGTATAAAAAGTTTGGTATTTTTAACCGTACAGCACCGTCCCTCCTTAAGCTAGTGTAGAGTAGGGGGTGACGCACCAAGTGTGGGTTTTGTTCATACCCGAACGAGCACTTCAATTAAAAAGCATTAGTCTGTATATTGTGGAGCATAGATTAGTCACAACTTAAGTATGATAGTTAATGATGCCATGGTTTAGTCCACAACAATTACGCACAGGTTTTGCTTGCCTAGCCGCTTATGTAGGCGTGTTATGCATTCTTTTTGTGCTCGTGATTGCACCAGTGCATGCAAGCCCTAATCTGACTCCCCATTTGATTGAGGGGCATTGGTATGCGTCTAATCAACTTGCTTCACCTATTAAAGCCTTGCCCTTAACTGGCGGTGATTTTGTCTTCAAAGGGACATTGCAAGTTGCCCAAGCCGGTGACTATGTGATTGATTTCAAGAACACCAGTACGTTTGCTATGTTTAAACATACGGTGCTGGATAGTCGCAACGTAGTGGTTGCTGAGTTGGAAGGTGGTATCAGCAACACAGAAAGCAACCCTTTTACGTTAAGGCATGCACGGCTTTTGTATTTGGAGGCCGGGACGTATAGCTTAGTCACTACACTTAAAACTCCTTACCTGATTGCACAGCCTCAACCGTATTTAGACACTAAGGCACATTACCAGCAGGCGATTAAGCTTGGTAATTTTATCGCACTGCTTTGCCTTGGTGTGCTGATGGGGTTGATGGCGTATTACATTGTGCTGGGTTTAATTCGAGCGCAAATGGTGCATGGCATGTATGCGCTGTTTGTTTTGGGCAACTTATTCTTGCAGGGAACATCGTTATTGGTGTTTTCTGATACGTTTGGCATCCATTGGTTTTATTTGAGCGCACTACCTATTTTATTTTCAAATATCGCTTATGTTTTCTTTGTTAAAGGTTTGCTGAATATACGTCAGCAATCCAACCCGAAGTTATATCGCTGGATTCAATATGCAGTGGTGATACTGGTGCTATTTGCTGTGTGGGGTATTTATTCGCCAAACTGGATGATGGAGATGGCGCGTTATGGCGTTGGTATTTTTCTCTGTCTTGGCTTGGCATGTAGTATTTACCTCAGCAGTAAAAAGAACATGACAGCGCGTTATTACTTGATAGCGATTCTGACCTTTTTTGTTTTAGGTGGCGTAACGATTACGGCGCAAAACTTTACTGGTTATACGTTGTATGTTGAGCATTTGGGCTTGGTTGCGGTAACGGTAGAAGCGCTGTTGCTGTCGTTTGTGCTGAGCTACCAATTTAGTGAGTTATTTAGAGAAAAAGAGCAGGTGTTGGCAGCGCTGGGCATTAGTGAAGCGCAAATTAAAATAGATACGTTAACAGGCTTGCCCAATCGAGTTGCATTAGAGGCCGCTATTCAGATACTGCCTGAAAGCGGCAGTATCACCATATTAGATCTAGACCGCCTCAAATACTATAACGATAAATTTGGGCATGTTTACGGTGACAAGTTACTGTGCGACTTCAGCCGTTTTTTACAGGGAAAATTAGGTGACATGGGGATGCTGCATCGTTTAGGTGGCGATGAGTTTGCAATTACTGCAGATCATGCGGATGAAGCTGTGATACAAAGAGTGCTGGATGAAACCATCACACATTTGCAAGCTAATGGTTTTGAGTTGGTGGGGGTGAGTGCAGGTACGGCGTTTATCTATGAAGAACCAGATAACTGCAGTGTGGTGATGCATATGGCTGACCTGCGCATGTATGAGAACAAGCGCGCCCATAAACGCGCCCAAAACGAACAGTTCTACTAGCGGAATGCTTTAGGGAAAAAGCTCACTGGTTGTGGCTCTGGAATTTGCAAAATGTTTTTCCGAATTTTACCCATCACATGCATCTCGCATGGCTTGCAATCAAACTTCAGTGTGTAGCGGTCGTTACCGTTAATCAGTGTCATCGGTTCTGCGGTGACTGTACCTTGCACGCCAATCACACCTTTAGCCTCTTTCGGGCATAGGCCATGGCTAAAACGCAGGCAGTGCTTGGTAATCATCAGTGGTACTTCGTCCAGTTCTTTGTTGGCTTCATACGCCGCTGCAATCATTTTTACGCCATGTTTTTCATAGAACTGACGTGCTTTTTTGTTGTACACATTGGCAAGGTAGCTGAGTGTATCTTCGGGGAAAATTGCCGGCGGTTGCGCTGCCTCGCGGCGTGGCGGGCGTTGGTAGCCAAAGTCACGGGTTTGCTGCAATTGCTCAATGGCATCACGGCGTAAGTTGTTAATAATCGAGGCGGGGATAAACCATGTTTGTGTGGTGCTGACTTCAATCCCATGCGTGCTGAAATCAGTACCACCCAGTTTACTCAAGTTCTCACGCAGGCTAGTTTCCGCTTTTTCCAGATTCTGTGCGCTTTGCTTTTCTGCCTCGCAGGTGGCGGTGGCGCTAAAGCCGTTTTCATCGGTAACGGTTAAGGCAAAACCATTCGCGGTTTCGTAAAAATTCATATCAACCACAATTTTGCGCTGCGCGGAGTCTTTCTCCAGCAGACGCATAAAAGCGTGGTCGCGGTTGCGGTAAATGGTCATGTTGCGCGTTATACCCGTTGGCATTTCGTTCGGGTACAGGCGCTTGCCTTCTACCGTATTGACGCGTAAGCCTACCAGTTCTTTATGTACATCAAAGAAGCATACGCCGTCGCCGTTATGTAGCTCGATACTGGTTTCCACCTCAAAGTAATTGTTACCCACTTTGGTGACTTTACCCAATGCTTCACCTGAGAACTTAGGCGTATCAAACGCGCCAATGTCTGCTTGGCGGCCGTTTACAAAGTAATCGGTTGCGCTACGGTTAAAGGTTTTTTCCGGCTGTGGCGTGAAGGTGTAAGTTGCGTGGCCAGAGGATGACTTTGCCAGTTCTGGCATATCGTTTAGGATTTCATCAATCAACTCACGATAATGCGCGGTAGCATTTTTTACATACGGCAAGTCTTTGTAACGGCCTTCAATTTTAAAGGAGCTGACGCCAGCCTGAATCAAGGCGCGTAAGTTAGCACTTTGGTCATTATCTTTCATGGATAAAAAGTGTTTATCCTTACCGATGATGCGGCCTTTTTGGTCTTCTAGTGTAAAGGGCAGGCGGCACTCCTGTGAGCACTCACCGCGATTGGCGCTACGGCCGGTGTGGGCATGGCTGATAAAGCACTGACCGCTAAACGCTACGCAGAGTGCGCCATGAATAAAAAACTCTAAATTGCATGAAGTGGCGTCAGCAATCTGCTTGATTCTTTTCAAGTCCAGCTCGCGCGCTAATACGATTTGTGAGAAACCAACCTGGTCTAAAAACACCGCTTTTTCAACGGTGCGGATATCGGTCTGTGTGCTGGCATGTAGCTGTATCGGCGGTAAATCCATTTCCAGCAGGCCCATATCTTGCACGATAAGTGCGTCTACTTCAGCATCGTAAAGTTGGTGCACTAGCTCACGTGCGCCTTCCAGTTCGTTATCATGGAAAATGGTGTTAAGGGCTACGTACACCTCTGCGTGGTAGCGATGGGCGTGTTTCACCAAGCGTGTAATGTCGGCAATGGTGTTAGGCGCTTTTGCGCGCGCACCAAAGGCTGGCCCGCCGATATACACCGCATCTGCGCCATGATTGATGGCTTCAATGCCGAAATCAGCATTTTTTGCAGGGGCGAGTAGTTCTAGATGGCGGCGAGTTTTTTGCATGGTACTTAATTTGCTTAGGTGATCAAGGTTGAATTTTAGACTAAACAACAGCTTATGACGACATTTGATTTTTGATCTGGTGAAAAACCTCGCACAATTATCGTACAATTCAGCCATGAGTAATCAAGATCTATTAAACCGCAGTATGCAATCGGTGTGGCATCCCTGCACGCAGATGAAGCAGCACGAATCTTTTCCGCTAACGCCGATACAACGGGGGGAGGGGGTCTGGCTTTATGATGCAGACGGTAAAAAATATTTAGACACCGTCAGCTCCTGGTGGGTGAATCTGTTCGGACACAACAATCCGCACATCAAAGATGCCATCAAGCAACAACTGGATACATTAGAGCACGTAATGTTGGCTGGCTTTACGCACGAGCCGGTAATTAGCCTTTCTGAGAAGTTAGCCCAACTTACGGGTCTTGGACATGCGTTTTACGCCAGTGATGGTGCAAGTGCTACCGAGATTGCGTTAAAGATGAGCTTTCACTATTGGCGTAATATTGGCCAGGCTAATAAGTCCAAATTTATTAGCCTGCAAAATAGTTACCACGGTGAAACACTAGGCGCGTTGAGTGTGACGGACGTTGCCATTTTTAAAGACACTTACGCGCCCTTATTAAGGCAGTCTGCGCAAATGCCTAGCCCAGATTTTAGGTTGGCAGAAGCAGGTGAAAGTGCGGAAGATTACGCACTGCGTTGTGCCGAGCAACTGAAAAGCTATATAGCCCAGCATCATGCAGAGTTGGCGGCATTTATTATTGAGCCGCTGGTACAGTGTGCCGCTGGCATGGCGATGTATCATCCGACTTACCTTGCTCAAGCACGCGAGATTTGTACGCAATATCAGGTGCATTTAATTGCAGATGAGATTGCCGTGGGGTTTGGCCGCACTGGCTCGATGTTTGCGACTGAACAAGCAAAAACTGAGGGGGGCAAAGTAAGTGATATCGCTGATTTTGTTTGCCTTTCTAAAGGCATTACTGGCGGGTATTTACCCTTATCGGCCGTGCTAACAACAGACACTATTTACCAAGCATTTTATGATGACAGTACGGTGCGTGGTTTTTTACATAGCCATAGTTATACCGGGAATCCATTAGCATGTAGCGCGGCATTAGCAACGTTGGATATTTTCGAGTCACAAAATATCGTACAGAAAAATCTTGAGAAATCTGCATTGATTTTGAAAGAGATGCAAGTGCTTACTCACCTGCCTATCCAACATTTACGTCATCAAGGAATGATTTTTGCGTTTGATGTGGTGACGGACAATGCGCAGTTTTCAAAACAATGTTACCAAACGGCAATGCAGCAAGGCTTGTTATTAAGGCCTATAGGCAATACGGTTTACTTTATGCCGCCCTATACCATTAATGAAGCTGAAATTGCGTTCATGGTGGGTCAAACTAATGCAGTGATTCAGAGTATTTTATGAAAAGATTCGCGCTATTTTTTGGTTTGACCTTGTGTTGCCTGCAAGCACAAGCTGAACTTCCCATCACGGTTGCCACTGCTCTTAAAGAAGCGGGCGTCCCGCAGCAGAATGTATCGGTGTATGTGCAAGCGGTGGATAGTCGTGTCGCTATCTTAAAACACAATGCAGACAAAAGCATGAATCCTGCATCAGTCATGAAAATGGTCACCACCAATGCTGCACTTGATTTGCTCACCCCAGCTTATCGCTGGAAGACAGAGTTGTACCATGATGGCTATATTAAAAATTGGGTATTAAATGGCAATTTAATGATTAAAGGCTATGGTGACCCCAGTTTTAAAGCGCAGGATTTTTGGCGTTTATTAATGAGCTTAAGGCAGGCAGGTGTTAAAAAAATTAACGGTGATTTAATTATTGATAAAACTTACTTTGCCGACGATGTTGATAACGGTATTAGTTTTGATGATGAAAAATGGCGTGCTTATAATGCACAGCCCAGTGCTTTTTCTGTGAATGGCCGTAGCACAAGTTTCAGGTTTAGCGCGAACACTGATCTAGTGAGTGTGAGTCAGGAGTTTGAATTACCTGAGGTGACGATAGTTAATAACATGAAGACAACGCAGGGTGATTGTGGAAACTGGCGTGGCAGAATGAACTATGATGTCCAGATGAACACCAATAGAGCAGTGGTCACTTTTAATGGGGTTTATGCGCCAGATTGCGGGGAACGGTTCTTAGAATTGAGCTTGTTTGATGATGCGCAATATGCATTTTTCACATTCAAGAAAGTATGGCGAGAATTAGGTGGGGATTTTACCGGTACACTTAAGCGTCAATCAACCCCCAGCACAGCCACTAAGCTGCTTGAACAGACTTCTGAACCGTTAGGTAGTGTAGTCAGAGATATTAATAAATGGAGTAATAACCTGATGGCGCGGCAGTTGTTGCTGACGATAGCAGCAGAAAAGGCAGGCCCTCCTGCCACCGTGGCAAAAGGGGTGAAGGCGATTAAGGATTGGCTGGCTGCCAGTGGGTTGAGTGCTAATAGTTTGAATGTTAGTGGACTAGTGATTGAAAATGGCTCAGGATTATCGCGTATAGAACGTATCAGTGCAGAGCAGCTAGGTAAGATGTTAGTAGGTGCTTACTTAAGTCCGGTGATGCCTGAATTCATGGCGTCTATGCCGATTTTGTCGTTAGATGGCACTGTGAAACAACGCTTGCAAGATAGTGCATCGAATGGACGTGCTCATCTTAAAACTGGCTCCATTAATGGCGTAAGTGCAATCGCAGGGTATGTGTTAGATGCAAACGGGCATCGCCATGTGATGGTGATGTTAGTGAATCATGCGAATGCGGGTGCCAGCCGAGATGCGCAAGATGCCTTGGTGGAGTGGGTGCATCAATTGCCTTGAGTTGACGCCTGAGAGGTTAACGTCGGGTGCAAAATTGAAGTATGATTATGCATTAAGTCTTTCTAATTTAGATACAGTTAATTTAAATACAACGCTACAGGACATAGAATGAAATTTTTAGGATCATTACTCGCAGGGCTTTGCTTGTTAAGCTTAAGTGCCTGCCAAGCTGAGCCAAATCAGTCAGCATCAGATAAATCAACAGTAAAGGAAGTAAAAGCGATGTCAGAGCAAGTGAAAGAGTTGCAAAAGATTGATACATTAGTCGGTGAAGGCCGTGAAGCTGAGCCTGGCTTTAATGTGACTGTGCATTACACTGGTTGGCTCTATGATCCATCTGCTCAAGATGGTAAGGGTAAAAAGTTTGATAGCAGTGTAGACCGTAAAGAACCATTTGTATTTTTCTTAGGTGGTGGTCAAGTGATTCAGGGTTGGGATGAAGGTTTTGCTGGCATGAAAATCGGTGGTAAACGTACATTGATTATCCCATCAGAAATGGGCTACGGCGCGCGTGGCGCAGGTGGAGTGATTCCACCAAATGCTGATCTGATTTTTGATGTGGAATTATTAGGCGTTAAATAATTCATCAGTAGTTTATTGACCATAGTTAGCATTTGGTAGCGCTTGTATTGGGCGCTATCAGCGTGTTTTGCAATTGGTTATTGATTAGACCTAACGGTACGAGAGATGGAACATGAAAGTTAGTATAAAGTGGATTGACGGTGTAAGTTTTGTCGGTGAGTCTGAGACCGGCCATGCGGTTGTGCTCGATGGTGCGCCTGAAAACGGAGGCCGTAACATTGGCATGCGTCCGATGGAAATGCTGTTAATCGGCATGGGTGGTTGCACTTCATTTGATGTGGTGGCTATTCTGAAAAAAGCACGTCAGCCAATTTTTGATTGCGTTGCCGAAATTGATGCAACACGGGCTGATGAGATTCCAAAAGTATTTACCAAGATTCACGTGCACTTTGTGATTACTGGCGATCATTTAAACCCTGTGCAAGTTGAGCGTGCGGTTAAATTATCTGCTGAAAAATATTGTTCAGCTTCTATTATGTTAAGCAAAAGCGTAGAAATCACGCATGACTTTGAAATTAAACCATTGACGCTGGAAGCATAGGCTGTAGTGAATTGTAAGCTGATGACACGTGATCATTAGGTGGTAGTTGGCATGATAAAAAAGGATGATATTTTCATCCTTTTTTTATATTCGTTGAAACTCGCTGTATTCATTACTTTTTAGACCATTGTTTTATAAAGCGTTGTTTTGCTGCAAAGCAAAATCTTTAATGAGCTCAGACACAAGCGTGTTAGCTAAATGCTTTTTTACAGTAACTGCATAAAAGTTTTCATTGATATTTGGTAATGTCATATAAGCAGTTAAAGTGCCAGCAGAGATTTCATCTTTTACTACCACGTCAGGCATCACTGCAAGTGCATTGCTGTCCCTAGCTAGTAGCCTAAGCATCGCCATATCGTCCGCCTCTCCAACAACATTAGGTTGAAATTGATATTGTGCGCATAGCCCATCAAACGCTGATCTGATCGGTGTCCCTGGTGCTGGTAATATCCAATCTAAAGACTTGTAGTCGTCATTAAACTTTTTACTTAGCTTAAGCCCAGGAGCTCCTATCACTGAGATAGGCTGCTGTACTAGCAACTGACATTGCCAAAGTTGCTTATTTGTACCACTCACTTCGATATTGGTGAGCACCAAATCAAACTGATGATTTGCAAGTTCGGTTAATAAGTTTGTTTGCCCGCGCGCCGCGATGTTTAATTTTACTTTTGGATTGTTCATCAATGGCTTAACGAACACCTCAACAAAGTTACGAGACATTGTTGATAACATCCCTATTTTAAGCGTCTGGCTTTCTTTATGCAGACCATTTTTAAGCATGGCCTCTAATTCGTCACCTATATTAAATATAGATTCAGCATAAGAGAACGTGATATTTCCGGCATCAGTCAATAATAACTTTCGATTCTGCCTTGTAAATAGCTGGTTTCCGATACTTTCCTCTAAAAGTTTAATTTGAACAGACAATGCAGACTGCGAAACATGCAGCGCCTCAGCCGCTTTTGTCAGATTGCCAATCTTGGCGACATGCCAGAAGTAATTTAAGTGGTGGTAGTTAAGTTTTGCCATATTTCAACACGCAGAAATTAATTAATTAAAAATACTTCTCATCATTAAACTAATGTGAGAGCGCAATACAAAACAAACGTGACTTTCTTATTATTTGAAATGACTATTGACAAGATAGTGGTGTTAGATGAAGTAAATAATTAATTTTCATT
Organism: Methylotenera sp. L2L1; assembly: GCF_000744605.1. NCBI lineage: Bacteria > Pseudomonadati > Pseudomonadota > Betaproteobacteria > Nitrosomonadales > Methylophilaceae > Methylotenera > Methylotenera sp. L2L1. The sequence continues at coordinate 1,334,705 of NZ_JQMG01000001.1, forward strand.
TGCATACTGAGCTTGCAAAGTCAGTATTTTATCGTTCTGTATTATAGAACTATTAAATACAAAAAATATATTATACAGAACAATTAACATCGGTGAAAATGGCGACTATTACAAATAGGGACTATCAATTGAACAGTTTTCAAAGTTTGTTAACGCCGTCTATCATGTTTTTTGCTTTAGGTTTTGTTGCGCAATTAATTAAGTCTGATTTAAAGCTTCCTGTCGAACTGACAAAGTCAATTACGATTTATTTGTTAATCAGTGTTGGAATACACGGTGGAATAGAACTTTCACATGCAACATTTTTGGATGCTGTGCCCTCAATATTCACCGCAATAGCACTTGGGGTGTTATTGCCTATTATTGCTTATCTGATTATTAATAAAGTTGGGAAAATTGACCATTTAAATGCAGTTGCTATCGCTACACATTATGGCTCGGTGAGCGCGGGTACATTCCTAACGGCGATTGCATTTTTGGAGGCGCTTCATATAGATTTCGAAAAGTATCCAATTATTATGTTGGCTATTATGGAGTCCCCTGCAATTTTAGTGGGGTTGGTAATGGCGTCATATTTAAGAGGAAAGCATTTAAATAACTCTGGGGCTATACAGTCGAATAAGTCTGAATTAATTAAAGAGGCGTTTACTAATGGAAGTATTGTACTTTTAATGGGTGGTTTGCTGATAGGAGATATTGCAACAGAAAAAAGTATAAAAACTATCCTACCTTTCTTTGATCACTTGTTTATGGGTGTTTTATGTGTATTTTTATTATCCATGGGTATGGAGGCTGGAAAGAAAATAAGTGACTTTAAAGTTGCAGGTAAGTTTTTAATTTGCTTTGGTGCACTCATGCCATTAATTTCTGGGTTAATAGGCGTGATGATAGGGGTCTACTTGTTAAATTTTAGCGTTGGCGGCTCAACCCTTGTGGGTGTGTTGGCGGCAAGCGCATCCTATATTGCAGTGCCACCAGCGATGAGGATGGCAATACCAGAGGCAAATCCTTCTATTTATTTAACGTTAGCTTTAGGGATTACCTTTCCATTTAACGTTGTTTTTGGAATCCCACTTTATTATAGTTTCGCTAACTTTTTACTTTAAGGTTGTTTTATCATGTTTAGTGTTAAAAGAATTGAGCTTGTCATTGAAGCTGTTGAAAAGCAAAGAGTGATTTCCACCTTAAAAGCTGTCAATATATTCAACTACACCATATACAACCATGTGGGCGGATATGGTGAGAGGGGGGCAAGAGGTGACTTGGCATTCGGTGAAAAGTTTGAAAACGTGACGTTTGTGATTGCTTGCCCAGAAAATCGGCTAACTACGATCATTGAGTCACTACGCCCCATATTGAAAAGTTATGGTGGGATGTGTTTAGTATCAGATGCTCAATGGATAATACATTAATTAATTAAGTGAGCTGCATGGAAAATAACACCAATAAGAAAAAACCAATACAAAGGTTATTTGATCTTTTATCTCTAGAGAGAAAAGACATTAACCTGCTTGTTGTGCTCACTTTTGGGTACGGAGTGCTTGGTATCGCAACGCCAATTGCCGTGCAGGCACTTGTCAACATAGTCACGATGGGTGGGCTTTTACAGCCACTTTTTGTGGTGTCGTTAATATTGTTTGTGTTGCTGCTGTTGTCTGGTGCACTGTATGTGTTTGAAGCCTATGTGGTAGAGCTCATACAGAGAAGATTGTTTGTGAGAACTGCAATCAATGCCGCTAAAAATGGTCAGGGTGTTGATGCGTCGGTGTATGACAACAGTAACCCAGTTGAACTAATGAATCGATTTTTTGATATCAGCACGGTTCAAAAATCTGCAGCCACACTTCTTACCGTTAGCCTAGCAGCCTTCTTGCAAGGCTTTATCGGCAGTGTCATTTTAATTTTTTATAGTCTCTATTTTGCAATTATTGTATTTGTGTTGTTAGCTTTACTGGCATTTATTATTTTTGTATTAGGTAGAAATGGGATTAATACAGCTATCGATGAATCTAAAACAAAGTATGCAACAGCGGCATGGTTGGAAACGATTGCCAGAAATTTCTATGTTTTTAAATTTTTTAATGGATTAGCGCGTGCTAATCGTTTAAGCAACGATTTAGCGAATCTCTACACAAAAAAACGAAAAGAACACTTCAGGACTTTGCTTTTTCAGAATATCGGCGCTGTGACCCTATACGCAATTGTTGGCACATTAATGCTGGCCTTAGGTGGGGGGCTTGTGATTACAGGGCAAATTAATTTAGGCCAATTTGTTGCAGCAGAGCTTATTATATTTGGCGTGCTGGCGGCGTTTGTTCGTTTTATCAGCAAGCTTGAGTATTTTTACGATATGTTGGCTGCACTTGATAAGATTGGTTTTTTGGAGGATTTGCCTCAAGAAACTATCGGAACCTATTCTATTCCTACAACTGGTTTAACCGAGGTTGAGGCATTTAATATCTCATTCAACTATTCTCAAAAAATTAAGTTGCTTAAGAACGTAAGTTTTAAACTCAATCAAGGTGAAAGTGTTTCTATTTTAGGTGAGTCTGGTGCAGGCAAAACCACTTTAATCGGCATGCTCACAGGGCTCAGACAGCCATCCATTGGTCGCATTGAATTTAATGGAAATGACTTAAGACAACTCAATCAAAACATCCTTAGAAATGCGATTGGTATTGCTGGCAGAGTTGAGGTAATTGAGGGATCTATTATTGAAAATATTGTGCTCGATAGGGAGCATATTACTTTAAACAATATTAACCAAATCTTAGATGAGTTAGGGTTGTTGGAGGATCTCACTAATTTAGAAAATGGCCTTGATACTCAGCTGACTGCTTTTGGAGCGCCTTTGTCCACAACACAAATTCAACGTTTAATGTTAGCTCGAGCTATTGTTGGTAAACCTAATTTACTGATTATAGATGGCCTATTAGATAATTTAACTAGTCCTGAGTTGGGCTCAGTGCTCAATCTTTTGAAAGTTCATCAGGCAGATTGGATGCTGGTAGTCGCGACTCGTTTTGAACATATCGCGAATCAATTCAATCATACGATTTTATTAAATCAGCAAGATGGTGAACTAGCGTGAGTGCGGATAATAAACTGTTTAATGATGCCCTAGTAGCAACGGAAACGCCGGAGTTTGTGGTTCGTTATGTGAAAATTCTTGCGATATTGTTTTTTGCTTTGCCGATTATCGCGATGTTTCTTCCTTGGCAACAGAATGTGACGGCAATCGGGAAAGTCACCGCATTTTCGCCATCTGAAAGAGTGCAAACGATTGATGCGCCTGTCAGTGGGGTAATCAGTAAGTGGTATGTTCAAGAAGGTAGCGTTGTTAAAGAAGGGGATGTCTTACTCGAAGTAAGTGATATTGACCCTATGTTCAAAGACAGATTGGAAGCCCAAAGAAACAATCTCCAAACTAAATTAAATGCGAAACAAGACGAACTGAAGTCCTACCAAGTACAGCAACAGAACTTAATGAGCTCGCGGGATGCAAAAATTTCTGCGGCGCAATTCAAGTTAGATGTGGCTAATCAAAAAATACTTTCCACGACTGAAGCGATTAGCGCTGCAAAAGCCACAGCTGATGCAGCTGAGTTTCAAAGTAACCGTATGCAACGTTTGTTTGTCGATGGCTTAGTGTCTAAACGTGATTTAGAGGTTGCAGAAAGGGATCTGATTATCGCCCATCGCAATTTAATTAGCGCACAAGCTCAACATAATTCTGCAAAAGCAGAAGCACAGTCAGCCAAAGCCGAAATCCTACAAATACGCGCAGATACTCAGGCATCACTAGATTCTAGTTCGGCTGTCATTAATAAAATCAAAGGGGAGTTGGCTGATAGTCAAAACAGTTTAACAAGCTCAGAAATCAACTTATCACGCCAAAATATGCAGAGAATTGTTGCGCCTAGAGCGGGTACCATCTTTAGGCTCCCAGTCAACTCTCAGTCACAAATGATCTCTCAAGGACAGCCCTTGCTTGTGATATTGCCCGAAACGAATGCAAGGGCGGTAGAGCTTTGGGTAGATGGGCGTGATGCACCACTTATTACGACGGATACTTCAGTGAGGCTTGAGTTTGAAGGCTGGCCTGCAATTCAAGTGCCAGGATGGGCAAAGATAGGGATTGGTACGTTTTCAGGAAAAGTCTCTTTCGTAGACCCTACAGATAATGGCACAGGTAGTTTTAGAGTCATGGTGGTTCCTGATGAGAACTACCCCGACTGGCCCTCGGCAAGATTTTTAAGGCAGGGGATTAGTGCCAAGGGTTGGATATTATTAGAAAATGTAACGATTGGTTATGAGATATGGCGTTTGCTGAATGGATTCCCGGCAAGAATTCCAGAGCTACAGACGTATCCTAACGAAAAAGTAATGTACGATAAAAAATGACGATGGATGCCAGCAAACATATTCAACTAAGCGCCAGAAATTACTTTCTTTTGGGGACTGTCATTTTTAGTGTGAGTTTACTAGCTCAACCATTATGCGCAGAAGAAGCTAATCCAAGCTTGATGACAGAAAAAGCTAATCAAAGATTAAGGTTAGATGAACGACTATCGCTAGATGATTATTCGGTGACTCCTCCAGTCAAACTTAATGATGCTATTCATGAGTACAACGCTAAACGAGAAAAAGCTGCAATTAAACCACTTCAGATAGACATAGGTAAGGCATTGAATGCAGTAGATCATGCAGGAGATACTAGTCAACTTGCTTCAACCATCTCTGGACAGACGACTCAATCACTTACGATTGCAGATGTACGGACCAAAGCCCTTAAAAATAATTTAACTATTAAAGTTGCACAAATAGACCCATTGATTTCAGGCGCAGAAGTGCGTGAGGAGCAAGCAAAGTTCGACAACATTATTTTTGCCTATGCAAAATATGGGGAAATAGACTCTCCCAAAATATCAGGAGATACCGTCGAGTTTAAGTCTAATAATGCCAGTTTAGATGGTCAGCAAGTAAAGCTTAGTACTGTAGAGCAAGATAAACGAAGCCTTTCACTCGAAGCTGGGATCAGAATACCACTACGCACAGGCGGTTCTGTCACATTAAGCTCTCCGCTAGAAAATAAGTCGAGCAGGGGGCGGTTTGATAGTGATGAGTACAGAAGTGCGTTGCGCTTTTCAATGAGTCAACCGTTGCTAAGAAATGCTGGCGTTAAAGTGAATGAAGCTAGCATTCGTATTGCAGAATACTCACAGCAAGCTGTACAGCTTAAAACTAGATTGCAATCAATACGAGTGATTGCGATCGTTGATAAAGCTTATTGGGCGTTATATGAGGCATGGGGACAGTTAGATGTAAGGCGACAGCAGTTCGAGTATGCCAATCAAAATCTAAGCATGGTCAAACATCGTGTTCGAGAGGGTTTGAGTGCTGCGGTAGAGATTAATCGTGCAGAAATTGGGGTTGCCGATAGAATGGACGCCTTAATTGTAGCTGAGACCAATCTTAAATTAGCACAGCGCCAATTGCGTTTTTATATGAATGAGATGGCGGAAGACACCATTCAAACCGGTACTTTAGTTCCTGCTACACAGCCTAGTTTGCTTAAATATGATTTTAACCGAAACAAGTTGTTAGACGATGCATTGTCTGGTCGTGTTGAGCTTTTAGAGCAGGAGATTCAATTGGCCGCTGATCTCACCAAAATTGATTATCTTGAGAACCAGACCCTTCCATTATTTAGTTTGGACTATCAATATGGTGCGCTTTCAAATACCAACAGCAATTTTGGGCAGAATTACAGAAACGTCCTGAACGGTGATTTTAATGATTGGTCAATTGGTTTGAAGTTTGAAATGCCGATGACCAACGAAGCAAGAAAAGCGCAGCTAGATTACGCTGTACAACAGCGTAATCAGCGTTTAGCGACCAAATCCCTACAAATATTAACGGTAAAAAAAGAAATTTACGATGCCTTAGATTATGTTGACCAAAATTGGCAACGTATTTTAGCTGCTAGACAACAAGTGCTTATCGCAGGTCTTAATTATGAAGCAGAACTCAAACAGTTCAATGAGGGCTTGCGCACGATGACCGAAGTGTTAGAAACGCTTACTCGTCTAGGTGAGGCGCAAGCTAAGGAAGTCCGTGCCATCGCTGACTATCAAGTTGCACTTATTGATACTGCCTATGCGACTGGAACTTTGTTGGGTTACAGTAAGTTAGACTTTAATTAATAAGGTCTAGAATTAACAAGGACCAAGTGCTGAATTTGTAATTAGGTATGCAGTTCTAGTGTAAGCGCCGCAGCAATTAGGAAGTGTTGTCAGACACTCACACGCCTTACTCAGGCAAAAGAATAGTTAAGTCAAAATATAGACTTAGTCTATGACTCAATGACCTTCACTGTGAGTGGTTGTTCATCCTCTAGAATATTCAACAATCTATCTACGTTTGGATGCTTGCCAGGGCAATTCTCAGCATCTTCCGTGTGCTCTGCATATAAGCTTAAGCCTTCTACCGCAGCATCTAAAGAGATTTCACCATACATACGCGCTAAATGGCTATACACTTTGATTGAGCCTTGACTACCTGGTTTGTTTTCAATCACGCCTGCAGAGCTGCCATCTTGGTTATAAAGCTCGATACGGGTCACGTTTGAGGCGTCATCAAGAGTCTGTAGTACGTCGCTAAATTTTTGCATTGTGTTACCTTAAAAAAATAATTAGATGTGATAGGTTGTGCTGGTCATGAGTTCGGACATCTTTTTCATGCAGAATTTAACTGGCAGTGGCAATGCTGCTGCACCTTGTTGTTTTGCGTCATTAGCGTGTTTAGCTTCGTCCGTTTGCATTTGTTCAATAATTTTGCGAGATTTTTCGTCTGCAGTAGGTAGCTGGCCAAGGTGGCTTGCCAAGTGTGCACCTACCTGCTTTTCAGTCTCTTCTAAAAAGCCTAGGCTCCATTTGTCACCTAATGCCCCTGCAACTGCGCCAATCGCAAATGAGCCAGCATAGAATAGCGGGTTAAGTACGCTGGTGTGGCCGCCTAATGCTTCAATGCGTGATTCACACCATGCTAAATGCTCGGTTTCTTCACGCGCCGCTTGTTGCATGGTGATGCTGGTGGCTGCACTTTGAGCAGTCAGAGCCTGACCGCTATACAGTGCTTGTGCACAGACTTCACCGGTATGGTTGACGCGCATCAGTGCGCTGACATGTTTCTTGTCTTGCTCGTTTAGCAGAGGTTCTTCAATGCCCGCATCTGGGTGCACACGCTCGCTATGTGGTTTTGCAAACAGGGTGCGTAACCCGGTATCAAATGCACAAATTAATTTGTCTGTCGTGAGTAATCTGTTCATAAAAGTTATTCTACGCTTAATTGTCTAGGCGAAGCTAGTATTTGGTTTGCACCTGATTTAGGTATTTTAATCCTGCTCTAGGTGTTAAATCCTAGATTAGATATTTAAATATTGCTTACGTATTTCAATGTTGGTGAGCTGCGCATCATACAGGTGTCTGTGACTACGCGCATGACTGTAATAACAACCTAGCACTTATGCTTCAAACCCCATTTGTTTAGCAATGATTTCAATTGGGTGCATGACGCGTGTAGTGGCGTGCGCATTCTCTAAGCCTTTGCTAATATGCAGGCTGCAGCCGATGTTAGCGCTAGCAAGTGTCGTGACTTGGCTTGCCGTGATTGCGGTTAGCTTATCATTAAGTAATTGATTAGCCATCTCTGGTTGAGTGACTGAATAAGCACCAGCGCCACCGCAACACTGGCTGTTGCCGGGCAGTGCTTGTATATCAGCCTCTGGTATCTTTTTAAGTAAGTCGTATACGGCTTTTTGCGCTTTGAGTACATTGCGTAATGAGCATGGGTCTTGTACATAGATGCGCTCTTGGAGTGGCGCAATTTGTGCGCTAGACCAATCGCATGCGACTAAGAACGTGCTGATGTCTTGTATGCGGTGTGTGGTGAGGTAATCTTTTAGGCCCGCACCGCAACCGCTTGCTGTCGTCAGTATCGGCATGGCAGGGTCAAAACTATCAGTATTTTTTTTAATCAGCAGGCTCGCTTCAATATCATCACCAGCTTGTCTTGCAATACTGCCACAGCAGGTTTGTGCGTTAGGGATATGCACATCATAGCCAAGGGTATTTAGTACATGGATACTCGCGCTGAGTGTGCGGTTGTCAAAAGCGTTGGTCGCACATCCTAAGAACAAACTGACAGCACCTTGAGTGGCTTGGGTTGTTGGGTACAGTGACTTCCATACTATTGGCTTTTGAATGGCGGGCAATAATTTTGCCGCTGGTACCACACGCTTTAACACTGCCATTAAGTTTAGCTTGGATAATAGCCATAGTGGCCACGTGACGGCATTACTTAAATGGCGGTGACGAATAAAAGGTTTTGCTAAACTTAGCCAGATATTTTTTTTCTGAATATAACGTGCCCGGGTTGTATCGACTAGGGCGCCATAGCTGACGCTATTGGGGCATGCCGACTCGCAACTGCGGCAGCTTAAACATAAATCAATATGCTCTTTAAAGCGCTCGTTGTTGGGCAAAATACCCTGCGATACCGCACGAATGAGCTGGATACGACCACGTGGAGAGTCTGCTTCTGAGCCTGTTTTTCTATAGGTAGGGCAATGTGGCAAGCACAGTCCGCAGGCGACGCAGCGGTCAGCTTCAGTAGTTAATTCTTTTAGCGATAACATCATGGTGTGATTATAATCGTTTTCAAACTCAACATTAATTAAACAGTGTTGAGTCGTAAAAAAACCGCCTTAACAATCAAGGCGGTTTAGTTTGCATCAGTGCTATTAAATTTAGTGCTACTCAGTTTTTGGTGTTTCCGCTTTCACTACTGGGGCAGACTGAATCACAGGCAAGCCTTTAAGCAGATTCATCGCTTGAGTAAACTGGATATCATCTTTACTTGCAGGTTCGATAGGTGCACTAGGTTCTGCAAATTTCTTTTCGTTCAATTTCTCTTTTGCTGCTTCTTTTGCACTGTTAGCCGTGTCTGCTGGCTTGTTGGCTTCGCCATCTTTAGGGTTAGACAAGTGACGAGATAAGTCCGCCTCATGAATTGCACCAGATTGGTCTGTGCCATCCTCAACAATGTAATCAGGCACAATGCCTTTTGCCTGAATCGAACGACCTTTAGGCGTAAAGTAACGTGCTGTTGTTAATTTAATCGCAGCACCGTTATTCATCGGCATAATGGTTTGCACTGAGCCTTTACCAAAACTTTGCGTACCCAATACTGCAGCACGTTTGTGGTCTTGTAATGCGCCAGCAACAATTTCAGAAGCAGATGCTGAGCCGCTGTTAATCAATACCACCATCGGCACGGTTTTTAAGTCTGCTGGTAAGTCGCGAATATAATCATTAGCAGCACCGCCACGTACGTAGTTCTCTGGCACAGCAGTCAATTGCATTTTAGAATCAGGCGCACGACCTTCGGTATACACCACCAACTCACCTTTTGGTAAGAACGCTGCTGATACACCTACCGCACCATTCAGTAAACCACCCGGGTCGTTGCGCAGGTCTAGAATAAAGCCTTTGAAAGCGCCTTTGTTTTCGTCATGCATGGTTTTAATGGCTTTTGCAAGATCTTCACCAGTGCGCTCTTGGAATTGCGTGACGCGTGCGTAGGCATAACCTGGCTCGGTCAATTTGTATTTCACACTTTTACTTTTGATGATTGCGCGCGTCAATGTGAACTTGAGTGGTTTGGTCTCAGTTTTACGCACCACGGTTAACACAATTTGCGTATCTGGTTTGCCGCGCATGCGTTTAACCGCGTCATTTAAGGTCATGCCTTTTACTGGCGTTTCATCAAGTTTTACAATCAAGTCACCGCTTTTAAGGCCGGCTGCATACGCTGGTGAGTCTTCTATCGGTGAGATGACTTTCACTACGCCGTCTTCCATGCCAACTTCAATGCCTAAGCCACCAAACTCACCTTGTGTGGCAACTTGCATGTCTTTAAATGCATCAGGATCCATGTAAGTCGAGTGAGGGTCTAACCCAGTCAGCATGCCGCTGATTGCCTCAGAGATTAATTTTTTGTCTTCAACAGTCTCAACGTAATCAGTTTTGATTTTGCCAAACACTTCTGCAAAAGCACGTAGATCATCCAACGGCAATTGTGGTTTAACCATTTTCTCTGCCACTGCAGAGTAGGTTAGGCTTAGCATTAGGCCAAGTATCAAACCTGAGCCAACTAGCCCAATTTTTGTAAACCTGTGATGTTTATTATTTACTTGCATGAATGTAAGGTGTCCTAACAAAAGTAACTGTTGCTGATTTTATGCTTTAATATCTAATCTCTAAATCTATCTTAAGATAGATTTAAGCCATCTATATTTATTTAATCATATCGATAGCTATGAGTTGCAAAATAATTTTTAGTTTCAGCGTGTAATCATTATATTGCTTACTACGCATATTAAACTATATCAGTCGGGACATACAAATTGAGTAGATATATTGTTGAAATCACCTATTGCACGCAATGCCGTTGGCTATTGCGTGCCGCATGGCTGGCACAGGAGCTGTTGACTACGTTTGAGCAGGATCTCTACAGCGTAGCGCTGAAGCCTGGTACAGGCGGTGTGTTTGAGGTGACCTTGAATGACGAACTGATTTTTTCTAGAAAAGAGGCGGGAAGGTTTCCTGAAGCTAAAGAGATTAAGCAGTTGGTGCGTGATAAAGTAGACCCAGCGCGTCATTTGGGGCATAGTGATAAAACGTATGTTGATAACTAGTATCTACCGAAATCGCGTTAATTTTTTAAGCACTGTAGATAACACTCACAATATACTTTTTGACGAGAAAGGATTACAAAATGTCAGATCAACACGATAACAGTCCAATAGTGGATGCGCTCAATACGATTTTAGAGTTCGAATTAGCAGGCGTTGTAAGATATACCCATTACTCATTAATGGTGTTTGGATATAACCGTATTCCTATTGTGTCTTGGTTGCGGAGTCAGGCGACTGAGTCTTTAGATCATGCGAACAAGGCAGGTGAAATTATTACGCATTTAGGTGGGCATCCTTCATTGTCGATAGGCCCGTTACTTGAAACGCATAACCATGATATTGGCGATATCTTGCGCGAATCTTTAGCACATGAAACAGCGGCGCTTAATGCTTATAAAGCATTGCTCAAATTAGTCGATGGCGGTTCTGTGATGCTAGAAGAGTATGCGCGTGAAATGATCTATCAAGAAGAGCTTCACTTGGGTGAGGTTGATAAAATGTTACGTAAGCCTGGTGATTTAGCTAAGTTTCATGGCTAACTTTAGCGCTACGCTTAATGTAGACTGGCAACTTTAGTTGCTGGTTTGAAAGCGAAACTCAAGAGTGATCAATATTTAATGCTTTTGAGTTTCGTTTAGTTTTTGCTCTGAATCTATCCGCTGGGCACCATTGAATCGTTTATTCCAATAGCTGCTTTGCATGTCGTCTACGCGCACACCGCCACCGCTACTCGGCGAGTGAATAAACCGATTATTTCCCACATAAATACCGACATGTGAAAATGTTGATTTTAACGTATTAAAAAATACCAAATCTCCCGGCTGCAGTTCACTTTTGGAAACAGTTTTTCCTAGTTGGCTAATGGCTTTAGCGCCATGTGGCAGCGTTAAGCTCGTCGCTTGTTGGTACACATATCTGACAAAACCGCTGCAATCAAAACCAGTTTCTGGTGTACTGCCACCGTATTTATAGGCAATGCCGGTGAGGCTTAGTGCATTGACTAGCACTTCGCGTGCACGATCCGGCCAGTGCTGACTATTCTCAGCATGGCCCTTTTCTGTGGCAGCTTGGGCTAGGTCTGTCGTGTTGCTTAAAGCATTGGGCGTTGCAGCACAGGAAGTGCTGACCAGAGCAAGCGCAATGCAGAGCAAATAATGATAGTAATTAAGTTTTGACACGGACTCATTATATTGAACTTACACAAAAGTACCAAATGTGATGATCTGTCAGGTTAAAACAAACATAAGCACCCTAACTCATGTGATAATTACGGCCCTATGAGTGAATACAATATCCGCCAAGTTTTTGAAAAAGATGGCCTTTTAGCTTCGCATATTGCTGGTTATCATGAACGTACCCAGCAATTAGAAATGGCATTGGCGATTGCTGATGCCATTGAAAATAATACCCAGCTGGTTGCGGAAGCAGGGACCGGCACGGGGAAGACATTTGCCTATTTAGTGCCTGCATTATTGACCGGCGGTAAGGTCATTATTTCGACTGGCACTAAGAACTTGCAAGACCAATTGTTCAGCCGTGACCTGCCGAATGTGCGCGATGCCCTTAAAGTACCTGTGACTGTGGCTATGCTAAAGGGGCGCTCAAACTATGTCTGCCATTACCATTTAGAGCGTGCGGTGAATGAAGGGCGTTTTGCTGCGCGAGATGATGCACAGTACGTGCATCTGATTAAGACCTTTTCTGAGCATAGCAAAACTGGCGATAAAGGCGAGCTGAATACCGTGCCTGAGAATGCCACGATATGGGCCAACGTCACTTCAACCCGTGATAATTGCTTGGGTGGTGATTGTAACTTCTATAAAGAATGCTTTGTCATGGAGGCTCGCAAGCAAGCGCTGGCGGCCGATGTGGTGGTCGTGAATCATCACTTGTTTTTTGCTGACGTGATGCTGCGCGATGAAGGTGTGGCTGAGTTATTGCCTAGTGCCAATACTGTAATTTTTGATGAGGCGCATCAGTTGCCAGAGGTGGCGGGGCTGTTTTTTGGTGAGGATATTTCTACCAGCCAATTGCTAGAGCTTGCGCGAGACTGCACAGCAGCACACTTGAGCCTTGCCAAAGATTGTGTGCAGCTGGGTGAGGTGATTCCAGTATTAGAAAAAGCGTGCAAAGACTTTAGGCTGATTTTTGCCTATGAAGGCTCACGCATGCCAGTGCAGAAAGCGTTGGCGCTTAAAGACTTTCAATCTTCTTTTGAGCATATGCAGGCGCAGTTACAAGCGCTATCGGCTGTATTGGAAACCCAAGCGGCACGTGACCCATTGTTAGAAAAATGCTGGCAACGCAGTATGGCATTACACGATTTACTCAGCAGATGGCACGCAGCTGAAAACAATAATCTGGTGCGCTGGGTGGAAGTGTTTACACAGTCGGTACAGTTGCATGCGACGCCACTGAGCGTTGCCGAAGGTTTTGGTAAACAATTGAACGCACAGCCGCGGGCATGGGTATTTACTTCAGCGACATTAGCCGTGAAAAATGACTTTAGCCATTATTTAGCGCAAATGGGTTTGCAAGATGCGCATACCGCTTCGTGGCAAAGTCCGTTTAACTATCAGGAACAGGCCTTATTTTATGTGCCACCTGAAATGCCAGATCCTAACAGCCCATCTTATACAGCTTGTGTCGTTGCTGCAGCATTGCCGGTATTGCAAGCAAGTGGCGGGCGGGCGTTTGTGCTTTCTACTAGTTTGCGGGCAATGCGTGAAATACATGCCTTGCTGAAGGATGCATTTGCAGAAAATGGTATCGAGAGCCCCTTGTTATTGCAGGGTGATACTTCGCGGACTGAGTTGCTTGAGCGCTTCCGGCAATTGGGCAATGCAGTGCTGGTTGGCAGTCAGAGCTTTTGGGAAGGTGTGGATGTGCGCGGCGAGGCGTTAAGTGTTGTCATCATCGACAAGTTGCCGTTTGCACCGCCTGATGATCCAGTGTTATCGGCACGTGTAGATAAGCTCAATGCGGAAGGTAAAAACGCGTTTATGGAGTACCAGCTTCCCTATTCAGTGATTACCTTAAAACAAGGCGCAGGACGTTTGATTCGCGATGAAAACGATAGAGGCGTGCTGATGATTTGTGATCCGCGCTTGATTACCAAATCTTACGGTAAACGTATTTGGCAAAGCTTGCCGCCATTTAAACGCACACGTGTATTGAGTGATGTGCAGGCGTTTTTTTCCAATCATTAATACCTGTTGTTAATTTACTCGGCATTACTTTAACCCGTCTTTAAATTTATCTGGGTTGCAGGGATGATAGGTTAATGGGGCTTAGGTTTTTATCGTGAGTGGCTTTCACCTGACTTGCAGGCAGAGGTAAGCAGCTTGTAAAAGTGATGATTTGGGAGAAAATCCCGTACTTTTGATTTTCTAATTAGTTTAGAATGCGCGTCCTTTATATTTTTAGCGGCATTGATCCTATGGTGCTCAAAATATCACATACGTTTTAAACTTTGGGAATTCATCATGCTTCGTTTTGTATCCGTGTTTTTTGCAGTCGCACTTTCTGCGTATTCTGTGCTTGGTTTTGCTGGAGATTGCAATAAAACAGTGATGGGTGGTGGCTGTAGTGCAGAGGCTAATGCTGGTGTTGCTGCACATATGCGTAGTCAGCCTCAAAAATCTACTGTGGCAAAAGCAAAAGTGACCGAGGTGAATGTGAAAGATGCATCGGCTCCAAAAAATTTAAAAATGAGTAAAACAGCCAATCAGAAACCGCAAATTTAAATGGTGTGCTGATGAGTAAAGATATCTTCGTCTTGGTAAGCGACGATGAGCGTTACTCTGAAAATGTGTTTTAGAGTATGTACTTCAAACGCAATCAGAAAAGCTGACGATTTGTCGGCTTTTTAATTTTGTCGGTGTATTAAATTAATTACGCTATAGTTGCTTTTTTAATTGATATCTAAGTATTGTCGTCATGCATTTCATTCAGATTCCAGAAGGTGAATACGAGCTGACTGCCATTCGCGCTCAGGGGGCGGGTGGTCAAAATGTCAATAAGGTATCGAGTGCAATTCATTTACGATTTGATATTAAGGCTTCAAGCCTAAGTGACTGGTTAAAGGAGCGCTTGCTCCATATTAAGGATAGTCGTATTAATGATGATGGCGTGTTGGTGATTAAGGCGCAACAATACCGTACGCAAGAAGCGAATAAGAAAGATGCAATTCAACGCTTGCATGAGATTATCAATGCGGCGAATCAGGTGAAACCCACACGCTATGCGACGCGGCCGACTTATGGATCTAAGCAGCGCAGGTTGGAAAGTAAGTCACAACGCGGGCATTTAAAGCAATTGCGTGGCAAAATAGCGGGGGAGTAAAACTCCGCACATATTGTCCTATCGCTTTATTAAGCCTATTTATATCAATAGTGACCTAAAAGCAGCTCGGACGGCCGTGGCATGATGTGTTTTTTTAGTGAAATTTAAAATCTGACCTAAACTCTAACCAATGAATCTATTAGCTTTTGATACCTCAACCGAATATTTGTCACTTGCCGTTATGCGAGATAGCATTGTCTTTAAGTATGATGTGTTGGCTGGGCAGACCCATTCACAAATTATTTTGCCAGAGATTCAACGTTTATTGAATCAAGCAGAGCTTCAATTACAGGATTTAAATGGGTTAGCGTTTGGCGCTGGGCCAGGCTCATTTACTGGTGTTCGTATCGCGGCTGGTGTGGCACAAGGCTTGGGCTTTGGGGCTAATTTGCCTGTGGTAGGTGTTTGTACCCTGATGGCGTTGGCTGAGGCAAGCGGTGAGTCTAAAGTGATTGCTTGTTTAGATGCTCGCATGGGTGAGGTTTATCATGCGGCCTATGTAAAAAGCGCTTCGGGGTGGCAGGCTGTCATCGAGCCAGGGTTGTATAAGCCTGATGCAGTGCCAGCGGTGGTCGGTGATGATTGGGCTGGTGTCGGTAGTGGTTGGCAAACTTATGGTGAAGTGTTGGCCGATGCATATCGTGGACAGGTACAAACGACACAGCCGGCTTTGTTGCCGATAGCGAGTGCTGTTTTGGCATTAGCGCAGCCGATGCTTGCATCAGGTGAGGCGAACACTGCTGAGCATGCCATGCCAATCTATATCCGTAATCGAGTCGCTCTTAAGACTGCGGAACGAGAGCAGGGCTTACGTTTATGAGTGCCGTACTTAAACCAAACTACCAGTTCCGTGCGATGACTGAGCGCGATTTAGACGCTATTATGGAAATTGAGCCGCATATTTACTCGCACCCTTGGACGCGCGGAAACTTTGCGGACTCCCTTAAATCGGCGCATAGTGCATGGGTGATGGTGCAAGATACCAATATCATTGGGTACGCCTTGATGATGATGGTGTTAGATGAGGCACATTTGTTAAACTTAAGTATCAGTCAATCATATCAAAAACAAGGATTGGGACGGCTTTTATTGGAGCACATGATATACATTTCGCAAGAGCTCAAAGCCGCCAATATGTTTTTAGAGGTAAGAGCCAGTAATATTTCTGCCATCGCTTTATATGAGAATATTGGATTCAATGAAATGGCTGTGCGCCGAGGGTATTACCCAGCGCATCATGGACGTGAAGACGCAATTTTAATGGGATTGGCAATATGAGCTTGATGACGCGTGAGGATATGCTGAGAGAGCTCGAGTTGCTGCCTGTTTGGCAACTAAAAGGCCAGCTGCCTACCGTTCAAAATGTCTCGGTATTAAATTCTGTGAGCGAAGTTGCTACTGAACTGGCTCCGCAATTAAGCCCGCAATTAAGCCCGCAATTTGAGCCAGTTATTGAGCCAGTTATTGAGCCAGTTATTGAGCCAGTTATTGAGCCAGTTATTGAGCCAGCGTCGCTGGATAACGAGGATGTGGAAGAGGTTGCGGCAATTGTGACGCCTGCTAAGCCTTTCCGTTTATTGATCAGTGATGATGCAAGCTTAGCTTTTGTGCTGGATAGTGCGATTGAAAGTAATGATACGCAGGATGTAGAAACGCTTTTGGGCAATATACTTAAAGCGATTAATATGAGCTGTCGTATTGATATGCCAAATGCAACCTTAGATACGCTCAATGAGCATGTCGTTAAGTTAGTGATGGTCATGGGCGAGTCTGCTGCGAATAGTTTGCTTGGACAGTTGCAAACAATCGATGATTGGCGCAACAAGCAATTAGTAAGTCCAGTTTACTACCAAGGTTTACCAGTGGTGATTACTTATCATCCTGAATTCTTGTTGAAGAATACTGCTTATAAAGCAAAAGCTTGGGTAGACTTATGCACTGCTAAACGTATTCTGCAAAACTTGTAAGCACCGTAACACTTGTAAATTTAAAGATGTAGCACAATATTGATACCGAATAATTGGACAATTTCAGAGGAATCACCATGAAAAATTTAGCGTTAAGATTTTTTGCGATATTACTTGTATTAAGTTTAACTGGTTGCGGGTACAACACCTTTCAATCGCTGGATGAGGAGTCAAAAGCTGGTTGGTCTGAAGTGCTGAATCAATACCAGCGCAGAGCCGATTTAGTGCCTAATTTGGTCAATGTGGTAAAAGGCTATGCCTCACATGAAAAAGAAGTGCTGACAGAAGTAGCGGATGCGCGTTCAAAAGTGGGCAGTATGCAAGTGACGCCTGAGTTATTGAATGATCCTGAGGCTTTTGCCAAATTTCAGGCAGCACAGGGACAGCTCAGTTCTGCATTGTCACGTTTGTTAGCGGTGTCAGAAAACTACCCTAATCTGAAAGCTGATCAAGGTTTTAGAGATCTACAGGCGCAGCTGGAAGGTACAGAAAACCGCATTACTGTTGCACGTAATCGTTATATTGAAACCATTAAAAACTACAATATTGCGGTGCGTAGTTTTCCTAATAATCTAACAGCAATGATGCTAGGTTATAAAGCGAAACCATCATTTACAGTAGAAAATGAGAAAGCGATTTCTGTCGCCCCTACTGTTAATTTTGAAAGTAAATAATCACACTAACGTTAACCCTTGAGTGATTAGCGTGTCTTCATTGTTTAGAGCAAGCTTGTTTGCACTTTGCGTGATGCTATTTGCATCGTTTAATGTGCATGCCGAGCTTGTATCTATTCCCGTTTTACAGCACCGCGTTACCGATTTAACCCAAACATTAATCCCAGAACAGCAAAGTGCCCTTGAGCAAAAAATAGCGGCATTTGAGCAAGAAAAAGGCAGCCAGATTGCTGTCTTGATTGTGCCCACTACCCAGCCCGAGGTGATTGAGCAATATAGTATCCGTGTTGCTGAGGCTTGGAAGCTGGGGCGCGAGAAAGAAGATGACGGTGTGCTATTGGTCGTAGCAAAAGATGACCGCAAAATGCGGATTGAAGTCGGGTATGGTTTAGAAGGCGCGATCCCTGACTTAATTGCCAAGCGTGTGATTACGGAAGTCATGGCGCCGCATTTTAGACAGGGTGATTTTTATGGCGGTATCACTAAAGCGGTGGATGCTATCATCGGCTTAGTTGCGGGTGAGCAGTTGCCGGCACCTGCTAAGCAAAATAATCAGGGCAGTTTTACCGACTTTTTACCCTTGCTGCTGATAGGCGGATTGATATTAGGTGGTTTGTTACGCGCAATATTTGGTGATTTCTTCGGCGGTGTGTTGAATGGCGGCGCGATTGCCATGCTAGCTTGGTTTTTTGGCGTAGCTTTGTTAATTGCATTGCTGTTAGGTGTTGTCGTATTTGTACTGACATTGATAGGTCCTGCAGGGTTAGGAAATTTTGGTGGCGGTACATATAGCGGGGGACATTCCTCCGATAGCTGGAGTGGCGGTGGCGGCGGTGATTTTGGCGGCGGCGGCGCGTCAGGAGATTGGTAATGGCAGCTAAATTCATGAAGCGCTGGTATATAAAACGCTGGTGTCTAAAACGTTGGTGTCGACACCTCTGCATTTTACCTGGCGCAGTTAAAAAGCATTTTTCTCATGCTGCAATACAACGTATTGAAGCTGCTATCGCCAATAGTGAAGCGTTGCATTTAGGCGAGATTCGTTTTGCAGTTGAGGCTAAATTATCGTTGTTAGAACTGATGCGCAGGAAAACAGCTAAACAACGTGCGTTGGAGGTTTTTTCAGAATTAAAAGTTTGGGATACCGCGCAAAATAATGGGGTGTTGATCTACCTGTTGTTAGCAGACCATGATTTTGAGATTCTGGCCGATCGTGGCATACATCAGCATGTGAGAAGTGCTGGTTGGGAGCAGATTAGCCGCCAAATGGAACTTATGTTCAGGCAAGGACAATTTGAGGCTGGCGTGATTTACGGTATATCAAAGATTAGCGAACACCTTATTCAATATTACCCAGCTAAGGGTGAAAATCATAATGAGCTACCTAACGCCCCAGTTATTTTATAGATGCTTGCTGGGTATCGGTTTATTGATACCATTGAATCTGCAAGCGGCAATGACTGACATCACCCGTATTTATAAACAAACACCAACACTAGAAGCATTTGAAATCTGCACAGGCGGTGGTTGTGCCGAAATCAAACAGACATCGTTGGCTGATGATGAGTGGAAAACCATCACTGCTATATTCGAGAGTCCAACCCAGACGACAGATGCACAATTGGAACGAAAACATATTGCAGACGCGATTGGGGCGCTGGAGAAAATGGTCGGCACCAAAACTGCAACAAGTACTGATCGTGCCGGTACCTTTGATAACTCCAAGTATTCAGGGCAGCTAGATTGCAACGATGAAGCCATTAACAGCACAACTTATATGCGTTTGATGCAACAGCATGGCTTAATTAAACTTCATCAAATAGACGATATGCGTACACGCAGTTTCTTTCTGTTTGGCTGGCCGCATAGTACAGCCGTGATGCATGAACTTGCAACGGGTGAGCGTTATGCTGTCGATAGCTGGTTTTATGATAATGGCTATCCTGCCACCATTGTGCCGCTTTCATTATGGAAATCCGGCTACTTTCCACCAGACAGCCCCATCTTAAAAGGCCGATCTGACGTTAAATAATTAAAGCTTGTGGGTGCAGTGTAATAAGTATTACTGACTAACACACTGATTATCTGTAAAATTCGCATTTTTATTTAGCACCGATCTCAAACTACTATGCGCGCCTCTCAATTTTTCTTTAATACTCAAAAAGAAGCCCCTAACGAAGCCGAACTGCAAAGCCATATCTTGATGGTGCGTGCAGGCCTGATTAAACGCTTAGGTTCAGGACTATATAGCTGGATGCCTTTAGGCTTGCGTGTGTTGCGTAAGGTCGAGCGCGTGGTGCGTGAGGAAATGAACAATGCGGGTGCGTTAGAGTTATTAATGCCGGCAGTACAGCCTAAAGAGCTGTGGGAAGAAACTGGCCGTTGGGCTGTGTTTGGTCCACAAATGCTTAAAATTCAAGATAGACACGAGCGTGAGTTTTGCTTTGGTCCAACGCATGAAGAAGTGATTACGGATATTGCGCGTAAAGAAATCCGCAGTTACAAGCAATTGCCACTTAACTTTTATCAAATACAGACTAAGTTCCGTGATGAGATTCGCCCACGCTTTGGTGTGATGCGTGCGCGTGAGTTTATGATGAAAGATGCGTATTCATTCCATACGGATTTTGCCTCTTTAGAAAAAACTTATGAAACGATGTATCAGGCTTACAGCAATGTATTCACGCGTTTAGGGCTTAAATTCCGCGCGGTAAAAGCAGACACAGGCGCGATTGGTGGCGATGGCTCTCATGAGTTTCACGTGTTGGCAGACTCCGGTGAAGATGGCTTAGCCTATTGCGAGACCTCAGATTTTGCAGCGAATGTGGAATTAGCTGAGGCGGTTCCAGCAAATAATAAGCGCGCAGATGCGACAGATAGCATGCGTGAAGTAGATACACCTAAACAAACTGCCTGTGAAGATGTGGCCAAGCTATTGGAAATCAGCATTGAGCGTACGGTGAAGGCGATTGCCTTGATTGCTAAAGATGCTACGGGCAATGACAAATTTTACTTAGCCTTATTGCGTGGTGACCATCACCTAAATGAAGTAAAACTAGGCAAGCTTGCAGGTTTTGCAGACTTCAGATTTGCTACTGAAGAAGAGATTCGCGCTAACCTTAACTGCCCACCTGGCTTTATCGGCCCTGTTGGCGTTGGTGCTAATGTGACGGTGATTGCAGATAAAACAGTGTCACTGATGAGTGATTTTGTGTGTGGTGCTAACAAGCCTAAATATCACTTAGCTGGTGTGAATTTTGGCCGTGATTTGCCTGAGCCTGTTGTCGTGGCAGACATCCGTAATGTGGTGGCGGGTGATGCTAGCCCTGATGGTAAAGGCGTATTGTCTTTATGCCGAGGCATCGAGGTTGGTCATATATTCCAACTACGTACCAAATACTCAGAAGCCATGAGCGCAACCTACCTAGATGAAAATGGACAAACCCAAGTAATGGAAATGGGTTGTTACGGGATTGGTGTATCGCGTATTGTGGGTGCTGCTATTGAGCAAGGCAATGACGAGCGCGGCATCATATTCCCTAAGAGCATGGCGCCATTTGAAGTGGTGATTTGTGCAATTGGCTATGATAAGTCTGAAGCGGTTAAAGCGGCAGCGAATCAACTACATGATGATTTGCAGGCAGCAGGTGTTGATGTGTTGCTAGATGACAGAGGTGAGCGTCCAGGTGTGATGTTTGCCGAGGCTGATTTAATGGGGATTCCGCATCGTTTCGTGATTGGTGAACGTGGCCTGAACGAAGGTAACGTCGAGTATAAGGCGAGAACACAAGCTGATGCACAGGCTGTAGCGTTGGCGTCTGTGGTTGAGTTTGTGCAGAGTTTGGCTTAGTATCAAACTATTACAATTGATGCATTAGGAAATTTTCGTGCTTAAAATCTTACGAATTAGCTTGCTTGTGTTGTTAGGCGCTTTAGTGCCCAACATGAGCTTTGCTGGCTCGCAGAAAGAAGAGCCGCTTTCTAATAGCGTCAAAGCACTGATGCAGCGCAGCGTGAGTGACCGTGCAGTGCCTACGCTCACGTTTGCGACCGAAGAAGAAGGCCGCGCATGGCTGAACGAAATGTCACAGCGCCTGCAAAAGCGCATGCCAGACCAGCAGCATAGAGAAGACTTTCTGCGTACTGTGCACTATGAAGCAAGTAGGGCAGGGTTAGATCCACAAATGGTGCTTGGTTTAATTCAAGTGGAAAGTGGCTTTAAGAAGTATGCAGTTTCATCGGTAGGTGCACGCGGGTTTATGCAAGTGATGCCTTTTTGGGTGCGTAGCATTGGTGCCAATGACCATAATTTGTTTTTGCTGCGTACCAATTTACGTTATGGCTGCACAATCTTAAGGCACTATGTCGATATTGAGCGTGGTGATTTATACCGTGCACTGGGTCGTTATAACGGCAGCTTGGGTAAGCCGCAATATCCAAACTTGGTGCTTGGTGCTTGGCGCAAGCATTGGGATTACACGCCAAACAATTGGAAAGTCACCCCTAAAAACATTTAAACCGTATTTTGTTTTAACGCTATAAATTTTAATGCTATAAAAAAACCGCAACGGTTAAGAGGCGGTTTTTTTATCATCACAGTGATTGCTATTCTTTGCTATTACTATTCTTTTTGTATCTTAAATCCATAATACGTGCCAAATTCACCTTCTGGCTCATGGAACACAAACAGCATTTGGTTGGCATAGCCCAAGCCTGTGTAATGGTTATTTGCACGTAATTTCATGGTCTTAGGTAATTCAGATCTTCCAATATATTTACCTGTAATATCAAACACTAAGACTGCTTTATGGTCTACATCAAGTAAAGCAAGCTCTTCCCCCTTAATTGCAGTGTAGGCAATAAATGAGTCGCTGATGTCATCTGGTGCGGCACCTGCTTTATCGATTTCTAGGGTGATGTCACCTATTTTCTCTCTGCTTTTTGGATCCACAATCAATACTTTATTGCTACGTGCTTGTTTGGCGAAATAGCGTTTATTTTCAGCATCATAGCTAGGTATCGTCGCAGAATCGCCGAATGCAGGATTAAACTGCGAAATTTCATCTGATGAGTCTTTTAGCTCGCCAGATTCGGTTAAATGAATCGAGAAAATACCTGAGTTTGGGGCAAATCCTAAATCGCTAGAAATATTGTAGGTAATCGTCTCTAGTTGATGCGTATTGGTGTTGTAATACAGTGAACGGTTATCGTAGCCTGGGCGTGAAGAGTTAATATATTGACTGTTTTCATCATAAGCGTGAATCATTGACTTTGAATAAGGCGCTTCTGTTTCGCTTCCCATAGGGGCTAAACCGCCGTCTGCAATGTAATAACGTTTTAAGCCTGGGATATGTGCCACAGAAAATGGACGTGTCGTTGGTTTCTTCGCGAGTGGAATCTTAATGCCAACTTGTGCTTCAGGTAATATCTCCGCGTTAGCCGCTGATGCTAGCGTCAACAGGGCAATAGGGATAAGTAAGGTCAATGCGCGCATTTTGTCTCTATTTCTTAAAACGGTTAAGTGGTTGTTAGTCAAAATATTCCAAAACTTGTTCAATCATTATCGTTGTTACCTTTAAACTGATGGTGCTAATGCTAGCTTCTCAATCAGCATGGCATCACCATAACTAAAGAATCGATATTGATTATCTACAGCATGTGCATAGGCTTTTTTAATATTATCTGTCCCTGCAAATGCAGAGACTAGCATGAGTAAGGTGCTTTTAGGTAGATGGAAATTAGTAAGCAGGCGATCAACCACATTAAACCGATACCCAGGCGTAATGAAAATATCAGTGTCGCCTTCACCTGCGGCCAATGTTCCACTTCTTGCTGCACTTTCCAGTGCGCGCATTGCGGTTGTACCGATGGCCGTGACGATGCCGCCATTTGCTTTTGTAGCCTCAATTAGTGAGACGGTTTCTTGGGGCACATGGAACAGCTCGCTGTGCATTTTGTGGTCTGCTACGTCATCTACACGGACAGGTTGAAATGTGCCGGCACCCACATGCAGGGTAACATAAGCGATACTCACGCCTTTGGTTTTGAGTTGCTCTAGAATCTCTGTGCTGAAGTGTAAACCTGCGGTAGGTGCAGCCACTGCGCCTAGGTGTTTTGCATATACGGTTTGGTAGCGCTCTTCATCATGGTTTGTTGCACTGTGGGTGATATAGGGCGGCAGCGGTAATGCGCCATGCTGCTCAAGCAAATCAAACACAGAAACATCACTTAAGAAATGCAGTTCAAATAAGTCATCATGGCGAGCAGTGACTTCCACATCAAATGCTTCGCTGAGGGTGATGCGGCTTCCAACTTTAGGCGCTCGTGATGCGCGCACATGGGCATAAGCGGTATTTTGGTTAATGACTCGTTCAATCAGTACTTCAACACTGCCACCAGAGTGCTTATTTCCAAATAAGCGTGCCTTGATAACGCGGGTATCGTTAAAAATAAGTAAATCCCCAGCTTTGAAGAAATCGGGGAAGTCTAGAAACTGTTTATCCGTTAATTCACTGCTCGCGCTATTCAGGTATAGCATGCGGCTGGCTGTGCGTTCAGTGGAAGGATGTTGTGCAATTAATGAAGAAGGTAGATAAAAATCGAAATCTTGGGTTTTCATATGGCTCATAGCTTGCTATAATAGCGAAATCGCAATTATACAGTAATGTATAATTCCAAAAGAGCCCAGGTGGCGGAATTGGTAGACGCACGGGACTCAAAATCCCGCGCCGCGAGGCGTGCCGGTTCGATTCCGGCCCTGGGCACCAAAATAATAAAAAAGGCTTCTCTTTGAGAAGCCTTTTTTATTTTCAACCGTACTTTCTCAAAAAATATCTCCGATTATCACTAGTTTGAAATAGGCGACTAGATGTTTGTATTTCAGTGCTTGGGGAGTGAATGCTGGGATGAGTACTTTTTTAACCTGAATTTATGATGATAAACTGGGTCAACACACATGTTGAGCAGTTTTCGCAGTTGTGTGATCATAGAATTCTGCATGTAGATGACTTACTCGGAATATATGGGGGAATGATGGCTAGGTTAATGACAGGACGAAAACTTATTCTTTGTGGTTTGCTATTGTTGATAGCTATTGTTGGTGTAGTAAGCTATATGCCTTTGTTGGCAGAGCAAGCAAAGACAATTACTGTTAAAAATGTCTCACTTAAGCCTATTGCCACAGGTTTAGCTTCTCCTTGGAGTATTGCTTTTTTACCCGATGGAAAAATACTGGTGACAGAGAAACCAGGACGTTTACGTGTGATTGAACATGGAAAGTTATTGGCAGCTCCTGTTGCTGGTGTTCCGATGGTGGAAGCGTTAGGTCAAGGCGGCCTACTTGATGTGGTCCTGCATCCTAATTATCGTGAAAATGGTTGGCTATACCTGACTTATACCGCTAAGGATAATCAAGGTGTTGGGGTCGAGGTCATGCGGGCAAAGCTACAAAATAATCAGTTGCAGCAGCAAGCAGTGATCTTTACACAAAAGCCAAAATTACAGAAAGATCATCATTTTGGCTCACGTATCGTATTTGACCAACAAGGTTATTTATATGTCACATTAGGTGACCGCGGTGAGCAAGAGCGTGCGCAAGTGGTCAGCCATCATATTGGTAAGGTGATTAGGCTGCATGATGATGGTCGTGTTCCAAAAGATAACCCTGTCATCAGTCCATCTGAACATGCAACAGAAGCGTACACATTCGGACATCGTAATGTGCAGGGCGCAGTGGTGAATCCATGGACAGGAAAAATATGGACGCATGAGCATGGCCCGCAAGGTGGTGATGAAATTAATATTCTGCAAGCGGGTGTTAATTATGGCTGGCCTGTCATTACTTATGGCGTGAATTACTTTATCGGCACCAAAATAGGTGAGGGTACGCATAAAGCTGGTATGGTGCAGCCTGTTTATAAATGGGTACCATCAATCGCACCTTCAGGAATGGCATTTTATACAGGCGATGCTTATCCTGATTGGAAGGGACAGCTTTTTGTTGGGTCACTTAAGTTTCAGACGCTGGTTAAGCTAAAGCTTGAGGGCGATAAAGTCGTCAGTGAAGAGCGCCTATTCAAGAATGTTGGCAGGGTAAGGGATGTGCGGCAAGGCCCAGATAATTTGCTATATATGGTTGCCGATGACAAAGTGTTTCAGCTTAAACCTATTCACTAACTTAACCATCTATTTATGCTTCACCATCTATTCATGATTTTACTTAGCTGCTGTTCATGAACAACAATAGGGTTGATAATCTGTACAAGCGCATAATTCATTCACACGAACAAGACAGCCGTCAGTTCTTACAAGATTAAACTTTGGAGAAATATTATGTGGACAACACCAGCAGCGACAGAAATGCGTTTTGGCTTTGAAGTAACAATGTACGTAATGAACAAATAATCATTGTTCATGCTTTACAATAGGGAGCTTAGGCTCCCTTTGTCATTTGTATGACATAAAGCTTGCTGATAGTTACCCACTATTAAAGCATTCGCTGAAGTTACCCACTTCAATTGTAATAAACAAGAAACCAAAAGTTTCTTTAGGAGATTTAAATGAGCACCTATCATCACCATGATGACGCACGCGATATTCCCGTGCTTGAATCAAACAAACTCATCCGCTTTATTTTCACCGCAGTATTTGTTGCTGCCGTATTTATCGTCCCGCCAGTAGTCACCATACAGTTCTTTATGGTCTAGCGTTTAAAATTCAGCATGTTAGGCATAGGCAAATAACATGAGTGATTGATGTATGCACTCAGCGATTGGTTGGCTGTTATAGATGCGCCCATCGGTGTTACTTGAGCGTAGCCAGAGCCTCTGCGATGACTTTCTCGTTTGACGGACGAACAACTCTGTTAACTTCTATACCATCTTTTAAAAAGATGAGTGTTGGCCATAGTTTGACCGCATAAGTGCGTCCTAAGCGTTGACCTTTGCCATCTTCAATTTTGATATGTTTAATATCAGGATAGCCAGTGATTGTATTGTTAATGATAGATTGAGCTGCCTGACAATATCCACACCATTCTGCACCGAACTCTACTATCGTCAGGCCTGAAAGCTGATCTAGGAACTCGCGATTAATTGGTGGGGTTGGGTGCATGTGTTTAATAAAGCCTCTCAAAGAATATATTGATAGATACTAGGTACTTAGATTAGCTATACCCATGCATCCCACAACTTTACCCACAGAAATTGTGGAGTAATCCCGCAGAGATAATTTCAGCGATGTGACACAGCCTGCCTGATATGCATTATTTGAAGCGTCTAAAAGAGCCTGTCACCACGCCCCACACTTCAAAGTTCATTTCCTCTGTGATGTTAATCGGAGAGTAAGTGCCTGTTGAGTTTGCAGGTAATAGGCGAATATTGCCCTCTTTAGTTCTGCTTAAGGTCTTAATCGTAAACTCACCATCAATTACCGCCAATATAATATCGCCGATAGAGGCAATTTTCGAGCGGTCAACCACAGCTTTGTCTCCTGGTAACAAACCTATATCTACCATTGAGTAGCCTTGAATTGTCACGAAGAACGTGGTGTCTTTTTTATCAATCAGAAAGTCATTAGGGTCTAGCCTTTGTTCTACATGTTCTTCAGCTGGGCTAGGTAATCCTGCAGACACTTTAGAGCTATATAATGGCAGTTCAATCGATTGCGTTGCTAAAGCGGGTAATTCAAATTCTGTTACTACATCTAAATCGGTCGTCATTTTTTTTCTTTGGTAAGCGGCTAAAAAATCTTTAATGACAGGTGCTTGGCTTGTTGGGATTCTCAGCACTGATGTTTGCTCACGAAACTTTCCCGAGCCAATCTTACGGCCAGCACCTTCGCGCTTGCCGCCTGCTTTATGGATTTTAGATAAATCGTTCATTTAATTAATGTTACGTTAATCAAAATGATTGTGCAATCAAATTAAAATGGCTACGTATTTTAATATTGCCGAGGATTCACTTAGGACTCACGTTAACGCAGTGCGCTAAGCTAGGGTGTGAATTCTCACTTTATTAAAGACAATTGAGTGCTTCTGGAATAGAGTCTGCTGAGAATTTTGAAATGCAGCATGTGCCATGATTCGATAGATGCAATTGAACCAACTTAATCACATCATCAAGCGGCATGACGTTGGCTGTTTTTAATAATGTTAACTCATGAGCCTTATGGAGTTTAAACACTTGGCCGAGGCTATCAATCAAAATATCCTGTGGTTGGAAGTACATGTCCTTAAGGTGCTGATCATCTTCAAAGTTTGATTTGTCGGCGATTAACATTAATTCATCATCTGCATGTAGTTTGATTACGACAGGAAAATTCACTAGACTTAAATTTGATTGATAATTGGATTGATTCATTAATGTCTATGATATTTAATTCATTTTAAGCCGCATACACAATAGAAAGTATAGCGCTTTGTTTTGTGTGATCAATATAATAATTTTCACTAAAGTGAATAAGTGTTGATATTATAAACGCTATAGGCTTGAGTTTTAGCACACAAAGTGCTCAGCTTAGCCACCGCTAAGTCACTATTAATTCGACTAGCAATTTGGCTAGGCATTGAATTAATCTTCAAAAATATTGCCTATTGAACATATAAAATATTACGGCAATACATAAACATGCATTAATGCGCGAGCATATGTGGCTATTTAGCAAACTTAAATGATAGGTAAATAAGTATCAACTATGGCAGTTAAACATCCTTTTTTTGAATATCTTGGTGACAATTATCCATATGCGCTTGAAGCGCGTTTTGATCGTATTTTGATCAAGATTGAGCAGTTGTGGCATACCCCACAAATTCACGATTACTTTAGTAGCCTGATTATTGACTCTCGCGGTGGACGGCAGGGATTCCCGAAGGATGTCATCGAAGATATCCTCAGGCTTAGGCAAGTGCGCCAGTCTCAATATATCCGTGAATCAGAAGGTATTGAGACAGCCATCAATGAGTTAAAGCGGCTGGGTATTGAGCGAAATGACGAGCGGTTCTTGCGTGCTGTGAGTGATGGTGAACAAGCGATAGTCGATCTTTTTGTGCGTAGCAATTTTAATATACATATTGCAGATGAAGAGAGTACGCCGGTTTTGCTGGTCGCCCTGAAAAAAGGCTATACAGTCATTGCCGGTATCTTGATTAACAAAGGTGCAGACGTTAATGCTTATGACAGAAGAGGTGTGACGCCACTTTTATTGGTGTGTGGTAAGCAGATGCATGGCTATAAAACAATCGCAGAAATGTTGATCAAGCGAGGTGCTTTTGTCAATGATCGAGATAGCCTTGGCTTCACACCATTATTGCTTTCACTTTCAGGCGGTACCTCAGAAGTGGCTGAGCTGTTAATTGAGAGGGGTGCTGATGTATTTGCTCGCGGTAAAAATGGAAAGTCTACATTGTCTTTAGCCGAGAGTTCAGGCAACACCCACATAGCAGAGTTGTTAAAAGCGAAAGGCGTCACAGAATAGTTCTGACGCGTTAACTAAATAACCATTTATGTACTAGTTTGGTATAACGTGGCATCACTACATATACCATCATGAATACTACAAAAAACGTAATACTCAATACCTTTAGCTCATGATTCAGGCTAATCGGGATAGTCGTTGTTAGCCAATCGACTAGCGCTGATGTCGTCAGTACTAATGGGAAAATAGCCGACCACGTGATTAGAAATTGCTTCCATTTTGTGGGTAGCTTGGCTTTTGCTTCTTCTGGAGTGAACCAAAAATCTAAGCCGCTACGCACAAAAAACTTGTCCTCTTCTACCAGATACGGCTGTACTTTTTTAATCAGATTTTTTCTATCATCCGACTTCATCCAAGTAATCAGATTTTTGCGTGTATCAAACCGAATAACTATCGTATAAGTGACTGTGGCACCAGCTACAGGATGTACGATGCTAACGCCTAGGTGCCCAGGATAACTTTTAGAAACTGGAATAATTTCGTTTAACCACGCTTCATAATCTAGCTTAGCATCATCTCTTACGTGGTGTGAAATGACAACGGTAGCAGTTTGTTCGGTGTCTAATGTGAAGGTCATGCTTATTTTCCTGATAAATGTTATCCCCAAGATTTAAAGTAGCGTCTCGGGGATGTTCATAATTATTTCTTGCAGTTATTTATTACCACTTTGTGCGTTAAATGAAGTAATCAGGTTACGGTAGTCCGGGATATGGTTAGATAACAATGTTGCTAGGCCTTCCACATCATTACGCCAGTCACGGTGCAACTCACAAGCCACCCCAAACCAGGTCATGAATTGCGCACCTGCCGCTGCCATGCGTTGCCATGCCGCATCACGTGTCATTTCATTAAACGTACCTGAAGCATCCGCTACCACAAACACCTCAAAACCTTCTTCAATCGCTGCCAGTGCCGGGAATGCTACGCATACCTCTGTGACCACACCGGCGATAATCAACTGCTTCTTACCTGTGGCTTTAATCGCCTTCACAAAATCTTCATTATCCCAAGCGTTGATTTGGCCTGGGCGAGCAATGAAAGGTGCATCCGGGAACATCGCTTTAAGCTCTGGCATCAATGGGCCGTTCGGGCCATTCTCAAAGCTGGTGGTTAAGATGGTTGGCAACTTAAAGTATTTAGCTGCATCTGCTAGCGCTAGCACATTGTTCTTGAAACGGTCTGGATCAATATCACGCACTAAAGATAACAGGCCTGCTTGGTGATCTACTAATAAAACTACTGCGTTATCGCGGTCTAGACGTACATATGGTTTGTTCATGGTTTTTCTCCTAAATAAATCATCTAAAAATTAAATAATGGTTTAACTCTATGCTGCTACTAAACGGCCATGGTTGTAATCATCAACTGCCTGATTGATTTCTTCCCAGGTATTCATGACAAAGGGGCCGTGGCCGACCACAGGTTCATTTAGCGGTGCCCCATTTAATAACAATAAAACTGTGTCTTGCTGTGCTTCCAGTACCAGTTCTGTGCCTTCGCGCTGCATCACCGCAAGCTCGGATGGCTGGATAATGTGTACATCGCCAGTGCTGATTGCACCATGCAGCACAAATAAGGCAGTGGTATGACCATCTGGCAAATTGAATGTGGTTGTACTGCCTGCATTCAATCTGACATCCCACACATTCATGCTGCTGAAGGTATGTGCCGGGCCTTTTTGTCCTGCAAATTCACCTGCAATCACGCGCACTTTGCCTGCATCCCCAGCTAGCTTAACTTCTGGAATTTGCGCACTGGTAATGCCTTGATAGCCAGGTGCTGTCATCTTGTGTTTAGCTGGCAGATTGACCCATAGTTGAATCATCTCGAAAGGGCCACCATTGCGAGCGTAATCGTCACCATGGTACTCCTCATGAATAATGCCGGAACCTGCTGTCATCCATTGCACGTCACCGGCGCCAATAGTGCCGCCAGAATTTGTAGAGTCATGATGTGACACCTGACCTTCGTAGACGATGGTCACTGTTTCAAAACCACGGTGTGGATGTTTACCTACACCGCGACGTTGCTCGGTTGGTTCGAAACTGGTTGGTGCTGCGTAGTCCATGAGCAAGAATGGAGACATCTCTTCATGAATGTCACGATAAGAAAAAATGCTTTGTACAGGAAAGCCATCACCTACCCAGTGATTGCCATTGCTGCGTTTGATAAATGCTAGTTTTTTCATGGTGTGTTCCTTATTAATTCATGACTGCGTTACGATGGTTCTCACTATAAACACATGACAAATGATGTACTAGATGGTTAAATGTGAAATTACTTTTCACTTTATTGAATAATCATGGATTTCAACGAAGCAGCTGTGTTTGTAAAAGTTGTGCAGGCTGGTAGTTTTAGTGCTGCGGCTAGACAACTTGGTTTGCCAACCTCGACAGTAAGTACCCGTATCTCTAGGTTAGAGAGGCGTCTAGGTATTACCCTGTTACAGCGTACAACTAGGCGACTCAGTCTTACTGAATCGGGGACGGTTTATTATCATCATGCCTCTCAAGGGCTAGGATATTTGCTAGAGGCTGAGGCCGCTATTGATGAGGCTCGCAAGCAACCTCAGGGTAAGCTAAAAGTCACCGCCCCAGCGGATCTTGGTGATAGCTTACTCGCAAATCTGGTACAGCGAGCGCAACAGGAATACCCTGCGCTAGAGGTAGAGCTGTTACTAACTGATCGTTATATCGATTTAGTGGCAGAAGGTATAGATGTTGCCATCCGCACAGGTGATTTGCGTGACTCCAGCCTAGTAGCGAAGTCATTAGGAACGATACATTGGGCAATATTCGCAAGCCGTGATTATTTAGAGAAGTCAGCGCCATTAGAAGTGCCTCAGGATTTACACGCGCACCATTGCTTGCAATTTACCCCAATGGGGCGTGACGTCTGGAACTTATGGAATGGACAAAGCAATATAATGATTCCGCTACAGGCAAGAACAATGGCTAACAGCATTGGTGTGGTGAAGTCTATGGCAGAAAATGGACAGGGGGTGGCGCTATTGCCAACCTTCACCTGCCAACAGGGGCTCACTAGCGGAGCCTTGTTGCGACTCTTGCCAGATTGGCAAGGTAAGGCAGACCCAGTTCATCTGGTATACCCAAAACAGCGCTTTATGCCGCCTAAGCTGCGCGCATTTTTAGATCTTGCGCAGGCCGAACTAAGACCTAAGTTTGTTGATTAACTAGTATTTAGCAAAAAGTTCTAGTAAAGCTGCTAAATTAATAGAAAGTAAACAGTTGAAAATCAGTGGATACTTTTGAAGGCGGGGATGGTAGGTTTGCAATCTGTTTTAGCGCTGACTGGTTTGATTATACTTTGCAGGTACGCTGGCCGATAACGCTAGCCAGCAAAAAGAATTAGTATTTGTTTATTGGATGCTAGAAAGACAAAAGGCCTACAGCAATTAAACTGTAAGCCTTTTGTCTTATTTGGTGCGCCCGAAGAGATTCGAACTCCTGACCCCTTGGTTCGTAGTTTTGATCTTAAATAATATGTTTATATAAATCAACAAGTTGCATTTTATCGTCTGTAGCAAAAGTCACGATAAAGCATAGTAAAGCATCTTGGAATCACGCAAATGTCACGCAAGAATTAAGTAGGTGCGAATATGCTGAATGTTTACGAAAACAGGTGCTCATGTGTAGTTCGTATATTATGTTTATGCATATTAATAAAATCAAAACCCCAGACTAAAAGTCTGGGGTTTATTACCCGTACGATACGGGATTAACATAAGTTCCTTAAAAAGATGTAATTAAATACACTCTATTTCTACCCGTCTCCAGACGGTTTAATCTATTTGGAACTTAGAAATATTATAAGGATTTTTTTCAAATAATTCAAGATTATTGTTTAACTAACATAATGATTCTATTGATAAATCTAGAGTATATTTAATTACTTTTTTACAGCAATATTTACTTTTAAATGTGTAAAAAATATTATTGATGGGTGATCATTATGAAATTAAACTTTCAACTAGATAGTCACAGTGGGTATTAATGACTTCGGTAATCGTTTCAATGATTGGTTGTTTCGTTTCTTGTTTAATGCGTTCAGATAACTCAGGCAGCGCCTTCTTGACCTTGCTGACTAAAATATTTGCTATTTTCTGTAATGCTACAAATGAAATGTCGCAATCATTTGCAAACTGCTTCCATTCAAGTCTTGTAATCAAGGAGAACTGATTTTCCCCACCAATTGATTGCGCTAGCTCGAAATAGTCATATGCGCGACCGCATACCAAATCATAGAATGGTGCCACTTTCATACCTTGCTCGACCAGGATGTTATTTTTTTCATCAAGCTGATGGTGATTGATCAGAAATGAAATGTTTTTCGCATGTGCGTCACTATTTCCGATAATGTAGTTAAAAAGTAGCCACAAAAGAATTTGTTGTTGAGCTATAGCTGGTACTTTGCATATATTGGATAATTGCAACAGATCTTTTATTGTCGCACCCTGAGGGCCATCTCTATACTCCTGTTGATATTTAAGATTAGGGGGTAAGTTTAACGCCTGGCAACCATCAATTTGATGGCTTCTAATGAGTTGACCTTCCCAAGTCCAGACTCTGTCATAGCGCTTTATTAAAAAAATTGGCGTTGGTAAATTTCTGAAACTAGTATCAGGTACGTTTAATCCAATTCGACTCGCTAGTTGCATGCAAAAATATTCATTGGCAGCAATGTTAGGATGTGGGCCGTCAACATTATCAGGTTTTAAAATATGAGATGTAGGTGCGGAACTTACTGGTAGATATAACTTGTCATTTTTATCAATATATATGCCTAACTTGTTTTGCACCCCTGCAAGTGACATTCTCGGGATCATATTCCACATCATTACTGGTGTGTTATTTACATTTGCCTCTTCAATTCGGGTATCTAGTTCGTGCTCGCTGATTTCCTGATAATCATATTCTATTGTGAACCGATTATTAGCTTCCGTGATAGTTTCTTCTGGCAGGGTTAGGATTAGTGCTCCAGCACAATCTTTTCCTATCTTGCTCAGTATTCCGAATACATTGTATTTGCTTACTTGATAAACTTGTGACATCCCTTCCAGAATATTTCCTTCAGGCAATAGATTACTAAAGAAATTACGTACTGATGCCCCGCTTGATAATGTACTCAATGGTAGGTGCGGAGAGAATGCATAGCCGCTTGTATTCCATACATCAGTGTAAGTTAGGCTAAAAGTGTTATTTTCTTCACTCAATGTGGCTGCGAAGATATCATCAACCCAAATATTCAGTGAATTCATATTTATTCCTGCACGAATATTTTAAGCCCAAGCATATTGGCAACTTGAATTGCCTTGCCTAGGTGAGCGCTAGATTTCCCTGTTTCAAGAGCTTGTAAGAATGGCACGCTAACACCACATAATGGTGCAGCTAAATCCATTGTAAGTCGCATCTCTTTGCGTCTTTTTCGAATTGCTTGACCTAGAGTGTGAGTAGAATCAATTTCAAATAATTTGGAGTTCATATTTTTCATTTACGCATTTTCAGATGCTGGTTTTATTTGTGGCGGAATAAATTAAATATATACGTTCGAATAATAATAGGTGCTTCTAAAGAAAAGTACAATAAATATATTCGTTCGTATATATTTGTATGGAGTTTATAATGATGGTAATAAAATATATTCGAACAGATAATAAAATATATGTTTATGCTCTAGGCGATTTTCAATTAAGTATGTAAGCAGAGAATAAAGTTTGATTAATTATTATCGCGACCATTGCGGAAAAAGGTTTCTGGATATTCATATGATGCGTTATATATAAATTTTATTGCATCGAATTTTAGTCAATCTTTATCTTGAATGTATAGCTTGAAGGTTAGATAGCGAAAGGTCCTTCACTGAAAGGAAATGTAAGGTGAAGGCTATCAGAGATAACAGACTAAGCCAATTGGTTGTCAGTCTGCAATGCGGGACAAAGCGGCCGTTCAGTTGAGTTCTTCTGACTTCAGCAATCGGCCCATTGCAGTCATACCAAAAACAAAGCTGGTCAGCAGCAATGGAGGACAAAGCTTTCATTCACTTAAAGTTTTAATATTTCTACAATTGGCTTAAAGCTTATCTTCATAAAAATTTACAGAATTTTATATAACCAAAGAATCTCATACTCATGAGAAACATAGCAGATTTTGAATTTTCAGTTATTAAAAATTTATCATTCGTCGTCATCAAACAAATTCATATTAGATTCTTAGCATAGTAAAACGGATTTTTATATTTCAGTTAGACGACTGGTCTAATCTATGCAATAATGCGCTTATGGGTAACAAACTTCCAACCACAAAATCTAGTGATACACGTCAGCAAATTTTAGACACAGCCAAGGATATCATCCTAGGCAAGGGCTTTGCTGCTGTCGGCCTCAACGAAATACTCTCTGCTGCAGGGGTGCCTAAGGGGTCGTTCTATCACTATTTCAAATCCAAAGAGCAGTTTGGCGACGCATTGCTGGAAAATTACTTTGACGATTATTTGCAGATGTTAGAACACTTACTCAAAGATGACGGCAGTTCAAATTCCAGCCGACTGCTCAAGTTTTTTCAATCATGGTTGGACACCCAATCTAGCGACGCCACAACAGATAAATGCTTAATTGTTAAATTGAGCGCAGAAGTGACCGATCTCTCCGAAGCTATGCGTATTACGTTAAAAAACGGTACTGATCGTGTCATCGCGTGTCTTACCAACTGCTTGCAAGAAGGCATTCGTAAAGGTGAGTTTCCTGCCAACCTGGATGTAAATGCTGTCACGGCAGAAATCTATTATATGTGGGTTGGTGCAACACTTTTGACCAAGGTCAGTCGCACACGCGCTGCCTTGGAATGCGCCATGAGTGCTACGAAAATAAGACTTGGACTTAACTAAGCTGGCTTTTTTATTTGGCACAACACTAGCCGACTGGTCTAATAATTTTAATGTTTAAGGAGTTTTTATGCTGAATTTTGATTTTTATAATCCGACACGTATCGCTTTCGGTAAAGGCAAGGTCGCTGAAATCGACAAGTTAGTGCCACCTGAGGCTCGCGTTTTGATTATTTACGGCGGTAACAGTGCCAAGAAGAATGGAACACTTGATGAAGTGCAGGCTGCTCTGGGTAACCGCGTATTTGAGATGTTTGGTGGCGTTGAGCCAAATCCAACCTATGAAACCATGATGAAAGCTGTGGCACAGGTCAAGACCAACAAGCTCGATTTCCTTCTGGCAGTTGGTGGTGGCTCCGTGATTGACGGCACCAAATTTGTCGCAGCTGCGGTGTATACCGAGGGTGACCCATGGGAAATTTTGCTCCAGCACGGTGCAAATGTTAAAAAAGCCATGCCTTATGGCACGGTGCTGACCTTGCCTGCTACAGGCTCTGAAATGAACGACGGCTCAGTGGTCTCACGCATTGAAACCTCATCCGGTTTGCAGGATAAACTCTATTTCACCAGTGAACATGTGTTTCCAAAGTTCTCCGTACTCGACCCAAGCAAGAGTTTCACCCTACCTCCGCGCCAGTTGGCTAATGGCGTGGTGGACGCATACACCCATATCATGGAGCAATACCTGACCTACCCCGTTGGCGCCCGCGTGCAGGACCGCTTTGCGGAAGGGTTGTTGCAGACGCTGATTGAAGTTGGACCTAAAGTTCTTCAAAACCCAGAAGATTACGAATTGCAAGCCAATTTCATGTGGGTGGCCACGCTAGCCTTAAATGGCTTGATCGGCTCTGGTGTGCCAAGCGATTGGGCGACGCACATGATTGGCCACGAAATCACCGCACTGCATGGTTTGGATCACGCAC
This sequence comes from Methylotenera sp. L2L1, assembly GCF_000744605.1. NCBI lineage: Bacteria > Pseudomonadati > Pseudomonadota > Betaproteobacteria > Nitrosomonadales > Methylophilaceae > Methylotenera > Methylotenera sp. L2L1. The sequence continues at coordinate 1,371,744 of NZ_JQMG01000001.1, forward strand.
AAACGCTAGCTATCATTTTACCGAGCATGCTCAGCCTGCGTCGCGATGCCAAGCGTGCCAAGCTACTGCAATATGCCGAACGCGTTTGGCATATCAGTGAAGGTACGGAAGATGCGCGTATTGAAGCGGCCATTCAGAATACCCGATCATTTTTTGAGAGCCTAAATGTACCAACGCGATTATCTGCCTATGACATTAGCGCAGATGCCATTCCTGCCATGCTGTCACAGCTGGAAAGTCATGGCATGGTCGAGCTCGGTGAACACAAGGATGTGACGCTGGATAAGAGCAGGGAGGTGCTGGAAGCAAGTATTTAGATTATTAAAGCGGATAAAGTGTGACAGCACATATCCAAAACCTTCGTGTTATTTTTATTAGGAGTGATCATGAACAAGAAATTAGCCCTGTATGTACGTTTGAATGCAAAGCCAGGAAAGGAAGCGGCACTGGAAGCATTTCTGAAATCCGCACTGCCGCTGGTGGAAAACGAGCCGGAAACCGCTACCTGGTACGCACTCAAATTTGGCCCTGCCACTTTTGGCATTTTTGACACCTTCAGCGACGAGCATGGCCGTCAGGAGCATCTTAGCGGCAAGATCGCCGAGGCGCTGATGGCGAATGCCACAGATTTGCTGGCCGAGATGCCAATAATCGAAACTGTAGATTTACTGGCGGTCAAGGGTCAGACTTAAAACAGTTTTGGCTAAGTATATAGCTCTTCCCCTTACTATTTCTAGCCTACACTGGCACATCATTACCCTCCCTTTTTTTAGATGTGCCAGTATTTTTTTATAATGGAACAGAATGTTTACCCCTAATCCAAATCAATCACCGACAGCCAACCGTGGATGGCAGCGTGTGTTCCAGCGCGGAAAACTGACCTTGGGTATCATGTTCCCTATCGAGGCCTTTGAGCGCGATCAGCCAACCATGCACAACCAAGTAGTGCTTGCGCAGTTTGCTGAAAAATCCGGTTTTGCCAGCCTAGCCTTCCGTGATGTGCCGCTTAAAGACCCGAATTTTGGCGATGTCGGCCAGATATTCGACCCGTGGGCTTATCTCGGATATATGGCCGCGCAAACCTCAGAAATCGCATTGTTAACGGCGTCCATCATTCTGCCATTACGTCACCCGATTCATATTGCCAAAGCCGCCGCCAGCATAGACCGTCTATCCAATGGCCGATTGTTAATGGGTGTTGCAACTGGTGACAGAGTGGTGGAGTTTCCGGCCTTTAATGTAGATTTTGAGTCGCGCGGTGCGATGTTTCGAGAAGAAATCGAGTTGCTCAAGATTTATTGGTCAGAGTACTTTCCGCAAGTCAGTAGCAGCTTCGGCCATCTGCAAGCTGCCGATGTGATCCCCAAGCCAGTCGCTTCACATGTACCCTTGCTTGTTACTGGCCACAGCCAGCAGGATTTGGGTTGGATAGCGCGCAACGCCGACGGCTGGATAAGCTACCCTCGCAATATTGAGGCACAGGCGCAAGTGGTGCAGCGCTGGCGAGATTCAGTGGAGGCAGAACTACCAGGACAGTACAAACCATTTACACAGTCTTATTTTATTGATCTTGCCGACAGCCCGAATGAAGCAGCAACGCCTATTCATTTAGGTCACCGACTCGGCAGGAATGCCTTGCTGATGCATCTGCGTGCTAGCAAACGCATTGGTGTAGATCACCTCATTTTCAATGTCAAATATGGCAAACGTGCAGCTGACGAAGTGCTGCAGGAACTGGCAGAGTTCGTGCTGCCAGAATTTATGTGACATATAAGCGCAGGCGAGGATGCCTGCGCCACTAAAACAGGAGACACCATGAAAGCCGTTGCATTAACCAGATATTTACCTATCAGCGATCCTGAATCACTGATGGATGTCGAATTACCGAGACCCGTGACAATCGGTCGCGATCTTTTGGTGAAGATCCACGCCATTGCAGTCAACCCTGTCGATACCAAGGTGCGTAAGCCTAAAGACAAGTTGGAAATAACACCCAAGGTTCTAGGTTGGGATGCCGCTGGTGAGGTGGTCGAAGCCGGACCAGACTGCACGCTGTTCAAGCCTGGCGACAAAGTATATTACGCTGGCGACATTACGCGCTCAGGCTGTAATGCCGAATACCAGCTCGTAGATGAGCGTATCGTCGGCCACATGCCACAGAGTTTGAGTTTCGACCAGGCAGCCGCTTTGCCGCTGACTGCGCTGACCGCATGGGAGGCACTATTCGACCGGCTGGGCATTGCACTTGATATAACGCAAAACCGTAATAAGAGCTTGCTTATCATAGGCGGCGCTGGCGGGGTGGGTTCTATTGCAATCCAACTCGCGAATAAGTTGGCGGGATTGACCGTGGTAGCCACGGCATCGCGCCCAGAGACCGTAACATGGGTGCAGGAATTGGGCGCACAGCACGTCATCAATCATCAGCATGACCTGGTGACGCAAATGCGCGAAATCGGCATTCCCCAGCCTGATTATATTTTCTGTTGCAACGATACCGATGGCTATTTTGTTGTCATGGCCGAGCTCATCAAGCCGCAAGGCCGCATCTGCTCGATTGTGGAAACCGCACAGCCGGTAGACCTTAACTTGCTAAAGAACAAAAGCGCGACTTTCGTCTGGGAGTTGATGTACACCCGATCTATGTACCAGACGGAGGACATGATTGAGCAGCACCATATCTTGGATCGTATCGCACGATTAGTAGATGAGGAAGTACTTGCATCTACGCTCAACGAAACACTGTCTCCTATCAACGCTGCCAACTTGCGTAGGGCGCACGCGCATCTCGAAGCCGGTAGCACCATAGGTAAGATCGTATTGAGCGGCTGGGCTTGATTTCCACACTATTTTTTACATCATCAGGAGATAAAAATGTCACGTATCGTCAGATTCTACCAAACCGGTGGGCCAGAAGTATTACAGATAGCAGATGAACAAGTCGCCGCACCAGGCAGGGATGAAGTGCAGATCAAGGTGCAAGCCATCGGTCTCAATCGTGCAGAAGTCATGTTCCGCAATGGTCAGTATTTGGAAGCACCGATACTGCCAGCGAGGCTGGGCTATGAAGCGGCAGGCATAGTCAAAGCAGTGGGAGGTAACGTGACTGAGTTCAAGATAGGTGATGCGGTCAGCACAATCCCAGCGTTCTCTCAGAATCAGTATGGTGTTTATGGTGAGTTGGCGAATGTGCCTGCATTTGCCGCGGTAAAGCATCCACCATCACTTTCCTGGTCAGAAGCAGCCTCCATCTGGATGCAATATATGACTGCCTATGGCGCATTGGTGGAGTTTGCCGATACCAAAGTCGGTGAGTTTGTGCTGATTCCGGCGGCATCAAGCAGCGTGGGTGTGGCAGCTATAGAGATTGCCAATCTGCTGGGTGCTATTCCCGTTGCTTTGACGCGCACCAGCAGCAAGCGCGAGGCTTTGCTCAAGGCCGGTGCCAAGCATGTGATTGCGACGGAAGAACAAGACCTGGTGACCGAAGTGAACCGCATTACCAATAATAAAGGTGCACGCGTGGTGTTAGATCCGGTTGGCGGGCCGACCATCAGCAAACTGGCAGAAGCGACAGCCCAAAGCGGCATTATTTTCCAGTATGGCGCGCTAAGTACAGAGCCGACGCCATTGCCGCTGTTCCCCGTGCTCGCCAAGCAATTAACCATACGCGGGTATACCCTATTTGAAATCAGCACTCATCCTGAACGCATGGCACGCGCCAAAGCCTTCATTGTGCAAGGGTTGACTGAAGGCAAGCTGAAACCGCTGGTGGCCAAAACCTATCCGCTAGCGCAGATTGTCGAAGCACACCGCTATATGGAATCCAACCAGCAGATCGGCAAAATTGTGGTGACAGTTTAGCACTATTAGCAACTGCATAGGCGCTTTGCAGTCGGTTGGGCAGTCAAGTTTGAGTGCCGAAATGAAGCCTCCACGATGAAAGTATACAAACATAGAATCTGGGGGCGTTAATGGTGGATTTTGTTTAGCAAGCTCACCCTAACCCTTTAGCGGGACGCCTGACGGTGCTCATGCATTTAACTAATGAAGGTCAGTTAAGGGACGATTAGAGTCGGTTATTCTAACAGCTCATATAATTCTAAAGAGAAAGTCAGCTTAATCCTGTCTACTTTCAGTTTAAGGATATTAGGAGTATTTGAACTGCTATTTTAACTTTATTCCGGGATGGGGTTTTATGAAGGTCGAAAATGGATTCCGCGATGACATTCTGACTGTATCAGCAATCTTAATTCTACTTTTTATTTATGAGCATATATGACCCATAGCTGAACTTCATATATATATATTCAAAACAACTCTTCACATTTATGCATTTAAATGTGAAAATGTATGCAACTTAAATTAAAGAGGCATATATGAACGTATCGTCATTATTTGAAAAAGTCCAATTAGGCGACTTGTTTTTACCCAATCGAATTGTATTACCGCCACTAACTCGCTGCCGTAGCTCTCAACCGGGAAATGTGCCAAATGAATTAATGGCAAGTTACTATAAACAACGCTCTACTGCAGGTTTTATGGTTACAGAAGGTACACAGATTGAAACACGTGGGCAAGGCTACGCTTGGACACCAGGCATACACTCAGAGGAGCAAATAGAAGGTTGGAAGAAAGTAACGAACGCTGTACACGAAAGTGGTGGAATTATTTTTTGCCAACTTTGGCATGTTGGCCGAGTATCCCATTGCGAGTTACAACCAAACGGAGATGCACCAGTAGCACCATCAGCCATTCAAGCTAAGTCTGTAAAGGTATTCATCGAGACTGGACCTGGCGAAGGTGCTTTGGTTGAACCAAGCATGCCTCGTGAACTGACAACCGAAGAAGTTAAAGAATTGGTTAAGGTATATCGTCAAGCTGCTAAAAACGCAAAGTTGGCTGGATTTGACGGTGTTGAGCTTCATTCCGCTAACGGTTATTTGCTAAACCAATTCATTTCTGAGCACACGAATCACAGAACGGACGAATACGGTGGCTCGCTAACCAATAGACTTCGCTTTTTAAGAGAGGTTACTGAAGCTGTTATCGACGTGTTTGGGCGTAATCGAGTAGGTGTAAGATTCGCTCCACTGTTTACCACCACTACAGAAGACCGCGTTTATCTTGGCCTAGTAGAAAGTAACCCTCATGAAACCTACATTCGTGCTGCTGAAATGTTGAATGATCTTGGTATTGCATACATATCGATCGCAGAGGCAGATTGGGACAACAGCCCAGACTTGCCTGAAACATTTAGACGTGATTTACGTAAAACATTTGAGGGTGCGATAATTTATGCAGGTCGTTATACCGTAGAGAAGGCACTGACAGTAAATTCAAAAGGCTACGGTGATTTATATGCATTTGGTAAACCATTTATAGCAAACCCCGATTTACCGTATCGAATTCTAAAAGGATTATCGTTTAATCAAGTGCATAATCATACTCTTTATGGTGGTGGTGAAGCAGGATACATTGATTATCCATTCAGCACATAATGATCAACTTTAATAGTGGGCTTTCCCACTGGCAATAAGGTGAGAGTAAGATGGATTTAAATGAAGCATTAAAAATGCTAGCTAACCCTACAAGACGTGCAATATTGGCTTGGTTAGCTAATCCTAATGAGGCGTTTAAGGACTACACACAACTTTACCCATACGAGATGTATGGGGTGTGTGCAAGCTTGATTCAGGACAAGGTTGGGCTATCGCAACCTGCCACATCATTATGTTTGAAAGCGTTGCAAGATGCGAACTTGGTCGAATCAACTAAGGTTGGTAAATGGACATACTACAAACGTAACTCGACGGTGGTAGAGCAAGTTCTAGCTACCTTACGTGAAGTATTAAGTGAATAGTGAGGTTGTTATGTCTAGCGGAACTCTAATCAATCAAATAGACCAAATTAGCTCAAATTTGAATGACTGCTATGGGCCGATTACAGTCTGTTAGCTTCTTTAGTTGACCGTCCGCTTTGCGGATTTAGTTGTCATAGGTTTTAATGAGACAAACCCTACTTCATAGTGTCTACCGTATCTTGGCCGATCCAGCATCAATTATCTTAAATTTATCAATGTATTTGAAGACTCAAGATTAAGTTTGAATGCTTGTAAACGACTTTAATGGAAATTCGACAAAGATATTTTTGTTGAAGGATGAAGTTGTAAACGACTTTAATGTCGAAGAACATTTTGTTCTGTGACAGAGGGTGTAAATAATTTTGCTTTTCCAGACTCTTCCATATAGTTAAATCATTGAGTGAGTCGTTGGGAATTTATTCAGTGAATTATTTCATTCAGTTTTCAGAAATCTTAACTTACTTTATTGAGCGCCTTGAATGAAAAACCCTAGCTTAAAGCTGGGTCCTGTCGTATCAAGAACAAGGAATTACTTGTTCATTAGGTACATTGTTACTTCAAAGCCCAAACGCATTTCTACAGCTACTTGTGTTTTCCATATAAAAATCTCCTAAGGTTTTTTCAATCACAGTTTAAATTTAGCGATTTTTTAATGCGTGCTATCAAAACATTAATAACAGCTAAGTAATGGCAAGAGATATATTGCTTCAAATCCTTAGAAAAATTTATACATAAGTTTAAAGATTAAATTTGCATTTAGTTAGCCAGCTAACTATAATGAGCCTAACTAGAGTTTGGCTCATCTTCTTATTTCAGTTGATGACTGCTAAATTCTGTTATTAATGATGCTTGGACAAATTAGCTGCAAGCGACATGAAAAATTATTTATTTCATGGTTTTTTACACTTCAATTAAGGATTACCCCATATGAAATCACTGTTTAAAAACACACTCGCGATAATAACTTTTAGCCTTGTAACAGCAAGTATTGCATTTGCTGAAGAAATGACCGCCCAAACAACTGTAGAGGCATTAAACAATACATGGAATAAAGCCTTTAATAATTCAGATGCTAGTTCACTTGCTAGTTTATATGCAGAAAATGCTGTACTTTCCCCAGGCAACGGCAAAGTTCTGACTGGACGTGCAGAGATTCAGAACTTATTTAAAAGTTTTTTTGAAGCAGGTTTGAAGAATCATAAATTGGAAATAGTCACCGTTGATGGTGATGATAAAACGCTTTATCAGGTCGCAAAGTGGAGCGCTAGTGGTCCTGAAAAGGATGGCGTAACAGCCACTTACAGCGGCATCACGACTAGTGTTTTTAAGAAAGATGCAAACGGTAAGTGGATAGCTCGCACTCACATTTGGAACGCTGGCAATTAAACTCCTCAAGAGACTAGTGCTGCATTCTGCAAAATGATAAACCCGACCATCTTTGAGCGGGTTTAGTTCTTCTGTTGATATAAGTTGTAAAGTATTAGAGGGTGTCCACTCTTCCTAAAAGTCCACAAAGTATGAATTTCGATAATCCTCTTCGCAGATTTAAAAAATGGCATATCTACTGGACTAATTAGCCTGCCTTAGGATTATAAAAATGATACTAATTTTTTGCCTAATCTAAATTTAGGTTGGTATACTAAAGTAGCAACACACTTATCGGTCGTCTTGAAAATACGCGCCGATACTAAAGAGGTCTCGACCCTGCCTCGTTTTATTTTCCATAAGCGTTTTTACAAACGAGATGGAAAAAAACGATAACTTCTGAGAATGAAAGTGTCGAAAGTGAATGGCTCTGTCAAAAACTTAAGTCTTCAAATCTGCACTTGCATCTCACTGGCGCTAATGCTCTCATTGATTGGAGCTAAGATTGTTTATGCGTTTTCCCCAGACAGCCAGGCCAGTGCTCAAGTACAAAAAACTCCCCAGCAGAAACAAATACAAACCAACACGCTGATTGTTGGTAGTGAGCAAGATTTCCCGCCATTTGCCACTGGCATGACTGATGAAACCGCTGGTGGCTTTACCGTAGAACTATGGAAGGCAGTCGCAACAGAGGCGGGTCTAAACTACCATATACGCGTATTGCCTTTCACTGAACTTCTTCAGGAGTTTAAAGCAGGCAAAATAGATGTATTGATTAACCTCAACATCACAGATGAGGCTCAAGCTTATGCAGACTTCTCTGTCCCACATACCATTTTTAAAGGCGGAATATTTGTTCGAAAGAATGAATCACGTGTTAATTCAGAGTCTGATCTTAATGGTAAATCTATCATCATGATTAAGGATGATGTAGAGACATCGTACGCGAGATCAAGGGGATGGGATAAACAATTAGTATTGGTTAATAATGCGGAAGAAGGAATGCGTTTGTTAGCCTCTGGCAAGCATGACGCCATGTTAGTCAACAAAGTTGTTGGCTTGCAATCATTAGCCAGCAATGGGATTACCAATATTAAAGCTTTAAAAGTGAACGCGGGATTTACGCAAAAGTTTGCATTTGCTGTACATGACGGTGAGTCTGATTTGTTGAGCAAAATTAACGAAGCATTTGCCATCACTAAAGCCAACAAAACCTACGATAGCATTTATGAAAAGTGGTTTGGTGTTTACTCAGAAAAAGAGATTGGTCTTCGTGACTTACTCAAGTACATTATCCCCATTGTTTTATTGTTTACCTGCGTCTTAGCTTATTCTTTATTTCGGCGTAGGGCTGAACGCAAACAGGCTGAGTTATTGCTGAGAAGCCGTCAACAGCAACTTAACTTTGTGCTCGAGGCTAGTGGTCTTGGTTTCTGGGATTGGCATATCTCCTCAGGGGAAGTAGAGCGGAATCATATCTGGGCTGAGATGCTTGGATACACTTACGAGGAGATTAAGCACACCATAAACCAGTGGGCAGACTTTGTACATCCTGATGATGTCGAAAATGCCTGGAAGTCTATTAACGATGTGCTTGAAGGGCGCACCTCAGTACATGAGTTGGTGTATAGAATGCGCACTAAGAATGGTGACTACAAATGGATATTAGATCGTGCAAAAGTTGTAGAGCGTGACGCAGAAGGCAAAGCCGTTCGAATGATTGGCTCGCACAGGGATTACACCGAACGTAAAAATCTTGAATTAGAACTTACCAGACAGGCGCATTTAGACTACCTCACTGGCTTGTCTAATCGCAGACACTTTATGGAGCAAGCTGAAATAGAGTTGTCACGTGCCATTCGTTACAACACACAGCTTTCTGTTTTGATGTTAGATATTGATTTCTTTAAGAACGTGAACGACACCTATGGCCATCAAGTAGGTGATGCCGTTCTGCAAGCGCTAAGTAAAATCTGTCAAGAGACATTACGTCAAGTGGATATAGCAGGTCGCATCGGTGGTGAAGAGTTTGCCATCCTTTTGCCAGAAGCCGAGGTTAAAGAGGCGCTAGAAGTGGCTGAGCGTTTGCGCGAAACTGTCGCCAAAACGGAAGTGGATATACCCGTTGGTTTGCCTATACAGTTTACAGTTTCTATTGGTGTTGCTGCGGTTATTAATAAAAACGTTAATATTGACACGCTACTTAATCAAGCAGACAAAGCCTTGTATAAGGCCAAGGAAACAGGACGCAATAAAGTTTGTGTTTACTAAGTATAGGTTGATATCTGGCGACAGTCAGCTTTGCGGATAAAGCCCCCAATTAAGTTGGCTACTTATTCATTCATTTAGAAGTTTCAGTTGGTTTAATGCAATAGACTCAAGTTCTTTTGCTACCTTGTTGTTAGATAACCTACATTCACTGGCAAAGTTTGAATAGGCTTTACGGTTATGTTCAATTAAACCATCAAATATTTGATTTGCTACCAAGAATGAAACATTAAATCGCTGTATTCCATCCGTGAATATTTTCCTAGGCGTTTGTTTATTCTTTTTGTTAACGAGCTCAATAAAATCTATCTGGATTCCAGACTTTGTCTTAACCATCCTTGGTATCACAACACCATCTACAATCTCAACCATTGCGTCAAATCTAGAAATATTAATCAAACCTACGTTGGGCACTTCTATTTTGACATCACAGGATAAAACCGTACTTGACTCTGAGTTGAAATGATAAATTCTAAAGAAGTGTAATGCATCAAAACTCCCATGGTAACAGGCCAAAGCCTCATCCTTAAAAGTACCCTCGAACTTAACGCCATCATCAGCAATATATTGCTTACCATCAGCTGAATGATTAATGAGCTCGATGATAGGCATAAGTTTCGACTCATTCCCAATTCGAATCTGTCGACTAGCAAGGTACTCTTTTAAGTAGTCTTTAACGCTTTTTTTATCAAAATCTTCGTCATGCCAACCAAAAAGCAATAGAAACTGTTTAATTTTCTTTGGTAGTTTTGTCAGCTCATTATGATATTCGCTCAATTCATTGATGCCGACATTACTCCATCCAAAGAACTGTTGATAGCTTTCATAAAAATCAACCCATGCAGGCTCTAATTCAAGCTTAGGCTTAATTCTAATGTGATTGTCACGGTCTAAAACTAACCAGCTTGGAGATGCTAGTAGCTTGCTTGGGATTTTGATTTTGATAGGTTTATTTGGGTTTATTGGAAATATTCCCCTTCCATAGCGACCATGGCGCAATTCGATATTGTCAGCAACGCCGCCTAATGCCCTAAATTTATCAAGAATCTCTGTAAACTGCATATTTATTGGGCCATTTATTTAAGTATCATCTTTGCCTATATAATAAACCAAATAACAATCGCGACTAATTAAAGCATTACTAACAAACTAGTATGAAAAATCAATCTGCCTTGATCTTAGTTTCTCAACAAAACGGTATTAGCTTTACCTCAATGGTTAAGCCAGAAAAGAATATATTCATTAAAAGTATGACTAAGCTAGGCTTAGTTTTGATAATGTTTATGCTTTCTCCTGCTGCACTTGCTATGCAAATTTTCGTTAAAACGCTTACTGGGAAAACTATCACGCTTGAGGTCGAGAATAGTGATTCTATTGAAAGCCTTAAAGCTAAGATTCAAGATAAAGAAGGTATTTCACCAGACCAGCAGCGATTGCTTTTTGCAGGTAAAGAGCTTGAAGATGGTAGGACACTTTCCGATTACAACATCCAAAAAGAAAGTACACTACAATTACTGTTGCGTACACAAGCAACCACATCAATCGATGTGGCAACGCAAAATCAACAGGCCATGCAATCCTATGTTGTGCAGCGTTTCACTGCAAGCCAAATCAACAACATTACCGACCACTTTCAGCGACTTCATCAAAACTTTAATGTTAAGAACAACAGTTTTTCTTTTAGTAGCTCCAATCCAGTTGTTGGCTCGCTGACATCATTGTTGGGTGGCCACGTCTCGACTGAGACTTCACAAGTCAAATTTCTACCTAAAGAATCTATAGGAAAGCCTATCATCCTTGCAGGAAATACGAATGAAAACACTCAGCCGCCACAAACTATGTCCGATGCTGATAATTCAATGTTGACAGAAACGAATAATTTACTCTCATTCAATCAGCGAGTCTTTGATAATCTGCCAATAGGCATATGGGCGACTGGAAGTTTGGACTATGGTGCTATTGATAGACAAGGTGCTAATAATAAATTTTCTAGTCAAGGAATAACATTGGGTATTGATTACCAATTAGCGAATAGTCTGATTGTTGGTGGTGCACTTGGTTATGGTTTTGATAAGACAGATATTGATGATTTTGGAAGTGAAACAAGATCTCATCAAACTACTGGTAGCATTTACGGAAGCTATCAAGTAGCTTCTGATTGGTATATTGATGGTGTGCTAGGCTACGGCAAGACATCATTTGATAACAGACGTTGGTCTGTGACAGATAGTCTGCACTTATCTGGAAATCGTGACGGACATGTGACATTTGGAAGCCTTGGATTAAGTAGCATCATTCAAGTACAACGAGTCAGTTTGCAACCCTATATAAGAACTGATGTTACGTCTACTCGGCTGGATAAGTACTCAGAAACTGGCTCAACTAATGCTTTAACATATGATGATAGTAAAATCACCTCTAAAGCTGTATTAACTGGCTTAAATGCATTTTACGATATCAAGTTAGCGTCAGCTACGTTTACGCCTTCAATCAAAATTCAATATTCACGCAACTTTGGTGGGGATATTACTCAGAATATGTACGTTTCCAATTTAGGTGCGAGTAGTCAAAATTACAATCTTGCTACTAATGCCAATCCGAATGATTTTGGTTCTTTAGGTCTTGGTCTTAGATACAAAGCCCAAAAAAACATCATTGTTGATTTGGCATTCGCAACATCTTCTGGTTCGAATTCTTATCATACCAACAACTTTAGGCTTGATGTTAATTTAGGTTTTTAAGTAGTTAATGAGGGCTGTTATGCTTATGGTGTTAATCTCCGCCCAACGCTCACTGCATATGCACTTGGTCTAGCGAGCAGCACTGGATTATTGGTAGGTTCAATACCATCTAGTAATAACAATGGGTTAAATGCTAAAGATTTTTCCGCTTCAATATTATATGGAACCATGTCTTCAACATGAATTATCCCAAGTTCAACTAACTTTCTGTCATCAGGCCAAACTACACTTGGGTCATTGATAACATCATCTTTATCAGCAATCTGAGCCAAAAGTTTGAAGGCTGGATTTGTTTTCTTTAGGCGCTCAGGCAATTCTTCAAATAGATAATTTGGTTCGGCACTTTTTACTTGGTCAGGGCTTAAAGCTTTCTTCCCATTCACCGGGATGATTTGATAGCGCGCATAACTTTTTTGACCATTTGCATTTATAAATTCAAATGCATTAATTCCAAAGTAACTTGCTGTAGTAAAACTTACTGGGAAGTCCCTAGGTATAGCAATAAATCTTTGCAAAGAGGGTGTTTCTGAAATCAATTGATCTAAGGTACTTGGTTTAGTTGATTCCCCCTTAGAGGCAATAATTGCATTTAGAAACCCTAAAAACTTCTCTGGCGTTGATACTGGAAACGCATTGATAGATAGGCTAACAATATCTGTTATTGATCCATTGGGTAATTCAAACCTGATTGCCATCCCGCGTGGATTGGCACTTGGATTGTTGTCTTCTATTGTGGGCACTCCCCCTGCATTAGAAAACCTTATGGTTAGCTTGCTTGGAGTTTTTTGTAAGTGTGCAGCTTTAGTAATACTAGAAGCAGATTGTGATGGAATAAATGTGCCCGTCAGAAGAACTCCTTTGTTGTGACTAACACGCAAACCTTTGTACGGACCCTTTGCAATAGTTGTTTGAGCATCAACAAGTTGCTCAAACACGGGTTTTGATGGACTAGTATCTGCTTGAGCAACTGAATATAGCATCACTAACAAAACAGATGACACAGTCTTTAAAGAAATAAGGTTTGGGATATTCATCATGTGATTTAGTCTATTTATTCGTATAAAACGTTAGCGTTACTTGGGTATGTACCAATATCAAAATACTAAGTTCTGATTTAATCAACGATTTGTGTAATCGTATCTACAATCGACATCTAAGCGGGACAAAGCGGATTAGCAATTTTATTTGCTTAGTAGCTATTCCATGTGGTTTTCACTTTAGATTTTTAGGTAAAAACCATCTACTACGTCAAGAAAGGTTAATTTCTCTCTTTACCATTTTAAAATTGACAGCTTAATTGTAAATTTATCCTCAAATCTACTAATTGCTGTTAATTTTTCACACAAGTTAATTTGCTCTATTTTGGTGCACTATATAAAATGGTTCTATTCTGGTGCAATTTTAAATTTAGGAAATAATAGATGCCTTACGTAGCTGAGACAATAGATCGATTGAAAAAATCTGGCCCTGCAGAATTTGAATTCTATCAGGCGGTTGACGAGGTTTTAACTTCATTACGCCCATTGTTGGATAAAAATCCAAAATATAAAAAAAATGGCATCATAGAGCGCATAGTAGAACCAGAACGTCAAATTATGTTCCGTATCGCATGGGTTGATGATCTTGGACATGTGCAAGTTAATAAAGGATATAGAGTACAGTTTAATTCCGCACTTGGACCATACAAAGGTGGTATCCGATTTCATCCAAGTGTCTATGGTGGGATTGTTAAGTTTTTAGGGTTTGAGCAGATTTTTAAAAACTCACTTACAGGGTTGGCAATTGGTGGTGGCAAGGGAGGTAGTGATTTTGACCCTAAAGGCAAATCAGACAATGAAATAATGCGGTTCTGCCAAGCTTTCATGACAGAGCTATATCGTCATATCGGGCCAACCGTTGATGTACCAGCCGGTGACATTGGCGTTGGTGGTCGTGAAATCGGTTATATGTACGGTCAATATAAGCGTATAACAGGTAGTTTTGATGGCGTGCTCACGGGTAAAAAGATCCCTTGGGGTGGCTCACTAGGCCGCACACAAGCTACCGGTTATGGAGCAGTGTATTTTGCGCAAAATATGTTAGAAAACCGTGGTGACAGTCTAGAAGGAAAGACTTGCATAGTATCTGGTGCTGGCAACGTTGCAATTTATACAATAGAAAAACTTTATCAGCTTGGCGCAAGACCAGTTGCATGCAGTGACTCACGTGGCATGATCTATCATGAAAATGGGATTGATCTTGCTGTGTTAAAACAAGTAAAAGAAGTTGAGGCTGCATGTTTATCTAAGTATCTAAACTACCATCCAGACGCAAAATATACATCAGTCGCTGATTACCCATCAGGTAGAAACCATATATGGTCTATACCATGCCAAGCTGCTTTTCCATGTGCAACTCAAAATGAACTTAATGAAGCTGATGCGGAAGTATTGCTGAAAAATGGCTGTCTATGCATATCTGAAGGAGCTAACATGCCGTCTACATCGAATGCTGTGGAGAAAATTCTTAAGGCTGCCATTGCTTATGGTCCAGGTAAGGCGGCCAATGCTGGCGGTGTTGCCACAAGTCAGCTGGAAATGGCACAAAACTCAAGCATGCAGCAATGGACGTTCGCAGAAGTTGATGGCAAGCTATTCAATATAATGAAAAATATCTACACGAGTGCTAGTGAAACTGCAAAAGAGTTTGGTCAGCCAGATAATTTAGTCTTAGGTGCTAATATTGCTGGTTTCCGTAAGGTAGCCGATGCGATGATTGATCAGGGGGTTATGTAATTATTGTTTTTTGTAATTCATAGACTTCATTCCAGTTATATTGAGACGAAGCCTATCATTAGAGATATATAAAAGATTCTTCAGTATTAAAAATTATATGAGTACGCTTGAGACACCGATTTTGTATGCATTTGACATGAAGTTACGAGGTTCACATTTACACAAATGTTGATGAAAATAAATTTAATCATTATTCATTCATTTTTATGAACAATTTTTGATTTATTTTATATTTTTATATTAATTAAATTGGATTTAGAATTATTAGAGCGTAACTACTTAATTCCACTTTAACCGCAGGATGATTTCTAGATGCTTGATTTAATTTGGCTTACCGTGCTGTCCGAGTTTTCAGATTTATCTAATGTCACCCAAATCACAAAGGTCGTGCTCAGGTTAATTACAGCGTCTATTCTTGGTGGACTATTGGGTTATGAGCGAGAGATGAAAGGGAAGTCAGCTGGCATCAGAACGCATATGTTAGTAGCATTAGGCGCAGCAATTTTTATCATCGTGCCACAACAGGCAGGGGTCTCACCTGAAGAAGTCTCTAGAGTGCTACAAGGTCTGATTGCAGGCGTTGGCTTTCTTGGTGCGGGCGCAATTATGATTGGTCAGCAAAAGGAAAATGAAACAGGATTAACTACAGCTGCCTCCATTTGGATTACAGCAGCTATAGGCGTTACTGTTGGTATGGGTTTTGAGGCAACCGCAGTGTTAAGTACGCTGATGACTTTAGCTATTCTTGCTTTGGTACCACGCTATCGGAAACATTTGAAAGATTAAGTATGCTGCTCATGAGCCTACACGATTATTTCGGGCCTTTTGAAAGTAGTTCCTTCTCAAATAAGAAAGCACATTTTCATATGTACGTCTTTGTTTGAGAAAAGATTGATGCTAATTTAAACTACTGAATTCATAAAATAAGTTTTCAATATGTGATTGAGTAGCCAAGATAAGCGAATGGTTGCATCCGACTCTCAACAATTGGGCTATTGGCTTGTTCATCACTTAATCGAGTAACCGATGTGCCAAAAAGTACAAAACTATCTTTACCTACTGCATATGAACCATTCACACCAACTTTAAATTCAGTACCAGATCCTGCAGAGTAAGCAGGTCGAAATTGTGATGTTTCGTTTGAACCTACGCCAAAGTAGTAATCGTTAAACTTATGATCGTTCCAAGTCACGCCTAAACTGCCGTTAAGTTTGAGTTTTTTATCACGAATCAGATTTTTGATATATTGCAATTCAACCGTCTGTCCATTACTGGCACCGCCGACGTCAAAAGCCCACTGTGCGTTGAAAGTGCCGTAATCTGTTTGCCACCGAACTGTTGGTCCTAAATCAACAGTGAAATCACGATCGGTCATGCCACGTGTTAGCTTTCCGTCATCCGCATCCCATCCAAACCTAGCTTGTGTGGCGATACCAAACCTTAGACGTTTATCATCTGAATCTAGCAACCAAACGCCGGCTTGCAAAGCGTTTATATAAAAGCGGTCACCATAGTTTGCATTAATGATAGGTAGTGCTAGAACCCTGAACTCATCTGAACCAGATGTTTTTGGTAACACTGCAACACCAATCCCATAGAGGTTTTTACTGCGAGGTATTGCTGTTTCTGTGTCTCGATCAATTTTATCGTTGGCATAAGCGGTTGATAAAAGTGAAAGACTTGCAATTAAACTGATTACATTAAAAGTTACAATATTTTTCATAAATTACTTTTTTATTGGTTATGTTGTTGTGGTTGATCTAAGCCTTGAGTCAATTAAATTCCAAGATAGTTCTCAATATTTGTAATGATCTATTCAGGGTTATGAGTAGACTACAAATGTGAGTGCTTACGCGTTATCTCCGGCTGCCAACTTTGCGGACTTAATAGACCTTTGGCAAATTTTGCGGGACAAAACTTCTGTTAATTTAGGCTTTTAAGATTTTTTTACTTGTAGGATACCGCTACTAGAAGTAGGCCATGATATTGCCTCAAATTATTGACCTTTCTGATAGAAACTAAATCTGTTCCGACCTTGTGCTTTTGAATCATACAAAGCGATATCAGCTTCTTTTAAAAGCTCTTTAACACTGACAGGATCATCAGGGTTAAAAATCGAGATTCCTATACTTAAATGAATCGTAATTTCTTTATCTAATACCAACCAAGGGCTAGCGAACACTTGTGTCAGTTTGTGCGCGATTGCATGTACATTATCTAAAACTTTAAATTCTTTCAGCAATACAATAAACTCATCTCCCCCTACGCGACTGACCGTATCACTATCACGCAACGTGGCTTTGATTCCGTTAGCAACTATTTTAATGACTTCATCCCCAAAATCGTGACCATAAGTGTCATTAATCTTTTTAAAATAATCGATATCAATGATGAGAATTGCCATCATTTTGTGTAAGCGTTTACAGGAGTAATGGGCAACCTCCATACGTTTTTGCAAAAGCCTGCGGTTCGGTAAATGGGTCAGGCTATCAAGCATGGCTTGCTCAGATAACATGCCTACAGCTTGGATTGTGCGGTAAGCCGTCACTCCAAATAATAGGCTTAATAAAAATCCAATAATCTGATAAATAATTAGCTGATCTGTGAACGTGTTTGTGTGGTTTTTAATCGCCCACTCCCACTTGCCATTTGGCACGATACTGGTTTGCTGATAGGTGTTTTTATCTGTAAACAACTTTGGATCACCATAAAAGACTTTTTTATCATCATATGTTCGGATGGCGAATTGATGATTTTTTGGCGTATTTTTGAATGCTGAATCCAAAAATTCATTGGTATTGATTACCGTAGACATGATTCCCCAATACTCTCCATCTAGGAATATCGGATAGCGATAAATAAAGCCTTGCCCACCTTGTATCAAATCAACAGGTCCATCAAAAACACCTTGGCGGGTTTCTATCGCCTGTTTTACTTTAGGCCATTGCTGGGGGATATTACGAAAATCCGTCCCAATTATTTTTAAATTATTAGCCTCTGGATATATGTATGTTAATTGATAACCAACGGCTACTCCTAAATTACGGACATGCTTGGAGCGTTCCCATAAATCTTTAAGAATGAATTTAATTTTCTTCGGCCGCAGATCATCTCTATATGCTGAGATGTAGCTTGCCATCCCGTTGGAAATAAACAAAATTGAATTTAATTCACGGTCTACTTCAGTCCAAAGTAGGTTGCCATACACAGACGACTTTAGTGTTTCATCTGCTTTTAACTTCTGCTTTTGCAGATTAAGAAAATGGCTAAAGAAAAGGAATGCCACTAGCGCAATGATTGTAGCGACTACGAGACACTTAATATTCCATATCTTATTAGCATTCATAGTAAAATTATAAATGAATTGCTAAAAAATATGCCTTGGTAATTGAAGTTTGATTAATAGTTAAATGTTGCAAACGTTTGTCCGCTTTGCGGATATTTCTGCCTGATTGAATTTATTCAATTATCTCATTTACTCCGCCCCAGAAAGCCGATGTCATATCATGACACCGAATCATTTTGTCTTAATAGGACTTTTAAATAATGACTTATCACTCATTGTCAGTTCGAGTCTACCTTAACTGACACCTTGAAATATCATGATTGATTGTCAGATGAAATTGAAATGGCAAAATTTGACAGGATGTAAATGCATGCTATAGATCTTAATAGGCAGTTAACTATTAAGGAATATAAAAGTCATGACAGGACAACATGTAGGCTATATCAGGGTTTCCAGTATTGATCAAAATACCATCAGGCAACTGGATGGTATCAGTCTTAACAAGACATTCACTGAAAAATTGTCAGGTAAGGACACAAAGCGCCCCATACTTCATGAATGTCTTTCCTACATCAGGCAAGGTGACACATTGCATGTACATTCTATTGATCGATTAGCACGTAATGCGAAAGACTTGCTCAATCTGGTTGAACAGATTCTAGCAAAGGGGGCGACCGTCAGTTTCAATAAAAACAATCTGGTTTTCTCCCCAGACTCTAAAGACCATATGGCCAAGCTGCAACTCACCATGCTGGCTGCATTTGCCGAGTTTGAACGTGAACTTATTCGTGAGCGCCAACTGGAAGGCATTGCGATTGCCAAGGCAGATGGTAAGTATAGCGGGAGGCGTAAAGTTACTGATGAAGTTATTGAAAAAGCTAAAGCCAGGACTAAAAATGGGGAACCTCTATCCAGAGTTGCCAAAGAGTTAAATATTTCTCGAGAAACACTCTATAAATACGGCGTTAGATCTGCGTTACCATTTGGTAACCATGTTAAAGATTAAGTATGCAGATAACTTGTTAGTCTTAATTTTTAGTAAAGGTTGCACTAATTAAATGTTTTGATATTTTGAATTTACGGGCTAATTAATAGGTTGGCTCTAATAAATATTTAAATCACTTAAGGAAACATTTATGCGCTTATTACTGGCAATATTTTTACCATTCATTTCATTTTTTACTATTGGTCGACCATTTGCGGGGTTTGTATGTTTATTTCTGCAGGTCACCCTTATAGGTTGGATACCAGCTGCTATATGGGCAGTGTTTGCATTAGGTCAGTACAAGACAGATAAAAAGATAGAAGGTGCACTTTTACGTAACCCAAGAAATCAATCTTTATCATAAGACAAAGCCAATTATCACGCACTAGTATTATTAGGTGCGTGATAAAATTTTGTTTGTTATGATTGAAGAGTTAATCTAATAAGTTTAGCCAAAAAAGTATGTGTTGCTTAACTCTCGTATGTCAGATAAATCCGCAAAGCGGACGGTTAGCATAAACATGCCATAGTCAGAAGTCAGCCTAAAGCCGACACCCAACTTAGAGGTCAGGTGCGCGGCGCGGCTTTATCGCGCAGTGTCACCTGCACCGCAGTGTTATGTGCTTTTAGCCAGTTCATAAAGCCCTTTGCATTCCAAAACCTCATAAGCCATTTGTCGAATCAACGGTAAATGGTGGTTGCTCATGCCACCCTCGAACAGCTTGCCATTGATTCTCACGGTTGCGTCTGGCCCTCGTTTCACCTTCCTCGTTTTCTCATTTGGATTTGCGTCAACATGGGCTCCACCATCTTGGTTTGCAGCGGAGAGAATGATGTCTTTTCTTGATAAGGCAATCGCTCCCTCCAGCCATATTTGCTCTTGCCACCAGTCGTCAATAACCAGAACTGACCGCGTAGGCCAACTATTCGTTGGAGCTTGAACGCCTCGAGATGTGAGCATCACGGGAATCACAGTGTGCCAATGCACATTCCCATATTCAGCGCTCATCGACTTCTGTGACGCGAAAGTAGAAATGAGATGTATCGATTCCTTACGTTGAAGGTGCTTGAGCAGTGAGATGCTGTGCGCAGTGTCGTGAAACATGACCCTTAGCGATACGGCAACCCGAAGAGCTTCTTCTTTGTGGCCCTGGTCATACAACTCGCACGACCGAGCGATGAACGAAAGGTGAGTCTTCAGGTTTTCGGAGAAGTCATTCATTTGGAACCCAACACATAACGTTTGAATTAAGTGGCGCCGCTAGGCGTCCCGCTTGAATGTTGGGTTCGGTCGCATTAGTGAACAGCAATCTTAGATTGAAACTGGTGAGGAATAAAATTAACGCACTCGAGTTCGTACCATAAGACTACGCTATTACAAAAATATTTTCCGTCCTTTGCGGTCGTTTCTGCTAATCGTTCAAATGACTGGCGGGACTGATTCATGGAGTCGCTTGTTGCAGTAATGAACCCGTGCATAGATTTGTTACGATCAATTCGCCAAGCATCAAGTTTCTTAAAAAGTAAGATGGTCGATTCGTCCAAGTTTACAGCGCTTTTGCTAATTGCTTTGAGTAGTCTGTTGAATGACGGGTTGTCTAGCACAGTGCCTATATTGACTAAATAATTGAAAAGGCAGTTGCTAATTAGGCTTTCCTGAAGTGTAATAGCCTCAAGAAAGTAGCCATCGAGAATGGCCTGTTCTACGCGGGACAAAGCGGCCATATAGGATTCATGCCGTGTTTTCAGGAGTTCTGTAGCAGCATCGAAGTCAATCTTTTTATACCTCGAAAGATGTAACGCTTCGAAGAGTGAAAACCCTTTATCTTGAATACCCTTTCTATCAAACTCTTTTTGGAATGAATAGAAAGCGTTGTGGTACCCATTAATGAATCCATACACTGCTACCCATTCTTCTTTAACCCAGTCAAAATACTTTGTAGGACTGTCGGGCTCAGGTATTTGCATCAGGATATGACCGATGTCGTAAATCCAATCATGTGAAATTTGGACAAGTGCTGCTAAGTGAACGCATGTTGCCTTTTTCTCTGGATACACAAAAGCCAAAGCCGGTGACCAATCAATAATCCGCTTATAGTATATGTAGTGGCGTTCACTATCTGCCACGAATCTTTCTCTAATCATATTCACTAAGAGCATGTATATGTCAACTGGCTGTGGGGACTTTTCAGGGATCCCATCAAAGTTAAAGCAAGCCGAAAGATAGACACAGAACGGCTCAAGCAACAAGCATCCATCATCTTCGATGTATTTGTAGCTTGCGATCTCATCGAGAAAGTCTTGTTGTTTCTTAAGGTCATCATAACTATTCATAAATCAAATCCGTGGTCAACTACTTAAACTAGGAAAGAGCAATGTGTGGCATTTGCGACCCAAAGTTGGAGGTAATGGGTGCGGTGTCGGTTTGCCGGCGGAGCGTTCCTCTGGAGCGGCGGGATAGGCGTTGTTTCGGAGGCCGTCTTCAAGAGTTCAGTATTTCCGAAAGGCGTTCCAGGTCTGCAAGTAAGCGCTTAAGTTTCGGTGGTTCTGCGACATACCAATCCCGAATTCCGTACATGACTTTGGCACCTTGCTCCAGCACTTCTATGTTGGCAGTGCTAGTAGTCACCCGAAGACCAGCAGGGCTGCGAAGGCTGGCCTTGGAACGCATCCACTGCATGGGCTCGGAGCCTGAAACATGCCAAAAAGAATGAACGACTCGATTCCGAAAATCCTCAGATGCGAACAAGGCTTTGCGAACAAGTGAAATATCCACTTCCAACCACTTTGCATGTCTACGGGTCGGATATAGGTCGCAAATGAGATCGGTCTTCTGACGAAAGCTCATAGCGGCTGCCACCCGGTGTTGATCAGATTCCTCCCTCATTTTGAGAATAGAAGCAAGAATCTCGGCAACCATGTATTCGATGAACTGAAATTCGATAACCACCTTTCCAATAGCTTGGCAAAGGCGGTCTTTTTCGGAAAAGATGTCTGTGGCCATATGCATTAAGCCTAACAGTTAATACAGAAACCCATTGGTCTCTATATTAATAATTGAAAATTCGTGGGACATAGCTGGAATCTCTTGTCTTTATTTTTTTTAATTTTTCTCGTTTTCTATATTTAAATATAGATATAGAGACACAGCACAATTAACTTGATTGTAATTGAATTCTAATAGAGATTAAAATTTTTTGAATAAATGACAGGCAGCTTTGTCCCCCTGTTATGCCGAAGGCGTGTTAAACGCGAAATTAAGACTAGCTTTCCGTAATATTAATGTCTTTAGAGCACTGGCATCAGGATTAAATTGGTCTAGAACAGCATTTTCCAACTCAATGCAGCAGTCAAATCAGCATCCTGGCCAGCACTTGCAACAAAGCTACTCATGCTGATTAGATTAGCTGGGTTGACTCTATAATCAATCTCAGCACCGAGACGCGCCCAGTTCTTTTGAACTTGATTACCATCTTGACGGAAACCTATACCCACGCCAAGGGCATTAATGTTGCCTTGTATAGTGGCCACTTTATCATCAAAACGATGGGCAATTTCAGCATGCCCCAGCAGGGTTACTTGCTCGCTCAAAAGATACTTACCGGTCAATCCAATACGTAACTCTTTAGCTGTATGGTTTTGGTCTTGGAAATTTGCCGGAGCAGACCCACCAATCTCTCTATACCCATCCACCTCAGTTTTCATAAGGGAGTAAGCAATACGCGGACTGAAAGAGACCTCTCCCAAAGAGAACGCATCTTGCCAATCTATTCTGGCTCTCAGGCTATAACCCGTGATATCCGTTTCACCTTTGGATCGAACTGTACCTGCGATGGCATAGCCACGTGATAGGTTGGCATCCCACTCACCATAAACACCTAATACAGAAGCGAGTAGGGTTGTGTTTGGAATATACCAATTGACCTCAGCTACACCATATTGTCCATTGATACGACTTTTACCGTTGTTCGCTAAATCAAGATTGGAGAAGTTGCTACCCACACCAAAACCTATCATCACACCCTGATTAGAGAATTTGTGACAGGCACCCACTTCAGCAGTACCGACTGTCCCATTGGCTTGACGCCAAAGACGACTGAGATCACCGCTTACCCAACCACAACTCTGACCATTCTGTAGAGCGATCTCGGACAATGTCCTGTGATGCGCACCATTCAGTGTGAGCGAGGTAAGACCTTCCATCTGGTTACTAACGGCGTGCGTTTGCGCCATGCTGTTTGCCAAATCTGTCAGGCCGATGATGCCGTTGCCACCGCCCGTCAAATCAGGTTCGACACGTGCAATAAAAGCCTCCCTGCCATTTACAGATTGCCCATAACCGACCACAGTGTGACCATCACCACTTATGCCACGGGCTTCAGTCAACTTTGTAAATCCTACGGCGCTGACACCTGCATCTGCTAACCAGTCCTGCACTCGAATCATGCCGCCAGTCTGTGTCCAGCGGAACGCTTCCTGACCACTGGCACTAACCCCATAACCGACAACCACCGAACCATCGCTATTGACCGCATTTGCCTGACTAAGAAAACTACCCCCTGCCAGATCGCCCAGCCCCACCATGCCACCGGCCTGTGTCCAGCGAAAGGCTTCTCGACCAGCGGCACTATTCCCGAAGCCCACTACTACAGAGCCATCGCTATTGACCGCTTTCGCCTCACTAGAGAAACTACCCCCTGCTAGGTCTCCCAGCCCCACCATGCCACCGGCCTGTGTCCAGCGGAAAGCTTCGAAACCACTCGCGCTATTTCCTAAGCCAACCACTACCGAACCATCGCTATTGACCGCATTCGCCTGACTATAAGTACTTCCACCTGCTATGTCCCCCAGCCCCACCATGCCGCCGGCCTGTGTCCAGCGGAAGGCTTCTCGACCAGTGACAGTATTCCCGTAGCCCACCACTACCGAACCATCGCTACTAACCCCATATGCCTGACTAGAGAATGCTCCTCCTGCCAGATCTCCAAGCCCCACCATACCGCCGGCCTGTGTCCAGCGGAAGGCTTCGGTACCACTGGTACCATTCCCATAGCCTACCACCACTGAACCATCACTACTCACAGCATTTGCCTGACTCTGGAAGTAACTGCCAGCCAGATCTCCAAGCCCCACCATGCCACCGGCCTGTGTCCAGCGGAAAGCTTGAAAGGTAATACCACTGTATCCCACCACTACGGAACCATCGCTACTGATCGCATTTGCCTCACTATAGAAAGTTCCTCCCGCCAACTCACCCAAGCCACTGAAAGTGTCCGCGGCATAGGCTGCTGGAGAGATGAGTGGTATTGCAGAGAGCAGAGCGAGCAGGATTGGCCTGATACTCATGCCTATTGGCCTTTGGGATTTGTAATACTTAGTATTCTTAAGAAGAGAAGTTCTATTACGGGATGGTTGCACAATTTTTTTATTCGTCATTATTGAAGCTTTTTTGATGTTATTTGATTGCTTTAGTGTTTCTAATATATAACCCAACTTAAAAATTGAAATTATTAATTTAGAAAGATCGTAAAAGAATTTCCCTACTTACGTAAATGGGGGGCAGAGAAATAACGAAAGAAGTTTAAGAATCGCAGAGTTCCGCGACAGAAAGACGCACCTCTGGACTGATACCTAGTTTACATAGGTATGAAGATTGGCGATCTCGCTGTCATAGAGCAATATTTAAATTATTCCTTAGACCGGTAACTTTGCGTCCCCGCTTTTCAGTCGGGTATACCTTTTATATTAAATTCAGTCTACTCTCTTTGAAATCGGAGTCAATAAATCCAAACTAATAAAATTAACAACAATCAAAGTGTCATGTCCTATAAAGGCAGGTTTCTTCTTGCCGCCTCCCATAGCTTTAGTTTAATGCATAGACTGGCAGCTTTGTCCCGCTAATATGCCATAGTCGTGTTAATCCGCAAAGCAGACGGTCAATTATAGAAGCCAACTGGACTTCACCCGTTTTCTAGAGATCGCTCAGAAAAGCTCAGTCGAGCAAAAAGCTTACCAATTTTATTGGCATAATTTTCGTTGGTTAAAAATAGCTAAATATTTACTGCTTAGTAAATATAACGATATGCTGTAAAGGCAAACTATGAATAGTTGTCTGCCATTTGAGCGGATGGATGGTGAGTTCTTTAATAATTTGTGCCTCGCTCATTTTATGTGTTTCTTTAATCTTGACTTTGTCGTCCTCAGCACGATACTCCACCAAAATGAGCTGGGCTTGAGGCTTTAGCGCTTTTAACAGGCTTTGAATAGTTTCAAATGGATATTCGAGTTCGTGATATACATCGACCATAATGGCCATATCAAGAGAGTTTTCTGCTAATTTAACATCGTCAACTTGAGATAAAACGGGTTGAATATTATTGTGTTTTTTAGCAAGTGCCTTAATCTTACCCATCATTTCTGGCTGTACATCAACGGCGTAAATAACGCCATTTGCACCTACTTTTTCAGACAAACGGCGCGACAAATAGCCAGTACCTGCCCCAATATCAGCGATTACCATGCTTTTTTTTAACTGGAGTTGTTGAATCAGTACATCTGTGCGCTCTTCTTTTTCTCGACTTTCACGCTCCAACCAACCTGCACCCTGGTAACCCATTACATGCGCAATTTCGCGCCCCATAAATACTTTACCAGTGCCTTCTGCTGTCTGTGGAAACTGTTTGTAACGATTGCTTTCTGCAAAAGTAGTATTAGCCTGCAATAGGATTAAAAGACAAGCCAGTAAAATAAGTAGCTTATACATATGAATATTAAATTGCTTTCAAAAATATTGAGTTTAAGAATAAGGAAAAATGCATACAATATCTGCTGAATCCCGCAAACCTGTCACTCAGCTGATACACATTAGTATCCTCAGTTTACAGAAAACCTAATAGCATCTACATATGTGCAATTTATTTAATTTTTATAAAACTTACGGATCCTCTGCCCAATGAAACTTATGCATCACCCTATGTACTAATGGCGCAAGGATAAGTCCAGCAACGACTATAAATATCAAGCCAGCATAAAGTGCATACAGCCCTGCAAAAAGTTTACCTCCATCAGTATTAGGCGCATCTACCGGTCCCATTCCACCCAAAAGCATCGCTGAATTCAAAAATGCACTGCGCCAAGAAAGTTGTTCAAAATACTGATAACCAGCCATTCCAATTACAATTGAAACCAGAAGAATTAAAACTGCAACTGCAACTGCGACATGTCGCAGGACTCTAATAATGAATCTATCAGGAGGTATTGGTGGGTGTAGTATCGGCTCGTACATGAATAAATTCCACTTGTAAGCACAAAGTCAAATTTAGTCTAACATGAAAATATATTAAGATTCATTTGTGATTTGCACCAAACACATTGGAGATGGTGTATTAAACGATGATGAGTATGTTTTACTGCTGTTAGAGATAGAATAATTGAACTAACATTAAGATGCCGATGCATTAGCATAGAAATGCTTTTGTTATGAATAGCAAAACTTCATTGAACGACTAAAATGATGTGTTTTTGAAGTAGACGTGTCAAAGCTATATTACTGGTTTTGTCCTGCATTTACACTGAATCCGCTAAGCAGACTGACAGTTGCAATTTCAATTCCACTTCATCGGTGTCAGAATAGTTTGTCTGGCGTAATGCGAAACCCAAAAGATAGCCACTGGTTATCATTTACACCGTTGAGTTGTCTTCCCAAGGTGGCACCTACTTGGAAGAAGTTGGGTATAACAGACATCCTTAAACCAGCTTGAGCGAATGGGCTTGATTGATGGTCTCCATATGCTTCTAAGACACCTGTAAATCTCTGAGTAGCCCTGAACTCAAACCACATAGCGCACATTGAAAATACATTTTTTACTGATATTTATAGAAAATATTAAATATTATTAAACATACGAAATCTACGAAGCTTATTTTGTTTCAGTTTTCAGCATCTTTAGGCCAGCATTACCATTAGGGTCGCCAATTAGTATTGGAGATTGTTTAAATGCTGAATTTACGATACTTTTTTTAATAACGAGATCATCAAAACTTAAACCTGCAACGTCAAACCAAGTATGAATGAAATTTGAAAGACTATAGGGCATATTTAGGTTTATATTTAAATTCACATTTGAACTTTGCTGCCATGCTGGTGATGCCCACATTATTAAAGGTGTGGCATACATCGAAAGTGTAGGTTTTCCTTCATTTCGTCCAAGAAAGTCATGCGGTGGCGTGTCATATACATCCTCACCATGATCGGAGAGGTAAGCCATAAAACTTCGCTCTTGTTTAGCTTCCATCATTTTTTTAATAGAAGTGACAATATAATCGTTGTAAAAAACGGCGTTGTCGTATGAGTTAATGACATCTATTTTTTTCTGATTAAGCTCTTTATTTAATCCTTCAGAAGAGTTGAATTTAGCAAAATCGTCTGGGTAGCGATATTTATATTTCATATGCGTACCTAAGAGATGTACAACAATAAATTTCTTATGGGCACTATCATTTAGAGATTTTTGTAAAGGCTCTAAAACATTTTCATCGTATTGTCTTGAATTCTGTGCGCTTGAATTGTTCATATAAAATTGAACATCCATTTGCTTAGAAAAGTTCGTCAACATCGTATTGCGCTTTGTTATAGTTTGCTGGTTGGTTATCCAAAACGTTTTATAGCCAGCTTGATTCATAATGTTCATTAATGTTGGCTTAGTGAGATACAAGTCTGGATTTTCCTGGTCAGCAAAAGTGAGAATTTGCTCTAAAGACTCAATCGTCGATGGCCGAGACGAAAATGCGTTTTTAAATACTGATAGTTCATTTTTCATCGCATCTAACCTAGGTGTGGTTGGACGCTTATATCCATATAAACTCATATGTTGACGGTTGGTAGACTCGCCAATTACCAATACCATCGTGCTATTAAGGTCTCCGTATTTATCCTTAAGATTTTTAACTGGAGGTAAGCTTTTATTCTTCTCAAGCATAGCCTCCATCGTCGCTAATTGTTCACGATAATGTAGATATCCGATAATTAACTGCCATGGTTGAGCAGGTTGTAAACTCTTTTCAATTTTATAAACTACATCACTCCATTGTGCCTTTTTAATCACATAATTCTTTAAAACTGGTATACCAAACAAAAATATTAAAATGAATAGACTAATGAATAGCGCGCGGTTAAAAGGGATAAATGTTGGCTTAACTTGACGCCAAAGTAAAAAACTAACGATTGTATGAACAACAAATACTGGCAACATCCACCATTTGAAATACTGAGCGATGAACTCATAAGATTCAGCTGGATTTGATTCAAAAATAATGAAAATTACACTTTGAGAGAATTCTTGTTGATAGATGCAAAAGTAGCCTAGACTAACTAACGATGTAAACCAAAGAATAATACCAATTACACTTGATATTAATTTGGTCTTATTGGGAATCAGTAATGCTGGAATCACCCATAACAAGCTCATATAAATTGCCTGCCTTAGTCCAACAAAAATCGTTGAATCTGTCACTTGTAGCAGAATATGTGTAATGCCTGAAAAATAGAAAAAGAAAAAATAAAGAGTCAGGAATGCTTGCCAATTGGCATTTAGATGAATTTTTTTGATCATTATTATGTTTGGGACTACTTTAGTATTGTTATAAAAATTTAGGCTTTTGCGTTGTCAAATCTTCTTTAAATTCCCACATGCCTTTAAAGATACAAATATTTGAATTAATAGTGTTGGTAGCGGAGTTTTGTCGTCATTAATCTTTACTAATTTAACTTCTCATTAGAATTTAAATCGGACAATGCATAGGTTTGTAAATTTTTGTTTCTAGCAAGAATGCCGCTCTTACTCTCGCAGATCTTGGAGTCGAGTTCAAAGCCTACAAGCAAAGTACAAAACAAATCGTCATGACTAAGTGCGATATCTTTGTAGGGTCTAATCTCATTTAAGTTGTAGTCAAAATTCTTGCCGGCCCATGCGATGACAGGTACATGTTTTTGCTCTCTTGGAGCGATCATATAAGGTGCCGCATGAAGATAAACACCATGCTCACCTAAAGACTCTCCATGGTCAGCCACATATAACATTGCCACTTCATAATTCTCGTCATATTTCTTTAGAAAATTAATGACTTCAGATAAGAAGTAATCTGTATATAGGATGGCATTGTCATACGCATTATCGATTTCTATTTGAGAACAATCTCTTAATTCTCCGGTTTGACAAGCAGGTTTAAAACGTTCAAATTCTTTTGGATATCTACGATAATACTCAGGACCATGATTGCCCATTTGGTGCAACACAATCATCATATCTTTGCCTTTATTTTTTTCGATATAGGCATCTAATCCTTTTAGCATTCCTACATCCCTGCATTCGCCTTTGCAAACGGTATTGCGTGTGGGTGATTTAAAGTCTTCGTATTTGATTCGTGTTGCCACGCCTTTTGAGTCTGAATTATTGTCTCTCCATAAAATTTCAATGCCATTTTTTTGTAAAACATCGAGTGCATTCTCTTGCTCTAGTGCTTTTTCTTTATCATATTTTTCACGACCCAATGATGAAAACATACATGGCACAGAAACATTAGTTGACGTGCCACATGAAGTAACGTTAGTAAAACTAACGATATCTTGTTTAGACAACTCAGGGTTAGTTTCACGCTGATAGCCGTTTAATGAAAACCTATCTGCACGAGCCGTTTCACCTACTACCATAATGATTAATTCATTTTTACTGGTAGATGGATCTAATAAAACAGCATCTGCAGCCGTCTTAGATAATATTGATTGATGGGCAGTAATGTTAGATTGCTGGTTAATGTATTTAATGGCCGAATATACTGAATAGGTAGGGTTTGAATAAAACCTTACGATTCTGTGCTCACGGATGAATGATGTGTAATCTGGTGTAAACGGTATCACTAGTAACACAAGTGCCAACAGTAATAACAATAATGAGCGTAACCTAGATTTTAATTCGATTTTAAGACTGCGAGGTTCCGGGCAATATTTGAGTATTAACCAAGCGGGAATAACACCAAAAAAGAATGTTCTCAATATTAAGGTGGAGGTGATTAAACTTGAAAACTCGCTTTTGTTTGTTTGTACGACATTGTCAATCATGACGGTATCAATAATGACACCTAAATGATCCATGTAATAGGCAGATTGAGATGTAATTAACAGAAAGCCAGCAAGAATCCAGCGTGTCCACTTACCATGACTGATTACTAAGAAAAAAATTGCTGTCAATGACGTGAAAAACAAGGCAAGGGAAATGAGAAATGGCAAGTTTCCGAAAGTGAGTGGATAGATATTTAAAATGCCATGGAACAGTGAAAAATTTCCTGTCACCATTATCAAAATGACAACTAAAAATATAGCAGCGGTCTGGGAGTTAACCATATCCCTTCTATTTGCTAGGCTTCCATATTTATTTAATAACTTAGATTGCATGTTTCCTCTAAAGCCTTTTATGAACATCTTTAACACCAAAAGCAACTTACATGCCTACTATCTATCTACATGATTTTAATAATTAAAATATTTTATTTAGCATTAGTACTGCAATATTTGCAGGGATGTAAATTATTACTAGTTTTAAATCATGCAAATTTTGCAGTTTTAATTCACAAAATTCAGGTTTTGATTTTTCCAAACTTTAAGAAAATACTCGGTAATAAAATAAGGTTAAGTAATGTTGAAGTAAGCAATCCAGTCACCACCACCACTGCTAACGGATATTCAATTTCATAGCCAGAAATCGGCCCTTTAAAAATGATAGGAAGTAAAGCAAGCGAGGTGGCAAGTGCCGTCATTAGTATTGGAACTAAACGCTCTTGTGAGCCACGCTTAACAACGTCCAATCCAAACTGATAGCCCTCACTTGCAATTAAGTGCCTGTAGTGGCTAATTAACAAAATACCGTTTCTGGATGCAATGCCTAATACAGCAATAAATCCGACCATAGAGCCAAGAGAAATAATTCCGCCAGATAAAAACACCCCAATAACACCACCCATGAGTGCAAACGGTAATGACGCCAAAAAGATAAGCGTATGTTGATGAGATTTGAAATCTATATACACTATCAAGATAATTGCAAATATCATCAATAATGTGAGGCCAAGCAGTTTCTGAGTGGCTGCTTTCTGGGCACTATACTCACCTAAAAACTGTGGGTAATACCCAGCAGGTAAAGTCATTGCAGATACTTTGCTTTCGACTTCCGATGCCACAGATCCTAAGTCACGATTTTTGGCATTTGCAACAATATCGATTCGTCTTGATACTGCCTCGCGTTTTATCTCATTAGGCATACCAATAAAGTAAACATCTGCTACATCCTTTATTCTCAGCTGTGGCCCAAATGCCGAATCTATTGGTAACTCTTGTATTGCACGTAAGTCTGATTTACTTTCAGGAGCACCGATGACCACTACATCTACTTTTTGCTGTGCTTCATATACTTCACCAACCTTTGTACCTTTCAGTACCATGCTTGTCACTTTACGAATGTCATTGGTGTTGATGCCGTAATGTTTTGCAGCGTCTTTTTTTAGGCGAATCTCAATTTGAGGGATTAGTACTTGTGGCTCTACTTTTAAATCCGCAATACCATCCACAGTTTGCATGGTTTGTTTAATGAGTTCTGCATGCTCGCGCAACACAGCTAAATCTGGACCAAATAAACGCACTACTATGCTAGAGCTTGTGCCAGAGAGTACCTCTTTGCTACGTTCTTTTAAGTAGGTTTGCACATCGGTAAAAATACCTGAGTAGCCATGCATGGTTTTTTGAATGGCAGAGACTGTTTCTTCGTAATTTATATCAGGATCTATGCTCACCCATAGCTCAGTAAAATTAGGCCCAACTACCTCATCAGCCACTTCTGCACGACCGATATGTGCTCCAAAGTTTCTTACCCCTGGAATCGCTAGTAAGTCATGACTTGCCAACATACTGATTTTTTTCATTTGTTGAATTGATGCACCTGGACGCTCAAGAAAGTGCATCAAAAAATCCGTCTCTTTAAATTCTGGTAAAAATTCTGAACCTAAATAAAATGAGCCTACACCTGTCGCAGTAAATGCAATCGCCGCTGCTACAAAAATCTTTTTGGGTCTAGCTAAAATGGTGTCTAGTAACCTAGAGTATTTACTCTGTAACCAGTTGACGATAGCAATATCGTCTTCTTCATGTTCTACATCTAACAACATAAAAGATATCGCAGGTGTTACAACAAGTGCAACAATCAAAGAAGCCAAGATGGCTAACAAATAAGCCATGGCTAGAGGTTGAAAGAAAGCACCTGCAATACCGTCTAAAAAGAATACTGGCAGGAAAACCACCATCACAATCATGGTGGCATAGACCACTGCACTCCGGACTTCTAACGACGCATTTACGATGACGTTAAGTTTCGATTTTGGAACGTCTAATAGTTGGTTTAATTTCAATCGCCGTATGATGTTTTCTACATCAATAATTGCATCATCCACGACTTCGCCCAATGCGATCACTAGACCCGCAATAACCATGGTATTCATACCGACATTAAGTGCAGTAAGCACTAATACAGCGCTAAGTAATGAAAGAGGAATCGCACATATACTAATCAATGCTGCACGTTTGTTGCGCAAAAATACCATGAGAATGAGCGCAACCAAAAGCGCACCAAGCACTAATGCATTTTGCAAGTTATCAATCGCACGCTCAATAAATGTGGCTGGCCTAAATATGGTGGAATCAATCTCTAACTCTTTAATCGCAGGTTTGAGTTCTGCAAGGGCTGCCTCAACACTCTTAGTGACCTGAATCGTATTAGCGTTGGGGTGCTTTTCTACAATCAGTAACAAACCATCTCCGTGGTTGATGACAGCATCACCAATGGCCGGCGGTTCTCCAATCTCAATATCCGCAATATCTCCTAAACGAATAGGTGCTCCGTTTTTAAAGTCCACAACTGTATTTGCTAACTCTTCAGGCTTGGTAGTTAAGTTTTTATAACGTACAGCAATCCGTTGATTGGGTGAATCAACAAATCCACCAGACTCAATACTTGCTGCATCGCTAGAAGCTAGCATGACTTGTTGTAGGGTGATGCCAGAAGCACGTAACCGATCTGGGTCTATCACAATCTGTAACTGCTTATCGCGTTGTCCCCAAACCGCAACGTTTGCCACCCCAGGTATAGACATTAGGCGTGGACGTATTGTCCACATGGTCAATGTGCTGATATCCATTTGGGAGAGTGTTTTGGAAGAAACACCAACTTTAAGTACACGTGATAACGATGACAATGGAGGCATCATCACTGGAGGCTTAGCGACAACTGGCAAGCGGCCAGCCACTAAACCTAGGCGCTCTTGCACATACTGCCTTGCTTGAAAAAGATCAGTTACTTCCTCAAACAACAGAACAACTGAAGATAACCCTAACACTGACTTTGAACGTAAGGTTTTAAGTTGAGGTGTACCATTAAGCGCCTGCTCAAGAGGCATGCTAATCAGGTGCTCAGTCTCCTCTGTAGAAAGTCCTGGTGCTTCTGTTTGGATTTCAACCTTAATAGGTGCAAATTCAGGAAATACATCCAGGGGCGCCTGCTTGATGGTATTGAAACCAAATAATATGAGCGTAAACGAGATGATCATGACGACCATGCGGCCTTTTACAGCAGAATAAATGATTTTTTTTAACATATAGTGACCTATGTGGTTTAGTGAGCGAAGCCAGTTTCAACGCCGAATAGCTCTAATGCGCCATTCACTACAACCATTGAACCTTCAGGAGGCCCTTCACTAATAATTGCTTGATGACCACTTACATAATCTAAAAATATTCTTTTACGCTCATATGTATATTTAGACTTATGTGTGTAAACCCAACTTCCTCCATAAATATCAAATACAACTGCTGACCATGGAAGTGTTAAAGCATGAGTGGATTGGTTCAGTGTATTAAGCGTGACACTTACACGCTGCATAGGACGTAACGCTAAGTGGTCATTTTGTATGGCGTAATAGAGATGCGTGGTGCTCGTAAGTGGATCGGCTGTAGGCGGCGCATTAATGGGTTTTGCCACAAGACTGGAAATGCTGGGACTGGTTGAAGATGGCTGGATTTTGGCATCAGCCTGTTGATCTATGCTGTCTAAATCACCCGTTGGAATTGGCACGCGCACCCATAATGAATTGAGCGCTGAAATCTCCATAATGGGGTTACCAGCAGACACCAGTTGATCGCTCACTGCAAATATATTACTGACGATGCCTGCTTGAGGTGATTTGATCTCAATTGGTTTAACCGTACCTAGATTGACAATTTGATATAGCGCATTTCTTTTGACATGTGCCGCTTCTAAGTTCCTAAGTGCAATTTCATGTGCCGCATTGGCTTCATCGACACTACGTTGACTTCCAACTAAGTCTTGTAACAATTTCTTTGCACGATTTAGCGCGATTTCTGTTGCATTCACTTGCGACTTTGCAACTTTTACAAAGCTTTCAGCATCAGCAAGTGCACTCACCAAATTAGCACGCGCATCTGCGCTAATTATCGGTTGAATACGATAGAGTAATTGTCCCGATTGTATTTGCGCACCTGGTTTTAAGGGTGTTTTATCAACAGACATTAACTTACCAGAGATAGGTGCTGAAACGCTTACTATGCTGCCAGGAGGCGCCACAATTTCGCTGCCATATGTTTTATTTGCAACTAGTTGTTCACGCTTTATCATTGCTGTTTCTATGCCAAGTTTGCGATATGCATCATCGTTGAGATAGACAGTATTTAATGAACTCTCTGGTACAACAGTCTGTGCAGGTTGATGTTGCGCTTTAACCTCTTTACTAGGGCCTTCTATGAACATGATAGAACCTAATAAAATAGTGATTGAGACTAAAGCTATCGCAATCCACATTTTTTTCTGTGTCATGGTCAACATCAATAGAAATTGTTTTACATTCAGCATGTTCATTTGTCTTTTATCCATTATTTAGCAACAGTTATATTGCTGCTGTTTCGCATTAATTCCGCATACTTAGCAATGAGGTCTGCCTTTAGTTTTACTTTTCTCATTTGTGTATCTATAAATTGACGATTTGCCTCAAGCGTTTGCAAGTAAGCAATATCTCCTTTTTGATAAGCCTGCTCTGTGAGTTGAATCATTTGCTTCATGGAAGGTATGAGTGAGTCTTGCAAGACATTCCAGTCATGGCAAGATTGTCGATATTGAAGATGAGCGGTTCTTATTTCTAAAACAGCTTGTTGCTTCAGTGACTCTAGATTCAATTCTGCTTTTTCCAGATCGGCTTCTGCTCTGCTGATAGCGCCTTGATTCTGATTAACAATAGGAATTGTGGAGCGGATTGCTGGGCCTAGCGTGTGTCCAGTCACCTGACCACTAGTGGCATCGGCAGTACCAGTAAACCTCAACCAACTAAGCTTTGATAATTTAGCCTTCTCTTTTGTAGCATTGATTGAATATTGCGCAGCCAGAACATCTGGGCGATGAGTTAAAGATTGTGCGAGTAAGCTGTCAACATCATTTATATGGCAAGCAGGGGTAAGATTAGGTGACAACACTACATATGGATATTTTTGTCCAATACCCAGCAAATAGAGAAGACCTTGCATCTTAATGTTTACATCATATTGCGCAAGTTCCAAGTCACGTTTTGCAATAGCCGCATCATTTTGGGCAAGTAAAATATCTTTACCATTGATATCGCCAGCTTCAAGACGCTTCCGTGATAGTGTGTAAATAGTATTGCGTAAATGGTAGGATACTTCCGTTACCTTCAATTGCTCTTGTGCTAACACTGCTTGTGCATAAGCAATCCGTACATCTTTAATAAGATTGAGCCCCGACTGTGTTAGGCGATAGGCTACAGCATCGGCTTCATGCTTCATTGTGCGTAATCTAATTGGCCTTAACCAAAGCGCCTCGATTGGTAGATCAATCGCATAACGGTAAGGTTTATTTGCTACACCAAATGCAAAGAGTAACTCAGGGTTTGGAAGTAAGCCTGCATTTACTAAATCAGCCTTTGCAAGCTTTAGGTCAATTAGCAAAGACTTAAATGCTGCATTATTATTTAGTGCATATATTACTGCTTCTGATTCACTCAGTATCGTGCTCTCTTTTAGCTTAATTTCTATCTGCTGAACAACATCAGCTTTGTTACTAGATAGTTGCTGATCATAAGCAACCACATTTTGAATGATACTTGCTCTATCTGCCGTATCGGGTATAGATTGACAACCACTACTGAACATAAGAATGGATAGAATAATCAAGTAGCAATAGATTTTATTTATCAAGCCTGAAGGCATAATTAGTCACATACTGAAGAAAAGTTGTGAGTACTGTAATGACTTAAACTTAATGGAAACTTAACAGTTGAATCCAATCTTTTAAGTTTCCATTAAGAAATACGTGGCAACATGAATTCATGTAATTGGAGGCTAAGTAGCTTTTGCCAATTAGAATTAAGGAATAGATTGTGCGGATATTACTAATTGAAGATGATGAAATGATTGGCCAAAGCCTTCAAAAGGCCTTGAAGAGCCATGCCGTAAACTGGGTAAAAGAAACTTTTGCTGGTGAGCACACTTTAAACCTTGAGACATATGACTTGATTTTGTTAGATCTTGGCCTACCCAAGCGATCAGGACTTGAATACTTGATTCAATTACGTGAGAAAGGTATGTCAACACCTGTGTTAATTATTACTGCACGCGATAGCATTGAAGACCGTGTGAAAGGTCTAGATTGCGGTGCAGATGATTATCTGCTTAAGCCATTTGCTATAGAGGAGTTGGAGGCAAGGATTCGTGTGCTAACTAGACGAAAGCAGGATCGCACTGACCCTATCATTAGTTACGGTGATGCAAGTTTAAACCCAGCCACTTTTACATTGAGTTATCAAGGTAAAACTGAAAGGCTGTCAGTCAAAGCATTTAATATTATGCAAACGCTACTAGAAAACCCTGGTGTGATTTACTCCAGAGGTCAATTAGAGGAGAAAATATATGGTTGGAATGAAGAAGTTGAAAGCAACGCTGTAGAAGTTCACATTCATACCATCAGGCGAAAGTTTGGTGCGAACATTATTCTCAACGTGAGAGGTGTTGGTTATACCTTTCCGAA
Source organism: Methylotenera sp. L2L1 (assembly GCF_000744605.1). Lineage (NCBI taxonomy): Bacteria > Pseudomonadati > Pseudomonadota > Betaproteobacteria > Nitrosomonadales > Methylophilaceae > Methylotenera > Methylotenera sp. L2L1. The sequence goes on from NZ_JQMG01000001.1 coordinate 1,409,172, forward strand.
AGCGAGAGCCAATATATGAATCATTCTATTAAACGATTTTTGCTAATTTACATCACGCTAGCGATCTTACTGATATATTGCCTAATCAGTTTAGCTTCATATTGGGTAAGTAAAGAAGAGTTAGATGAACTATATGATGCAAACCTGGAACAGGTAGGTAGCGCAATTGCGGCTCAACACCTTGCGATTCATGATGTGACACATCTGTACAGTAATACTCAAGTGGGAAAAGGCTCAACAATACAAGGTGAGGAAGAGTTTTACGTGCGCGTGTTGGCTAAAGATGGAACGGTACTCTATGTGTCGCATCCCGATATTAAAGTGCCACTTCCCTCAACATTAGGCTTTTCCACACAAAAATATCTGAATAAACAATGGCGATTTTTTGCAATTAAGGTTAATCAAGAAACCATCCAAGTGGCACAGTCTCTTCGATTAAGAAAAAATACAATTAAAGAGACTGCTATTAGTTTAATGGCTTCTCAGTTGTTGTTTATTCCATTTTTAGTGCTATTGATATTTTTAGCAATCAGAAAAGCGCTTTCCCCACTATCTATATTGTCATATGAAATTCAACACCGGCATAGCACCGATCTGAAACCTTTTCCAGATCATCAGTTGCCAGTTGAAATTAAGCCTTTAGTACAATCCCTTAACATTTTTATGGGGAAATTGTCTGACATGGTGGGAGTGCTGAAAAGATTTACATCAGATGCAGCGCATGAGTTGAGAACACCAATCACAGCACTTAAATTACAACTTTCTTTGCTTGAACAAGCTAAAACAAAGGATGAACAAGAACTAGCAATTCAGAGTTTAAAAATAGGTGTTGGTAGGACGGAGCAGCTAATTAGTCAACTATTAACTTTGGCGCGTATTGAGCCAAATAATCGATTAAGAGAAATTCAGCGGCTCAATCTACTTCAGTTAGTCAAAGAGTCCATCGAAGAGTTATTACCCTTAGCTCATCAAAAGGGTATTGACTTGGGATTAACAAATGGAGAGGTTGCCATGATAGATGGAGTTCAACACGAAATTAAAGTACTAATTAACAATATTCTAGATAATGCAATTCGCTACACACCTAATTACGGGAGTGTGAATATTTCTTTGTCTAACGATACTGAACACGCTGTTTTAGAAGTTAATGATACTGGTCCAGGTATTTCAAATGATGATTTTGAACGAGTGTTTGAAAGGTTTTACAGAGGGGAAAACAAAGATACTTGCGGATCAGGCTTGGGCCTTTCTATTGTGAGAGAAATTGCCTTACAGCATGGTGCAATAATTAAGTTGTCTAACCTAAATCATGGCTTATCATTTAAAGTTACTTTTGTTAGATAAATAGATTATCTTAATGACAGCTTTGTTCCGCTTAGATGTCATGAGTTAAACTATGAAGGACGAAAATTGGGAGCAGGTAAGACTGAATATTTTAAGATCAATAAAGGCGAGCTCTCGCCTAATATTGATCTTAATAGTTTTCAACTATTACTCTGAAATTTTCTTTAAGTTATCTAGTCCGCCACGATAAACGCTAGTGATAACTTTGACTGCCGTAGCATCATCTTGACCTTCAGCTGGAGTCGCAGATGTATCCTTGCGCTTGAATGTGCCATCCCAAACTACTATTGATTTATTTTTGCCTACTTGCTTGACCGTCACTGATGAAACATAGCTTGTTACAGGAAGAACACCTTCAATAATTGAGTATTTGAAAGTTTTGGCTTTAGCATTGTATTTAAGTAACTTCTCTTTAATTGTTCCACCATCTTGAAGTGTTAATAGCCGTTCTGCCCCAACTTTATTGTTCTCACCTGTCACAATTTCCGTGGTTTTAACAGCAGGATGCCAAGCCCCTAAATCATTAAAATTACTTACTTTCTCCCAAACTTTTGCAGAAGGGGCGTCAATACTTACTTCTTCATGAACTTTGAGATTTTTTGCTTCATCAGCAAATACATTGAATGTTGTGCTAATGAGCATTGATGCAAGCAATAAACTAAATTTCATATGATATCTCCTAAAGTAATTAAATAAATACCCACAGGTATACTAACCAGTATACTACTAAGTATACAGAACTGTATAAAATTTAATTGAGGCTAAATATATTTAGAATATTAGAGAGAAAATCCAACAATGTTGTTCTAGCGGAAATTAAAGTAGTGGGTATTCAATTTAAATTAATGGGTTGTCTTTTAAATAAATCTAGCGATTACAGAATTTCGATAAGGCATTTTGATATAAAAAAGTGTCGGTAATTAGTTTAATAGATGGTTAACTTTTCAAACTCTCTAGTGTCAGCTTTGTCCCCCTTTGCAGCCAGCCAGAGAGCAAATAGCAAAATAACTAGTTAGTTAAACTAGCTATGACCTATTACGGCCATTAAAGCAGCAGATAGACTAAAAAATCATAGTAGTCCATATGCTGCTTTGTTTAAAACATACCTGTAATTTAGTTATTTATACGTTTAAACAAACTTTCAGCATGAGTTCTAGCCAAAACATCATCCTCTGGCTCTATTGGTGGCAATTCGACCCCACCCTCACCAGCAGTAAATAATGCTCCTCCCACATCATCGTCATACGACGAACCATTCTCATGAATTGCATAATATCTATCTTGAGTAAGGTCGTTACCTAACAGCTGTGAAAGATAGATCCAGGTCCAACTGCGAAGATTATGATTCTTATCATAAGATTCCATTAGCTCTCGCATCGCTCTAATGTTCCCAGACTCTGCAGCAGTGGTCAGCCAATGATGATGGTCATCATATCGACGTAAGCTATAAGCAATCTCAGCGACTCTCATTGGGTCAACATCAACATCACGATGTTGATCATTAAAGAATGCATGGTCCTTAAATTTTTCAGCTAGATCAAGTTTTGCTAAATCATAGCCAAGCCGAGCCGCCTCACGAAGATGGAACTGATATTTTTTCTCTTCAGCAAGCTGCTTAAAATAATCTAGTGCAAACTCTTTTTCTGCACCATTCAACTCTCGCCCTGACTGCATTTGTTTATACCAATAATCATTACTTATTCCATCATCATCGTCTTCATCGGACTTCTGAAGATGTAAAGCAAGCGCGTAATGAGCAAGTGGATTTTCCAACTTCGCTGCTGCCTCTAATGCTTGCAATACTTCTGGTGTAACTTCCTGATATGAATAATCGGACTCCCAGTCATAATCTTCTGGGTAATCTTCATTTTTTAATTCAGCAATTATGTCTGCAAAGGTTAATGCGCCAATGTGATGTTCGTCCATCACTAAGGGTAGTGTTGAAGACAATATGCTTTCATATCCAAGCGCTTCCACACGTTTTTTTATTAGAACTCGATTGAAAGAGCTAACCTTACCCGGATTCTTGCGTTGAATAAAAATTGCTTGATGGGTTAAGGATGCATAGGTGTTAAAACCCAAAGCGGCTGCCAGCAACTCATAAAAATGAGATCGCTTAACATGAGTTTGAGCTAGTTGCTCTAGTGTTTGATGCGCTGAGTAAATGATGTTCTTGATTGTCATGATAAAACTACCTTTATAAATGTGGACTCTGGGTAGCGCACACGTTTAAAACCCCAGTGTCGATTTACAGGGTTAGTTTTACATCATTTAAATCAAGTAATTTGAAGTGCCGATTTTTACTCGTGTGCAAGTATGGCTGGCGCCTTATTTAGATAATAGCGCACCAGTTTGGTTTTTGTCTATGGTGCCACAGTTAATTTGATTGAACTTACACCCTTCAGTAGGCATTTCACTTCAACTTTCTAACTACTTAAACATCAACGTATCTCATTCAGAAGCTGTTTTATCTGCAGATGGATCTTGCTGACTTAAATTTTGATACTTATATTAGAGAAACCGTAACTAATTTTAGTCATGTCAACTTAATATATAGCCGAACTTGCGCTAAATAATTTTCATGATAGCTTATACATTTTAGATATAAGGAAACCTTATGGAAAAGCCTTTAATTGCTGGGCTTCTAATTATTATTGTATTTTTAATAATCACGCCGTGTTTTATTTGGATCAATAATCGCTTTAATAACTATGAAGAGTTCGATGAGCTAGAAGAGAGCGCTCTTGTAATACTGAGAATAAAAAAGCAGCTATTACATGAGTTACTTAATTGGGTAAAAGACAACAACTTGAATGCAAAGCAGATCCAGGAAAGGTTAATGGTGAGCCCTAAGAGAGCTGCAGATATCATTTACCAGAGAATCGATCAATTCACGGTTGACTCTCTAACCAACTTTGTTCTCAGAACTGGTAAGACTGTGACAGTTACAATACGGGACAAATAATTAATCTAAAGCATCTCTGTATAGCTGCAATAACATCAATGTCAAAAAAATTACAATAATTGAAGGCAGACGTGATGCAATTGAGCGCAACTTGTTCATCGCATTATAAAATGAATAAATTATCTGCTCAGCTTGAGGTTATTGCGGGAAAGTCTCCATCTGAGTTAAGTGTTCTACCAGACCCATTGGCGATCGATTATTCATTAAATCAAGGTTAAATTTGACAGATTAATTTTCTATGAGAAAGTAATTTTATCGCTTACTTTTTTATGGAAACAAATATGTCACAAAATTTAACCATGATTGATCATGCAATTAAAGACTGTCGCAGTATATCTGCAATGTTACATGATGCTGCTGATGGAAGGGCTTTGGCATGGCAATCTTTTGAAGAATTACATCCAAACATTTCTCAGGAAGAGTTAATGGGAAAATTTAGAATAGAGGCGCGATATGGACATATTCATATTAAAAACAAGCAGTCTTTTTTTAAAAAGTATATTTTTCCATTAATTGCATTTTTAATCATAGTAGCCTGCTAAACCTTGGTATACCTGCGGAAACTACGGGACATCTAGACAGGGCGGTACGTTGACAAAATTCTATTAATATTACAAGGTCAAATTATGCAAAACTACCTAGTTATATATGACGAAAATGGTGAAATTGTGAATTTTGAATTCATCAAGAAAACCCTATCTAATTTAAATCGTTTTAATGAGCTTCTTCCGGAAACTAGAGGATTAGTACATAAATTAATTAATGATGGTTATAGATATGAAACAGAAAGACTGAAAGTTATATCTGAAGATTTTTTTGGTGCATGGCAATTGTCCAGCACAGAATTAATCAGCCATACCAGCAAAGAAATTTGTATCGAATACCTTATGCTATTTAAATCTTTATGGGTTATGGCATGGCCATCAACTTCTCTAGATATTATAGAAGAGTACGGAACTGACTGGGAGCTAGAAATTTTTCGGGGTGAGTCACCATCTCTTGAGGAAAAAAATATTCAGGGAATTTCTTGGACTTTAAGGAAGAGTGTTGCCGAAGAGTACGCAGTTAGGTACCACGATGGCGTTGTTCTGACTGGTAAAATAAAATGGGATGATGTTTTATGGATTTCTCCTGATGAGGATGAGGTGATTGTGAGTTCATCTTGGCGGAGATAGACTGGCTCATAAGGCTTAATGATTGCGTAAATTGCATGTCAACATGGAGTTATATTACCAAGCTAGCACCATATTTACGTAGCCATTCTTTACGCTCAAGATAATCAGGCATCACTTTATCCACTTCATTCCAGAATGCATCTGTGTGATTTGCCTGATGCAAATGGCACAACTAATGTACCACAATGTAATCAATAATTTTAGGTGGTGCCATCATGCACTTCCAATCGAAATTCAGAACACCATTGACTCCACAGCTTGCCCATCTAAATCCCATATTTTTGACTTTGATGCCTGTTATTTGTACATCAACTTTGAGGGGGAAATAAGCTACTCTGTCTTTAAATCGTTCCTGACCTTTATCTGTAAATAGGCCTCAAATGCATGTTCGGCGGCTTCAATCCCATCTTTTTCAATTAATGTCCTATCCAGACAAAAGCGACCTTTTTTTAAAAGTAATGCAGCCCCTTGATTTCTCACCAAAGCCAGCCGATAAGAGCGACCCAGATATAAAAATGTTTCGCCATTGACCCATTCACGGGCAACCACACTGGCATTTAAGTCTTTCCACTCGGCCAAGTTACGGTAAATCCACATGCGCTTACTTTCAACCACAGCATCTACCATTTCGGGGCTATATACCTTGTGCTTGGAATTGATTACGTAGTTCTTCCTGACGCTGGTCGAATAAGTCACTGGCACGCTTAAGGAATAATATGCCGAAGATGTATTCCTTATATTCGCTGGCATCCATGCTGCCGCGCAGGTCATCACAGGCGGTGAGTAAGAGATTTTCTAAGCGGGAGAGCGTTAATTTAATTGATAAACCTTGTTTCTTATTATTATTTATTACGGTAGCCAACAATTGAGTGGTATTTATTGCAAAATCATCCAGAAGGAAGAGTAGCAGGGTGGTAGGAAGTAATCAATGTAATCGCTTATAAAAGGCTGGATTTTATCTTTGTTGAAAGAAAATGAGGTGTCGATGTTCTGATTGAGGTAAGTGTGCACTTAATTTTTTAAGGTTTGTTTTGTTCGATGTGTCACACTTCAAATTCAGATAAATATTTATATAAAACATTAGGTTAAATTATTGGTTACTGAAGTTATACACAACAGCCAAATTAAATACTGCGCGTTAAAAAAGATCACAATGTCGGAAATAATAAAAAACTGTTGGGTATAAGCTAAAACGGGATTGACCTAAAAATAGAATGATAGTAAATTTTACACACCGTATGAGATATACCACGTATCGTCATATAGCGTCACCAGATGACGCATTTCAAAATTTGTGGGCTTTTCTTTCATGGCTTTATTTTTGGAAGTTAAAAGCAGCTTAGCAGTTAAATTTTTACAGTAACAGATTAGGAGACTTGGTTTTTCCTAGATCCTGTTCGCCTGAATATTTTAAACTGCATCAAAAAGATATTAGTTTTAGAAAAATACCTCAATAGTTGTGCATACAGAGCATTCACAACTTTGAGTATTTCTTTTGATCGTCTCAAGTCTTCAAAACAGCAAACTCATTCTTTGCATAGTCTCCAGCAAAACATTTTCAAGATTTTCATTTAGATTCAGCCTCCCAAATCTTTTTGATAAAAACTAAGGGGGAAGTGTTGCGCGTTCATGCGTGGTGCGGTTGTTGGGTAGGGAATTATTTTCCCAGCAATGCAAGAATCTTACATGTTAATCAACAATTTTTTTGGAGTTTTTTATGCTTAGCGATACAAACGAATTTTTGCAGTGCTTGAGCCAGTATGAAGAGCAATTAGCTAATGATAATCACAATTCAACAAGAACCAAGAGATTAAGAAGGTCAAAACTCGAAGCTTATCGGCTTGAAATTTTGCAAAAGAAAGTTGCTGGCAAGAGCTTTCAGCAGATTGCGGATTACCTGTCGAATACACATAAAGTTGCATGCAACAGGACAACTGTCTTTGACTTTTACGTTCGCTGCATCAGTGAGTAAATATCATGGCTAATGAGAATGAGTTTATAAAGCGTGCACGTCAACTTGTTTTGCGGCGCTTACGCTATGGTTTGCCACGTAAAATTGCAAAAGAAAAAGGGTTTATTGCTTCACTTGGAACGGCCAGAGATTATTGTTCATGCATAAGTAATTATCTCGAATGGATAGATGACAATTATATTCCGGTTCATGAACAGGATCACAGGCAGCACATGGTTGCCTATATTCAGGAATGTGCAGAAATCTATAGTCAGAGTACTTTGAACCAGCACCGGCAGGCACTAGCCAATTTGTTTCAAATAAAGAATATACCTCAGATAAGAGCATTAAAACTTAGAGATTATTCGTCAAGAAGCTATACCTGGAGCGAGGTTAAACAAATTATTAAACATCAGAATGATAAAAACTCCCTTTCCACCTTGATTGCATATTCTGCAGGTCTCCGTGCCCATGAGTTAGTCACTTTGAGGTTGGTGTTGGAACTCCCGCGTTCCGATAGGCGCGCATGGCGACAGGATCTATTTTCTGGGAGTGTTGACTCGGTAATTTACGTGGCGACAGGTAAGGGTGGATTGCGGAGGTATGTTGCATTGCCGCGCTATCTTTCGATTGCATTGGAAAGAAGTCGTTGTGAGCCAGTAACTGTTTTTGACCGTGGAATAAAGTATACCAAAACTTACAATATAAACTTTGGACAAGCATTTTCACAATCTTTCACACGAGCTTCAAAAAAGGCTTTAGGTTTGAGCCACGGTGCCCATGGCTTAAGGCATAGCTATGTAAAACGTAGGGTTAGTAAATTACTTGAACTTGGATACAGTCTTTCTGACGCCATGCTTGTTGTGAGCCAAGAGGTAGGTCATTTTAGGCCACTTATCACAACCTGTTACATGAGGTAGCTGATGATGGGGTCAGTGCTTATTTTGCCAAGAGTAATACGTGCCTCAGATGCTCCGGCTTACTTGGGGATAGATAAAAACAAATTCAACAAGATTGTGAGACCTTACATTTTGGCTGTCCGCTTAGGTGAGCATTCAATCGGATATGATCGGCTTGACTTGGATCGTTGGTGGGAGGATTATAAGCATCGCTACGGACGGTCAAATGCTGAACAATCAGAAGGAGATTTTCAGATATGGCCAAAAGAAACATACCTGGTCTCCAGTTCCGTAAAGGTGTCTGGCACGTCGATAAAGTTATCGACGGCAAACGAATTTGCCAGAGCCTTGGAACGGGTGACCAGCAAGAAGCAGAAACAATCCTAGCGCAGTTTATTTTTGAAAGTAGAAAAGCCAAAATTTTTGGCGTAAGACCTAAGCGCATCTTTAGAGAGGCTGCGATCAAATATCTGGAAGAGTCTGAAAATAACTCTTCCATTGAAAGTGATGCATGTCACCTAAAAGCCCTTGATTCATTTATTGGCGATTTGCCATTAAACCTCATTCATGATGGGACGCTGGCCCCGTTTATTAAGGCTAGCAAATATGTAACTACCGTCCGTCATGAAAATGGCGTTGCAATTGAAACCAAACGATTACGCAAACATAAAAGCATCAACCTTGCGTTATCGGTCGTACGGCGAATATTGAATCTTTGTGCACGCAAGTGGCGGGATGATGATAATGGGTTAACGTGGCTAGAGTCGGCTCCATTAATTACTTTCTTGGAGACCTCAGATGAGCGAAAGGCTTATCCTGTGTCTTGGAAGGAACAAAAGGCGTTGATAGCAGAGTTGCCAGGACATTTGGCATCCATGCTGTTGTTCAAGGTCAATACAGGATGCAGGGAACAAGAAGTCTGTAAGCTGCAATGGGATTGGGAAGTGGAAGTGCCTGAACTTAATACATCAGTATTTATTGTTCCCGCAAAATTTGGTGGGCGCAATGGAAAGGGGGGTGTTAAGAATCAGGAAGATCGTGTTGTAGTTTTGAATCGTGTAGCCAGTTCAGTCATCGAAGCGCAGCGAGGTAAGCATCCAATTTATGTTTTTCCTGTTGATGGGAAGCCAATGCATAGAATGAACAATAGTGCTTGGGACTCAGCAACTGCAAGGGCGGCAGAGAAGTTGGCGCTAGAAGAAGGTAAGCCTGTAAATGAGGAGTTTTTTCATCTTCGGGTGCATGATATAAAGCACACTCTTGGGCGGCGACTCCGGGCAGCAGGCGTTTCTAATGAAACACGAAAGGTTTTGTTAGGACATACGAACGGAGACATTACGACTGACTACTCTGCTGGGGAGATTGGTGAGTTGATATGTGCTGTTGAAAAAGTGTGTGATTCGGGTGTGAACTTGCCAACATTGACGCTATTAAGGTCGGCGAAAATGAATGGTCACGCAAAAGTCACGCACAAAAGAAAAATGGGTTAGATGAAATTCACCTAACCCATTGACTTATATGGTGCGCCCGAAGAGATTCGAACTCCTGACCCCTTGGTTCGTAGCCAAGTACTCTATCCAGCTGAGCTACGGGCGCGAAAGCGTGCATTATACTTGAAGCCAGAAAATTATCCAGCAAAATATTCACACTTTTAAAACTTGGCGGAGAGCGAGGGATTCGAACCCTCGATACAGATTTAAGCCCGTATGCTTCCTTAGCAGGGAAGTGCCTTCGACCACTCGGCCAGCTCTCCGTTTACTTCAATTACGCTTCTTACGAGGGCGTGATACTACGCTAAACGCTTTTAAAAATCAACGTTAACTTGCAATTATGCTGCTTCTAATTCAAATGCCTTGTGTAAAACACGTACAGCTAGCTCAAGATATTTTTCATCCACTACGACTGCAATCTTGATTTCAGAGGTAGAGATCATTTGAATGTTAATGCCTTCTTCCGCTAATGTGCGGAACATTTGGCTTGCAATGCCTACGTGTGAGCGCATGCCAACGCCTACGATCGATACTTTAGCGATTTTATCGTCGCCATTAATTTCACGGGCACCGATATGACCTTGCACTTTGTCGCGCAAGATACTTAAAGCTTTGTTCATTTCATTTTTATGCACAGTGAATGTGAAATCGGTTGTACCATCAGCGCCTGTGTTTTGGATAATCATATCCACGTCAACGTTTGCTTCAGCGATAGGCCCAAGGATTTGGTAAGCAATACCAGGTTTGTCTGGCACACCTAATACAGTGATTTTGGCTTCATCGCGGTTAAAGGCAATGCCAGAAATAACGGGTTGTTCCATTGTATTTTCTTCCTCAAATGTGATCAGTGTGCCTTCGCCTTCTTCTTCAAAGCTTGATAGCACGCGTAATTTAACTTTATATTTTCCTGCAAATTCAACTGAGCGGATTTGCAGAACTTTGCTACCTTGTGAGGCTAGCTCTAGCATTTCTTCAAACGTGATTTTGTCTAGGCGACGTGCTTCAGGCACTACGCGTGGGTCTGTGGTGTATACACCATCAACATCTGTGTAGATTTGGCATTCGTCAGCTTTTAATGCTGCAGCTAGCGCAACACCAGTGGTGTCAGAGCCGCCGCGACCTAGTGTGGTGATGTTGCCATTGCCATCTACGCCTTGGAAGCCAGCGACCACGACCACGTAGCCATTATCAAGATCTTGCTTAATGTTATGTTCATCAATGCTTAAGATACGCGCTTTGGTGTGCGAGTCATCAGTCAGAATTTTAACTTGTGAGCCGGTGTAGCTTTTTGCTTTGATGCCTAGTTCCATTAGTGCGAGTGCAGTCATGCCGATCGTAACTTGCTCACCTGTAGAAACCATTACATCCAGTTCACGTGGATCAGGATCTGGCATGATTTCTTTAGCTAGCGAGATGAGTCTATTGGTCTCACCTGACATAGCTGAAACCACAACAACAATTTGGTGGCCTAGCGCTTTATAGCGAGCAACACGTGCTGCCAGACTTTTAATGCGCTCTGGGTTTGCGACTGAGGTGCCGCCGTATTTTTGTACAATAAGTGCCATAAAATATTCTTTTAACCTTATTAACTGTATTTAACTAACTGTATTAACTTTGTTTAATTTTTAACAGCAATAAGCTGTTAGGTAAAGCGGTCAGCGCATTTTCTAGTCATTGAACAGCTTTTTACTGATATTCAATTGACAAGCCAATCATCACTGACTTAGTGCAAAATCTATTGTAATGTTCAGTGTGTAGACTGCTTAACAACACACCAAGACATTGGTTAGCATCACTAGCGTCTGTAGTTTTTAAAAATCACAGACACGAGAAAGGCTAAGTATCTCTTTTAAGACGCTTTAGTTTTAACCCAATCTGCTACGCTTGCCAGTGCTTGAGGTAATTTGCTTGCGTCAGTGCCGCCCGCCATTGCCATATCTGGCTTGCCGCCGCCTTTACCGCCAACTTGGCCTGCAACAAAGTTGACTAGTTCGCCAGCTTTAATCTTGCTGATTAAATCAGCAGTAACACCAGCAGCTAGGCTTACTTTGCCATCGCTTACACTGGCTAACACAATTGCGGCAGATTTAAGTTTGTCTTTCAGCTTATCCATCGTTTCACGTAGCGCGTTGGCATCTGCGCCATCTAATGTTGCAGACAATACCTTGATGCCAGCAATCTCAATGGCTTGTGTTGCTAAGTCATCACCTTGTGATGAAGCTAACTTTGATTTTAGGCGCGCTAATTCTTTTTCTAACGATTTTGCATGGTCGCTTAGTTGCGCTACTTTAGATGCTAACTCGCTTACTGGTGCTTTTAAATCATTGGCTAATGCTGAAATTAATGACTGTTGTGCATTAATCAGTTTTAAAGCGCCTTCGCCTGTGGTTGCCTCAATACGGCGTACACCTGCGGCTACACCGCTTTCAGACGTGATTTTGAATAGGCCAATATCACCGGTACGGTTGACATGGGTGCCGCCACATAGTTCGCGGCTGCTACCGATATCTAGTACGCGTACTTCATCGCCATATTTTTCGCCGAACAGCATCATTGCGCCGGTTTGTTGCGCGGACTCTATGTCCATCACACGTGCTTGGCAGGCAGCGTTAGCCAATATCTCTGCGTTGACGATTTGTTCAACTTTTGCGATTTCATCATCGGTCATTGGTGCAGTGTGCACGAAGTCAAAACGGGTTTTATCTGTATCGACTAAAGACCCTTTTTGTTGCACGTGTTCACCTAACACTTCACGTAGTGCTTTATGCATCAAGTGTGTTGCTGAATGGTTACGCATCGTACTGGTTCGCGCTTGTGTGTTTACACGCGCACTTACTTGGTCGCCAACATTTAATGAGCCTGTTTTTAGCACGCCATGATGACCGAATACCGCGGCTTGAATCTTTTGCGTATCTTCAGCTTCAAAAATACCGTTTGCACCACGCAACTCACCGCAATCACCAATTTGACCACCAGACTCTGCATAAAATGGAGTGTTGTCTAAGACCACAACGCCAGTTTCGCCTTCTTTTAATGTAGACACCGCGGCGCCATCTTTATAAAGGGCGGTAATTTTTGCATTGGTTTCTAACTGGTCATAACCATGAAAGCTTGTGGCAACGCCGTCGTATTCAAGGTTAGTTGCCATTTTGAATTTGCCCGCAGCGCGCGCTTGTTCTTTTTGGCGCGCCATTGCAGCATTAAATGCATCTGTATCAACGGCAACGTTACGTTCACGGCAAATGTCGGCGGTTAAGTCCAGTGGGAAGCCGTAAGTATCGTGAAGCTTAAATGCTGTCTCACCATTGAACACTGCTGTTGTATTGGCAAGTTCGGTTTCTAAAATCGCCATGCCATTTTCAATGGTTTCAAAGAAGCGGTCTTCTTCTTGTTTCAGAATTTCTGTAATACGTGTTTGGTTACTTGTAAGCTCTGGATAAGCACTGCCCATTTCAGCCACTAGATCTGGTACGATTTTGTGGAAGAACGCGCTACGCACACCTAGTTTGTAGCCATGACGAATTGCGCGGCGGATGATGCGGCGCAATACATAACCACGGCCTTCATTACCTGCAATGACGCCATCTGCGATTAAGAAGCTACAGGCGCGGATATGATCAGCCAGCACTTTGAGTGATGGGCTGCTTAAATCTGCTGTTTTGGTTTCACGCGCTGCGGCTGCGATTAAAGTTTGAAATAAATCGATTTCGTAGTTAGCATGTACGTGCTGTAGCACGGCTGAAATGCGCTCCAAGCCCATGCCAGTATCCACTGATGGTTTTGGCAGCGGGTGCATCACGCCAGCTTCATCGCGGTTGAACTGCATGAACACGTTGTTCCAGATTTCAATGTAACGGTCACCATCTTCATCAGGGCTGCCTGGAGGGCCGCCAAAATGGTGTGCGCCGTGGTCGTAGAAAATCTCGGTACATGGTCCGCACGGGCCAGTGTCACCCATCATCCAGAAGTTATCAGATGCGTAACGCGCGCCTTTGTTATCGCCAATACGAATGATGCGCTCTGCTGGTACGCCGATCATGTTATTCCATATGGCATAAGCCTCGTCATCTTCGGCGTATACCGTGACGGTTAGTTTGTCTTTAGGTAGCTTGAATACGTCGGTGAGCAATTCCCATGCGTATTTGATGGCATCTTCTTTGAAGTAATCACCAAAGCTGAAGTTACCTAGCATTTCAAAGAATGTATGGTGGCGTGCAGTGTAGCCTACGTTTTCGAGGTCATTATGTTTACCGCCAGCGCGCACACATTTTTGGCTTGAAGTGGCGCGTGTATATGGGCGTTTATCAAAGCCTAGAAATACGTCTTTGAATTGGTTCATCCCGGCATTGGTAAATAAGAGGGTAGGGTCACCATGAGGCACCAGAGAGCTTGAGCTCACAATCTCGTGGCCTTTGGAGGCGAAGAAATCAAGAAATGCTTGGCGAATTTCGTTGCTGCTTGGGGTGCTGCTAAGTTGTATGGTCATAAAGTTTAATTTTAATAGCTTGTTTAATCGTTATCGTTAACGGTTAGTATTTTTTTAATCAGTTCAAAGCCAAAACCACGGCTTTGTAAAAATCTTGCTTGTTTCGCCCATTCTTCACGATTTTGTGGGTAGGCCTTGAATTTCTTACGCCACACTTCAGTCGCGTTATCTAACTCTGTCGATTTTAACGTTTCTACTGCATCCGTAATTAGCTGGTCTGCAATACCTTTTTCACGTAGCTCATGCGCTATTTTGGCAGCACCAAATTTTGCTTTCCTTGCGTGAATAATTTGTTCAGTAAATCGTGCGTCTGAAAGCCAGCCTCTTGCTTTAAAGTCATCCAGTAAAGCAGGGATGTCATCATTTTCTTCTGCATAGGCTTTGAGTTTTTTGCCAAGCTCGATGTAAGAGTATTCGCGCTTGGCTAAATAATCTAAAGCACGCTGACGCAGTGATTTAACTACAAAGGTTTTAGTCATCCTCGCTACGTGGTGCAGTCATTGCTTCACTCAGTGATTTAGCATTAGCGCGAATCTTAGCTTCTAGGTCTGCAGCAATTTCTGGATGCTCACGCAAGAACTCTTTTGCATTTTCTTTACCTTGGCCAATTTTTTCGCCGTTATAGCTGTACCAAGCGCCTGCTTTTTCAATCAGTTTAATATTGGCGCCAAGCTCGATGATTTCACCAAAGCGAGAAATGCCTTCACCGTACATGATGTCAAATTCAGCTTGCTTGAACGGAGGCGCCACTTTGTTTTTAATCACTTTTACGCGTGTTTCTGAGCCGGTTACTTCATCACCTTTTTTAATCGCTCCAGTACGACGAATATCTAAACGTACAGAAGCGTAGAACTTAAGCGCGTTACCACCTGTGGTTGTTTCTGGGTTACCAAACATCACGCCGATTTTCATACGGATCTGGTTAATGAAAATGACTAAGGTGTTAGTACGTTTGATGTTACCTGTTAACTTACGTAGTGCTTGGCTCATCAGGCGTGCTTGTAAGCCCATGTGTGAATCACCCATTTCGCCTTCAATCTCTGCGCGTGGAGTCAGTGCAGCCACCGAGTCAACGACTACGATATCTACTGAGCCTGAGCGCACGAGCATGTCTGCAATTTCAAGGGCTTGTTCACCAGTGTCTGGTTGTGAGATCAATAAATCAGGCACATTCACACCTAATTTAGCTGCGTATTGTGGGTCTAATGCATGTTCTGCATCAATAAATGCCGCCACTCCGCCTAATTTTTGCATTTGTGCAATCACTGACAGGGTAAGTGTGGTTTTACCTGAAGATTCAGGACCGTAAATTTCTACGATACGACCACGTGGTAAACCGCCGATGCCTAAAGCAATATCAAGGCCGAGAGAGCCAGTTGAAACGGCTTGAATATCTTCGCCAATATCACTGTCGCCCATACGCATGATGGACCCTTTGCCAAATTGTTTTTCAATTTGTGAAAGTGCGGCAGAGAGTGCTTTGGCTTTATTGTCATCCATTGGGTTTTTACCTTTATTTTGAAGTGCTTAAATTAGCTTTCAATTATTCCATATTTTACAGTTTAGCGTAAGTCTCATAGGCACTTAACCATGTGTATTTATGCCAATTGTGATGAATAAATAATAATCTTGCTTGCGAAGTCAACGCGATGTTTTGTGATTCGTTAAATACAAGCGTAGTTGTGTAATTTTAAGGAGAGTGACAATGAAAGTATTACGTTCATTATTAGTGGCATTAGTAATCGGCATCGCCACTTTGTCTAGTGCTCAAGCGCGTGATTCAGTAAGTTTGGCAATTAATATCGGTGGTCCTGGCTATTATGCGTATCCAGCAGTAACGTACTATGCTGCACCACCTGTTGTGTATTATCCAACACGTCGTGTTTACTATGCCGAACCTTATGCTTATCAATATTACCCTGCAACTGTATATGGTAGTGGGTATTATTATTCAGGGCATCGCCATCATCGTTACCATCGCGGGCATGGTCATCATCATGATGGACACCGTAGATAATGCTAAGCTAGTTTTTCAATCAGCCCCGCTAACATAAAAGCGGTGGCTTGTTGTCTGATTTCTGCGCGATTTCCTATAAACTGCTTGGTACATGTAGTTGTGGGTAGGTGTGTGCCTGCCCATGCGAAGCATACTGTGCCCACCGGTTTTTCTAGGCTACCGCCATCTGGTCCTGCGATGCCGGTAATGCTCGCTGATAGATGAGCACGGCTGTTTTTTAAAGCGCCTGTTGCCATTTCGGCCGCGACTTGCTCGCTCACCGCACCAAATGTTTCCAACGTAATTTTAGAAACGTTTAGCATTTCTGTTTTGGCGTTGTTGCTGTATGTGACGAAGCCTCTATCAAACCATGCTGAACTGCCTGCGATACTGGTTACTGCTTGTGCTGCCATACCGCCTGTGCATGACTCTGCCAGCGCCAATAGGTAACCATGCCGCTTAAGCTTGAAGCCTAGCTCTGTTGCTAAAATTGAGTGATTGTCCATTCCAAGGCCTTTAGGCTGAGTATGGCGTAAATTGCGGCCAGTAGGTCATCCAGCATCACACCTAAGCCACCTTTTACTTTAGCATCGCATTGATGGATTGGAAATGGTTTCCAGATGTCAAACAACCTGAATAACAAAAATGCAACTAACCACCAGTACCATTGGTTAATGGTGAAAGTGAGTACTAACATTATAGCGACGATTTCGTCCCAAACAATGCTGCCATGGTCTGATACGCCTAGCGCCTTACCTGTTTTCTCGCAAAAATAAATGCCCACTAAAAAGAGCAGGGTGATTAATGTTAATTGCGTTGTTAATGTGTAGGTGTGGATTAACCAAAATAGCGGCAATCCAGCCAATGTGCCAAACGTGCCGGGGGCTTTTTTGGCAAGCCCAGTCCCAAACCCTAATGCAAAAAAGTGGGCAGGATGTGAGATTAATAATTCAAATGTAGGGTGCGAAAGTTTGTTAGCCAAAATGATCAAACCCTTTTTTAGAAATATCTAGCGTTTGTTGGTGGTGGGTAATGATTAGCGCTAATTGTGGCGTCGTTTCTCCAATTAAACTAAGTGGTAGCTGTAACTGTTGGCTTAATTGATGAAGATAATCACGTTGTGATTTAGGTGCAGTAAATAGCAGTTCGTAGTCATCGCCTCCTGCCAGTATGCACTGTTGGATATTGCTATCATTTAAGTGTGTCCGTAAATAATCGTCACAGTGGATATTCTCTAGTGCGAGTTTTGCACCTAAATTGGATGCTTTAAGTATATGGCTTAGGTCTGCGGTCAGGCCATCAGAGATATCAATGCAGCTATTGGCAACCCCGCGTAGCGCTAGCCCTAATGCAACGCGTGGCGTAGGCGTGTTTAAGGCTGCGAGGCAGTGAGATGAAGTTGGTTCTGCCAGTGTGACTTTGCCTTGAAAGTGAGCTAGCCCTAATGCTGCGCTGCCTATCATCCCTGACACCCATATATCATCACCAGCTTTAGCCCCGCTACGCTGGATTGCTTTGCCGGTTGGTACTTCTCCCATGATTTGTATGCTGAGCGTTAATGGGCCTTTGGTTGTGTCGCCACCAATTAAATCGACATTAAATGCGTCTGCACATGCGAAAAAGCCTTTGGAGAACTCTGCCAGCCATGGCTCGTTCACTTCAGGCAAGGCAATCGCAAGCGTTGCCCACTTTGGCTGTGCGCCCATTGCGGCCATGTCTGATATGTTCACCGCTAAAGATTTCCAGCCTATATGATAAGCCGCTGCATCATGAAAGAAGTGAGTGCCTGCTACCAGCATATCTGCTGAAATCGCTAATTGCTGGCCTTGTGCCACACGAAGTAATGCGGCGTCATCACCTACGCCTAAGTCTGCATGCTTGGTGTTGCGTGTAAAGTATTGGGCAATTAAATTAAATTCGGACATGTTTGCTGTGCATTAGGCGGTTGGCGCCGATTTTGGTCTAAATGCTTTTACGATGGTTTCATTGGTTTCAATTCTTGGCATTGGACTATCAGGTGTTGCAAGTAAGTCTATGCAATATGGGACTGCCGCAAATATGCCATGTACTATCGTGTTTCCAGTTTCATCTTTCAAGCCTTCCAATGTTTGTGCAATCGCTTTAGGTTGTCCAGGTAGATTGATAATCAAACATTGCTTGCGAATCACGGCGACTTGTCTGGATAAAATCGCGGTAGGCACAAAGTTTAGGCTAATCTGCCGCATTTGTTCGCCAAAGCCTGGCATTTCCTTGTCGGCGACCGCAAGCGTTGCTTCTGGCGTGACATCGCGTAAGGCAGGCCCTGTACCGCCAGTGGTGAGGATGAGTTGGCAGTCTTGAAAATCTACTAAATCTATTAGTGTCGATTCGATTTCATCTTGTTCGTCAGGGATGAGTCGTGCCTCAAGTGTAAATGGTGTAGAAAGTGTCTGTGTCAGCCACGCACGTAAGCTAGGGATGCCTTTATCTTCATATTCGCCGCTACTTGCACGGTCACTTATTGAAACTAATCCGATTTTAATGAATTCTTTGGTCATTTTTGTGTCACTAGTACTTAAGCAAGACTGAATCATACCATTACCAAACTCAAAGGATATTTTATGCCAGCGATTAGTGCCAAAAATTCATATAGCAATTTAGCCAAAATGATGTTGCTTTCCCTAGCAAGTCTGGGTCTGGCAATATTTGCGCATCAGCTTTATGCTGCGGATCAGAACTCTTACGAGCAAAATTATAAGAAGCAGAACGCGAATGATTTGAGGTCATTACTAGCTAAGCCAGAGACTAAGATTTTTGTAGGCAACCACAAAGATGAAGACAACATTACCATGTTGGAAGATGGGTATGATTTGATGGGTACTTCAGGTTTTTCGGCAATGGAGGCATCATCTGACCTTGCGTTGCAACATGCAAAGACAATCAACGCTGACATCGTCATGGTTTATCAGAAGTATGAGTCAGCCCAAACGGCGAGTTCAAAGTTGCAACTAATTAAAGAGGCGGCGAATAAAAGTGGCGAAATTGACCCCAGCGATTTGGAAGAGGGGCCCACGCAATATCACTATCATGCAAGTTATTGGGCTAAGCTACCAATGCCTTTGTTTGGTGTGCATGTCATCAAGCTCAAACAAACTAGCGCGGATGAGGCTACTCCTAAAGACCTGCCGGGTTTGAAGGTGATTGCAGTGATTAAAGACTCACCAGCATCAGGCATGGGTTTGGCGCGGGGGGATGCCCTGCTTAAATTGGGTGAGGTAACCTTAAATAATGCTGATGATTTATTCGCAGCAGTCAAACGGTATGCCGGCCAAAAAGTACCAGTTGAGTTTCAGCGAGGCGACGTTGAAATGAAGCACCTCGTACAGTTAAATGCGCGCAAGTAAATTACGCTGTTTAAGTGAAGCGCGATTTGTCTGGCTTAAACATGTCTAGCATCAAATGCTGGTGCTAACTTTTAGCAGTTTGAAGAACCCATTAGCGCATATACAGTACACGTCCAATGAGGCTGATTTATTTCGATGACTGCTTGTATGAAATGAATCAGCACTTGTTTAGCATTACTTTTGAATTAAAAAAACAAAGCCTTCTTCATTTTTTAGTTCTTGTAGCAACGTAAATGGATTGTTTGCCACGAGTGTACGTATGTTCTTAACGGTACTTTCTTTGCTGGTAATTACTTTTAATATATCCCCGCTAGGTAAAGCATCCAATGCCTCTTTGGTACGAATGGTTGGAATCGGGCTATCTTCATGGCGAACATCAAGAACAGTGTTGAAATTTATAGACATGATTTTTGCTACCTTGTTGCTGCATACCAAAATAATTGCGATTGCAATAGTATGCGATTGACAAATGTATTATTGAATTACCTGGAGAGGTGACAAACGCAGGGCTTATGCTTCTGGCTCGTCTTCATCTGCAGGTGTTTCACTGCTAGTAATCTCGCGCAGTAGTTTAAAAATCTCTCTACTGCTTTTTGGAGGTTTGTTGGCGAGATGTTCTTTTTGTGCATTACGAATAAGCGCGCGGAGCTGCTGGCTGTCAGTAGCTGGATGCAGCGCCATAAACTCAGATAACGCATTGGCGTCGCTGATGAGGCGATCACGCCAGCGCTCTAGTCCATGGAAATAAGCATTTTCGGCGGTATTTTTCCCTTCCCAACGCGATAGCTGCTCAATAATGGGCGCAGTGTCAACTTCACGCATCAGGCGGCCTAAGTATTGCCGATGGCGGCGTATTGCACCATTTGCGGTGATTTTCTTAGTATCCATCACTGCCGTGAATAACTCTTCAGGTAGATTAAGCTTGATGAGTTTATCTTTAGGTAGCTCGGATAGCCTCACACCAAGTGCCTGCTGGGCATCCGCTTCAGCTTTAAGTTTGGTTTTACTCGTAGGCAAGTCTGCATCTAAATTTGCATCATTGCTTAATTCTGTGTCTTTTGTTGTCTTTTTAGGTTTCATGCTGAGGTATTATATCAGTTATGCAGTTGAGTTATTAACGTACATTTTTTTATAGTAGAAAGCGTTATGTCAGATTCGGGTTTTAGTTATACATTAGATGAAATTAAGCAGATGTCAGAAGACGTGCTTAAAGTTGCCAAGACGCTTGGCGCGAGTCAGGCCGAGGCTGAGTTGAGTTTGAGCATCGGACAAAACGTTTCTGTACGTATGCAGGAGGTTGAGCATATTGAATATAACCGTGATAAGGGCATGTCCGTCACGGTTTATTTTGGCAAACAAAAAGGCCATGCCAGCACGTCAGACTTATCATCCCAAGCGCTGAAAGATACCGTTGCTGCTGCTTGCAATATCGCTAAATACACGGCCAAGGACGATTTTTGTGGCTTGGCTGACGCTGATTTAATGGCTAAAACCGTTCAGGACTTGGACTTGCATCACCCTTGGGATTTGTCTGTAGATGAAGCCGTTTTAATCGCTAAACAATGTGAAGAGGCGGCCTTGGCTGTAGATAAGCGTATTAGCAACTCTGAAGGGGCTAGTATATCCACAGGCACAGGTTTTTTTGCTTACAGCAATAGTCATGGATTCACAGGTGGTTACCCAAGTTCACGTCATGGACTTAGTTGCTCGGTAATTGCAGAGTCTGACGATAGCATGCAACGTGATTATTGGTATGCCACTGCACGCGCAGCTGCAGACTTACAGCCGGCGGTAGAGATAGGTAAGCTTGCCGGAGAACGCACGGTTAAGCGTTTAAACTCAAGAAAGATAAAAACTTGTCAGGTGCCAGTGTTGTTTGAAGCGCCGCTGGCCAGTGGTTTGATTTCAACGCTGATTAGCGCAATCTCTGGCGGTAATTTATATCGTAAATCTTCATTTTTGCTGAATAGCTTAGGTCAGCAAGTAGCGTCACCCTTATTAAATATTGATGAAGACCCCTATATTAAAAGAGGCTTGGCAAGCAGCCCGTTTGATAACGAAGGCGTGACGACTACGCCGCGCCAATTAGTGAAAGATGGTGTCTTGCAAGGCTATGTGCTTTCTAGCTACTCAGCTAGGAAACTAGGGTTAAAAACTACCGGTAATGCAGGCGGTAACCATAATTTAATCGTGCAATCTGGCGTACTGGATTTTGCTGGGCTATTAAAAGAGATGGGAACCGGGCTGGTTGTGACTGAACTGTTGGGCCATGGTCTGAATATGGTGACAGGGGATTACTCGCGTGGCGCTGCTGGCTACTGGGTTGAGAATGGTGTGATTGTGCATCCGGTGGAAGAAATTACGATTGCCAGCAATATGGCCGAGATGCTAAAAATGATTGTGGCAATCGGTAATGATGTATTGGTACAAGGCTCTAAGCAGGTTGGCTCCATCTTAATCGAACGCATGACTGTGGCGTGTGAATAATCTGCTTTAGCAGATATATTCCACGGACAAGACCTTTACGGTTTTAAGCGTGTGAATAATCTGCTTTGACGTATGAGCCAGCATTTGGCTTCCGTGCTTCCACCATCTGGGGCTTTACCTTTTAGTAAAGCGGTGATGCCAAACTTTGGCTCAATAGATATAGCTCACTCCCGAAAAATTAAAAAGCCCACTTGATAGTGGGCTTTTTAATTGAATACCTGTTTATTTATCTTCTTCGAAGAACTCGTCTTTAATCAAGTCAGTTGGTACTAAACCATCTTGAATAAGGCTTGCACGTCTTTGTAGGTAAGCATCACGCATGAATGCATAAGGATCAAGTGATGCGTCATCAACGAGGTCTTTTGCATCAAGTAGCTCTGTACGTTTATCAATAAACTGAGCAGCACGTAGTTGGTTGTGCAGGCGAATCTCACCAATATTGTGTGTGTAGGTAATAGGGTCTGATGTGGTTGTATCAACAATTAAACCTGTTGTGTCGCGAACAGTAGATGGGCCTACGAATGGCAGCACTAGGTAAGCACCTGAACCAACTCCCCAGTAACCTAACGTTTGGCCGAAATCTTCTTTATGAACAGGAATTTTGTCCATACCGGCAACGTCGATCAAGCCGGCTAAGCCGAAAGTGCTGTTGATGACAAAGCGGCCCGTTTCGCTGAATGCATTGGCAAATTTAAACTGAAGTAGATTGTTCAGTATATTGGTCACCGAGCCTAGATTGTTAAAAAAGTTATTAACGCCAGTACGGATAGGCGAAGGAGCGACTGTTTTGTAGGCAGTCGCAACTGGTTTGAAAACTGCTTTGTCTGTGACGTCATTAAATTTATAAACACCACGGTTAATGCTTTCTAACGGGTCTTTATTCGCCTGAGATGCACAACCAGTCATCATCATGGCAAGTAGACAAGACGCGAATAAACAGAATATTTTTTTATGCATTTTTTTATGTTTCTTATTTAAAGACTTATCGAATGTGGGGTCATTATATCAATTTATTTGCAACTAAATATGGATAGCGACTCAGCAGATTGTTAACGTTTGTAAATTAAACCATTTGTTACATTTATGCAACAAATATTCAGTCATCAGTGATGTCTTGAATTAATGGTGTTTTTGACATGGTTGCCACCATTTATTCTAGTTTAAATGTTAGAAAACCCTAATTAAATCGTCATGTGTTTATATAAGCCCAGTACTCGTTCGCGTTGAGTGGCGTGGTCAACTATTGGTTTTGGATAGTCTTGCCCAATCACAGTTTTGATCGTTGACTGCCGCTCTGCTGACATTAGCCATGGTGCGTGAATTTCTTTGTCGTTGCAGTTTGCTAGTTCAGTGACATATTTGCGAATAAATTTACCATTCGCATCAAAACGCTCACTTTGGGTAGTGGGGTTGAAGATTCTAAACCAAGGCTGGGCGTCACAGCCGGTAGAGGCTGCCCATTGCCATCCGCCGTTATTGGCGCTGAAATCAAAATCAATCAATTTTTCTGCAAAATAGCGCTCACCCCAGCGCCAGTCTATGAGCAGGTCTTTGACTAAAAAGCTGGCAGCGACCATTCTGAGGCGGTTATGCATAAAGCCAGTATTGTTGAGTTGCCTCATTGCAGCATCGACTAGTGGATACCCCGTGTTTCCTTCACACCATGCTGTAAACAGTTTTGTGTCGTTTGGGAAAGGGATAGCTTCAAACTCAGGTTTAAAGGCTTTGCCTGTGTCAAGCTGTGGGTTGTGATGTAGTATTTGAAAATAAAAATCACGCCAGATGAGCTCGGACGTCCATGTTTCTGCACCTAAGCCACCCATTTGTAATGCCGTTCTGGCAAGTTGGCGGATAGAGATAGTGCCGAAGCGTAAATGCACTGATAGATAAGACACCCCTTTTATTGCTGGAAAGTCGCGCGCTTCTTTGTAATATTTAATGCGGTCTACAAAGTCAGCAAACAGTGATGCCGCGCCACTCATGCCGGTAGGTAGACGCATGCTGGATAAATTTGTACGTTGAAACCCTAGTGACTCAAGGCTATTAAGCGGTTGTGGCTGAACTTTGGCGAGGTTTTGTAGATAAGTATCGACTGGGTAGGGTCTAAGATAAAAGTCGTTAACGTTTTTTAGCCACATGTTTTTGTAAGGGGTAAATACGCTATATGGCTTGTGGGCCATGGTTAAAACCTCATCTTTTTCAAAAATGACTTGGTCTTTGTAATGGTGAAAATCAATGTTGTGTCTTTGTAGACATTGCGCAACTTGAGTGTCGCGCGCGATAGCGCTGGGCTCATAGTCGTGATTAGTGAATATTGCCTGTACTTGTAAAGACTGAGCTAATTGCGGAATTTCATTCGCCGCACTGCCGTGCAGTACGATTAAATCTCCACCGTTCTTTTGGAGTGCAGCTTTGAGCTCTTTGACGCTCTCCCAAATAAACTCTACACGACGGTCTGTCTTATTGCTCAGCTGATCTAAGATCTCTGTATCAAAAATGAATACGCAATAAACTTGTTGTGATTTTTTGAGTGCGTAGTAAAGCGCTGCGTGATCATAGTCGCGCAAATCACGACGAAACCAGACCAGAGATTTTGAATATTGCATATGGGATAAGTCAATCGTTAAGTTGAGTGATTCTACCCCAGTTGCGTCAGTACTTATCATCGACACCAACGTGTCATTGAATTTTGTTTAGCTTCTTGCACCCATCATATATTTGCCTGGTGTTGCTGGTGCGGCTTCGTTGCTTGACGGCGTAAGTAAACCAAGCAGTAATTGTAAGTCTAGTGATAAAAGGATAAGTTCCTCATCGCCGAGAGCATCTACTTGTTCAAAAACTTCGGTCGCATATTTGCGATCTTTAATTAATTTGGCTGGGTTGACTGCACCTATTATTTTTCTAGCTGCTACAGAGAATTTTGACAATACAACTAAACATTGATTATCCATAATGACCCCAGAGAATTATTCTAAAAAAGTGCTTATCACTTAACAAATGCAATTTAATGGTGCGCTTGTAACCTAAATGAGGCACTTATGTGATTGATATTACTTAACTAAGCATTAAACATGCCAGAAGCGTAAGTATTTATTCTCGATGGTAGGGGTGATTTTGAATTACGGAGTGTGCGCGGTAGAGTTGTTCGCACAGCAGTACGCGTACAAAGGCGTGGGGTAGGGTGAGCTTGGATAAGCCCCACAGCCAATCAGCTTGCTGCTTAAGGCTGGCGTGAATGCCATCTGCCCCACCTACAACGATGCTAATGTCTTTGCCTAGGGTTTGCCAAAACTTCATTTTTTCGGCAAGTTGTAGTGTGGTGACCTCTTGTCCGCGTTCGTCGCAAACGATTAAGAAGTCTTTGCCAGCAGCTTCAATAATTCGCTTGGCCTCGGCTTCTTGGACAACGGCACTGTTTTTACCATCTGCACGTTTGTCGGGTTTGATTTCAACAATTTCAATGCTAAGTTCGCGCGGCATGCGTTTGATGTATTCTGCACAGGCTGTTTCTACCCAGCTTGGCATTTTGTGACCGACAGAAATAATCCGAAGTTTCAATTGGCTTTAGAGGTAACTGAAATGTGGTAGTGAACTTTAATGCAAACGCAACTAAGCCCTGCACCACTTGGCGCAGGGTATTAATATTGGTTTAAACAGGTTTAATGTGGCTGCGGCGTGACTCTGCTTCGCCCCATAATTGCTCAAGATTATAATAAGCGCGGGTTGCTGGTACCATAATATGGACGACGATGTCGTCTAAGTCGACCAATACCCATTCACCTTCTTTTTCGCCTTCAGTGCCGCGAATCGCGAAGCCTTTTTCCTTGATTTTTTCTCTGACGTTATCTGCAACAGCTTTCGCCTGGCGGCTAGAGTTGGCTGAAGCAACAATCATGTAATTAGTCATGCTAGTGAGCTTACGCACATCCATCACGCTGATATCAAAACCTTTAATATCTTCAATTGCATCAACTACTGCGTTTTTCATAGCTTCTAAATCTACATTCTTAGAAGCGGCTTTCGGGGTGTCTTGTGTCATTTAAGCGGCCTGTGCTGGTATTGCATTGCGTTGAGATTTTATGCGGTTTTCTTGATCCACATAAATTAATGTTGGGGTAAATTTTTCGAGCTCAATTTCACTATAACTCGCATAACTTGCGATAATAATAATATCTTTAGGGTCTGCCTTGTGCGCGGCAGCACCGTTCACCGAGATAATGCCAGAGTGGCGCTCAGCACGAATCGCATAAGTAGAGAAACGCTCACCATTGGTGACGTTGTAAATACTGATTTGCTCGTATTCGTGAATATTCGCCGCTTCTAGCAATTCTTCATCTATTGCACAGCTACCTTCGTAGTGTAGTTCAGAATGCGTGACGTGTACGCGGTGCAACTTAGATTTAAGCATGGTTCTTTGCATGTGCTTAACCGTTTTTCAAAAGGGATTGCATTATAGTCTTTTCAATCACTTAGCGCAAAAATCAATATTATCAATCAGTCTTGTATTGCCTAGTTTCGCAGCAGCTAAGACAACAAGTTCGTTGTCTTGGTTCGTTGCGGGCTTTAACGTGCTGGTCGCGCGCACTGATATATAGTCTACCAGCCAGCCCTGCTGGGTTAGTGTTTGCGATGCTGACTGCTCTAGATCTGCAAAGTGGGTATTGCCTTGTTTTACCGCATGCACGATGTTAGCTAGGCATTGGTGTAGTTGTGCCGCTTCTGTTTTCTGTGCTGGTGTTAAATAGCCGTTACGCGAGCTCATGGCTAGTCCGCTTGGTTCACGCACGGTGTCGCCCGCAATAATCTGGATTGGTAAATTAAACTGTCTCACCAGCTCTTTAATGACAAACACCTGCTGAAAGTCTTTTTTGCCAAATATCGCCACTTGCGGCATCACTAAATTAAATAACTTCATTACGACAGTGGCTACGCCTGCAAAGTGACCTGGGCGTGAGGCGCCGCATAGCTCTGCTGCGATAGGCGGCGGGGTGATGGTCATGGTCTGGTTCAAATGTTCACCATCAAAATCTGGATACATTTCTTGAACACTAGGTACAAATACAATGTCTGCACCGGCATCTGCCAGTCTTTTACAATCCGCGTCTAGTGTGCGCGGATAGTTGGCTAAATCTTCATTGGGACCAAATTGTAGCGGGTTAACAAAGATGCTTGCCACTACATATTGACCATGCTGCTTGGCGAGGCTGACAAGGGCGATGTGGCCGTCATGCAGATTGCCCATGGTAGGTACG
Organism: Methylotenera sp. L2L1; assembly: GCF_000744605.1. NCBI lineage: Bacteria > Pseudomonadati > Pseudomonadota > Betaproteobacteria > Nitrosomonadales > Methylophilaceae > Methylotenera > Methylotenera sp. L2L1. Next base: position 1,436,600 of record NZ_JQMG01000001.1, read on the forward strand.
AATGCAATGTTCTTTTGTGTTTTTAGTGTGCTTCTTAGTTCATTAACAGTGTGGATGCGTTGCATGGTGTTTTGCTAAGTAATATTTAGTAGCTGTGCTCAGGTGCAGGGAAGGTTTTGTCTTTAACGGCTTTGACATAGTTGCTAACCGCTTGCTGAACACTATTAGTTTCACATAAAAAGTTTTTCACAAAACGGGGCGCTTTGAATTCGCTAGGGTGTTTGCTGGCTGCGCCATTATAAATACCAAGTAAATCTTGGATAACCAGTACTTGACCATCGCAATCTACGCCAGCGCCAATGCCAATGGTGAGTGCTTTGATAGATTCGGTGATATGTTTAGCCAACGTAGCCGGTACCATTTCTAGCACAATCATGCTCACGCCGGCATTGCTCATGTCGATGGCATCTTGCGTGATTTGATGGGCGCTTTCTTCAGTTTTACCTTGGATTTTGTAGCCACCTAGTTGATTTACAGATTGTGGTGTGAAGCCTAGATGCGCGCAGACCGGGATGCCTCGCTCAATCAGGTAGCGTGCTGTATGCACTCGGTCGCCGCCACCTTCAAACTTGACCATTTGCGCGCCTGAGCGGATTAACCATAAGGCATTTTTGTAGGCGGCTTCGTTGTCGTGTTCGTAACTGCCTACAGGCATGTCTGCAATAATCAAAGCGTTAGGTGCACCAGCTGCAACACTTTTGGTGTGATAAGTCATGTGGTGCATGCTTACATTGAGGGTGTTTTCAGCACCCTGTAATACCATGCCGAGCGAGTCACCCACTAATAAAATATCAACGCCTGCGTGCTCCATTAATTTAGCAAATGTTGCATCGTAGCTGGTGAGCATGGCAATTTTCTCGCCACGGTCCGCCATTTCATGTAGCTTGGTTAATGTCATGTTTAGTATGCTCAAAAACTATTCAAAGTTTGGATTAAAGAACTCACGTTGTCCTTTAATCTGCATGATGCGATTTAACAGTAAGTTAAGTGAGCTGTCATTTTTAAGAATATTTAATTTCTCATTATTCACAACCAGCACAGGTGAGGCATCGTAGTTGTGAAAGAATTCACTATAGGCATTTGCCAGCCGCTCTATGTATTCTCGTGGAATATCCTGCTCGTAACTCACGCTGCGCTCTTCAATGCGTTCCATTAACGCATCTATCGGTGTTTGTAGATAAATCACCAAGTCAGGTTTGGGTGCCTTAAGTTGTAAATGTTGGTAGATTTGATGATACAACGCATATTCTTCATCATCTAGATTGAGTCTTGCAAAAATCGGGTCTTTTTCTAAAAAAAAGTCTGCCACAATCGGTTTGGCAAACATGTCGCGCTGGCTTAGGTCTTTGATTTGATTGGCACGCTGAAACAAAAAGAATAGCTGCGTAGGGAGACCATAGCGTTGGGCATCTTGGTAAAAACGAGGCAGAAAAGGGTTGGCTTCTGCTTTTTCAGACAGGTAGTCGACTGGAAATTTATCAGCTAACATTTTTGCTAGCGTGGTTTTGCCACTGCCGATAGGGCCTTCAACAACGATATATGGAAATTTATTAAAAATGCTCATGTTTTAACTAAGGGATGGTAATTTTTTGATACCTAACAACAGGTCAGGTGTCATGAATGTAGCTATTTTGCCATGATTCGGAATAGAAATATCCGGTGCGATTTCAAATAATGGCAATAAAACAAACCCGCGCGTATGCATGCGCGGGTGGGGTAGGGTTAGTTTTGTGGTCTCTAATGTTACATCTTCATATAGCAACAAATCACAATCTAATACCCGTGGTGCATTAATGTAAGGGCGTTCGCGCCCTGCGTGATTTTCTATGTCTAGAATAGCGTCTAGCAAGGCTTCAGGCTGCAATGAGGTTTCAATTTCAGCTACTGCATTGATGAAATCTGGCGCCGTATCAATACAATCAATCGGTGCGGTTTGATAAAGTGATGATTGCTTGATAAGGCGTGTTTCAGGTAGGCGGCCTAAAGCAATCAATGCCTGTTTCACCTGTGTCTTGGGGTCTTCTAAATTGCTGCCAAGCGCAACAAATGCTCGATTCATCATGATTCGGACGGTGCAGTGCTACTTGGCTTTTTACGATTTCTTTTTCTACGTTTTTTAGGGGCGGTATCTGCCTCCAACATTGCTTGGCGTGTTTCGTTGTCGGCCTCTGCAAAGCTGGTCCACCAAGTGCCTAACTCTGCTGGTAGCTCGCCTGATTCACAGCGTAATAGTAAGAAGTCGTAGCCTGCGCGATAGCGTGGGTGTATGAGTAAGCCAAAAGGACGCTTACCTGAGCGCTGTTCAAAGCGCGGTTGCATGCCCCAAATTTCTTTCATCGTAGCGGTATAGCGATTATGAATCGCTAGTTTCTCTGCTTGTGAGGCAAGTACCTCGCTCATCGCCATATGTAGTGCTGGTATAGGTGGGTTACCATCATTTTTATACACTTCCCAAGCGGCTAACACCTCATGCCAAAGCAAAGTAGCAAATAAAAAACTAGGGTTGGCGGACTTGCCAGACAAAATGCGATTGTCTGTGTTTTGGAGTGCAAGCATGACAAAGCGCTCACCCATTGGCTGCTCTAGCACAACATCCAACATTGGCAGTAAGCCGTGGTGTAGGTGTTGCTTGCGCAGTGCCGCGACACTTTCAATGGCGTGGCCAGATAAAAACAGTTTGAGCATTTCATCAAACAGGCGGCTAGGTGGTACGTCTTCTAATAAGTCTGCCATTTTTGCAATGGGCGCCATGGTGGCTGGGTCGATTTGCAGCCCGAGCTTGGCTGATAGTCGCACAACACGCAGCATACGCACCGGGTCTTCGGCGTAGCGTGTCTCAGGCTTGCCTATCATGCGGAGTATGCCAGCTTGAATATCCGCAAACCCTTGGTGAAAGTCTAGTACTTCTTCGCTGGTTGGGTCGTAATACAGTGCGTTGGCGGTAAAGTCACGGCGGGTGGCGTCTTCTTCTAAGCTGCCAAATACGTTATCGCGAATGATGCGGCCACTTTCGTTGGTATGCGCGTCACCTTTGGCTTCGTGGTGACCGCGAAATGTAGAAACCTCAATGGTTTCATCGCCAAATAACACATGTACCAGCCTAAAGCGTCTGCCGATGATGCGCGAGCGTCTAAATACGCGGTTAACTTCTTCAGGCGTGGCATCTGTAGCTACATCAAAGTCTTTAGGCACGCGCTGTAACAGTAAGTCGCGTACAGCACCTCCCACAATATAGGCTTCAAATCCTGCTTTTTGCAGGCCTTCAATCGTTTTTATTGCGGCATTGCTTAACAGTTTACGGTCTATTTGGTGCTTTTTGAATGGAATGATGGCAGCACTGTCCGTATTGCTGCCTCTTTTTTTAGCTGACTTCTTTGTGCCTAAGATGGGGCGTGTGTTCTGCTGTGATTTTGCGTTCTCTGGCTTGGCTCGTACTGGTGCTTCGTGCCCAGTTTTCGCCAGTTTAGGCTTAAAGATTTTGTTGAACAGTTTTCTTATCATGGTGAAATTATAGCTTAACCTAGTATCGATTCTAAAATTGTATTGATTCTAAAGTTAGGATGGTTGATTAAATTATCCTAACTTTAGAATGGGTGCGATAAAAGCTCACGATATGGCTCTTGGTGGTGTAATCAAGCGAGCAACATGCGATTAAGCGAGCTCGTTTTTCCATAATACGTCACTCACACCAGCTTCTTTGTTAATAATACGACACATCACAAATAATAAATCAGATAAACGATTTAAATACTGCAGTGAAATCTCAGTCACTTTTTCATTACGGTGTAATTCAATTAATTTTCGTTCTGCACGGCGGCATACTGTGCGAGCCAAATGGCAGAAAGCGGCGCTTTTGCTACCGCCTGGTAATATAAACTCTTTTAATGGGCTTAACTCGCTGTTGAGATTGTCAATCGACTGTTCCAGCGCATCAACACAAGATGGTGTTAACAGCACATAACCTGGAATGCAGATCTCTCCCCCTAGGTTAAATAAATCGTGTTGAATCTTGGTAAGGGTGTCTTGTAAATGTTGAGAGATAGGCTCCGACAAGATTAAACCAATCACTGAGTTCAACTCATCCACGTCACCCATCGCATCGACACGAATGCTGTCTTTACTGATGCGACTGCCGTCACCTAGCCCAGTAGTGCCATCATCGCCTGTGCGTGTGTAAATTTTACTTAATCGGTTACCCATTACTAATCCTTTTACTCGTGAGCCAGTGCACATGGGGTGCTATATATGTTTGCGAATAGACATTGAGGATTTAATAATCCCAACAGTTTATAATATGTGCATTGTAACTGATGACCGCCTTAACGATGACCGATCAATCTACCACGCATGAGATGAAGCATAGGCCGATAGCCGTATTTGATTCAGGCGTGGGTGGTATCTCAGTTTTACAGCATATTCATGCGCTGTTGCCAAGCGAACAATTACTGTACGTGGCTGATAGCTTGCACGCTCCTTATGGCAACAAAAGCCCTGAAGAGATTCAATCGCGCTGCATAGCACTCACGGATTTTTTAATAGCAAAGAATGCTAAGGCGATTGTGGTTGCCTGTAATACCGCTACAGCCGCGGCTATTAATATGATGCGCGAAAAATACCCCTTGCCTATTATCGGGATGGAGCCCGCAGTAAAGCCTGCCGCAACCGCCTCACGCAATGGCATTATCGGTGTGCTTGCAACTACCGGTACTTTAAAAAGTGCTCAGTTTGCAGGGCTGCTGGAAAGTTATGGACGAAATGTCAAGGTAGTGACACAGGCATGTGTCGGTTTGGTGGAATGTGTAGAACGAGGTGAGTTGCAAGCCGACAATACTTTGCAGTTAGTTAAAAAATATTGTCAGCCTTTGTTGGACGAGGGTGCCGATACCATTGTGCTTGGTTGTACACATTATCCGTTTGTTCGGCCATTGATAGAACGCGTAGTAGGTGAACATATTACTTTAATTGACACTGGCGCTGCCGTGGCCAAACAGTTGCAGAAGCGCTTAATAGAGCTCGACTTACTTTCTACTAGCCCAGGGCTGGCAAGTGTGAAATTTTGGACAAATAGCCAAGATTTAGAAGCAGAGCAGGTGATAGAGGCTTTGTGGAGGCAGAAGGCGGAAGTTAATTTTTTATAGCTTGATATCGTAAGTCAGCCATTGAGTTTTAGTGGCTAATTTGTCGTAGGTGTTTCGTGCTCGATAGTTGTTTTCAGCAGTAATCCAACGGATAACAGACCAGTTTTTCTCTTTGCCGATTTGTGCAACTGCCTCAATTAATTTTTTGCCTATTTCGTTACCACGTGCCGATGGCGTTACAAATAAATCGTCAATGAAACCACCAGTTGATGCAGATAGTGGTCGAGAGAATGGACGGTAGTGCGCTAAGCCAACAGCAGTACTTGCATTATCTAAGGCAATCAAACCATTTACCTCATGATTGATATCGTGTAACCAAGACCAAACTTGGTCACGCATTTCCTTAGTTTGTGTTACTTGATAAAACGCTGCATACGCTGAATATAAAGTACACCAATCCTCATAATCAGCGTTAGAGATTGGACGTACTGAGATCATTTAAGGGTGCAAATTATTTTCAGATTAGTGGTGGTGACCAACAACTTCGCCAGCTTTTAATTTGTATTTCGTTCCACAGTAAGGGCAGGCGACATGGCCTGTTTTTGCCACGTCTAAAAACACACGTGGATGCGATGACCACAACGCGACTTCTGGCGTTGGGCAGTGAAGCGGTAGGTCTTTGGCTGAAACTTCGATTTCTTTTACATCAGACATTAAAATATCCTTATTTCACCATTCCCACTCATGCGGGAATGGTGTGCTAGTTTTTATACTAAGGTTAACCAGTCTGCGTGTTTTGCAGATTTACCTGTCACTACATCAAAGTACAGCTTTTGTAATTGTTTAGTGATCGGGCCAGCTGTACCTGCGCCGATTGCGCGGTTGTCTAGCTCACGGATTGGCGTTACTTCAGCGGCTGTGCCAGTGAAGAATGCTTCATCAGCGCCATAAACTTCGTCGCGCGTGATACGTTTTTCAATCACTGGAATACCTAGTTCAGTCGCTAATTGCACGATAGTGTCGCGCGTGATGCCTTCTAGCGCGCTGGTTAGGTCTGGCGTGTAAAGTTTGCCGTTACGCACGATAAATATGTTTTCGCCAGATCCTTCTGCAACAAAGCCGTCAACATCCAGCAATAAAGCCTCTTGGTAGCCGTCTTGGGCAGCTTCTTGGTGTGCCAAAATGCTGTTCATGTAGTTGCCGTTAGCTTTGGCTTTACACATAGTGATGTTTACATGGTGACGTGAGAACGATGATGTTTTCACGCGAATGCCATTATCTAAAGCATCTTGGCCCATGTACGCGCCCCATTTCCATGCAGCTACAATTACGTGCGTAGAAAGTGTTTTTGCAGAGATGCCCATTGCTTCTGCACCGTAAAATGCCATTGGACGCATGTAAGCAGACTCTAGGTTGTTGTCGCGTACTGCTGCTTTTTGCGCTTCCATCAATTCTTCTTTGCTGTAAGGCATTTTCATGCCAAGAATATGCGCAGAGCGGAATAATCTGTCTGTATGCTCTTTCAAACGGAAAATTGCAGTACCTTTGTCTGTTTTGTAAGCGCGAACACCTTCAAATACGCCCATGCCGTAGTGCAAAGTGTGTGTTAAAACGTGAGTGGTGGCGTCGCGCCAGTTCACCATTTTACCGTCATACCAGATTACGCCATCGCGGTCTGCCATACCGCCAGAAGTTGCTGCAGGGTTAGCCATGCTGAGTCCTTAAAATGCTTGAAATTTGCAAAAGTAATATTGTAAACGAGTGCGGACTTGGTTTGCAGTAATTTATAGCATTTACAGATAAATTTATCATGCAAGGTGTTGAATTTATTGTGCATGGTAGAATCTTTATCTATTAATGTTGCTACAAAAGGTGTGATTCAGTGAATAAATTCATGAGATTAATATTGCTTGGGCTTTTCATGGTTGTGTTAGCGGGATGTAGCGCACCCAATAATGAGCAAAAGTTTAATGCGACAGATATTACAGGGGTGGATTTCGGTAACACGCTTAACTTGACTGACCATACTGGTAAGCCTAGGTCGTTAACTGACTTTAAAGGTAAGGTGGTTGCCTTGTTTTTTGGCTATACCCATTGTCCTGATGTGTGCCCAACAACGCTCACCGATATGAAGCAAGCCATGAAATTGCTTGATGGGCATGCTAATGAACTACAGGTGTTATTTGTGACGCTAGACCCAGAACGCGATACGCAAGCGTTGCTGGCAGAGTATGTGCCAGCATTTGATGCTAGTTTTCTTGGTTTGTATGGCACGAAAGAACAAACAGCATCTGTATTAAAAGATTTCAAAATCTTTGCGGCAAAGGTTGAGAATAACGGTCGTAGCGGCTACACCATTGACCACAGCGCGGGTGTATATCTGTTTGATAAAACCGGCAAGATTCGCCTGTATGTGGATTACGGCACTAAGCCAGATGCAATTGCGAGTGACGTTAAGCAGTTGCTGTAAAACTAATTGAATAGTTTTATATACTGCTTACATAACATGTAGTTTTGGCGACCAAGCTTTGAGTTCTTTTTCTGCCGTTTTGTAATCTGGAAAGATGCTTTCAACCACCGCCCAAAACTTGGCAGAATGGTTCATTTCTTTCAGGTGTGCCAGCTCATGGCAGACCACGTAATTGATAATGTGCGGCGGCGCTTGCAATAAGCGCCAGTTTAGCCGAATTTCTTTTTTTGAATTGCAACTGCCCCAGCGCGAACGTGCATTGGATAGAAATAATTCAGGTGTAGCTACGCCTAATTTGGTGGCGAAAAGTGATAAGCGTCTGGAAAAGTCAGTGAGTGCCTGTTTTTTATACCATTGCAGTACTTTTCTCTCAACTGCGCTTGGTTCATCGTGATTAGGCATAGACAATTGTAAAAAACCAGGCGTATATTCAACCGCTCTTGAGCGGGTATCCTGCTTGGTCACAAGCGTGATAGCGTTGCCCAGCAATAGCAGCTGATTTCCATCTTGCCATTGCATCGGTGGATATTGGTTGGCGCTACGTGCTTCTAATTTTTTAAGAATCCAATCCGCTTTAAGTACAATCAGGCTTTCTAGGTACGATTGCACAATGCGCTTGGGCGCATGTATTACTAAGCCATCTTGTGTGATTTTTAGGCCTACGGTACGGCGCTGCCTACGTTCAAGTGTGTAGTGAATTTGCTCGCCAGACGGCAGCTTAATGGTGTGGCTCATGCGTTAAGCGTTGCCATTTCAGATTCTATCCAATGTTCAACTTGGCTATTTAATGCGTCGGTTTTTACATCGGTGGTTTGAATCGGTTCGCCGATGTGTATCTGAATAACGCCAGGCTTCTTGATAAATGAATTTTTAGCCCAGAACTCACCAGCATTGTGTGCGACTGGAACCACTTGCGTTTGTGTATGACTGGCAAGCCATGCGCCACCAATGTGGTACTTGCTACGCTCCCCTGGTGCTATACGTGTACCCTCTGGAAAAATCACGACCCATAAGCCTTTTTCTAGCCTTGCTTTACCTTTGGCGACGAGTTTTTTTAGTGCTTCACGTCCTGCGCTACGGTCAATCGCAATCGGTGATGACATAGCCAAACCCCAGCCAAATATTGGAATCCATAATAACTCACGTTTAAGCACGTAAACTTGGGTAGGGAAAATGGCCTGAAATGCCAGAGTTTCCCAAGCGGACTGATGTTTTGCCAGAATGATGCTAGGCGTGGAGGGTAAATTTTCTAAACCTTTAATCTCATGGCGGATATTGCAAGTAATGCGTAGCCACCAAATCATGCTACGCGCCCAGCCTGAGATAAGCACGTTACGTGTGACAGGGTGCAGTGGCATTGAGAGCAATGCAATGAATGTAAAGATTGGCGCAGTAATAACCTGCCCGAGTAAAAATAGGGTGGAGCGTAACAGCAGCATGGTTTAAGTGTTTTCTGAAATGATATGTTGCGCTGCCTCGCTTAGGTCTGCAAACACGAGGGTATTAGCTGGTAGTTCGTCAGATTTTAGCGTAGCCTCGCCTTTGCCTGTGCGCACTAAAATAGGCTGGCAGCCTGCATTGGCGAATGCTTGCAAATCTCTAAGTGCATCACCAATGCCAATGACTTGGCTAAGATCGACAGAAAAACGTTTGCCAATTTCTTTGATCATGCCAGTTTTTGGTTTACGGCAGTTGCAGTTGTCATCAGCGGAGTGCGGGCAATAAAATACCGCGTCAATACGTCCCCCTATCATAAGAAGTTCGCGGTGCATTTTGTCATGAATGCTATTGAGCGTTGCCATGTCAAACAAGCCACGGCTCACCCCTGATTGGTTAGTGGCAATCACCACTCTGAACCCGGATTGATTCAATAGTGCGATGGCTTCTAGACTGCCCGGGATAGCAATCCACTCATTAGGATTTTTAATGAAATTGGCGGAGTCTTGATTAATAACACCGTCGCGGTCAAGGATGACAAGTTTCATATTTACACTCCGTCATTCCCGCGTAGGCGGGAATCCAATTTTCTTTTCAGATAAAGGTTTAACAATGGATTCCCGCTTGTCACGTGAGAATAATGCATTTTAACGCATATATTCCACGGGGATGACCTTTACGGTTACGCGGGAATGACGATTGAGAAACATAGTGTTAACCTGCCAATTTAGATAAATCAGCAACGCGGTTCATGGTTTGGTGCAATGTTGCTAACAAACCTAGGCGGTTTGCTTTAAGCGCTGCATCTTCTGCATTCACCATCACGTTGTCGAAGAAGTCATCGACTGGTACTTTTAATGCTGCGAGTGACTGCAATGATACTGTGTAATCACCACGCTCAAAAGCGCTGTCAGCGATAGGCTTCACTTTTATTAATGCATCATTTAAAGCTTTTTCAGCAGGTTCTTGTAATAAGTCAGCATTTACTTCAGCATTTACTTCACCCTCTACCTTTTTCAAGATATTACCAACGCGTTTGTTGGCAGCGGCTAAGGCTGGCGCTTCAGGTAGCTTGGCAAAGTTAGCAACTGCAGAAATTCTGATCTGTATGCTTGATAGATGCATTGGGTACAAGGCGAAAATAGACTCTATTTCGACAGAGTTACATCCTTGATCTTTTAAGTAATTTGAGAGTCGGTCAAATACAAAAGTTATTAAATCTGAAGCAAGTGTGGCTAATTCACTTTGGTATTTGATCTCTAAGTAGGATTTAGCTTTTATATGCATCATCTCAAGAAGGAGCTTATCGAGTGAAGTTTTTGTGTTAAATCCAGCTTTCCAGTCTAGGGATTTCTCAAACTGCATTATTGATTTGATTATTAGATTATCAAGATCTAAGGTTAAATCTTTTTCGATTAATAATCTAATTAACCCTAAGGCATGCCTTCTGAGTGCGAACGGGTCTTTGTCACCAGTCGGTTTTTCGCCAATACTGAACATACCAACTAAAGTTTCCAACTTGTCTGCTAACGCTACACAAATACCTACTTGATTGCGTGGGAGTTCATCGCCAGCAAAGCGAGGTTTGTAATGATCTTCAATCGCATAAGCCACCTCATCATCTAAGTCCTCATGTTGTGCATAGTAGCGCCCCATAATGCCTTGCAATTCAGGGAACTCACCTACCATGTCGGTAATCAAGTCAGTTTTTGCCAATTGTGCGGCTAAGCTCGCTTTTGCTGCTAAATCGTCGCCACCTAGTTGTTGGCCAATGGCCTTAGCAATTGCACGTACACGCTCTGTACGCTGGCCTTGTGAGCCTAGTTTGTTGTGGTAAACCACTTTTTCTAAGCTACTAATGCGTGATTCCAGTGTTTTTTTGCGGTCTTGGTCAAAAAAGAACTTGGCATCGGCTAAGCGTGGACGTACCACGCGCTCGTTACCGCCAATCACTGCCGACGGATCGGCAGGGCAAATGTTAGACACGATTAAGAACTTGTTCGTTAGTTTGTTATTACTGTCTAGCAATGGGAAGTACTTTTGATTCGCCTTCATGGTAAGAATCAAACATTCTTGCGGTACTTCTAAATAAACCTCTTCAAACTGGCCAAGTAGCACATTGGGGCGCTCTACCAGAGCAGTTACTTCATCGAGCAAGGCATCATCGTCAATCGGTTTCAGGCCTTCTTTTGCGGCAGCTGCGGTAAGTTGGCGTACGATTTCAGCGCGACGCTCTGCAAAGCTGGCAATCACTGCACCTTCTGTTTTGAGTTGCTCGGCGTAACTGTCTGCGTTTTTAATCACTACATTGGCTGATTTAGCCTCAAAGCGGTGGCCTTGCGTTTGGTTGCTTGCAGTTAGGCCAAGCACACTAGTGGCGACGATGTTGCTACCATGTAGTGCGATTAAGCCATGCGCTGGGCGCACAAAGTTAACGCTGCTCCAGCCATCGGCTAGTTGGTAGGTCATCACTTTAGGAATAGGCAGTTTTTGGATAGCTTCTTCAATCGCTTTTTGTAAGCCATCGTTCAGCACAGCGCCTTTTTGTGTCACTTCTAAAAACAGGGCTTCATTTTTGCCGTCCATTTGTTTGGTTAGCTGTGAAACTGCGGTTTCGTCTAAGCCCATGCCATTTAAGCGTTTAATCAGGGCCGGGGTGGCATTACCATTTGCATCCAAACCTACGCTCACTGGCATCAGTTTTTGCGAGATTTGTTTATCTTTAGCTTGCGCTGCTATGGCGGTAATATGCGCTGCCAAACGGCGCGGTGTAGCAAAAGATGTCACTACTGAGTTTTCAGCAGATAAGTCCTGAAGTTTCAAGGTTTCAAATAGGGTGCTGCTGAATGCGTCGCCTAGTTTTTTCAGTGCTTTTGGCGGCAGCTCTTCTACAAATAATTCTACAAGTAAGTTTTGTTGTGACATGATTTAAGCAACCTTCTTATCTTTTTCTTGTTTTTCTTTATCAAGCTTAGCTAGCACTTCATCTGCCCAATCTTTTGGGGCCATTGGGAAGCCAAGTCTGGCGCGGCTATCTAAGTAGCTGGCAGCAACTGAACGTGCCAAGTTGCGAATGCGGCCAATATAGCCAGCGCGCTCAGTCACAGAAATCGCACCGCGTGCATCAAGTAAGTTAAAGGTGTGCGCGGCTTTGAGTACTTGCTCATAAGCTGGCAGCGCCAATTGGTTTTCCATCAAGTGCTTGGCTTGTTTTTCATGCGCATTGAATGCGGTAAATAAGAAGTCAGCATCGGAATGCTCAAAGTTGTAAGCACTTTGCTCTTGTTCATTTTGTAGGTACACATCACCATAGCTTAAGGCTTTACCGTTTGCATCACGTGTCCAAGTCAGGTTGTATACGTTATCCACTCCTTGCAGGTACATGGCTAAGCGCTCTAAACCATAAGTGATTTCGCCGGTAATCGGTTTGCAGTCAATGCCGCCCACTTGTTGGAAATAAGTAAATTGCGTCACTTCCATGCCGTTCAGCCAGACTTCCCAGCCTAAGCCCCATGCGCCTAGTGTTGGGTTTTCCCAGTCATCCTCTACAAAGCGGATGTCATTTTGTTTTAAGTCAAAGCCTAGCGCTTCTAGTGAGCCTAAGTACAGTTCCAGAATATCGGCTGGTGCTGGTTTTAATACGACTTGGAATTGATAGTAATGTTGTAAACGGTTTGGGTTTTCGCCATAACGACCATCTTTAGGGCGGCGGCTTGGTTGCACGTAAGCGGCTTTCCAAGGCTCAGGGCCTAATGAGCGTAAAAAGGTAGCGGTGTGCGAGGTGCCAGCGCCAACTTCCATGTCGTAAGATTGTAGAAGCGCACAGCCTTTGTCGCTCCAGTATTTTTGTAGGGTGAGAATAATCTCTTGAAATGTTAAAGCCATGATGTGTTTGTTGAAATTGGCGAAAAGTGCAATTTTACTTGGTTTTGTAATCTTGCAATAGGTTTTATCTTGATGACACTCTGTTACGTTGCCATAGGAACAGTAATAAGCCGAAACATATGGTTAGAAATAGCCAGTTTCCCCAATATACATAAGGGGTTGTGCCGGTGTAGCCTTGGGCGTACCCATTCAGCGAGGTTTGCACAAAGTGCGGCGCGTGTGCTGTGAGATAGCCTTTTTGGTCAATAATCGCGGTAGCGCCGGTGTTGGTGGCACGTAGCATCATGCGCCCGGTTTCCAGTGCGCGGGCTTGAGAAAACTGTAAATGCTGATCTGCTGCGTAAGACTCACCGTACCATGCGTCGTTACTTACATTCACTAATAGCGAGGCAAGGGGCAACTGGCGTATGATTTCCTCGCCAAACACGTCTTCGTAACAAATGTTGACGGCTACTTTTTCGCCAGCGACTGACATTGGCTGCTGATATTGAGCGCCACGCGATAAATCGCTCAATGGCATGTTGAGCCAGTCGCGGTATATCCAGCCAAATGCCACTTTCAGCGGAATAAATTCACCAAATGGTACTAGGTGCGATTTACGATAAGTATACGTGCCAGCACTGCCGTAACTGAGGACACTATTAAAGTATTCACCATTTTCACGTTCGACCACACCAACCAGAACATCCCCTTGGTTTCTATGTGCGTGGGCAAGCAGTCTGGTTTGTAAATCCTCTGGAATATTACTGGCAACTACTGGCAGTGCTGTTTCTGGCAGTACGATTAATTTTGCATCGCTGCTTTCTACCATGGCAAGGTATTGCTGCATGGTGTGCTCGGCGATTTCTGGCGCCCATTTGAGGTTTTGTTCAATATTGCCTTGCAACAGGCTGACACTCAGCGGTTTGTCTATAGGTGTTGTCCACTCAACTTGTTTTAACAAATAGCCTGTGACGGATAGTAATAAAACAGCACCAATCGCTTTGCTTTGCCAAGGCTTTCTACTTTGTTTTTCTGCAAGTAAATATCCAACAATACTAGCAATGAGTACGGTGATTAGCGTCACGCCATACACGCCTATCACTGGCATGTAGCCAGCTAACGGGCTTGTTGGCACTTGGCTATAGCCCATCGTCAACCATGGGAACCCAGTAAAAATCCAGCTTCTTACCCAGTCTGCTAATGCCCAGAATACAGGAATAGCGATAACTAGCATGGTTGGTTGTTGTTTGCACAGCTGCTTGCTTAATGCGCCGACCATGGCAGGAAATAAAGCCAAGAATGCAGCCAACACAAAAGTAGAGAACGCCGCCATGACACTAGGCATGCCGCCATAGGTATGTAGGCTAATATAAATCCAATAAATACCTATCCCAAACAAGCCTAATCCATAAGTAAAGCCTGCCATCGCGGCAGATTTAGCTGAGTCACTTACTACAATAAAGTAAATGACACTAATCAGAGACAGTATGCTGGCAGGGTAAAAGTAAAAAGGTGCAAAGCCTAATACGCCAAAAGCGCCTAAGCTGAGCAGTACTATTGTTTTTAATAACGGGTTGGATATAGGTAATCGCATGCTGCGAATTGTAGCTTGTTACGCGCTGATATAACAAAGATTAACCGCTAAATTGCGTTTAAAGCTATTCGCTATGTTGACACAATGGTTAGATAAGACATATATTTCTTCGGCTAGTGGAAATATTTAAATTAATCATACCCATTTAAAGATGTGGCGTGTATTTATTAACTTTATGACATGGAGAAATGCATGAGTATCGCGTCGGAATTTAAACAGTTTGCCTTAAAAGGCAATGTCATGGATTTGGCAGTGGGTGTCATTATTGGCGCTGCTTTTGGAAAGATTGTCGATTCTTTAGTGGGCGATATCATTATGCCGCTAATTGGAAAAGTGGTGGGTAATGTAGATTTTAGTAATATGTTTGTTGCTTTGGCAGCAGTGCCAGAGGGTAATGCCGGTACTTACGCAGCGCTTAAGCAAGCAGGCGTGCCGATGCTTGCTTATGGTAATTTCTTAACGATCGTGATTAATTTTGTCATCTTAGCGTTTGTGATTTTTATGTTGGTTAAGCAAATGAATCGCATGAAAAAAGCAGAACCAGCACCAGCGCCTGCACCAACAGCTGAAGATATTATTTTGCTACGTGAAATTCGTGATGCTTTAAAGAAATAGATACTTAAACGCATTAAGCCTTAAAGTAAAAAGCGCCATTCAAGGCGCTTTTTACTTGGTGGGGTCTGTTATTTCACTGGCACTTCATATTGCTGACCAGTTTCAGCGCCCTCGCTACCGTCATTTTTTAAAAATGCCACCATCACAACTTTATCATCAATAAAGTCTAATTCGGTTGTTTCATAATACGAGCCATCTTCTGCGGTATTAATGAAATGGTATAACCAAATGGAAGCTACTACTTTACCGGTGCCTTTTACTTTTACATCGTCTGCTTTTGCAGGTTCGCCAAACTGTTCAATAATCTGCGCTTTGCTAAATCGATTAATTGACTTTACAAAGTCCTGCTCCATGGTCGGAATAGCAGTCTTAGCACTGACGGCTTCATCTGCCGTTGCTGTTTGTATCAATAACATCTGCGCAATTAAAAGCCAAACAAACACTAAGTATTTCATAAAGAGCTCCAGTAAAATTGGACTAGGGAATTGAAATTCATCACAACATAAAGCTATGAAATAAATCTCAGGACTTAGTTCCCTATGTAATTAATTTTAAATGGAATATTTCGACTTAAACTGAGTGTTTATTGTGCAACACTGGCGGTCACAGGCGCTGTGATGGCTGATACCAAAATGCTGTGCAGGCGGCGGCTATCTGCGCGTAACACTTTTACATGGATGCCGTTAAAGCTGACTTCTTCATTGCGTTTTGGTAGGTGGCCAAACTTGCTGACGACTAAGCCGCCAATCGTTGAGAACTCTTCGTCACTGAATGTAGTACCGATAGTTTCATTAAAATCTACAATTTCTGTGAGTGCTTTAACGCGGAACTGACCATCTGCATTTTGAATGATGTTGTCTTCATCTTCGTCGTAGTCGTACTCGTCTTCAATATCGCCAACAATTTGCTCGAGTACATCCTCAATTGTCACCATGCCAGCGACACCACCGTATTCATCGACGACAATCGCAATATGGTTGCGGCTGCTACGAAACTCTTTTAATAGCACGTTTAAACGTTTAGCTTCAGGGATAAATACCGCTGGACGCAACATGTCGCGTACTTCAAAGTCATCGCCTGCGTAATAACGTAGCAAATCTTTTGCAAGCAAAATGCCGATTACATCATTTTTATTGCCTTCAATGACAGGGAAGCGCGAGTGAGCAGTTTCAATGACATTGGGAATAAATACTTCAGGAGGGTCTGTGATGTCGATGACATCCATCTGTGAGCGCGGAATCATGATGTCACGCACTTGCATTTCGCTGACTTGCAATACGCCTTCAATCATGGCGAGAGAGTCTGCATCCATTAGGCTATTTTCGTAGGCGCTGTGTAGTAGCCCTACAAGCTGCTCGCGGTCTTCAGGTTCCCGCAATAATAAATGACTTAAACGTTCCAACAAGCTAGGCTTGTTACTTAATTTAGGATTACTGGGTTTTTCCGAGTCGGTTGCCATTAGTTGGCGTCCTATGTAATGAGATAGGGTGAAGCATACCCTAATTTTGTGACAATTGCAGTCTCTAAGCCTTCCATCAGTTCGGCTTGTGCGTCTGTTTCATGGTCATAACCATGTAAATGGAGAATGCCATGTACTGTTAAGTGCGCATAATGGGCATCAAGATTTTTCTGCTGCGCTTTGGCTTCAGCCTCAACCACTGGCGCGCAAATAATAATGTCGCCCATCAAATGAGGCTCTTCGGTAAGGGGGAAGGTCAGCACGTTAGTTGCATAATCTTTGCCACGGTAGGTGTTGTTGAGCATTTGGCCTTCGTCTGCATCTACAATACGGATGGTGACCTCGGTATCTACTCTGAGTGCGGCTTTCGCCCATAGTCGAAATTGGCTAGCAGTTGGAAGGTTGCTAGCCTCGCTTGCATATTGAATGGTGGCGGCTAATTTAGGCATATCTACTCTTAATTTTTCTCTTAATCGCTCTTCGATTGTAAGTCTGTACCGTCGGTGTATGGAAACTTCACATGTCCGTAACGCACCACTAGAATAGATAGTGCAATCAATAAGATCGAGCCTGAAAGTGCGAACATCGTCATTGCGTCCAGCTCTTTGATATCGAGCACCAAGAAGCGAGCCAATGCAATAATGCCGATATATAGCGGATACCTGACCGGCAACTTGCCTGCGGTTAGATAATGGCTAAGCATAGACATCACTTCAAGATATAAGAATAACAGTAGCAAATCGCCAACGTGGATAGTGCGTGCATCCCAAATATTGATAATTGCCTGTAGTACGCCCAGTATGGTTGCGAGGCCAATCACAATTAATACTAACTGCTCAACTGCACTTAAGCCCTTTTGCATGATTTTGCTGTATTTATTTGGTGTCATTTTTTATCCCAAAGTTACCCATTATTATTTTGATTATACCTTGCTGAATCTTAGCCTAGGTACGCCAGTCTTTGTCGGTACTTTAATGCATTACTCTCTACGTTGAGACTCGTACTCTTCATAAGCATTAACGATTTTTTGTACCAGCGGGTGGCGCACGACATCTCCAGATAAAAAATGCGTCATGGCAATGCCTTTGATATCTTTTAATACTTTTTGCGCTTCTACTAAACCGCTTTTTTGATGCCGCTGTAAGTCGATTTGCGTCACATCACCAGTAATCACTGCTTTAGTGCCAAAGCCGATACGTGTCAAAAACATTTTCATTTGCTCAGGTGTCGTGTTTTGCGCTTCATCCAAGATAATAAAGCTTTGATTTAACGTGCGTCCACGCATGTAGGCGAGTGGTGCGACTTCAATCGCGCCGCGTTCAAACATTTTGTTCACAGTGTCGTATCCAGCTAAGTCATATAGCGCATCGTATAGTGGGCGTAAGTAAGGGTCTACTTTTTGGTTTAAATCGCCAGGTAAAAAGCCCAAGCGCTCACCAGCTTCAACAGCTGGGCGTACCAACACAATACGCTTAACGCGGTCGCGGGTCATTGCATCCACTGCACAGGCAACGGCTAAATAAGTTTTACCTGTACCCGCCGGACCAATGCCAAACGTAATGTCATGTTCCTGTATTTGCTGCAAATACGCCACTTGGCGTGGTGTGCGGCCATGTAAGTCACCGCGGCGTGTCATGAGCACCGGCATGGCGGTAGAAACCACGTCTTCCGGTTTGAGCTTGTCGATTTCCACTAAACCCAGTTGCACGTCTTCTAGCTCGATAGGTTTTTTTGCGCGGACGTAAAAGTTTTCAATCAGTTGCGCGGCAAGGCGTGTGTTGTCTAGTTTGCCACTGATGTTAAACGTGCTGCTCCGGCGATTAATGTTCACCTCAAGTGCGGTTTCAATTTGTTTGATGTTTTCATCAAGCGGCCCACAGAGGTTAGCAAGGCGAGCATTATCTTCAGGGGTTAAGGTAATTTCCATGGTTATACGATCTCGCCAATTAAGCGTCTTGGGTTAGAAACGTCGGTGATTTTTACATGTACAAACTGATGCACCAAGCTTGCATCGCCTGCGATATCGACCACTCGGTTATTATCAGTTTTGCCAGCTAGCAAACTAGCATCTTTCCACGATGCGCCTTCAATCAGTACGCGTTGTGTAGTGCCTAGCATTGCTTCAGAGATTGCTTTGGCTTGCGCTTCGTTGATTGCTTGTAATTTATCTAAACGTGCCAGTTTAACTTCTTGTGTAGTGTCATCTTTTAAAAATGCGGCAGGCGTGCCAGGGCGCGGGCTGTATAAAAAGCTAAAGCTTGCATCAAAGCCTACGTCCTGCATCAGTTTTACCGTTGCCTCAAAATCTGCATCGCTTTCACCGGGGAAGCCAATGATAAAGTCGGACGTAAAGGTTAAATTAGGATTGGCCGTTTTAAGTTTGCGGATAATCGATTTAAATTGCAGGGCTGTGTAATTGCGTTTCATCGCCATCAGAATACGGTCACTGCCGGCTTGTACAGGTAAATGTAATTGCGCTGCCAGTTTTGGCACAGTGGCAAAACAGTTAATTAAACGCTCATTCATTTCATTAGGATGGCTGGTAGTAAAACGAATGCGCTCAATCTGCGGAATTTCTGCAATGGTTTCAATCAGCATGGCCAAGTCAGCCTCCACATCATCATACTCTGTGCGGTAAGCATTGACGTTTTGCCCTAACAGCGTAATTTCTTTCACGCCTTGTTCTGCAAGCTGTACGGCTTCGGTCAAAATATCAGCAAATGGGCGGGAAACCTCTTCCCCTCGTGTGTAGGGCACAACGCAAAAACTACAATATTTGCTACAGCCTTCCATAATGCTTAAAAACGCACTCACCCCTTCCACACGTGGTGGTGGTAAGTGGTCAAACTTTTCAATTTCTGGAAAGCTAATATCCACTTGTGAAGTACCGCTTGCTTGCTTGTTTTTAATCATCTCTGGCAGGCGGTGTAAGGTTTGTGGGCCAAATACAACATCAACGTATGGTGCACGTTTGATGATGTTGTCACCCTCTTGTGAGGCCACGCATCCGCCCACGCCAATCACTAAATTCGGATTTTTCTCTTTTAACGGAATAAAGCGACCAAGGTGGCTAAACACTTTATCTTCAGCTTTTTCACGTACGGAGCAAGTGTTGAGCAAAATCACATCTGCATCATCAGGGGTTAGCGTTTCTACCATGCCATCTGACGCAGATAGCATGTCTGCCATCCTAGATGAGTCGTACTCGTTCATCTGGCAGCCGAAGGTCTTAATAAAAACTTTTTTAGGTGTATTCAAGGTGTTATAGCCAAAGCGTAAAATATGATTTTAACGTATTTGCTCACTTGCCTCACGCAAAGTTGTTGACTACAAGGTAAAATGATTAACTTAATGAATAAATAGCTATTTAAAACATGCAAGCACTCCCAATTTTTATCAATATCACTCATCGCTTATGTGTCGTGATTGGCGGCGGTGATGTCGCCACGCGCAAGGTCAGCATGTTGTTAAAAGCAAATGCTGCAATTACCTTGGTTTCACCAGAAATATGTCCTGAGTTAACAGCATTAGCTAATGATGGAAAAATTAAATGTATTCAATCCAATTATCACAAGCAGCAGCTTGAAGGCGCGTGTTTGGTCGTTGCTGCAACAGACGATATGTCGGTTAATCAAGCGGTCTCAATCGATTCAAAAGCATTGGGTATCCCTGTTAACGTGGTAGATGCTCCGGATTTATGTACTTTCACAATGGGTTCAATTATTGAGCGTAGCCCTGTTGTGATAGCGGTTTCCAGTGAGGGTAATGCGCCGGTGTTAGCGCGTTATATTCGTACCAAAATTGAAACAATGTTGCCTGCGGGCTATGGACGCATCGCGGGTATTGCCGGTGAGTTTCGCGATAAAGTAAAAGCAAAGTTTACCACCACGCAAGCGCGTCGCCGCTTTTGGGAAGATGTGCTACAAGGCCCGTTAGTCGAGCGTGTTTTATCAGGGCAAGAACAATCAGCACGTGCTTTGTTGCAAGATTTGATCGATCAGGAAAATGTCACCACGAATAAAGGTGAGGTGTTCTTAGTTGGCGGCGGCCCGGGGGACCCAGATTTATTAACGTTCAGGGCGCTACGCTTGATGCAGCAGTGTGATGTATGTGTCTACGATAAATTGGTGAGCCCCGAGGTGATGGAGTTGGTGCGCCGTGATGCTGAGCTGATTTACGTAGGTAAATCGCGTGACCAACATACACTTCCACAAGAAGAAATTAATGCGTTACTTGCTAAGCTAGCATTGCAAGGTAAGCGGGTACTCCGCTTGAAAGGCGGCGATCCATTTATTTTTGGCCGTGGCGGCGAAGAAATTGAAACGCTGATGGAACACGGTGTTCCATTTCAGGTGGTGCCTGGTATCACCGCTGCGAATGGTGTTTCTAGCTATGCAGGTATACCACTGACACATCGAGATTACGCACAGGCTTGTTTGTTTATTACCGGGCACTTAAAAGATGGCAGTTTAGATTTGGATTGGGAAGCCATGGCTAGACCAAGACAAACCGTTGTCATTTACATGGGTTTAGTTGGTTTGGCAGAAATCTGCGTGCAGCTAATTAAGCACGGCGTTTCCCCTGACATGCCAGTCGCTGTGGTGCAGCAGGGCACAACGCAACGTCAAAAAGTAGTAACGGCAACGTTGGCAGATTTGTCTGAGAAGGTCACTGAGGCAGGGCTAAAACCACCATGCCTCACGATCATTGGTGAAGTGGTGCATCTGCGCGAGAAATTGGCTTGGTTTGAGCCTAGTGTCTAGTCTTTAACGGCATTGCTAGTGATTGGTTTCTGAGTCAGCAATTATAGTTTTCCGTTCGAAAACTTGCCATTTAAAGCAGCTGTTTAAACCTATATTGCCGTGAGATGTTAGTTTTTAATCGGGATGCTCAGGCGCGCCTCTAGGCCACCTTCAGGCCGATTGATCAACTCAAGTTTGCCATGATGTAATTTTGCAATACGGTCTGCAATCGCTAAGCCTAAACCACTGCCTCCCGCATTGCTGCGAGCAGTATCAAGCCGTTCAAATGGGCGCAATATTTTTTCTAAATGCGTTTCTGGAATACCAGGGCCATTATCAAAGACGCTAATCACAATGCAGTCTGCCAATATCTGGCTGCTCACCCGTACTTGTCCACCCCCATAGTTGTAAGCATTACCAACGAGGTTATCTAGTAAGCGCTGCATCGCAAGTGGCTTAATCGGCACTTTGTAGGTAGGTGCTAGTTGAATCACCAAATCGCGTCCAGCACGTTCTTGCCTATCATGTAGGCCTTGCAGCAAGGTATTGATGTCGACCATCAGTGTTGGTTCACCCTCTGTGCCGCGTACAAAATCTAAGAACTGGTGGATGATATTGTCCATGTCGGCAATATCCTGCACCATGCCAGACTTCAGGTAGCCACAATCTTTTTCAGGTAGCATTTCTACCGCAAGACGTAGCCGTGCTAAGGGTGTACGAATGTCGTGAGACACGCCGGCAAGAATCAGTGTTCTTTCAGCATCGAGCTCTGCTAGCGATTCCGCCATTTTATTAAAAGTGGTGCTCACTTCACGTAGCTCTGTCACGCTATCTTCTGGTAGCTTTTCTGGGCGCTGGCCTTTACGCAGCCTATCAGCAGCGCTTACCAGCAGGTTGAGTGGCTTGTTAATACGGGCAGCAATTAAATAGCCACCGGCTAATGATAAGCTTAGTACTAAGCCAATCCAACCTAGCCATTGCCAAGGAAAAGAGCGCTCTACATGCACGTTGGGGATCACTACCCAAAAGTCATCTTGGTCGATGCCAAAGCTTACCCACAAGCCATCGATGCCATAGTGATTTGTCGTGATAATGGTTTGTACGCCCAGACGCTCGCGGATTTTATCTGCCACCATGTTAATAAATGGGTCATTTGGCAGTGGGGCAATTTCTTCCATAAAGTCTGCGTAATAAATACGCACACCTTCTTTGCCAGTTAGCTCTGAAAGTAATGCTAAGCGAAGGTTTTCTTGAGATGCAATTAAGGACGCGCGCGTGTAGTTAACAACGGTGACCGCTTGTAATGCAGTTGCCTGCGCGCGAGGTTCTCGTTCGAAATACTCAAAAATCTTTAGGGATGCAAACTGGCCAATCGCTAATAACAGCGCGATCAGCAGCATAATTCTTGAGAGTAGTTTTTTGGGTAAGAGGCGCAAAGGTGTTAGCTTTAGTAATAAAAGTGAGCATTAAATCAGGCAATCACAGCATGCAGGATTGCCTGTTGCATAAATTTCTGACTAATTGTCTGCTTCGCCATCTGGTATGAATACGTAGCCAAATCCCCACATGGTTTGTAGATAGCGCGGATGCGCGGGATCCGGTTCAATCAATTTACGTAGACGCGATACTTGCACATCAATACTGCGATCGTAAACATCCAGTTCACGTCCGCGTGCTAACTGCATGAGTCTGTCGCGCGATAAAGGCTGGCGCGGGTGGTCTACAAATACTTTCAGCAATGCAAACTCACCGCTAGTAATCGCAATGGCAGTCCCTTGGCGGCTCAGTGAGCGTGTTGCTGCATTAAATACAAAGTCACCAATCGTGATATTCTCTGCGGCATTGGCGGGTGCGCTTGGCACCAATCGTTCATGCCTGCGTAGCACTGCATTAATGCGGGCTAATAATTCTCTTGGGTTAAACGGTTTTGGCAAATAGTCATCTGCCCCCATTTCTAGACCGATAATGCGGTCCACTTCATCGCCACGTGCCGTTAGCATCACAATCGGCATCATGGTTGCGCTACCGCGCATTCTTCGACAGATGGATAAGCCATCTTCACCGGGTAACATCAAATCTAGCACTAATAAATCAATAGCATCACTGTTCAGTATGCTATCCATTTCTTTAGCGTCATTTGCAGTTTTGACGTTAAAGCCTTGTTCGGTGAGATAGCGTTGCAACAGTTCACGTAAACGCACATCGTCATCTACGACTAAGATTTTTTTATTTTGATCTGCCATCATTATGTTTAAACCTTAATTTTTTAATAGAATGATATTGAATGCTAGTAAAACAATATTATTTTCAATAACTGCAAAGTGTATGCTAAATTTATATTTATATTCAATTTTATGTGATTAAACTTAAAAAATTATTCATTGTCACATCACTTATATTGTAAAAATTTACAATTTCTTACAATTTCACCGTTTAATGAAACATTCAATTAACAAACGTGCTTCATGATAATGCAACTTAAAATCGTAATGCTCAACATTGGAAACTTGATTCTTTGGATTTGATCTTGCTAAACAATATGTCATTGACCAAGTATGCGTGCCTAGTTCTATGCATGGGCTTAAGCCTTTCTTCAGGTGTGAGTGCAGAGAGTCGGAATAATTTGTCTGCAGCATCTGACAAAGCTAAGCGAATGGCAGAGGACGAACGTTTTGCTGAAGATGATAACAAAGGCGATGGATACCAAAAAACCCTCAACTTAAACTTCAGCCCTGAACGCAGAGAAATGTTACGCAAAGCGCTTGAAGAGTATGCGCGCTCTATTGATCCAAGTCATGACCAAATTGAAGAGCGCAGACGCGCAATGCAAGAAAGTATTGAAGCGCGCTTTTTTGAGGCAGATACCAATAACAACAGCACTATAGACCGACAAGAAGCGACAGAGAAACTGCCGCAAATTGCTAGACATTTCAACAGTGTAGATAGCAATCAAGATGGCGTCATTTCATTAAATGAGCTAGTTGAAGCCCAAGCGAGAATCTTAGAGCGTCGCAGAGCAGCTGAAGCTGCAATTCAATTGGAAAAGCAAAAAAGAATGATTGAGGCTGAGGCGCTAGAAGAAGCTAAAGCGAAAAACAAGCAAGCAACCAATACCCCCAAAAAGAAGTCATTATAGCGCTACATTTAGCCTGTATCTTTATCCCGGCATCTAGTTGTTATGCCGACTGTCAGTCGATATCTTCACAGTAATATTTATCCCCAGATTTTAAATCTAGTGTCTATACCGTAGGTGTATACATTCATGCATAATAGGCACCAATGATGAATCAATACGGTGCTTGTGTATGGCGTTAAGGCTAGAAGTTGCAGAAGGCATTACCCAGCTTCCTATTGATGCATGGAATGCACTGGCGGGAGATATGCCGCTACTTAGCCATGCTTTTCTAAGCGCGTTTGAAACTTCAAACTCTGTAGGTGTTGGTACTGGTTGGCAGCCTTGCTTCTTATTATTGTACGATGATGCGCAGTTAATAGGCGCGATGCCTCTGTACGTGAAACACCATTCTTATGGTGAGTATGTGTTTGATTGGGCATGGGCCGAGGCCTATGAACGTAACGGTTTGCCCTACTACCCTAAGCTTGTTTCAGCTATTCCATTTACACCAATTACCAGTGCGCGCCTTCTCACAACACGTCCCGATGCTAAGGCCCTGATGATTAATGCCGTGTCGCAAATCATGCAACAAAACAAAATGTCATCGGCACATGTATTGTTTCCCGATGATGATTCTGCACAGTTATTTAAAGAAGCAGGGTGGATGCAACGGCATGGTGTACAGTTCCGTTGGCAGAATCAGAATTACTCTGATTTTGACGACTTTCTATGTCAATTAAGCCATGATAAGCGTAAAAAGATTCGGCAAGAAAGGAAAAAGGTCACGGCCTCTGGTGTGATATGTCGGTCAATAAGAGGGGTGGAAATTACTGCTGAGCAGTGGGATTTTTTCTACCAATGTTATGAAAATACTTATCGTGAGCATCGTTCTTCACCATACCTAACACGTGATTTCTTTAAGATTATCGGCAGCAGCATGCCACAGAATATTCTGTTGATTATGGCTTATGTGGATGAACAGCCAATCGCTGCTGCGCTAAATATTTATGATAAAACAACGCTGTATGGTCGGTATTGGGGAGCGCTGCGCTATATTCCCAATCTGCACTTTGAGCTTTGTTATTATCAAGCACAAGAATTTTGTATCGCAGAAAAAATTGAATATTTCGAAGGTGGAGCGCAAGGCGAGCATAAGCTGGCTCGCGGGTTCAAGGCAAGGTCAACTTGTTCTTTTCATCGGATTGCAAACCCTGACTTTGCCATCGCTATTCAAGACTTTGTGGTGCAGGAGTCAAAAGGGCTGGCCGAGTATACCAACGAGCTTGATGAGCGGGCGCCATTTAAATCTAAAGACTAACCACAATAAGTACTGGCTCTTATCATCTGGACGTGATGAAGAGCCAGTGCTGTCTGGGCGATAGCTTTATTATTAGCAAACTGATATTACTATTTCTTGTCTTCTTTTGAGTATCGATGGCCAACACCTTCGTGTGCTGCTTTGCGCTCATCAGCATCAATCTTACCGTCATTATTGGCGTCTAATTTACTGAACATTTTTTCAGCACGAGCCTGATGCTTTGCCATAAACTCGTCACGCGAGATTGCGCCATCATTGTTGGTATCTGCTTTTTGGCAGCCATGTTTGCCAGCTTCACCACCGTGATGATCAGCATGTGCGACTTGTGCTAGGCCAAACAAGAGCGTGCTTGTTAATAAAATCTGTGTAATTTTCATATAATTTCCTTTATTGATCACTAAAAAGCAACTTCTGGCTTAATTAACGCTACAGTCAGTATACTGTTGACATGTTTTTTGTGGAAAAATTTCGTCACTGGTAGCACGGGTTAAAGTAGATTCATTTAATGAAATTAATAATAGCAACTAATGTATTGTTTAGTAATATGCTTGGTTGCTAAAGTAAGCGTGAAAGAAAATAGGTGTAAATATTCAGAGAGCTGTTGTGTTTAAATTGGTACGTGATTGGAGGCTCTTCCAGTGCGGTTGATTAGTATGCAGTAGATAGGGCAGTAGTATTATGATTAGATTGTTATACAGCAGCCAGGCTGCACAAGATATTACAGAGCAGGGCATTGCAGATATTTTAGGAAAATCTCAGAAGAATAATGATGAGGCGGGCATCACTGGCATTCTGGTCTATGGTGGTCAATTGTTTATGCAAGTATTAGAAGGCCCAGAGCTTGCTGTACTTAAGCTATATGTCACTATTTGTGAAGATGCACGCAATAGCCTTAATAAAATTATTTATATTTCGTATACTGATAAACGTATGTTTGGAGATTGGTCAATGGGCATTATTCAATGTGACCCAATCGCTTATCAAAAAATATTCGATTTAAATTCAAGAGCAACAGAAACCATTGAGCCGGGTAGCTTTAGAGATACGATGCGTGATTTTTTGCGCAGATTGAATAGTGCAAAAAAAGATACTTAGGATTTTTGCATCTATGATGTGGAAGTGAAATGAAAAACGGCTCTTTATTCAGAGCCGTTTTTTTATTGTGTAGACGTTGTTCAATGCGCTATATCATGGCGCTGTTGCTGTAGAGCATGTCTATATTGGGTGTACGTGTACTTTTGCTGTTTAGGCGTTGAGCAATTTGTTGGAACGCATTAGAAGCTGGCGTGAGTGGGAACGCATCAGTGACTGGGCGACCAAGTTTTGCAGCTTTACCTAAATGCACATCGGCAGGAATTGCACCAAAGAACTCTAGTTCAATTTGCATAAAACGTTTAGCTACTTGCGCGATGTTGTTAAAAACCACCTCTGCCTGTGCTTCATTGGCATCATCGACAATAATGCCAAAAGAGCGCCTGCCAAGTTGGCTGCAAATGCGTTTAATCAGGGTGTATGCATCTTTAATTGACTCTGGCTCGCGTGTGAGTTGAATCAAAATGTCGCTATCATTCAGTGTTTTTAATGGTAACAAATCATCGTTATTCAGTGTTGCATCTACTAATACAATTTCGTATTGCAGTACTAATTCATCAAATAGTTGGTTCAATACTTGACCGGCATCGCTATTGAGCGGAGTACTTACCTGATTTTTTGGCAATAATTTGGCAACAGCAAACTCTTGTTTCGTATTTTTGATTGCTACGGACAGGGATGTGGATGTCTTTGCCACCTCTAAAAGCGCAGGTGTTTTATCTATTTCATAGCTAGCTTCGCGCGTAGTTTTTGATGCATGCACAATCAGCACATCGCTACCTTGGGCGCGAATGGACGCAGCCAGATTAATCATCATGCGTGATTGATCTGCAGACGATGCTGAAATAATAGACACTACACGAGGCTTAGGTGCAGCCATGATGCGGCGTAAGCCAGCCGCTTGGTCATTCTTAAAACTAACCACGGCTAGTCTCTGTAGATAAAGTATTTACAGATTGTCTGGTGTTACCCATGATAAAAGGCAGTTCTTCGTTTTTGAACTGCAATGAGCGACCGTCCGCGCCAATTTTTAGCGCTTTTTGAATCAGGTAGCTCTTATTCGCAAGATGGATATCTTCAGGCACACGCTGGCCATTAGCTAAGTAATAAAGTTTTAACTTGCCTCTGATAATCACGTCTAGTACACCACCAATCGTGACAGCTTCATCAAGCTTGGTGATAATCGTACCATCCAAACCTTTGCCTTTATAGGCTCTAATCACATCGGTTAACGTCTCACCTGTGCTGGTTGCATTCAGGCATAGTAGCTTTTTAATACTAGAGTTGGTGTTTGATAACATGGCAATTTGCTCTGTTACCATGGTGTCGCGCTGACTTACACCAACTGTATCAATTAAGATAGTGCGTTTGTTCTTTAGCTCGTTTAAAGCAATCTTAAGATCAGCTTCATCTTTAACTGCGTGCACCATCACGCCAAGAATCTTACCGTATATTCTTAATTGTTCATGACCCCCGATACGATACGCATCGGTAGTAATTAGACCTAGGCTCTCTGTACCATGCTTCATCACATAGCGCGCTGCAAGTTTAGCCGTGGTAGTTGTTTTACCAACACCAGTAGGGCCGATTAACGCAAAGATGCCGCCTTGGTCTAGCATGCCAACTTCATTGGGAATGCTATCCAGATTCTTACTTAGAATAGATTTAACCCAAGCAAGGGCTTTTGCTTCATCAAGATTAGCCGGTAGTTTTTCCGATAACATTCTCGCTAATGCCGCACTAAAGCCAGACGACAGCAATATATTCATGATTTGTGTTTTTGTTGGGTACTGCTGCTGCACATTGCTCCAAGCAATGGTGGTGAGTTGAGATTCAAACACGTCGCGCATGCTGCGCATCTCGTTCAAAATCTCAGTCATTTTTTGGCTAGCATCTAGCATAGATGCTTGCATAAAGGTATCTGTGGCAGGTTGGATGCTTACTGGCGTTGCTTGTGTTTGTACTGTTGGCGCTTCTGGCTCCATCATGCTTGGTGCAAAGGGCTGCGCTTGGTTGGTATGAAAACCTTCAATTTTTTTATTAATCACTGAGATTAACGCAGATGGATTATCTTCACCAAAACCTTCTGTATGGTTGCGATAAGATGCCTCCATGATGGCTGCATTATCAACAATCGCGTCTAAGTCCTCTTCCTTCAACGCGGTGATTCTATTTCCGCCCTCTACGGCACGGTTAGATAAAATAATGGCATCCTCGCCTAGCTCCATACGCACTTGTTTAAGTGCTTCGCGAGAGTTTATGCCAAAAAATTGCTTAATATTCATACTAAATTCTAACTAGGAAATTTGCTCAGCCGATTGACTAGCCAGCAGAACAGATGTGTGTAAATGTGCTTGATCACGATCTTTTGAATAGTTGGTCAGCATGCCTAGCACCGCGCTGTCATCAAATCGGAAACGTGTCAGCATCATATTGGTACTGCTCAGCTTCACAACCTGCATATTGCTTAGGCTTTCCAGCAAATCAGCAATCTCTTTGCTGATTCCTAAAAGAAACATCGCGGTCGCTTTATCTGAACTGATGAGCTGCTTCGCCATCATCAAATAGTTGAGATTTGCGTCCTTAATTTCAGACATCATATCCTTTACATTCATTTTGCGTCCTAATTCTTTGTTTCTATTAAAAAAACCGTGGTGCATTTGGCTTGGTGAAATGTAACTCTTTAGATTGATTCAACCAATGGGCTGTGGTCTGTTTGTTTTGTAGGTGTTTGTCTTACAGTATTGAATGGGGTGTCATTGTCATATTAGTCGTTGCTAATAGGCATATTTTATATGTAGAGCTAAAGGTCTAGCCTATAGAAAGACGTTATTAATTAAACGATAAATGCGTTGGTTTAATCGATGTGATGAATCAAGAGTATAAACATGCGTATGTTTAGTTGAGCCATTCATGTTTGAATCAAGCTGAAATGACAAAGCGCTAACTTAAAAGAAGGGCAGTTCACAATCTTTAGACAAAAAAATAGCGCTTCTGCAAAAAAGCGCTACAAACTTTGAGAGAGTATATATTGCTAAACAACATATGCTTGCATATTACAAGGCAATAATTAATGAATTATTTCATATAGTTAACCAATTGTTTCAGTGTGAAATAATTGATTAATTATATGCTATTTAGTCATTGAGTGTTTTTAAAAGAAAAACGTCCCATTCTTTCGAATGAGGCGTCTTTATTGGGAAAGAGGGACTTGAACCCTCGACCCCAGGATTATGAATTTGAGCTGTAAGTTATTGTTTATTATTGAAATTGTACTAATTTCTTTTAAGAAACATGAATTTAGTAGCCAGATGATTGCTACCAATTTTTACATAGATATACTGCGTTTTAAGTACTTTTTCTCGATTTGGGCTACTAGGTGGCTACTAATTTTTTAACGAGAAAATAGTAGAACGGAGTATAAAATGCTGCACAAATTAACTAAATCATTTGTAGATAAAGTTTCATTTGAACAATCAGGTCAAATTTTTTATCGTGATTCTGAATTATTGGGTTTTGGTTTACGCGTAGGTAAATCAGCAAAAGTTTATTATGCTGAAGCCAAGCTTCACGGAAAAACTGTCAGAAAATCTATTGCAAGACATAATGTTGTTTCATTAGATGAAGCACGCTCACAAGCTAAATCTTACTTGGCTGAAATCTCCCGTGGTAAAAATCCACATGATGAAGAAAAAGCCAGGAAAGCAAAATTAGTTACCTTATCCGAAGTGCTAGAAAACTATATTGAAGCACGTGGCAATTTGCAGCGTAGCACCATTCAAGATTATCGACATACCTTTGATGCATATCTACATGATTGGTTAAAAAAGCCAGCCATTGAAATATCAAAAGATATGGTGGAGCTTAAATTTAGAAAGATCAGCCAAACGAGTCCATCGCAAGCAAATAAAACCATGCGTAACTTTAGAGCGGTCATGAATTACGCCATTATGAAATATGAAGATAGTAATGGCGACTCTATCTTTAGGCATAACCCTGTTATCAGAATTACACAGTTACGTGCTTGGCATCGTGCAGTCAGAAGAGACACATTAATCAAGCATTATGATCTTGCTCCCTGGTATCAGGCTGTTATGAACTTATCTAATGACTCAATTGCACCCAATAGAGAAGTTGTTAAA
This sequence comes from Methylotenera sp. L2L1, assembly GCF_000744605.1. Lineage (NCBI taxonomy): Bacteria > Pseudomonadati > Pseudomonadota > Betaproteobacteria > Nitrosomonadales > Methylophilaceae > Methylotenera > Methylotenera sp. L2L1. The sequence goes on from NZ_JQMG01000001.1 coordinate 1,467,529, forward strand.
GACTTTCTGCTGCTTGTTTTGTTTACAGGATTAAGACGAAATGAAGCTGCCAAACTCACTTGGAACAGAGTCGATCTTAAAGATAAAACTATCGTGATTAAAGACACTAAAAATCATACTGACCATATATTGCCACTTACGGACTTTTTACATGATTTGCTGACTAAAAGAAAAGCTGAAGCAAAAACCAAATATGTTTTTCCGAATGAAACAAATACTGGATACATGACGGATCCTAAAAAGCAGATCGCCAATGTGATAAAAGAAAGTGGCGTCAACTTTAGCACCCATGATTTAAGGCGTACATTTATCACGATTGCAGAAAGTTTAGATATCTCAGCTTATGCTCTAAAGCGGCTGCTCAATCATAAAATGACCAATGATGTGACTGCTGGTTATATTATTTCTGATGTTGAGCGTTTGAGAGTGCCTATGCAAAAAATTACGGATTACATTTTGTATAAAATTGGTCAGAAAGAAAAAGCCGATGTAATCCCGATTCAGATGTTGCAAGCTAGCGCATAATACACATTGACATCTGTAACGTTACGCATTACATTGTGAAGCAAATACCATAAAATATGATTAAAACATTCAAACATAAAGGGCTCAAAGATTTCTTTGAGAGCGGAAGTAAAGCAGGGATAAGACCCGATCACGCTTCTAAGTTAAGTCGTCAGTTAGTGCGTTTAGATATTGCTAAAGTACCTGCTGATATGAATCTACCAGGATGGAGACTTCACCCATTAGAAGGTGAATTAGCAGGTCATTACTCAGTCACCGTCAACGGTAACTGGCGCATGACTTTTATGTTTGATGGTGAAGATGCAATCCTGGTTGATTATCAGGACTATCACTAGAAAGGAATTGATATGAGCAGAATACATAACCCACCACACCCTGGTGAAACATTGAGAGAAGATATTCTTCCTGCGCTCGGCTTGAGTGTTACCGAGGCTGCCGAACAGTTAGGCGTAGCACGCCCTTCTTTATCGCGTGTACTAAACGGCCATGCAGCGATTTCGCCTGAGATGGCGTTACGTATTGAAAAGTGGTTAGGTGTCGAGAATGGCGGTAGTGCTGACTTATGGATATCTGAGCAAGCCTCATATGATCTTTGGCAAGCAAGAAGCAAATTTAATGCAAAAGTAACACCAGCAGAACTTTTAGTCGCCTGAATGCTAAAAACACTTTGAACTAGACCAGCTTGTATTTAAGGTTGGTCTGGTTCATATCAACAAATATATGGTTTATATAAACCATCACCCCAAAGAAAACCAATTAAATTCACGCTGGATTAATTGCTATCCGTTTGAATCATATAATAAATTCATCATAGATGAAGGCTGCGAAATCTAGGAATGATTCTTGCAATCTCAGTTTGGATAAAATTTACAGGTATCTAAAATAAGGATATTCAAAAAGTAAATTTCAACGCTGAGGAATAGAGGCAAGAGTGCGCTATAAGAAAAAGAAAACTTCACTTTTAGAGCAAGTGTTAAGTTCCGATTGGAAATTTTCGGCAGTATTGGCTGCAATCATCCTCGGATTTTCGTTTGTGATACTTCCAATAGTTGGACTTTCAAACAAAATTATCAAAATGCTGATGCCGTTCATTCAATCGCTTTCAGTGTTGGTGATTGTATTCTTATCAATGGTTGCAATCGTCAAAGTCTTAATCGCCATCATCTTAAAAAACAAAGAGAAAAGAAGTACTGATTTTCTTAATCCACGCTTGGCAAGATTTAGTGATCAAGATAAAGACGACAAAAGCTTTGATCGTGTAGCGCCATTCATTACGCATCAAGAAGAATCAAATAACTCTGATCAGCCCTCATCCTCATCTTCTGATGTAAAGAAAAGTCACCAGTATGGTTACGCACCTGTCGTCAATCCAAGTTTAAATAGAACCAATACGCGAGTAGAACCGTTTATTGCAGAGCAAAATAAAGCTACCTACGAAGCACCGAAAGTTGAAGATGTTCGGGATAAGTGGACGCTGGACTTTATCAACTCACTTGAGTGGAAAAGGTTTGAAGATATCACTAGTGCATATTTTCATGAAATCGGGATTAAGAATAAACAAACTGGTCTTGGCGCAGATGGCGGTATTGATTTGCTTTTGTATGAAACAAATGCAGAGCAACCTACGGCGATTGTGCAATGTAAGAAATGGTCAAATGTAGTCGGGATAAAACTTTTAAGAGAGTTTTTAGGCGTGATGTCGCATCAAGGCGTTGCTAAAGGATATTTCTTTACGACTGATAAATTTAACCAGGAAGCAATCAAATTTTCCAAAGAGCACAATATAGAGTTAGTTGACGGTAAAACACTCATCGCTAAGTTGCAGCGATTATCTCCTGAGTCACAATATCGAGTTTACACAAACATCACAAGCGGTGATTACACTACGCCAACTTGCGTACGTTGTGGCGCTAAGATGGTGTTAAGAAAAACAGAAGAAAAAGAATTTTGGGGATGCAAAAACTTTCCTAAGTGTAGAACGGTAATTAATATTAAAACACCACCTAAACCTAAGCCGCCAAGAAAGTTTGGTTTTAGATTAAAGAAAGTTAGGTAAAACCTGAGAAGTTGTTAAGTGGCGAGGATGCAAGATTTTTCTAAGATAAGTTTGTGGGACATATGTCATTATTGGCATGGATACAATCCGCAAAGGACTCTACCTTCTAAGCTACCAACGAAGGTTCAAATTTCAATTAGATCACTAGCACTTAAACTTTCAAAGACGCTATATTTTAGGATTAATGTAAATACTATTCCATATCGAGTTTTTTATGAGGAACCTACACCAGTTAGATATATCGCTCGTATCTATCAACGTGAATTAAAAAGTGCCTATACGGGCAAACGGTATAAGAAAAAATTTCTACAAAGCATTGAAATCGGTCGATTAAGTCTACTTAAATGGTGCCAAGAGACAAACACGCCAGCCCCCAGTTTTTGGTTTGATGAAAATGATCCAATACTAGCCAAACCTGTAGAAAGTCCATTCTTTGATTGGTCTGAAGATGAAAAAAGAAAACATGGCTATTTTGCACTTTTTGAGACCGCTGAATCTGATCCTAAAGTAAAGGCGACCAGTCAATCTTCCGATATTAACCCATCGTCTTTTGATAGCACTGAATTTAAAGAAAAAGATAACATCATCAAGAAAGCATTGAGCGAGCTAAATTCGAAAAATGCAAAATCACGTTATGTAGCGGCAGATAAAATTAAAAGTGACTACAAAGATTTTTTTAGAGCGAATGAATCTAAATATAAATACAAAAGCCATGCTGCGCGAGACTTCTTTAATAATCTAAACGAAAAAGATAAAAAAGAGATTGTTCCTACATATTTTGAAAAAAACCATGAGAGCTGCCTAGAAAAGGCTGTCCTTAACCTGAATAAGGTATTGAAAGACTAGTTCGTTATATATCTGCGCGCACACGTATATACCTCTGCGCGCAGATGTAATTTCAACACTATTCAATAGCCAGCAAACTGTGTCCTCCATTTACCAAATAAAGGACACAACAAAATGCAAATTCAAACTGAACTGCTGCATACCAAAGATGCAGCAAAATTTCTTAATGTAAGCGTGGCTTTTTTAGAGCGAGATCGCTGGGCAGGTGCAAGAATCCCATTTGTCAAAGTGGGATCGCGTGCCGTGCGTTATCGTTTAGAAGATCTACACGCATATATCAACAATCAACGCCAAGACTCTGTATTGGAGTCTCGCCATGATTAATTTGGATAAATTTATCATTGGTGGCGAAGTCGTGCATGAAACTTTGCCCTCTGACCATCCTTTGGTGAGAGGGCAGCCAATCAATACACCTATTTACGATCAAGATTATCAATGGCGATTAAAAATACAGGCATTTACCCAAGGCGGATTTGAAGCCAAAGCGGTATTAGTCAATCGCAACCATTTAAACCGTTTGGTCAATCTCAATAGAGAACGTGGTAAGCGACCAGCACCTAAAGAGAAAGACGAAGAGGCAACTAAAAGAGATTTAGAAAAGTGTGCTTACCGTGCCGCAAGAAGAGTACGCCATCTTTGTTTAGAAATACGTGCAGATCGCTTACTCACTCTGACCAGTCGTAATTTACTGACAGATTATGATCAGCTCACCGCTACCTGGAAACGATTTATGCGCTTATTAGAAAGTGCTGGTGAATCATTTGAATATGTTGCAGTGCCAGAGCTCCATAAAAACGGTGAGCATTACCATATTCATGCTGCGATTAATGGCTTTGCTCGCGTCGAACTACTGCGTAAATGCTGGCAGATTGCGCTCGGTGGAAAGGGTAGTGAAAGGGGTGCAGATGCGCTTGGTAATGTTGATATTAAGTCGACAAGGCGTAAGGGGCAGCACAAAAGTAAACAAGCCATAGGCGTTGCAAAATACATCTCTAAGTACATTACCAAAAGCTATATTGAACATCACCAATTCAACCGAAAACGCTATTGGGCGCCTCGTTCTATTAAGCTACCTGAGACAACGGCAGAATGGATGCAAGCAGAGTATTTAGCCGATGCTGTACAAGAGCTTTACTCACGATTTGATACTGCCATTATGGTTGAAGCGGTGAAAGACAGAAGCTTATACATAACAGAAGCAAACGTACCAATGATATTTATGCGCTATTTACCGAACGAAGAAAAACCTTTACCAACGCCATTTTAGGCATCGGTCGCACGCACCGCGCGCCACGCGTCAGCGTGCCGCACGGAGCGGAGCGACGATGTCCTTTAGACTAGATATAAAGGACATTTAAGTACAGAAAATAATGAAATATTAATAATCATTTATTAGTGCTATTAATTTAAATATTAAAGTTGGACTTATGATCTTAAATAATTTATAAACTAATAAACAATAATTTGAAAAGTACACGACCTATGCAAGATGATTTCATTAGCTCATTACAAATCAACAAATACTCTTTTACTAAAGCTAGCTCAGAAGCGTTTACCCTAAACAATTACATGAAGAATTCATGGCCGATTGTTTACGTTATTAAAGATGATGACAAAAAAGAAGCATATGTTGGTGAATCAACTGATGCTATCACTCGTATGAAAAGTCATTTGTCTAATAAAGAGCGCTCTAAGCTTAAAGATCTACTCATTATTAGCTGTGATAAGTTTAATAAATCTGCTGCCTTAGATATTGAATCTAACTTAATACAATATATGTCCGCAGATAAAACTTACACATTGCAAAATGGAAATGCTGGGTTAGCAAATCATAATTATTATCAGCGTGACCAATATACAATGTTATTTAAAAGTATATGGGGGCAGCTAATAAGCCGAAAATATGCTAAAAATCCTCTATCTAGTTTAGAGAACTCTGAACTATTCAAATATTCACCTTATAAATCCTTAACATCCGATCAGCATAATTCTGTGTCAGAAATACTTGGCAGACTGAGCACTAAACAAAGAAGCACATTTTTTGTAGAAGGTGGAGCAGGAACAGGTAAAACAATATTAGCTGTGTACCTGATGAAGCTACTAAAAACAGATATTATTGATTTTAACCTTGATGAAGTCAATGAAGTCCATGCCTCAGAATTAGCACAGATTCTACAGCTTAAAGAAAACAACCCACTCCCTCGTATAGCATTGGTCGTTCCAATGACATCGTTGCGTAAAACACTTCAAAAAGTCTTTCGAAATGTTAAGGGCTTAAGTGCAAGTATGGTTATAGGGCCATCAGAAGTTTCTAAAAATGAATACGACTTACTGATTGTAGATGAGGCTCACCGTTTACGTAAGCGTAAAAATATTACCAACTTTAAAAGCTTTGATGATGCAAATAAATTACTTGGTTTTGATAAGGAAACAGGAACAGAAATCGACTGGATTTTAAAGCAGTCAAAAAACCAAATTTTCTTTTACGACTCACATCAATCAATTAAGCCATCTGATATTGATCAAAGTAAATTTGAGTCAGTCAGAATGGGGGAAAATGTTTACTCATTAAAGTTGCTTTCTCAACTTAGAGTAAAGGGAGGAGTAGATTATATTAGTTACATTGATAACTTATTACATTGTCGGCTTGAAGAAAGCGATAATAAGTTTAAGAGCGATAACTATGAATTCAAGCTATATGATTCATTAAAAGAGCTTTACTCAGATCTTAAAATTAAAGAGGAAGAGTTTGGTTTGTGTCGGCTACTTTCTGGTTATTCCTGGGAGTGGAAATCTCTTAAGGAGAATGTACCAGATATTACTATTGAAGGTTTAGATTTAAAGTGGAACGCCACCAATGAAGATTGGATCAATTCAGAAAATGCTTTTAATGAAGTAGGTTGTATTCATACAACACAGGGATACGACTTAAATTACACAGGTATTATTTTTGGAGAAGAAATCACCTACAACCCTGATACAAAAAGTATCGAAATTATTGCTAAGAATTACTTCGATAAGAAGGGGAAAAACGGCATTAAAAACCCAGCATTATTAAAAGAGTATATTTTGAATATTTATAAAACGATGATGCTACGCGGTATAAAAGGGACGTATGTATATGTCTGTAATGATGCTCTTAGAAAGTACTTCAAAAGCTTTATCTTATAAATCTGTGTATTTCTTTGCATTGCCTTTTGCTTTATTGATAGGGTATTTCAACGCATTTTTTTCTATCTTATCAATCATGATTTTTTTAATGTCGAAGTCATATTTATTTGCGATGAGTAGTGCAAATGCTAGGATGTCTGCTAATTCTTCTTTGATACGCTCTTGATCAGGATCATCTGCAGATTTCCAGAGAAATAATTCAAGTAGCTCGCTTGACTCAATATTTAAAGCAATTGCTAAATCTTTTGCGTTATGAAATTGTGACCAATCTCGCTCGTCTCTAAATTGAACTAATGCATTTGTTAAATATTTAATATCAGACATTTTTGATCATCCCCCTAAAAATTTGATTGCTTTAGTTTTCAGCAAATATTAACTTGGTTCTGCAATCCCTACTGACAGTTTTTAGCTTTATTTAGAAAATAGATTTAGTGGGAAACTTGCCTTTTTAGCATTTACATATTTCGCCATTTTTTCAATTCTTCGGTAGTGTGCCATTATAAGTTTGGATGATTCTTCTATATCTTTAGTGTGTTTGTCTAATTCAGCGAGGCTGTTAAATCCCAAACCTTTTGCCAACTCGTCATTAAGTTTATTTACAAGAGCTATCTGATCTTTCTCTAATTTTAGAATGTTGTTTTTTTCTTTTATTCTTCTATTTTTCAAATCTATATAAATCTTATGCAATTTTTGATAACTGACGTATAGACCACCACCCGTAGACGCCATAGTTGCTATATAGATTCCCATGGATTTTGCTACTTGTAATGCTACATCTGGATTAAGGGCTAGTTCTATCCAGCCGGGAGAGTTGTATTGAATGGATTTAACTTGGGGCTTCTCATTAATGGCAATGTGACTCCGGAAAATATCATACATATTTACGTAACTAAGCCCATCTCTAAGTTCGTACGTTTCTAAAACTGATTTAATTCTCGAAGGTGCTATGTCTACTGCCTCGGTATCTAAGCAATATATAAAAGAGTAGTTTTGAAAGTAAAGTCTTGAAAAATTCATTAAATCTTCGAGAGACCAATCTCCATCTATCAAAATCCCATAGTTTTTTTCATTAGCCATTATTTTTTATCTCCCGAGATATTAAACCCACACTATTTTCCGATTATGTGAAACTAGGTTGGATTATTTTTATAAAACAGTAACAGGCTATATAAAAGTAATCAATAAAATGACAGTAATTAAGATGAATATTGCTCATTGACCTAGCGCCGCTAATTAGACGTCTAAGAGTTGTAATGAAATATAACTATAACAATCACTTGAAAACACGAGTTATAATGACTTGTATGGCTACTAGGTGGCTACTAATCGAGAAATTAGCAGAAAAAAAACGCCCCATTCTTTCGAATGAGGCGTCCTTATTGGTGGTGAAAGAGGGACTTGAACCCTCGACCCCAGGATTATGAATCCTGTGCTCTAACCAGCTGAGCTACATCACCTTGTAAACCGGTTGCTAAAACATTAGCAAGGGCGCAATTCTAGTGTTTTAGTCGTGAATTGTCAAAAAAAGTTTGTTAAAAAGTGCGGTTATTTTCATTAAATCGCACAAATTTCTTTAGCGTTAACAAACTGGGTGTTTTAAGTCTGATAACGCCATGTGGTTTAGCTGAAATTAGGGCTTAATCTTGAACCTAGACGTTGAATCTAAAGTGCATGACATCGCCATCTTGCACAATATATTCTTTGCCTTCTAGGCGCATTTTCCCCGCCTCCTTTGAGCCTTGCTCGCCTTTGTTTTTTACGTACTCATCATAAGCGATGACTTCTGCACGAATAAATCCACGCTCAAAGTCGGTATGAATCACGCCAGCTGCTTGTGGTGCTGTAGAGCCTTTTTTAACGGTCCAGGCGCGAACTTCTTGCACGCCAGCAGTAAAGTAGGTTTGCAGGCCTAGTAAATCATACGCAGCACGGATGACGCGATTTAGGCCTGGTTCATCTTGGCCTAGTTCTGCTAAGAATACGGCTTTGTCTTCATCATCTAGTTCTGAGATTTCGCCTTCGATTTTTGCGCAAATACAAACTACTGGTGCGCCTTCGGTTTTACCTAGTGCGACTACTTTGTCTAAGTATGGGTTGTTTTCAAACCCTCTTTCATCCACGTTGGCAATGTACATCACAGGTTTTACTGTAATTAGGCATAGTGGTTTGATAATGTTGAGTTCATCAGCATCTAGGCCTAGTGTGCGCACTGGTGCGCCTGTGTCTAAATGTTTTTGGATTCTTTCACAAAGGCCTGCAAGTGCAATGGCGTCTTTGTCGCCAGATTTGGCTTTTTTACTTTCGCGCTGCAGTGTTTTTTCTACAGTTTCCATATCTGCAAGTGCAAGCTCTGTGTTAATCACTTCAATATCTGACAGTGGATCTACTTTACCTGCCACGTGCACAACGTTGCCATCATCAAAGCAGCGCACTACGTGTGAAATTGCGTCAGTTTCACGAATGTTCGCTAAGAATTTATTACCTAAGCCTTCACCTTTTGATGCGCCAGCAACTAGGCCAGCAATATCAACAAACTCTACAATCGCTGGTTGTACGCGTTGTGGATTTACAATATCAATCAACGGTTGTAAGCGAGTATCTGGTACTTCAACAATGCCTACGTTTGGTTCAATGGTGCAGAACGGGTAGTTTTCAGCCGCAATCCCTGCTTTGGTAATTGCATTGAATAAAGTTGATTTTCCTACGTTAGGTAGGCCCACGATTCCACATTTCATATTTTCCCAATCATCTTTAACGCAATAGTTGCGTTGTGTTCGTCTTTATCAATTCGCCGTACTTTTCGTACTGTCTTCATCTCTTCATTTTCCACGCCTTATTTTTGCGTCAAATCTGAATGGAAAACAGCGTGTTCAGGTAAGGTAGTTTATTTCTTTGTATGCAATTTTAACATGGCGCTATCAAATTCGCCTGCAAGCAGTAAATCTACTAATTTAGTGCTATCGATAAGGTTATCTTCAATCGCCACTTGTTCATCTTTAGTGGGTGCTTTGAGCACAAAATTGACCACTTCAGTTTTTGAGCCAGGGTGGCCGATGCCTACACGCATACGCCAATAGTCTGGCGTACCAAGTGCGGCGTGAATATCACGCAAGCCATTATGGCCGCCATGACCACCGCCAAACTTCATTTTGGTGCTGCCGGCTGGGAGGTCTAGCTCATCATGAATCACCAAGATTTCCTTTGGTGTAATTTTGTAGTAATTAGCTAGTGCAGCAACTGCTTTGCCGCTGGCATTCATAAACGTGGTGGGTTTAATTAGCCAAGTGTCTGTGCTTGGATTTAATTTGCCCGCAGCGCCAAAGAATTTAGCATCAATCGCTAATTTGCTATTGGTGGCGGCAGCAAGTTGATCTATCCACCAAAAACCTGCGTTATGGCGCGTGGCTGCATATTTTTCACCAGGGTTACCTAGGCCTACAAATAATTTAATTCCGCTCATATAGTCACTTAATGTAAATACATTTTTTGAGCGCATGTTTGTATGATGTTGCTTTTAGGGTGCGCCCTAAAAAAAACGCGCACTTTAATAATAAAGTGCGCGCTATTTAACTAGCTTACGTAATTAATACTTAAGCTGCTGGAGTTTCAGCTGCTGCATCAGCAACGCTACCGCGTGTTTTAGCGATAGAAGCAACTGCTGCGTCATCACCGTGCGCCAATTGTACAAACTCAACACCTTTTGGTAGTTTGATTTGTGACAAGTGGATTGATTGACCGATTTCTAACGCTGCAACGTCAACTTCGATAAACTCTGGCAAGTCTTTTGCCAAGCAGCTTACGTCAGCTTCTGTTAATACGTGAGCAACAATACCACCACCTAATTTAACACCAGGTGCTGCATCAGCGTTTGTGAAGTGGAATGGTACTTTAACGTGGATTTTTTCAGTTGCACTAACGCGTTGGAAGTCAACGTGTTGAATCGTGTTTCGTACTGGGTGCATTTGGAAGTCACGTAGTAATACGCTTTCTTTTTTACCCTCAACGATAAGTGTTAACACTGAAGCGTGGAACGCTTCGTGACGGAATTGTAAGAACAATTCTTTAGCGTTGATTTCTAGTGGGTATGCATCTTTACCACCACCATATACTACACCAGGCACAGAGCCAGCATGACGTAGGCGGCGGCTCGCACCCGTACCTTTAGCGTCACGTTTTACTGCATTGATTTCAATAGCCATTTTACTACTCCTAAGTTTACTGCTTTACTACAATGAATCTGCCTTCCGCGACCAGAAAGCAGGGTGAAAACCTTTAGTCCATAAATAATGAGCTGACAGAGTCTTCGCAGCTAATGCGGCGAATGGTTTCTGCTAGCAATGCTGCTGCGCTCAATTGACGGATTTTTTTACAATTTGCAGTGTCATCTTGCAATTGAATTGTGTTTGTGACGACTAGCTCGTCTAGCTCAGAGTTCATAATGCGCTCTGCAGCACCGCCAGATAATACTGGGTGAGTTGCGTAAGCGACTACTTTTACTGCGCCATGTTTTTTTAATGCAGCAGCTGCTTCACATAGTGTGTTTGCAGTGTCTACCATGTCATCCATAATGACACAGGTACGGCCAGCAACATCACCAATGATGTTCATGACTTTAGCTACGTTTGGTTTTGGACGACGTTTATCAATAATCGCAAGATCAGAGCTTAGTTGTTTTGCACATGCACGCGCACGTACTACACCGCCAACATCAGGAGAAACTACCACGAGGTTCTCATGTTTTTGCTCTAACAAGTCTGCTAACAGAATTGGTGTTGCGTAGATGTTGTCCACTGGAATATCAAAAAAGCCTTGGATTTGGTCTGAGTGCAAATCCATCGTTAGTACACGGTTAACACCAACACCCGTTAGCATGTTGGCAACTACTTTAGCAGTAATGGCAACACGAGCTGAACGTGGGCGGCGATCTTGACGTGAGTAACCGAAATAAGGGATAGCGGCAGTAATACGACCAGCAGATGAGCGACGAAGCGCATCCACCATGACCATGACTTCCATTAAACTATCGTTGGTAGGGTGGCTGGTAGATTGCAATACGAAAACATCGCGACCGCGCACATTTTCAAGTAATTCAACCATGACTTCGCCATCGCTAAATTTACCTACATGCGCTTGGCCAAGCTCAATACCTAAGTGTTTTGCAACTTCCTGCGCGAGCACTGGGTTGGCGTTGCCAGTAAAGACCATCATGTTGCCGTTAGACGCCATTCGATTTCCTATCGTGCCGGCTCACCAAGATTGACCAGCAAACTAATAAAAAAAACTCACTAAAAAATAAAAGCGTGTAAATCAAATAATCTACACGCTTCTACAAAAATTTGGCTGAGGAGGAAGGACTCGAACCTTCGGATGCTGGGATCAAAACCCAGTGCCTTAACCAACTTGGCGACTCCCCAATATTTAATCAGATTTATTTACTTAAAAAAGGATGCTGATTCAACCCTTTTGCAACAAACCCAAAATATTCTTTCGGTTTTTGTTGGTAAATACTATTTGCAACTTCCTGATCAGCTACTTCTAAAAAGACCGAAGCACCTGAGCCGCTCATTCTAGCATCTCCGTACTGTTTTAGCCAGCCTAAGCATGCTTTTACTTCAGGATAAATGCTACAAACTACTTTTTCCAGTTGATTTGTAAACCCATCGTGGATGTTTCCTAACGCTGAGTTTTCAGTGCTTAATTTCGCTATCTCTGAAAAGGCGGCTATTTTCTTAGGAATCGTATTCTTTGTCAATTGTTTATTGGAAAAAATTTGTGCTGTTGATACATGAACGTTTGGCGTTAGTACAACATAGTAAGCATTGTGTAGTGTAATGGCTTGTAATTGCTCGCCAATACCTTCTGCCCAAGCATTGCTACCATAGATAAAAAACGGTACGTCTGCGCCTAGTTGTAATCCTAATTTTAGTAGTTCTTCGCGCGGTAGATTTAGTTGCCAGCGCTTGTTTAATGCAAGTAACACGGTTGCTGCGTCTGAACTGCCGCCACCAAGTCCACCACCCATCGGTATTTTTTTATCTACCAATATCTCGGCGCCAAGTTGGCAGCCTGTATGTTTCTGTAGTAATTGCGCGGCACGAACACATAAATCATTGGCCTCTGGAACCCCTGCAACTTCATTGACTCGTTTAATGGTGTTGTTTGTTGTGGTTTTTAAATGAATCGTGTCGTAGTAATCAAGTAGTCTAAAAACCGTTTGTAGCAGATGATAACCATCGTTGCGTTGACCGGTGATGTGTAGGAATAGATTAATTTTTGCAGGGGCTAAAAAGGCTTCAAAGTCTTGCATGGCTGTGGTGTTGAGTAGGCTTATAAAATAGACGGTATTAAAGGTGTTGAGTCGGTGATTGTTTAGTACGGGGTGTTATCCCAACTTTCTACCAGTAGCTTAAGGTTGACTTGGTCGCTTTTGAGGAAGATTTTCCCCGGTAACCAGTATCCATTCAGTTCTGCGTAGTTTGAGAACTCTATTTTCCAGCCATCTTGGTTGAGTGTGGTGAGCAGGCCTTGTTCATCCCAAGTGCTGGCTAGAATAGGGCCGCTAGATGGGCGACCTAAAGACCAGTCAGCTAGCCCTGTTAACGGTAGTGACCAGCCTAGTGCATTATAGGTGAGTGTTTCTGCATCTGCTGCTGATACTTTTTTACCATTAGCATCCGTGAGTGTGATTTGGTCGCTGGATTTTGTGATTTGAGCCACTTGGCTGCCGAGTGGTGAGAATAAGGCGATGTTGTCGGCTGCGGTTGAGTGGTGCCATTTTAGGCCACCCGAAAAACCTTTACTGTTGGTTTGCACACCGATTCTGCCCTGAAGCGAAAATTGCTGAATCGCTGCATTAGCTTGTAAGTGTTTTTGATGGCGTAAAGTTGAGTCTGCACTGATGGTCACCTGACTAGGCGTACTTGCGCACGCAGCCAGTAAAGTGACCAAGGCTAGCGTTAAAAAATGACGTGTCAATTGAGTCGCTCTCACTAATGTAGATTGAGCGCCGTTGGAAAGTGTTGCTGTGGCATTCAAGATTTAAATTTGTTTGCAGTGATTAATAAAATTTCATTGTCAGGGTCTGCCGTCAACGCGTCACTCCATATCTTTTTGGCTTTTTCATACTCCCCTTTTTGCCAGAGCACTTCACCTAAATGTGCTGCAATTTCAGGGTCTGGGTTAATGTTGAATGCTTGCTCCAGATAGTGAATCGCTTTATCTAAATTACCTTTGCGATAGTGTGCCCAACCTAGACTATCTAACATGTAGTGGTCGTTAGGGGAGAGTGTCAGTGCTTTTTCAATGAGGCTGATGGCCTCTTTAAGCCTGACATTGCGGTCTGCAAATGAATAGCCAAGAGCGTTGTAGGCAGCTGCAAAATCTGGTTTCTCAGCAATAGCTCTACGCAACTCTAGCTCCATAAGGTCAAACTTGCCTACGCGCTCTGCGGCAAGTGCGTAGTCATAAACCAGTTCTGGGGTGTTTGGCAGATTCTTGACAGCTTTATCTAATAATTCAAAAGCTTCTTGATTGCGCTTCTCTTTAGCGAGTAAAGCCGCTTGCGCTTTGATGACTAAGATTTGCTGTTCAACGTTTAAGTCTTCTAAGCTATCTAGTAATTCGATAGCTTTGTCGGTTGATTGCGTGCGTGCGATGACGTTGGCTAAATTAAACTGAGCCTCAAGGTGGCGTGGTCCTGCTGGTACTTTGTTATACCACGACATGGCGGCGACATCATGTTTTTGCTTTTCAGCGGTTTGCCCAAGGTACAGATAAATTTGGTCTGTATCTTTAAAATGGTTGTCGATTGCTTGTTTGAAGTACTTTTCCGCTTCGTTATAATCAGTTGCTTGGAAAGATAGTAATCCAACAATGGCATAAATCTCGGCGTTGTTATTCTCTTGAGCGTTTTTAGCATATTCTAATATTGTTGGAAACTCTGCCTTTGCAGCAGCATATTGTTTCTGATTGACTAAAATTTTAGCGAGGTTGATGCGAATTTCATTTGCATCAGGCTGTACTTTTAAGTGCTCATAATAGAAAGCAATGGCTTTATTGGGTGATTGGCGAAAAAGGACTTGGCCTTTCAGTAATGCTGCGATGACCCAGTTAGGACGCGTGTCTTCAGCTTTTGCGAGTGCATTAAGCACTACGTTATCTTGATTAGCAATGTATGCAGCCTGCGCAACTGCAAAATTGGCTTCGGCTAATGTTGGGTATGGTTTGGCTAGTGACTGAACTAGCTTTAGTACAGCGCTTTTGTCTGGGCTTCTGTTAAGTAATGAGTTAATAAATAAGAAGCCACCAGGTCTAGATTCTTCTTTGACTAGTAATTGCGCTAAGTAAGGTTCTGCTTCATTGAGTCGTCCAGTTGCAATCAACATTTCTGTCATTGCTTGTTGCGCCTCTGTTGATGTTGGGTCTAACTCTGCCCAAAGCTTTACAGCAGGAATCGCTAAACTTGGAATGTTGGCATATGCTGCGATTTTTGCTGCACGTTCTGCTAGGCGTGAGTCTTGCTCAGCGCGGGCGAGATCGTAAAAGATAGCGCCGGCAGTACCGATTTCGCCACGTTGCCCTGCAACTTCACCAACTAGATACTTATAAACAAATTCTGCAGAGAGTGTTCTTTCCTGTGGGGTGGTTGACTCATTGCTGCTTGCTAGGGTGTCTGAATGATAACGGTTGGGTTGATTGCTTGCGCAACTAGCCATGCCTAGCATCAATATGCATAAGGCGACGTTCACCGCGGCTGAAATTGGATAGGCTTTTTTAAGCGGTGTATTCAAATCTAGTTTTTTTGTCATCAGGGTATGTGAAACTATTTATAAAATTGATTGATTTACGCTATATAGTAAATTACGTGTTTGTAGTTTGCATTAGTTTTAATGGGCTTAAGTTAAAATATTTACCCAGCATTACTAATAATTGCGCTGCATCACCAAATGTGTCTATCTAAGTATTTAGCTTAACTAACAATTAGCTTAACACTGTATCATGCCTCGTTGCTTCTTAGTCCGTGACAGCGGCTGCAAGTTCCGACATAATTATAGATTGACTATAACGCAAGTGTAGTGAACTGTCGCCTATAGATTAGCATCTATAGATTTGTTTTATCTGGGTCAGACTTTTGATGATGTATTTATAAAGTTAGCAATAACCGTCTGTATTTAAACCAATGTTTTAATTGAGTACCTATGAATAATTTTACAGTTGAAGCAATTGAGCTTACGCGGCTTTATGGAGGCCGTGAAGCAGTAAGTAATGTGAATTTCACCTTAAGTAAGGGTGAGGTTTTAGGGTTCCTAGGCCCTAATGGGGCTGGTAAGTCTACTACCATGAAAATGCTCACTGGTAATTTGGCACCTAGCCATGGCAGTGTCAAAATATGTGGTATCGATATGATAGAAAACCCAAAAGAGGCTAAAGCACTCATTGGATATCTGCCAGAAATGCGTCCCTTATACAAAGAGTTAACTGTAGATGAATATTTAACGATGGCAGCTAGGTTGCATCGTGTAAGTAGTAAGCACATTAAAGCTGCCGTGGAACATGCGAAAGAGCGTTGTGGCCTCACGCACATGAGTAAACGTCTGATTGAAAACTTATCTAATGGCTATCAGCAGCGTGTTGGTATTGCACAAGCGATTATTCATAAGCCTATGGTAGTGATTCTTGACGAGCCGACAGTAGGCCTAGACCCGATTCAAATTCGAGATATTCGTACATTAATTCGTGAAGTTGGTACGGACCATAGCGTGATTATCTCTACGCACATTCTGCCAGAGGTGGAAATGGTGTGTGATCAAGTACAAATCATTGATAAAGGTAAGTTGGTTTTTAACGGCTCGATTGATGTACTTAAACGTCAACGTGTTGGCAATAAACTACTTATCGGTTTGCGTAACCCGCCAGCGATTGAAGAGATTTTGAGAATATCAGGTGTTTCAGAGGCTGAAAGCTTAGCTAATGGCTTGATTCGTGTACGTTATGCAGAAAGCACAGAGCCAGCAGAAGCAATTGTACAAGCGGCCGTTCAGCAAGGTTGGGGGTTACATCAAATCGCACCAGACCAAACCAGTTTGGAAGACGTGTTTATGCAGCTGACTTATCAAGAGCAAGTGGCTGTTTAATCCACTCACTGTTAACTATACCGCTGTTTGATTTGGTTCAATCGAGTCACTTTTCAGTATAACAATCGGTTATTTAAGGTTTTATTTATGATTATTAATGTCGCAAGAAAAGAACTTAAAAGTGTGTTTGCCTCGCCGATGGGGTGGGTGATTTTATCGTTGTTGATGTTTGCTTTTGGTACGCAATACCTAAATGCAGTGAATGACTACTTTGCAGTGATGTCTGGTGCGATGCGTCCAGCTGAGCGTACTGGCGTTACGCAGTTTGTGGGGCAGTCGGTATATGGTTTGGCTTCATTTATTATGTTGTTTGCCGTGCCGTTATTGTCGATGCGACTTATTTCTGAAGAGCGCCGTAGCCAAACCCTACCGTTTTTATTTAGTGCGCCTATTTCATTGACTGAAATCGTGGTGGGCAAGTTTGTCGGTCTTGTGGCGTTTTTAAGCATCTTGATTTTATTTATTGGCGCAATGTTGTCTACGCTTAATATTTGGGCAGATATCGACTTTGGCTTTTTATTGACCAACTCGCTTGGTTTGTTGCTGATGGTTGCGGGCTTTTCTGCGTTGGGTATTTACTTCTCTAGCTTAACGCAACAGCCAGTGATTGCTGCCATTTTAACGTTCATCGCACTATTTGCATTGATGATGTTAGACCGCTTTTTCGGGGATGACCCAACCAACGTATTAGGTAGCTTATCACTCACGCGTCACTTTCAGTCATTTGCTAGCGGTTTGATTGATAGTGCAGATATCGTCTATTTTATTTTATTCGCTGTGACATTTTTAACCTTAACAGTGCGTCGCTTAGATGCTGACCGCTTACGTGGTTAATTGGAATTTTTGACATGAACATTAATCGTAAATTACGTTTTCAGTTATTAGTACAAAATTGGTTTTTTGTCGTATTGTTTTTAATGCTTGTTGTGTTGCTAGGTTATTTTGCTAGCCAGTACCGCGTTGCCAAAGATATTACGCAGGCTAATCGTAATATCTTGACGCAAGGCAGTGTGAATGTGCTCAAGCAGATGAAAGCGCCAGTGAACATTACCGTATATGCGACTAAAGACGACGCATCAAACGGTGATGTGTTCCGTAAAGGAATTGTGGATTTTGTTGCACGTTACCAACGCGATAAACAAGATATTAGACTTAAGTTTATTAACCCGTCTGAAGAGCCAAAGCTGGCACAAGACGCTGGTGTTAAAGTGGATGGCGAAGTGGTGGTCGAGTACCAAAAGCGTGTGGAACACATTACGCCACCATTTGCTGAACAAGAGTTTACTAACTTGTTGGTAAGACTATCTCGTACTAATCAGCAGGCTGTGATGTATTTAGATGGACATGGCGAGCGTAACTTGATTGGTGTTAAGAATCATGACTTGGGTGAATTTGGTAAGCAGTTAGAGACCAAAGGCTTTAAATTTGCTAATCCAGATTTAACGATTGCACAGGCCGTGCCAAGCAATGGTGCAATGTTGGTAGTAGCGAGCCCGCAAGTCGATATTAGCGAAATTGAAGCGCAAAAAATTAAAGCCTACCTAGAGGCAGGCGGTAATTTGCTATGGTTGTTAGATGATAACGACTTTAAAGGCATGCAAAACGTTGCTGATTACTTAGGTTTGCAAGTGTCTCCAGGTGTGGTGCTGGATATGGCCTCAGCTCAGTATGGTGCTGATGCGCGCGTTGCGTTTGCAAGCTTATACGGTGAGCATCCAGTTACGACTAACTTTATGTTGCGTACTTTATTCCCAGAGTCTCATGAAGTGAGCGCGGTAGGTACTGATGAAAATGGATGGAAAGTAAGCAAGCTTGTTGAAGTGGCGCCTAATGGCTGGTTGTCTTCTACGAAGCTGGAAAAAGGTGCTAAACCTGTTTTTAATGAAAAGACAGATAAGCGCGGCCCAATCAATATCGGTGTGGCATTAGAGCGTATTTATGGCAAAAAAGGCCAGCGCGTAGTGGTGATGGGTAATGCTAACTTCTTATCTAACACCTTTATTACCAATGGCGGAAATTTGGACTTAGGCGTGAATATCGTGAATTGGTTAGCTGGTGATGATAACCTGATTACGATACAGCCAATGCCGTTGAAAGACATCAATGTTTCAATTCCAGATACTGACCAAGGTCGTTTAGTTGCTTGGACTGTGTTTCATAGCTTCCAATACTTTATCCCGCTGGGCTTCATGATTGCAGGCTTGTATTTCTGGTGGAAACGCAGAAGAGCTTAATACTGGAAGAACTTAATATTAGAGATGTTTAATCTGGTGTTGTAATGAGTTGTTGAGGGAGTGGCATGAAAAAACGTTGGTTATTAAATCTATTTTTGCTTGCTGTGGTGGCGAGCTTAGTGACATTTTTGTATGTTCGTCCTAAAACAGAAGCTAATAAGGGGGCTGAGTACGAAGTTTCAACGTACAAGCTGGCAGAGTTCAATGCAATTGCGATTGAGTTTCCAGCTAAGGCAGCCGTTACTTTTGAAAAAATAGATGGGTACTGGCGTTTAACTGCACCCTATAAAACACGTGCGGATCAGTTATCAGTGCAACGTATTTTAGCGATTATCGCGGCTAAAAGTCGTGAAAAAATCGTATCAGATGATATGGCTAAGTTTGGCTTGGTTAACCCAGCACTCAAGTTAAAGTTGTTTAGAGACAAAAACAACTCAGAAGAGTTTTTATTTGGTACTTACAACCCACTGACCGACGAGCAATATATTTCACACAAAAATACGGTTTATTTAATATCTAATACGTATGCTGAGGCAGCTTCTACTCAGGTGGTGGAGATGGTAGATAAAGCACCATTAAAACCTACGGAGAAAGTGGCTGGCTTTGATTTTAGCCGACTAGAACAATGGGAAGCCTCTAGATTAAATGTCGATTTAGTGGATGGTCAATGGAAGGTTTCCATTAAAGAAGCTAAACCATTGCAAAATGAAATGAATGAATGGGTTGATTATTCATGGATACATACGCTAGCTAAATCAGTTGAGCTTTACACCCCTGACCGTAAAACTGTTTACCCTTCACTTGAAATTAAAATGGCAGACGGTAGTAAAGTGCATTTTGATAAGATTCAAGAGTCGCCAGATTTATTGTTGGGACGTCCAGATGAAGGCCTTATGTATACATTCCCATCTGACTCCGGTTTTGTGATGTTAAACCCACCAATTAATGTCCCAAGTAAGTAATATTTACAAGCAAGTAATGTTTGATTGATACACTTACTTTACTAACTTAAAAAATCCCTCACGGTACAGTCGCATCGTGGGGGATTTTTTCTAGGAAATCACGCGTATGCCAGAACTACCAGAAGTCGAGACCACGAGACTAGGATTGTTGTCCCTTTTAGATCAGACCGTTGCCGAAGTGGTGATTCGTAACGGATCATTACGCTGGCCTATTCCTGAAAACTTACCCGCTTTACTTAATGGACAAACCCTACGTGCGTTAACGCGCCGCGCTAAGTATATTCTGGCGCATTTTGACAATGGTGTTTTATTACTGCATTTGGGTATGTCTGGACGTATTTGTTTGTTAGCGAATAACGAACCAGCACAAAAGCATGATCACTTTGATATTGTGTTTACGGATGGGCAGGTGCTACGCCTGCGCGACCCCAGGCGCTTTGGTGCAGTGCTATGGGCAGGCGAGCAATATGCTCAGCATAAACTGCTCAGTGTATTGGGCCCAGAGCCTCTGGATGACGTGTTTACAGGTAAATATTTGCAACAACACATGCGTACACGCACTGCCGCCATTAAAACTACCATTATGGATAGCCATTTAGTGGTGGGCGTGGGCAATATTTACGCGAGTGAGTCTTTATTCCGTGCGGGAATCCACCCAGCAACACCAGCCAACAAGCTCAGTTTGAAACAGTGTGAAAAGTTAGTCACTGAAATTAAAGCAACATTAAACGATGCGCTTAAAGCCGGCGGTAGTAGCCTGCGTGACTTTTTTGGTACAGATGGTAACCCTGGTTATTTCCAGCAGCAGTATTTTGTTTATGGCAGAACTGATGAGCCATGCAGGGTATGCGGCAAGCCTATTTTAAATATTAGGCAAGGGCAACGCTCAACATTTTATTGTGGGGTATGTCAGAAGCCCTGATGATGCGATGGCACTAGTCGTGGGCTTACTCGGGGTTTGAGGTTGTAGCTTCATTGTTATCAACCTTTAAATTTTGGCCATTTATTGTAACCAATATCAGGATTGTTGGAGTTATGCTCTAAGATTAGTCGTGCTTCTATTTGATTTATTTCTTCTGTGCTATGTGATTCAAAAATAACTTGTTTTCTCACGGTAAAGTCGCGTTGTTGCTCTTCAGTGAAGTCTAGTGCAACAATCTCACTATTAACGCTACCAAAGTAAGTCAGTGTGTTGGTAAGGTCTTTACCAATGTAAATCTTACCGTTTGGGTATGTGATTTTGTAAATGATTTTTTTATGCACAGGGATTCAACGTATTTTTCTGATAGTTATGTATCCAAAGTCATTTGATGCTTTTTGGTTGAATAACTCCTGATCCACTACAAAAAGTAGGTCGTGCTTCAATCGGCGTTAATGTGGCCTTGCCGCATGCTCATGTAGATAACCTGCTGGTCTATCTGGGCTGCCGCCGATTCTTTGAGGAAGTAGTGAACCTAGGATCATAGCAATAATACTTACTCCCAAGCCTATGAGTTGCGGTGGAATCAAGCATTCTTCACCTATCAATACTTCAATGAGTACCCAAGTGCTGATGCCACCTATGATGGCTGCGAGCGCACCTTGTGAAGTGGACTTTTTCCAGAATGCGCCAAAAACCAGAGGTACAAATGCCCCTGCTAAGGTAATCTTATAAGCAGATTCCACCATGCCGAAAATTGAACGTTCAGAATTAAGTGCATAGATTAAAACGCATAAACCAAAGCTTAGTAGGCAAATACGCATGACCTTGAGAAAGCCTTTGTCACTTAAATTGGGCATGTAACCTTTGACGATATTTTCTGCAAATGACACTGATGGTGCTAATAGTGTTGCTGATGAACAGCTCATAATGGCAGAAAGCACCGCGCCAAAGAAAATGACTTGAGCAAACAGTGGTGTGTGCTCTAGCACTAAGTATGGGAGTACGCGCTGAGAGTCTTCTACTACTAGCGCGCCAAAGTGTGCTGGGTCGATTAATGTGGCCGCATAGGCAATAAACATGGGTACAAAAGTAAAACAGAAATAGACCGTAGCGCCTAAAAGAGAACCCCATAGTGCGATGTTTGCACTTTTGGCAGAGGTGATGCGCTGAAATACATCTTGCTGTGGAATAGAGCCTAGCATCATGGTCACCCAGCCGCCAATGAATGTAAGCCATACCCAGATATCGGCCCCCTTAGGAAAGAAGTCTAGCTTGCCTGCTGCACGCGCGTGCTCAATCACGGGAGCAACGCCGCCTGTCATACCAGAAACGATACTGCCTATATAAAGTAACCCGCCTATGACGACTATCATTTGCACAAAGTCTAATACGGCAACTGAGAGCATGCCGCCGAATGTTGTATAAGTCAGCACGATAGCAGTGCCTAATATCATGCCAGTTTCTTCGCTTACCACGCCATCTGTAATGATGTTAAAGATGAGGCCCAGTGCTTTGATTTGTGCGGCAACCCAACCTAGGTATGAAATCACAATCGCAATGGTGGTGAGCACCTCCACCGAGCGGTTATAGCGCATGCGGTAAAAGTCACCGAGGGTGAGGATGTTAAGTTTATAAAGTTGGGTAGAAAAGAAGAAGCCGGCGATCACTAGACACATGCTGGAGCCAAATGGATCAGCCGCGACACCATTTAAGCCCTCTGTGACAAAAGTGGCAGATACGCCAAAAATAGCCTCTGCACCAAACCAAGTAGCAAATACGGTTGCAATCACAACAGGTAATGGCAGATGTCGTCCAGCAACAGCGTAATCTTTAGTGTTTTTTACACGCGTGGCGGCCACTAAACCTATCGTAATAGAAATCAATAAGTAGATGACGACAAACCAAATCAGCATAGCGGGATCCTACAGTGTAATATTTATGTGTCTATATTGATGAGAAGTTAAATGGGTGCGTTTCACTTTATGCTATGAGTCCTTAAGACACTAGTGGATAAAGTAAGTGCTTGCTATTAGCAAGACTTCAATTACTGCCAGCACTACAATTGCAATCACCAGCCGTTTTTGCCACATTGCCTGTTGCTGCTGTGCTTTGATTAATTGCTCTATGGATGCGCGTAAAGGCACGTCCTGTTCGGCTTGGTTGGTTTGCATTAAGAACTGCTGTGCTAGCCTTGGCATTTGTGGCACGGTTTTAATGATGTGTGGTAGCTCATTTTTAATGTTCTTGAGCATGGAGCGCCACCCAATTTGTTCGCTCATCCAACGTGTTAAAAACGGTTGTGCACTTTTCCATAAGTCTAGGTTTGGATCTAACTCTCGTCCTAAACCTTCGATATTGAGCAATGTTTTTTGCAGCATAATCAGTTGCGGCTGAATAATGACACCAAAGCGACGTGCCATCTGAAACAAGCTGAGTAAAGTGCGTGCAAAAGAAATATCTTTTAATGGCTTGTTAAAGATAGGCTCACAAATCGCTCTTACCGCAGTTTCCAGTTCTTCACGTTTTGTGTCTGCGGGTACCCAGCCTGAGTCAATATGCGCTTGTGCCACATCACGATAATCTCGGTTAAAAAATGCCAAGAAATTACGCGCAAGATAGTATTTATCTACATCGTTTAATGAGCCCATGATGCCGAAGTCAAGCGCGATGTATTTACCGTCATCAGCGACTTGTATATTGCCTGGGTGCATGTCTGCATGAAAAAAGCCATCCCTAAACACTTGCGTGAAAAATATTTCAACGCCATCTCTGGCCAGTTTTGAAGTGTCAATTCCCTTTGCAATTAATAAATCACGCTGGCTAATTTGAGTGCCATGCATACGCTGCATAACCATCACTTCTTTGCGGCACCAGTCCCAATGTACATCTGGCACGATTAACATGGATTTATCTGCAAAGTTGCGGCCAAGCAGGCTGCAGTTTGCTGCTTCCAGTGTTAAATCTAATTCACTTTCGGTATGTCTTGCGAACTCTGCAACAATCTCGCGAGGTTTTAGTCGTTTAAACTCAGATGAGATGCTTTGTAACAATAAAGCCACGGTATCCATGAGCAGCAAGTCGTGCGCAATGGTTTTTTCAATATTAGGTCTTAATACTTTGACGGCAACAGGTTCGCCATGCGGTAAGTGTGCAAAATGCACTTGTGCAACGGATGCACTTGCCACTGGGGTTTCGTCAAATTGTGAAAAGCGTTGTGCTAGCGGCTCGTTAAACGCCTGTGTGATGATGGTTTCTACTTCTGCAAAGCTAAATGGTGGCACTTGATCTTGTAGTTTTGCTAATTCATCTGCAATGTCTGCAGGAATCAAATCGCGGCGGGTAGAAAGCATCTGCCCAAACTTAACAAAAATAGGGCCTAGTGTTTCTAAGGCTAATCTGAGGCGAGCGCCGCGCGGGGTATTGGTGTTACGCCAAAACAGTAAGGTGCCGATGATGGATTGCAGTGGTTTGAGTTTACTGTGGCTCAGTATCAACTCATCTAAACTGAAACGCAGGGTAATAAAAATAATATAAAAGAGCCGAAAAATCCGCATAAATTATTTAACGCTATCTGTAACTTGATTGTGTGAGGCGGTGCTGGTTTCGCTTGTCTGGCTTTTGTTTGCTTCGATGCTGTTTAGTTTTGTGTCATTTAGTTTGGCAAGCTTTTGCAATCTTTTTTCAAAACGCTCAACATCTGAACGTAAACGATCGACTTCACTGTTAAATTGCTCCACATGTCTTTTCTTAGCCAGCATAGGCTTCTCTTCTTGCCAATACTCGCTGAGCATGCTGGCAATGTTGAGGCCAGTATCTTTAATAGTTTGCACAGAGCCTCTTGCAAATGACCCAATTTTATTCGCAGGAACATCACCCACCAGTTTGCTTAAGTCGTCTTCATAATCCCAGCGCAGGTGGGAAAATACTTTGGCTAACGCGGTTGCGAGATGTGTATCGCCACTAATTTCAATTTGCAATTTAGCCGCTTCATCTTTTGCAAGCAGTCTGAGTAGCAAGCTAGGTGCTATGTTAATGCTGGCGTCAGGAATGTTGGTTTCACCAGCCATAGCCAAGCTGCCATCTTCTAAGATCACAAGCGCACTGCTAACAGGCGCAATTGTAATGCGTACAGATTTTCCTGCAAATGGCTGCAATAAACTGCAAGCCCAAGTGTTTTGTGCGATCAGATGTTGCAGAACGTGTGTGCTCATGCTTTTAAACATCAGGTTTTATAGCCTTTATGTAGCGCCACCACACCAGCGGCTAGATTGTAATAATCGACTTTGCTTAAGCCTGCATCCACCAGCATTTGTTTGAGTGTTTCTTGGTCTGGATGCATGCGAATAGATTCAGCCAGGTATTGATAACTTTCAGCATCTTTTGCAAGCAGTTTTCCCATGAGTGGTAGCAATTTAAATGAATAAACATCATAGGCTTTAGATAAAGGCTGCCATACTTTTGAAAACTCAAGCACCAGTAAGCGGCCGCCCACTTTCAGTACGCGCTGCATTTCGGCCAGTGCTTTGTCTTTATGCGTCATGTTGCGCAAACCAAATGCAACAATCACGCAGTCAAAATATTGGTCTGGAAACGGCAGTTTCTCAGCATCACACTGCATGGCTGGTACGTTCAGGCCAGCGTCTAGCATGCGATCTCGACCAACGCCTAGCATAGACGCGTTAATGTCGGTCAGAATCACTTGGCCCTCTGGCCCTACTTTTTGCGCAAACAGTTTGGATAAGTCACCACTGCCACCAGCAATATCTAGTACTTTATCGCCAGGGTTTACGCCGCTGATGCTGACTGCAAAACGTTTCCAACTGCGATGTAAACCCGCAGACATCACGTCATTCATTAAGTCGTATTTGTTGGCGACAGAGTGGAATACCTCAGCTACCTTTTTTGCTTTCTCAGTCTCTGCAACAGTTTTAAAGCCGAAATGTGTATTTTGTTCGGTTGTCATTTCAGTATTCTCTTAAGATAAGTTTTTGCGAGCATGTCCAGCGGCACTCAATTTACCCAAATACTCTAACCAGAGTGACTCATAGTTGCGCGCTAAGTCGTATAGGTAATCCCATGAGTACAAGCCTGTATCATGGCCATCGGTAAACACTAGTTTGACTGCATAGTTGCCAACCGGGTGGATGGCTGAAATATTGACATCTTCTTTACCGATTTGCAGCACTTCTTGACCATGTCCGTGGCCACGCACTTCAGCGGAAGGTGAGTACACGCGCAAGAACTCACAGGACAACATGCATTCCGTATTATTATCGAATTTAATCTCCAGCAAACGTGATGTTTGGTGAAGTTTAATATCAATTGGGCGAGGCGCGTTTTGGGTGTTTTCGCTCATGGCATGCTAACTTCATTAAAAAATAAGATGATAACAGAATGAGTTAGTTTGCTGATAAATCTAGTCGCTAACCGTTCATATTTAATAAAGCACCGCTTGTCCGAAATTTGTAAAGTTATGTAAATAATAGTGCAGGCTTTTATTTGCATATTGAATTAACAGTGATAAAGTAACACTAGCTAAAAATGGTTTGAGGACCATCATGGCAGATAATAAATTAGCACATCATTTTGAAGTATATTCCCAGTGGCGTAAGGCGCTTGTCGATACAATTTGCGATTACCGCAGCTGGTTAAATGAGCAAGAGCTCAATGATGCGCAGGTCGATCAGCGAATTCAACAACTGTTGGACAGGTTGCGTGAAGATAAGTTGAATGTTGCATTCGTTGCAGAGTTTTCACGCGGTAAGTCCGAATTGATTAATGCAATATTCTTTGCAGGGTACGGCACACGCCTGTTGCCCTCTAGCGCTGGTCGTACGACCATGTGCCCGACAGAATTGCTGTACGATAAGTCTAAGCCAACCTCAATTATGATGTTGCCTATCGAGACACGTCTTTCTGACGCAACGACGTCTGAATACAAACGTTACCCAGATGAATGGAAAACCGTTACTTTTGATGTTGACTCTAATGAGAGCATGGTCAGCGCTTTTAAAGAGGTGAGTAGTACAAAGGCAGTTTCGTTAGAAGAAGCTGAAAAGTACGGCTTGTATGACCCTAACAGTGCAGATGACGCTTTAAATATCAATAAAGATGGCACGATTGATGTGCCATGCTGGCGCTACGCCATGATTAACTTCCCGCATCCTTTGCTAGAGCAGGGTTTGGTTATTTTAGATACGCCTGGTCTCAACGCGATTGGTACTGAGCCTGAACTGACATTAAACATGCTGCCAAATGCGCATGCAGTGCTATTTATTTTAGCAGCCGATACCGGTGTTACTAAGTCTGAAATTGACGTTTGGCGTCAATACATTAGCGGTACACGTTGGAAACAAAAAGGCCGTATTGCGGTATTAAATAAAATCGACGGCTTATGGGATGAGCTAAAAGACGAAGAAGAAATTCAAAAAGAGCTCGCCAAACAAGTAAAAACGAGTGCAGAGTTATTAGGGTTAGAACCTAGTCACATTTATCCGGTATCTGCCCAAAAGGGTTTGCTTGCTAAGGTAAATAGTGATGAAACATTGCTCGCTAAAAGCCGTGTTTTAGAGTTGGAAAAGGCTTTGTCTAATGAGTTGATTCCGGCTAAAAAAGAAATCGTGCGCGATAACACGCAGAACGAGATAGAGGATCTGATTGCTAATTCACATGTGATTTTAGATGCAAGATTTTCTGGTGTGAACGACCAGTTGCTAGAACTACGTGGACTTCGTGGTAAAAACGAAGACGTAGTCGAACACATGATGAACAAGGTCAAAGTGGATAAGGAAAACTTTGAACAGGGGCTGCAGCGATTCCAAGCATTGCGCAGTATCTTTTCTCAGCATACGAATCGTTTGTTTACGTTGTTGGGCATGGAGTCGCTTAAGGTGCACGTACATTCAACGCGTCAGACCATGGTGGATGCCAGCTTTACCAAAACCATACGCCATGCAATGGATAACTTCTTTAGTGAACTGAAAACGCGTTTAATTTCATCTGATGTGCAAATTGATGAAATTAAACAGATGATGGATGTGATGTATGAGAAGTTTTCAAAAGAGCATGGTTTGCGTAAATCTGAACCGCCAGCATTTACTACTTTGCGCTATCAAAAAGAGCTATCTAAATTAGAGCGTGCGTATAAAGAGCAGTTTAATACAGCGTTTAATATGATCGCTCACGAGAAAATGACGCTAACCAGCAAGTTCTTTGAAACGTTGGCGAGCCGCGTTATTCATGTATTTGAAGTGGCTAACCGCGATATAGAAAACTGGTTGAAGGCAGTGATTGCGCCCATGGAGTCTCAAGTGCGTGAACATCAGTTACAACTGCGTAGGCGCTTAGAAAGTATCAAGCGTATTTATAAAGCGACGGATACCTTAGAGGATCGTATTGCGGAGTTAGAAGCGATTGAACGTAGTATTCAAGCGCAGCTAGATGATTTGAATGTGTTGCGTATGCATATGCGCAATGCGCTTGCCTTTCAGTCAGAGCAAGAAGATACAGCGTTTGCTGCATAGATAATTGAAAGAGTAAGATTTACATAATAAAAAAGGCTGCATTAGCAGCCTTTTTTATTGTTTGAGCCTTTGGGAGGTTCGCGCTATGTGTAGTATTAGCGACTAGCGAGCATTAACGTTTTCATTTTTAGCATCGCTTTTTGCTCAATTTGTCGAATACGCTCTGCGGACACGCCAAACTCATCAGCAAGTTCGTGCAGTGTCTTGCTATCTTTTTCCTGTAACCAGCGCGCTTCTACTACGCGACGGCTACGCTCATCTAAATGATTCAGTGCTGAGGCTAAGCCTGTGGTTTCGGCCATTTCAAACTGTTTGGCCTCTAGCGCCTCAGGTGGCGTCAAGCTTTCGTCTTGCAGATAAGCAATCGGGCTGTAATGCTCTTCGCTATCGTCATCAATGTTGCTCTCTAGTGAAATCTCATGACCATTGAGGCGAGACTCCATCTCCAACACTTCTTCAGGTTTTACATTCAGCTCGTGTGCAATGTGTGCAATCTCACTAGGCTGCATGGTATTGATGCCAGTTTTCATGCTGCGTAAGTTAAAGAATAGCTTGCGCTGCGCTTTAGTGGTGGCAATTTTAACTAAACGCCAGTTACGCACGATATATTCGTGGATTTCTGCTTTAATCCAATGCATTGCAAATGAAACTAAGCGTACACCACGCTCAGGGTCAAAGCGCTTAACGGCTTTCATTAGCCCGATATTGCCTTCTTGGATAAGGTCGGCTTGTGGCAGGCCATAGCCCATGTAGCCACGTGCGATACTCGCTACCAAACGTAGATGTGAAACAATCAACTGACGAGCAGCCTCAAGATCATTTTCTTTTTTAAACCTTACCGCGAGTGAAAGCTCTTCTTCCGCTGATAAAATAGGGTAGGCTTTAATCGCTCTAGTGTACTGTTCTAGGCTGTCAGTTGCTGATAATGCAGGTACCGTTAAAGCATTGGTCATTAGTTAATCACCCTCCTTAGTTGCGTTATTTTAGCACTCTCTGTTTGAGAGTGCTAGTGTCGGAAAGTTCAAGCGAAGTATTCGTTTTGTCCTATGACAGTAATGTCAAAGACATTACATCAGAGTTGTGAGCAATGTGTGTGAATCGTCACTATTTTGTAGGCGCTAGGTAGCTAAAGAGGTTGTGTGTATAAAGTTTTGGGTAGTCCAAATGGACTTTCTAGCCTTAGTTGGGCACCTATGCTTGTACGAAACAACTTTTGTATTGTTTAAGATATTGGTTCTATTTTTGCTGGGATAACCTGATTCCGGCCTAGGAGCTTTGCTTGATATAGCCGTTCATCCGATTTTTGTATCAATTGCTCAAAGTCATACTCCGCTTCTTTTGCGCATGCAATGCCGATTGAAATTGTCAATGAAATTACAAGATCATCATGTAATCTGAAATGGTAGTTTTGAACTGCCTGTCTGAGTCGATCGGCAATTAATATCGCAGCTTCTAAATCAGATTCTGGCAACAATACAGCAAATTCCTCGCCACCAAATCTAGTAATGAAATCACTCTCTCGTAGAATAGCCTTCATTAAGCTACTTAGCTGTTTTAAAACAACATCCCCTGTTGAGTGCCCGTGTTCGTCATTAATATTTTTGAAATGGTCTATGTCTAGCATGAACACAGAAAATGGATATTGGTAACGCTTAGCACGCTCTAATTCTAAATTTGCTTGACGCATCAGGAATCTACGGTTGGCAAGGCCTGTAAGATGATCATGATCGGCTTGTTGGGTTAGGTGGTCGATAAGTTCCAGATGTTCGGTCACGTCACGTGCAATTCCGATAAACTCTACCAAATCGCCTTTTCCGTTAATAAGACTGTTTCCTTTCCACTCTAGACGACGTATACCGTTAACGGTGTGTTCTTTATGTGTGAAACTGACAGTATGAGGTGGAATAAATAGTTTCTTAAAAAACTGCTCCACCATTTCTTTATCTTCTTCTACAACATCAACTGAATAGTGGCGACCTAATAAATTTTGTGCATTTATACCGTAAAGTTTACAGAATGCTGGATTAACGTAGGTGTAATGTCCAGTCAAGTTAACTTTGATAATATAGTCCGGACTGTTCTCAATCATGAATTGAAAATCATTTTCCTGCAGGCTATTCTCACGCGGAGCCATATCAGTTGTGGTCTGACTTTTCATTATTACTCCAAGCTCACTTCTGTTCTTAGTTTTTTACGGTATCAGTGCTAATCAGTAGTGAGGAGTGATTAATTATTGAGCATAGGAACTTTTCCTAAGGATTACTCTATCATTGATAGTTTACTAGATGCACATTAGCGGTAGTTAAGGAATTTTCAAAAATACTTCGCACTACCTAAGTTGAATCGCCACTAATTGCGTAGTTGCTAGTCAGCCAATTTAGGCTTGTTGTAATAAACTTTGTTATAAATGATCACTTTTGTAAAAAAACTGATTTATATGCATACGTTGTCAATGACTTTAATGTCAAAGCACTGTTCTTTCTACTCATTTTAGGTGGTTCACTTAAAAAGTATTGGGGTAATGTTGAGTTTTTTATGTTGATTTAACGATTAAGTAATATGATTCATCTATCGCAATCTGGTGGATGATTAAATCATTACTTGTTATTGTCTTCACGCTTTACTCAACCGGTGATTTGATTTTATGACCCCGCAACGCACATTCTGGATATTAGTAATGTCCTCGGCAGCAATTTTGGCTGTCACGATGGGGATACGGCAATCGATGGGGTTGTTTGTATCGCCATTAAATACATCCACAGGCTTAGGTGTTGTGACGATCAGTTTTGCTATGGCGGTTGCCCAGCTTGCATGGGGCGTGGCGCAACCTTTGTTTGGCATGCTTGCGGACAAGGTAGGCTCATTTAAAGTCATTGTGTTTGGCACTTTGATGTTGTCACTGGGACTGGCAATTACGCCGTTCATGAGCTCTGGTTTCGGCTTGATTTTTTCGATTGGTGTTCTGACGGCAGTCGGTGCTGGTGCAGGCAGCTTCTCCATCTTGATTGGTGCGTCAGCGCAGCGGTTGCCAGCTGAGCGTCGCTCTACGGCAGCTGGGCTTATTAATGCTGGTGGCTCTTTGGGGCAGTTTATATTTGCACCTGTCACGCAGGTGCTCATTAACTCCTTTAATTGGGTTGTCGCAATATTGGCGTTGGCAGCCACTTCGCTAACGACGATTCTGTTAGCGCTACCGTTGCGTGAAAAAAACAGCGTTGCTGAAAAGCGTGCGGTAGCGCAAGCAGATGGCGTGGCTTTAGGTGAGCAGCTTCGCATTGCTTTTAAAGACCGAAGCTATCTTTGTTTAAATGTAGGCTTCTTTACCTGTGGATTTCATATTGCCTTTTTAGTCACTCATCTTCCCGGTGAGGTTAATCTGTGCGGTTTGCCAGCATCTGTTGGGGCGGCTTCACTAGCCATTATTGGTCTTGCTAACGTGGTGGGGAGTATATGGGCTGGCTGGCTTGGACAGACTAAGCGCATGAAAATGATTCTGTTTTGGATGTATGCTTCACGTGCGCTCGCCATAGCGATATATCTGATGGCGCCTAAGACCGCACTCACTTTTTATATTTTTGCGGCGGTGCTCGGCTTTACTTGGCTGGCGACAGTACCACCAACGGCTGGCCTAGTTGGCAAGCTATTTGGACTGCGTTATTTGGGTACGCTGTTTGGGTTTGCCTTACTTAGTCACCAGATTGGTGGTTTCTTCGGGGCTTGGCTAGGAGGCATCACCTTAGTACAGAGTGGTAACTATGAATGGATGTGGTACGCAGACATTGTGCTTGCGAGCATTGCTGCGTTGGTTAATTTGCCGATTCGTGAAGAGCATCCAAGGCTTGCCGTAACAGCCTAGCGTGGTTGAGTCAGCGCTGACTTTAGGAAATCAAAAACTCTGCCATCATCGCAATGTGCTGCGTTAAAGCGTAGCCAAGGGGATGGTTCTTGATAAGGTCTGAATAAATTGCCAGGCGCCAGCATGATGCTTTTTTGTGAGGCTAATGTGGCGATTTCAGCAGCATTTCCCCCGTCTGGTAGCTTTGCCCAGATAAACATGCCGCCGGCTGGTTCTGCATAAATTTGCAGGCCGCATTGCTCCAACTGATGTATGACCTGCCCACGTTTTTCCTGTAAGCGTGAGCGTACTCTTTCAATATGTTTGCGGTAGCGGCCTTCCAGTAAAATTTGGTACATCACCCTTTGGTTAATTTCAGAAGTCGTGAGGCCTGAAAGTAGTTTTAAATCTAACAACCTTGCTGCTAACTCCGGGTTACATGCGATAAAACCAACGCGTAACCCTGCGGAGATAGTTTTGGAGTAGCTGCTCACGTAAATGACACGTTTTAACTGATCTAGTGCGGCTAGTCGCGGTGCGTTTCCATGATGCAGGTCACCATAGATATCATCTTCAACAATGTATAACCCGTATTTTTCCGCTAACTGCAATATTTGGTGGGCTACGGCTAAGCTAGTGCTGGTGCCAGTAGGGTTGTGCAATACGGTATTGGTGAAAAATAATTTGGGGCGGAACTCTTGAAGCAGTTGTTCCATGCGCTCAACATCTGGTCCGTTTGTCTTCCGTGGCACACCGATGAGTCTGGCACCTAATGATTTTAGATACCCAAACAAGGTGTAGTAGCCGGGGTCATCTACTAACACGGTATCGCCAGGCTGGATAAGTAAGCGGGCAGCTAAATCTAGGCCGTGAGTGGCGCCATTGGTCATGATGATTTGATGTGCTTCTGCACCAATGCCAATGTCAGACAGGCTTTTCTGTGATAAATGTTGGCGCAGCGGTAAATAGCCGCTGACATCGCCATAACCCGTTAAAAAGTAACCGGGTTTTCTTGAGAGTTCGTGCAGGCTCTTTTGAATCACTTTTTCGTCTAGCCATGCACTGGGTAGCCAGCCGCATCCTGGCCTTACTGCATCTGGTATGTCTCTAAAAGTGTTATGTAGCAGCCATAGTACGTCGTCTGCACGCTCTAATCGGCAACTGCTGGTAGTTGTTGCTTCCACTTGTAATCGCGGTGCAACGTAAAACCCGGAACTGCGGCGTGATGTTAAGTAGCCTAGTGCAACCAGTCGATCATAGGCGTCCACCACGGTAAAACGACTGATTTTGTGCTGAACAGCAAAGTTGCGAATCGATGGGAGTCTTGTTCCGCCACGCAAAACGCGTTCTTCAACTAAATGTTTAATGCCGACAACAACTTGCTCGACGAGTGGGATGGAGTCGAGTGGGTTTAATGCGAGTAAGGGTGGTGTAACTGGCATGGTACTTGAACCTGTACAGAGTGGATAATTGAATGATTAACTGTACATGTAGTGTATATGATGGTGCCGATATGATGCTAGCAAATAATTGTGAAAAGACATGGTGATGCGCTTCCTTATTATCTTAGCGTTGGCAATATGTGTATCGCTGGTTTGCTATTCATTCGTTTGTTGCAAAAGTACCCAGACGGCGAATGCACTTTCTTTAGGTGGAATACACAGCACTGGTAAAGTCAGTGCGGAGGATTCATCATGCCTGACCAACTTAAGCACTAAGCTGTCGATGTGTGAACAAACTAATAAAACCCAGCAGCAGATGGTGTTGATTAGAGGTCAGGTATTGCTGGTGGAGGGGCGGTAGCATGTCTATCGGACGATGGCGTATGTTGCTGTCGTTATGGCAGATATCACACGCAAAATGGTTTTGATAAAGTAACCAGTGTGATTGCTTGTAGTATCCGTCTAGCGGCTACTTAAGTTTTTTGATAGATTTTTATCTGGTATTAGTCGCTATTTGATTCTAATGCTAAACTTTACATCAGTAAGGACGACCTTGCTGTCATGATGATTAACGGGACGACCCAATGTTATTAAAAAGGTGTTTTATATGAGTTGGGCTATTCTTGTTCTGGCAGGTTTGTTAGAAGTGGTATGGGCGATCGGTTTAAAGTATACCGACGGTTTTACACGGCTTTGGCCAACAGTGGTGACTGTGTTGGCAATGGTATTAAGTGTTTGGTTGCTTGGTATGGCAATGAAAACATTACCTGTGGGCACTGCGTATGCGGTTTGGGTTGGAATCGGGGCTATCGGTACTGCGATATTTGGAATATTGCTATTTGCTGAATCTGCAAGCATCGGCAGGCTGCTAAGTTTATTACTGATTTTTGCCGGTATTGTTGGGCTTAAGTTATTTACGCCATAATTGTTTTGAAAAAGAACTTAGTGAAAGCTAAGTTCTTTTTAATTGGTAGACGTGACTAAAACATGCTGACTTAGCGCCTAGCCTCTACCTTTTTTATTGATTATAAAAATTTAGTGTGTTTTCAGTCATGTAGAATACTCATTTTGGATGATTTCACTTTATTTCATTACTTTGTTGTGATTATTTCTATGGGTTATTTTTATACTGGTCTTTAGCTTGATATGGATAATACAACGCTAAAAATTAGGATTTCAAAAGACGCAGTTGTCGTGATGGGGCCGGGCAAAGCTGATCTGCTGGAGGCTATAGACGCCTGCGGTTCTATCTCATCTGCTGCTAGGCAAATGAACATGTCTTATAAGCGCGCTTGGGATTTGATTGATGTGATCAATAAAAGCTTTAAAGAGCCTTTGATCGTGACTTCGCCAGGCGGTAAGCATGGGGGAGGGGCAAAGCTTACTGAGTTTGGTCGTTTCATCCTAAGTAACTATCGAAATTTAGTCGCAAAAACTTATGCTGCTGCCGATCTTGAGTTAAACATTATCCTTTCAAATTTAACTCCCTCTTAATGAGCTTGATGATGAACACTAAAAATAATCTACTGCTTATCGCTATATTTAATTGAATATAGCGATATTATGTGATTAAATCACACACTTTAAAAAATCAGCTACTTGATCACGTATGAAAACAATATTAAAAACATCAATCATTCATTCAGTGACGAATAAAGTGATTTCTCCAATGTCGTACATGTCTATCCTTTTGTTAGGGTTCAACATCACACTTGCAAATGCAGCTGAGACTGTGGCGGGGTCGTATTACAAAGAGCGCCAAAGTTATGGAACGTCATTAGAAACTGAACCACCAAAATACGTGAAGCAACTGAATAAAACTTGGCTGAAAGACTATCAAGGTCTTGAGGATGTAGATTGGCTAGATGTCGGTTTGGATTACCGGATTCGATATGAAAACCGTGATAATGATTTTAGGCGTGCAAAAGGGGTGATTGATGAGCCAGTTTTACTGAGGACGCGCGGCTATATTGGTGTTAAGAATATTTTAGATCCGCTACGTTTTGCAGTGGAGTTGGGGGATGCTCGTCGTAACCATAGCCAATTTACACGTGAATATGACACCCGTGATGTGAATTATGCAGAGGTAGTGCAGGCATATTTAGAGCTTCATTTTAAAGAGACTTTATTAGGACAGGATGACCTTGGTAATGAGCGTCCTATTAGTATTAAAGTGGGCAGGCAAGCATTAGAGCAAGTAGATAAAAGACTAGTTGCACGTAATGGATATAGAAATACCACAAACAACTTTGAGGGCGTGCGTGCTGTCATCGGTCAGCAAAGCAATGACTGGCAATTAGATATGTTTGCTTTTAAACCAGTGCAACGGTTTACAGATGAGCCAGACCAAAATAACGATGCTCAGCATTTTTATGGCGCACTTGGACATTGGCGGAAATGGTCTGAACATGTCAGCTTGCAGCCTTATTATTATTTATTAAAGCAAGATGGCGATAAGGTTAAGTACGACTTGAATGGACGTGATGAAACCAGCAATACGCGCAAGATTGATCGTACGATTCATACCGCAGGTATTCGCAGCTATGGTGTGTTAGCCAAGTCATGGGATTACGACGCTAACTTTGTGAGGCAATGGGGCGAGCAAGATACTAGTTTGGTTAACAACACAACAGTTGACCATGAAGCCTATGCATATAATGCAGAGCTAGGCTATACATTTAACCAAGCATGGAAACCAAGAGTAAGTGGATTTTATGGTTTAGTGACTGGTGATAAAAACGCTACTGATAATAAAAATCAGCGTTTTGAGCGTTTATTTGGGTTTGCACGACCATGGTCCAATACGGATGCTATTGAAATGTCCAATATACGCACCACTAAGCTAAGAGTTGAGTTTGATCCTAAATTTAGTTTTATCAATAACCTTAAAATTGATACAGGCTATAGCTGGTATCGCCTTGAAAGTAATACAGATAGCTGGGGCCCGGCTACATTAAGAGACCGTACTGGTGTTAGTGGCAGTGAAATAGGCGAGGAGTTCGATATTACCGCCCGCTTCCCAATTAATAAACATATCAATACCTCTATTGGTTACTCACATTTTATGGCGGGTGATTTCACCAAGCATGCGACGCAAATTGTAAGTAATGCCAATGACCCTTCACGCAAGGAGCATTCTGATTATCTCTATGTGCAACTAGAGATGAGTGCATTTTAGGTGCAAATTCCGAGTGCAACCAGCATTAGTCATTTTGCCAGTCAATATTTACATTATTACAAGGAGCTAATCCATGAAGTTATTTAAAATGCTAACCATAATGTGCGCTTTACTTTTGTCAATGAACGCGTATGCAGAAAAGATTACTATTGCTGCTGCATCTGATCTTAAATTTGCGATGGATGAGATTGTAGGTAAGTTTAAAGAAGCTAACACTAAAGATGAAATTGATGTCACTTATGGATCTTCTGGCAAGTTCCAAACGCAGATTCAACAGGGGGCACCTTACGACTTATACTTTTCTGCGGACATTGCTTTTCCTCGGGAGTTGGCGAAAAATGGGTTCAGTGCTTCAGAGGTGATGCCATATGCGTTGGGGCGTATTGTGCTTTGGAGCGCTGCAATGGATGCCAGTAAAATGTCGCTAGATAGCCTGACAAGCTCTAAAATTAGCCACATTGCGATTGCTAATCCTAAACATGCACCTTACGGTAAGCGTGCGGAAGAAGCGCTACGTGCTACTAATCTATGGGGTAAAGTTGAAGCGAAGTTAGTCTATGGAGAGAGTATTGCCCACACTGCGCAGTTTGTGCAAACTGGCAATGCTCAAGTGGGCATCATTGCTTTATCTTTAGCGTTAAATCCTGAGCTTGCTAGTAAGGGGGGGTATTGGTTGATTCCAGATACCTTGCATGCACCGCTGGAGCAAGGTTTTATTATCACTAGACGTGCAGAAGGAAATGACCTCGCAAGAAAATTTGCTGATTACATGCGCAGTAGTGCAACGCGCGCCATCATGACAAAATATGGCTTTGTACTACCTAACTAAATTTCTGGTCAATCATATAGAACATGATGCATCTAACACCTAGTGATATACAAGCCATATGGCTAACCATCAAATTAGCAGGGATTGTGACGATGATTTTACTGTTAATCGGTACGCCTATCGCATGGTGGTTGGCTCGCACTAGAGCTTGGTGGAAAGGGCCGGTTGGTGCCGTTGTAGCATTGCCTTTGGTGTTGCCGCCCTCTGTGCTAGGTTTTTATCTATTACTGGCAATGGGCCCCAATGGAGCAGTTGGGCAATTTACCCAAGCGCTGGGGATTGGGCATTTACCATTTACTTTTTGGGGGCTGGTGATTGCTTCCGTATTTTACTCTTTGCCTTTTATGGTTCAGCCGCTGCAAAATGCGTTTGAGGCAATAGGTGAGCGTCCATTGGAGGTGGCAGCCACATTGCGTGCCTCGCCGCTTGATGCATTCTTTACAGTCGCTGTACCCTTAGCGCTACCTGGATTTATCACGGCCTCTATTTTGACTTTTGCGCACACCGTTGGTGAGTTTGGTGTGGTATTGATGATAGGGGGCAATATTCCCGGTGAGACCCGCGTGGCTTCGGTACAAATATATGACCATGTGGAAGCTTTGGAGTACATGCAGGCGCACAGCCTTTCGGCGGTCATGTTGATTTTTTCTTTTGCTGTTTTATTGTGTGTATACACATGGCGGCCTAGCGCAAAGAAAGTCGGTTAGTATGCAGGGCATCCAAGCACATTTTAAACTGGACTGGCCGACATTCAATCTTAATGTCGATTTGCATTTACCTGCGCGTGGTGTCATCGCTCTATTTGGTCATTCTGGCTCTGGTAAGACTACGTTACTACGCTGTATTGCTGGGCTGGAAAAAGCGCCCGAAGGACGCCTGATTGTGAATGGCGAAATTTGGCAAGATGAGCAACATTGGTTGTCTACTCACAAGCGCGGCTTAGGATATGTGTTCCAAGAGGCTAGTTTATTTCCTCACCTTACTGTCATGGGTAATCTGTTATACGGCAAACGACGCGTATCAGACGACCACAAAGTGAGCTTAGATCAAGCCATTGAACTGTTAGGTATCGCACATTTACTGGATAGAAAGCCAGACCGACTTTCTGGTGGTGAACGTAGCCGCGTTAGTATTGCACGGGCGCTTGCGGCTAATCCAAACATTTTGTTGATGGATGAGCCATTATCCGCACTAGACTTGCAGCGTAAGCAAGAAATTATTCCTTATCTGGAGCGCTTACATGAAGCGCTAAAAATACCTGTCATCTATGTTAGCCATTCAGCAGATGAGGTGGCTAGGCTAGCGGATTATCTTGTTGTGATGGAAAAAGGCCAAGTGCTGGCCAGTGGCCCCTTGGCTGAGACCCTTACACGACTCGATCTGCCCATTCACTTAGGTCAGGATGCTGGCGTAGTATTGGACGCAACAGTCGTAGAGATTGATTCGTCGTGGCATTTAGCACGCGTAGCCTTTGATGGGGGTACACTTTGGACACATGATCAAGCCTTCTCTATTAGTCAGCGGGTGAGAGTGCAAGTGTTGGCAAGAGATGTGAGTTTGGCGACAGAAATGCCAAGCCAGAGTAGCATTCAAAATGTGCTTCAGGGCTTTGTCGATGCGATTGCTGACGATAACCATCCTGGCCTTACGTTGGTAAGGGTGAAGGTTGGCCATATGATGCTACTAGCCCGCTTGACCAAACGCGCTGTTGCATCGCTAGACATCACCGCGGGTCAGGCCGTATGGTTGCAAGTGAAGTCAGTAGCACTTATGGAGTAGTTGATTGGCGTAATCCGTTGGAAGAGTCGTTTGAATGAAATCTTCAGTTTCAATGCAAAAGTGGCGGGTGCTACGTTGATTAATAGTGAGTTGGAACATAAAAAATTGCTAACCGTTTTACGGTTGGTCTTTTTGTTAACGCGATACTTTACTATGCATCCTACTATATAGTTTAAGTCCGCCAGACTTACATCTTCACTTGATGTGATGAATAGCTTTTGCAGATGAATTAATAAGTCGAGAAATCAGCATAAGGTCAGGTTTTGCAATTAAATCTTCAGCAGATCCTTTTGCGCCAGTTGGTGCAACTTTAAATTTACCTTTTCCTGTTTCAACTTCAAGTTTGTATTCACTTTGGCAGGCTCTGCAGTAAGCTAAGTCTCCATTTTTAGCATTACTTTGTACGACGATTGTGGGACCACACATTAAACACTCATGAAGCGGTATGCCTTCATCAGAATGACCAACAATATGACTTAGCTCTTCACTGTTTTCTAACTGTAAAAGAATTTCACCAAACTCAGGGTCAAATTGAGTACCAAGATTTTCTTTAATGATTGAGAGTGCTTTTATTATTGGCATCCCTTGCCTGTATGGTCTTGTGCTAGTCATTGCATCAAATGCATCACATACGCCTATTATTCTTGCGACAACGGGAATCTTCTCGCGCCTTAAACCTGAAGGGTAACCACGACCATCTGGTGTTTCATGATGCATAGAAATTGCGTCGACAGCAAGTGATGATAAAGGATGACCAGCTAGCATCCTCTTACCAATTTCTGGGTGAGTCTTAATGACTGCATACTCTTCATCAGTGAGTTTGTCCTTCTTGCTAAGAATAGCATCAGGAATGCCCACTTTACCTAAATCATGGAGAAAGCCACCAATAGCAATCTTTGCAGTTTCAATCTCAGAAATTCCTGCCTTATTAGCAATGAGTTGGGCAAAGCGAGAAACTCTCCAAAGGTGGCCGCCAGTGTAGGGGTCTCTGGCTTCAACCACCCATGCCATTACCATTAAACTTGCAAGAATGTTTTCTTGATTATCTGCTTGCGTTGCGTTGAAATTAAAGTAAGCACGTAGTGGTTTTAATATTTGCATATAGCATTCCAGTATCAATTTTATTGTTAAGTTCTGATACTTAGTCTGCGCAATGTTCTAATCCTTACAAAATTACAATCAAGATAAATGTCGCCATATTAAGTGTTAAGTACTCCTGTTAATTAAGTGCAGCAGGATATTTACCATTTAATGGCTTGCCCATCATAGGCAATAAATTGCCCTGTTGTGTTTAGGCTGGATTGTTCAATCACCCTCCGTAAACCAGCAACACTGGTTTTCGTATCGATTAATGCATTGCTGCCACCCATTTCGGTCTGCACCCAGCCCGGATGTAAGGTGACGACGGTGATGCCTAAAGGCTGTAAGTCTATCGATAAGCTTTTCATCACCATGTTAGCTGCCGCTTTAGAGCTTCTGTAAATATAACTGCCACCACTGGTGTTATCGTCTAGGCTACCCATCTTGCTAGAGAGGGTGGCAATTTTTTTGAGTTGGCTATTGGCAATATGCGGCGTAAATGCCATTGCCATTTTCAGCGGTGCCATGCTGTTGATTTTAAATGCATCTAGCCAGTCATTGGTATCAATATTACCTGAGCTGCTATCAGGATAAATGCCGGCATTATTGATGAGGACATCTATTTTTAAGTCTTTCAACTGCAATGCCAAAGCCTCAATTTGAGCGAAGTCTGCAATATCCAATGGCAGTATTTGAATGTTTGTATTTACTTTTGCAAGTGCTTGCAATGCGTTTGTATGTTGAGGTGAGCGGCAACATGCCAATACCTTCCAGCCGTCACGCGCATACTGACTAACAAACTCCAGACCAATACCACGGTTGGCGCCAGTGATGAGTACTTGGTAATTTCCCGACATAATGTTCCTAACTGCTTAAGTGACAATAAAGATGTTGTTTAGCGATGCTTTTTCTAAAGTGGTGATTAATCGAGTGGCGATTAAAAATGTGTACCACATTGGAAACTGATTCGGCTGTTTAATTCCAACCGTTTATCAAAATGTTTTGTGTGTTTACCCAAATTTAATCTCACTTAGTGTTTTTGCTAAGTAATCAAATACTACTCTGACACGTTCTGCAACTGGGCCGCGTTGTGGGCGATAGACATAAATACCCCATGGTGCGGGTGATTGATCTGCTAATACGGAAACGAGCTGGCCATTTTGGATATATTTATTACATATAAAATCAGGGAGCTGACCGTAGCCAATGCCTGCAAGCACCGCTGCTAGTTCTGCTTCGATGTCATCTGTAATAAAAGCTGGTGCGCTGGGAAAGCAGTCTGGTTCGTCTGCAAAAGACCAAGGCCACATTCTGCCGGTATTTTGGTCAATGAGTCCAGTGTATGGCATTTCACACAGATCGTTAACTTGATAAGGAATACCTGTTTTCTCAATAAGCGCAGGCGCGCCAACAATGTGAAATCTAATTTCATTCACACGTCTTGCAACATTTCTATTGTTACTAAAAAATCCGATACGCACCCCAATATCCATTTGATCAGCCACTACATTATCAATCAGATCTGAGAATCTAAGGTCTAGCTGAATGTTGGGGTAATCTTTTGAGAACGCAGTAAGGGCTGGCAGTAGGTATTGGCGCCCCAATGTGCTGGGCATGGTAATCTTAACTGAGCCCTCTATCGCTTGTGGCGGGTGCGCATGTTGATTAAGCTGAAATAGTGCATCCACCTGCTCAATCACACCTTCGCTTTTGAGCGCCATTTGCTTACCAAATTCAGTGATGGTAGTGTTCCGTGTGCTTCTGTAAAACAGTGGTTCACCAACACGTTCTTCCAGCTCTTTGATGGCGCGAGTGACTGATTGTGGTGAAATACCTAGTCTGATTGAAGCTTCTTTAAAGTTGGCGGATTCTGCGACTGCTTTAAATATGCGTAGCATTTCTAATTGATTCTGCATGGGTGGGTAATCCATAATTTGGAATTATCAATTCCAAATTATTCCATATAATGATAG
Source organism: Methylotenera sp. L2L1 (assembly GCF_000744605.1). Classification (NCBI taxonomy): domain Bacteria; kingdom Pseudomonadati; phylum Pseudomonadota; class Betaproteobacteria; order Nitrosomonadales; family Methylophilaceae; genus Methylotenera; species Methylotenera sp. L2L1. The sequence goes on from NZ_JQMG01000001.1 coordinate 1,510,017, forward strand.
CTAACAGTGTGCGATAGTGCTATTTTGCATTAATTGTTATTGGTATTAATCGATAATTACCGTGTAAGTTTATAAAAATCAATATTGAAACAACAAATTAGAGGGTAAACCATCATGATTATTTTGAATATCAATGGTAAAGAAGCGCAGCTGGATGTGTCTGATGATATGCCGATATTATGGGCATTAAGAGATGTCATGCATCTTACCGGTACCAAGTTTGGTTGTGGCATGGCGCAATGTGGGGCCTGTACGGTTCATCTGGATGGACAGGCGATTCGCTCGTGTATTACCCCCATTGCTGCTGCTGTCGGTAAAAAAATTACCACGATTGAAGATGTTCAAAATGATAAAGTGGGCCAAGCGGTACAGGCCGCATGGAGTGAGGTGGATGTGGTGCAGTGTGGATACTGCCAATCTGGCCAAATCATGGCCGCGACAGCGTTGCTGACTACCAACCAAAAACCTACTGATGCAGATATCGATGCAGCCATGAGCGGAAATATCTGCCGTTGCGGTACTTATCCGCGTATCCGTGCAGCGATTCATGCTGCGGCAACTAAATTAGCTTAAGGAGATATCATGACAGCCCCTTTAAATATCTCAAGACGTACTTTCATCAAAGCCTCGGCACTTGTTGTGGGCGGCCTTGTGATTGCGTTCTCTATTCCTCAAGCTAAACGCTTTTTGCTACCAGGCGCTGCGAAAGAAACTGGCAGTGCGGGTGAGGCAAAGCTACCAGCACCTAATGCTTTTTTACGTATCGGTACCGATAATACAATCACTGTGATGCTTGCACATAGCGAGATGGGGCAAAGCATATGGACCACATTGCCGATGTTGATTGCCGAAGAGTTGGATGCCGATTGGAGCAAGATTAAAGTGGAGCATGCATCTGCATCGCCTGCGTATCTTCATACGGCTTACGGGATTCAAATCACTGGTGGTTCTTCTACTACTTGGTCAGAGTTTGACCGATATCGTCAGGCTGGCGCTTTAACGCGTCAGCTATTAATTGGCGCGGCTGCTGAGCAGTTAGGTGTTCCTGCGGCTAACCTTAAAACAGAAAATGGTTTTGTGATTAGCGATGACACGAAAATTAGCTATGGCGATTTAGCTGAAGCAGCGGCTAAGTTAGAAACGCCCAAAGCCGTCACGCTTAAAGACCCTAAAGATTGGAAAGTGATTGGCAAGGCGACTAAACGCCTTGATGGCCCAGAGAAAATAAACGGCACTGCGGTATTTGGCCAAGATATTCATTTTGATGGGCTAATGACGGCGATGGTTGCTCGCTCACCAGTGTTCGGCGGCTCAGTAAAGTCTTTTGACGCTAGCGCTGCTAAGCAAGTGAAAGGTGTGCAGCAAGTGGTGCAAGTGCCTACGGGTGTGGCGGTAGTGGCTGATAATTATTGGGCAGCAAAACAAGGACGTGAAGCACTCAAGGTGGAGTGGGACTTAGGCCCAAATGCAAGCCTTGATTCAAAAGCAATGCTTGAGGATTTTAGAAGCAAAGCGGCTAATCCAGGTCTAGTTGCAGCGCAACTGGGGGATAGCAAAACCACGCTATCTAAAGCTGAGAAATTAATCGAAGCCGAATACGCATTGCCGTATTTAGCACACTCACCGATGGAGCCGCTCAACTGTTCAGTCCGTATTGAGAAAGATGCTTGTGAAATTTGGACAGGCACGCAAATGCAAACAACAGACCAGCAAGCTGCGGCAAAAATATTAGGCCTTAAGCCTGAGCAGGTCAAAATCCATACGCTTTTCTTAGGCGGTGGTTTTGGTCGACGAGCAAATCCAGCCGCTGATTTTGTGTCAGAAGCGGTACAAGTGGCTAAGGCTGCAGGTGTGCCGGTGAAAACAGTTTGGAGCCGTGAGGATGATGTGCAGGGTGGTTATTATCGCCCGATGTATTTGCACAAAGCTAAAATCGGCTTGGATGCCGATGGTTTCCCTACCGCTTGGGAGCAAGTGACGGTAGGTCAGTCGATTATGTTAGGGACACCGTTTGAAGCTTTTATGATTAAAGATGGGGTTGATGCTACCTCAGTAGAGGGCATTGCAGATTCACCCTATTTGAAGAAAACTCCTAACTATCATGTGAGTTTGCATACCGTGAAAACTGGTATTCCTGTGCTTTGGTGGCGTTCAGTTGGGCATAGCCATTCTGCATTTGTGATGGAAAGTTTGGTGGATGAACTTGCACATAGTGCGAAAAAAGACCCATTAGATTATCGTCGTGAGTTGTTAAAAGGTCACCCACGTCATTTGGCTGCGCTTAATTTAGCGGCTGAGAAAGCCGAGTGGGGTAAGCCATTGCCTAAAGGTGTTTTTCGTGGGATTGCTGTGCATGAGTCTTTTGGCAGTTTTGTTGCGCAAGTCGCAGAAGTGTCTGTTGATCAAGGTGCGGTGAAAGTGCATCGTATGGTATGTGCCATTGATTGCGGGCTGGCAGTAAACCCTTATTCTCTAAAAGCACAAATGGAGTCTTCGATTTCTTTTGGCTTAGGAGCTGCCATGCAAAGTGAAATTACCTTTAAAGAAGGTAAGGTCCAGCAATCTAACTTCCACGATTACCTCGTGATGCGCATGAGTGATATGCCCAAGGTTGAAGTACACATCGTGCAAAGCACTGAAAAAATGGGCGGTGTAGGTGAGCCGGGCTTGCCGCCTGTTGCACCTGCGGTGACTAATGCAATTTTTGCGGCTACCGGCAAACGTATCCGCCAATTGCCGATTGGCAATCAGTTGGCTTAATCCCTTGAAATCTGCTGACTTAGAAGTATTAGACAGAGCGCTTGATTGGCTGAATGATGGTTATCAGGCGCATTTGTTTACCGTAGTGAAGACGTGGGGCTCTGCGCCGCGTCTACCCGGTGCGGTGCTGGTGGTGCGTGAAGATGGGCATCTTATCGGCTCAGTTTCCGGTGGCTGTATTGAAGATGATTTAGCAGATAAGGCACGTAATCGAACCTTGCCAACACAACCTACGGTCATGGAATACGGTGTTAGCCGTGAAGATGCACAGCGCTTTAGAATCCCATGTGGTGGCCAATTGCAGATATTTGTGGAGCCATTGAATGAGGCCGCACAGTTAGAGTCGATTATTCAGAACTTACGTGACCGTAAACTGACCAAACGCTCTGTGAATATTCGCACAGGTGAAATCAAGCTCACAGAAGTGTTGCCTGAAGGCGCACCTAGAATTGAGGGTGATTGGTTTCATACTTACTTTGGACCGCAATGGCGTTTATTGATTATTGGCGCTAATCAACTTGGCGCTACGCTAGCGAGTATGGCACAAGCATTGGATTTTGATGTACTGGTGTGTGAGCCACGCCAAGAAATTCGAGATGAGTGGCATGTAGAGGGCGCCACTTGGGTATATGGCATGCCTGATGATGTGGTGCTGGATATTGAGCCAGATGCGCATACCGCGATTGTGGCGGTGACGCATGACCCTAAGCTGGATGACATGGCTTTGCTTGAAGCATTAAAGTCCGATGCATTTTATGTAGGTGCACTTGGCTCGCACAAAAATCAGGAAAAGCGTCGTGAACGTTTACGGATGTTTGATCTGAATGAGGCTGAAATTGCGACGATGCGCGGCCCAGTGGGGTTACGCATCGGTAGCCGTACACCTGCAGAAATTGCTGTTGCTATTCTTGCCGAGTTGATTCAAGTGCGAGCGCAACAGACGACGATTGGTTTGATAAACCAAGTAAGTTGTGCGGCTTAACGTTTTATATCAGCTTGCGTATCAATATCTGCCAAAATTCCCGCATCCTCACATGGCAGCATGCAAACTTCATCTGGATATCGTTTAATAATAGAGCGAGCACCTTCATCACCGTGTAGCTTTTCTAGATCGCTACGATGTTTAGCAGCAAAGCCAACAGGATGTCCGCGTTGGTCCTTATAAGTGGGGATGACGATGGATTGGTTAGTACTATTTGTTAGTTGCTTAGCAACAGTACTAATCGTGGCAGATTGAATATATGGCATGTCTGCCAAGGCAATCACAAAGCCTTCTTTTGCCGCCTCAAAATTAAATGAAAAGCGGATGGCAGTAGATAGGCTATCCGCCATTTCCTGCTTATCCTCTTCACATGCCACCACATTAAAACCGGTCGTGAGTAATAACTCAGCAAGCTGAGTATTTTCTGCCCGCACCACCGCAATACTGGTGGGCATTGCCTCAATGAGATTTTGAGCCGAAGCTAGCGCTATTAGCCGACCATCTGGCAGGGCTTGTAATAGCTTGTCACTGTTGCCGAATCGTCGTGAATAACCAGCCGCCAGTAAAATGCCTATCATTAAAAATCCCTGCGTGACTACTTTAGGTTTGGCATAGCTGGCTGGTGTTATGCAGCTACCAATTTAACTGATGCCCATCGCTTTAAGTTTACGATACAGCGTATTGCGGCTAATGCCGAGCTGGCGCGCAACTGCGGAAACATTACCGGCCTCTGTTTGCATAGCGTGCCTAATCGCTTGGCTGGTTAAATCGTCTAAATCCAATGAGGTGGATGATGACTCAGCTGTCAGACATGGCTTAGCTTGCGGCATTTCGTCAATAAAATCTTGAGTGAGGTGTAGCGTGCTAATTGGCGTTCCATCTGCCAGCGCCAATGCGGTTCTGAGTACATTGTGCAACTGGCGGATATTGCCCGGCCAAGAGTGTGCTTTGAATACGTCCATGACGTCGGGCGTAATTTCTATGTTGCCAGCTTGTTCAATATGCAAAATGACATCAATCAGCGCCTGCAAATCAGAGCGTTCTCGCAAGGGCGGCAGGGCTACGCTTAAGCCATTTAGGCGGTAATAAAGGTCACTACGGAACTCGCCGCTATCTACTTTTTCTTTTAGTTTTAAATTGGTAGCGCTGATTAGCGAGAAATTGACTGGAATCGATTTTGAGCTGCCTAATGGTGTAACCGTGCGTTCTTGCAGCACTCTCAGTAACCTTGCTTGCAAGGAGAGCGGCATATCGCCAATTTCATCCAAGAATAGCGTACCGCCATTCGCTTGCTCAATCTTGCCAGGGCTGCCTTTGCGCCTTGCACCGGTAAATGCACCTTCTTCATAGCCAAATAACTCTGCCTCAATTAAGCCCTCTGGCAATGCAGCACAATTCACGGCAATCCATGGGCCTTTATGCTGTGCACTTGCCTCATGAATCGCGCATGCGAATAACTCTTTACCAACACCCGTTTCGCCTTGAATCAAAATAGGGATGTCGCGTGACAGTACTTGTTTTATTTGTTGTATAGCCCGTGATATTTTAGCGTCACCACTGTCTAGCAAGTCTAAATTGGCAGCACTGGTTCTTTTTACGATGGCAGGTGGTGTGGTGCTAATCTGTTGTTTTTTATGTAACAGTTCTACTTGCACATAAATACGTGCGCCATTATTTAACCTTAATGGAACGATTAATTTATCTGCACTACCGGTTTGTCTTAATAAACTGTTAAATGGGATATCAAATAACTGGTCAAAGTTAATTTGCGGATAAGCCCGTGAGCTATTCGCAGGGGTAGCGCCTGTATTCAGACTCAGCTGGAACTGGCCGCTACGGTTGATGGCAACCAATTGACCACCTGCGGTGAAAATGGCAACACCTTCCCATAAGGTGCCGATAAACTCTGGACGAGCATGAAAGTGCAATACCACATCGCCTTGATGGCTCGCTAAAAACAGCCGATTCTCAATCATCTGCGCGGACATCTTAATCAACGCCAACGTATGTTGCTGCGATGTGTTGGAATCGTTAGAAACATCCAATGTAGCAATCAGTTGATTCTCCGCACCAAAAATAGGGACAGCCGAGCAGCTTAATGAGTGATGGTATGCCATAAAGTGCTCAGCACCCTGTACCGTGAGTGCTGATTGCTCAATTAGCACAGTGCCAATCGCATTGGTACCTCTATGGTTCTCATGCCAAGATGCACCGGCAGATAAAGCAATGCGTTGCTCTTCGTTCAGAAAGTGATGGCCGCCTAGGCTATGCAGAATCACGCCTTCATCGTCCGTTAATATCACCACGTTACGTGTATGTGCGATTTGCTCGTTAAGTGTCTCCATCTCAGGTTGTGCAAGCTTGAGCAGTTGCTGATTCTGCTCACGTTTTAGCGCAAGCTCTTGCGCGGTAACAACCTCTAAGCTTTGCGGTGAGTTTGTATCAATACCATTCGCCAGACAACGCCGCCATGAGCGCTCAATCGCTTCAGCAATCGCCCCTTGTTCTACATTGCCATTGCTCAAAAACTCTTTTCTGGCCTGCAGTATGGTTGGGGTTTTATCGGTTGTGGCATTGCTCATATCGTTGGCTACTTACCTTAAGTAATTGAACACCTGTCACGTGACAACTGTTCAATTTTGACACAGTGTTAAAAGTTAAATGCTTTCAGTATGGAAAGGGTGTTCATTTCCAAGGAAATTTTAGTTTGTTGATTTTAAATAATTTTTTTATATAAAATTATTTAAATTGCGGCTTTTTATTGTGTTGGCATGCCCATTGCAATATTAGCACTGTTACCAATGTCGTTTCAATGCATGAAATTAGTAATACATAACTTAAATAATTTTTATAATTTGGGGATGCAAAATGAATCATCAATTTAAACGTAAATTTAGCGTTGGCTTAGCGTTAAGTGCAAGCCTGTTCGGCATGCTGAGCACACCAGCTTTTGCTGAAGATGAATTATCAACACTTATGAAAGATGATAATCAGTGGGCACATCCACGCAAAGATTTTAGCAATACTGGTTATAGCCGTCTTAGCCAAATCAATAAAGGCAATGTGAAAAACATGAAACTTGCCTGGTCTTTTGCAACAGGGGTTAATCGTGGTCATGAAGGCGCGCCATTGGTGATTAATGGTGTGATGTATATCCATACCGCGTTTCCTAATAACATCTACGCGCTAGACTTAAATAATAGTCAGAAAATTCTTTGGTCTTATTTTCCTAAACAAGATCCATCAACACAAGCTTTGCTATGCTGCGATAACGTCAATCGTGGTTTAGGTTATGGCGATGGCAAGATTTTCTTGCAACAGAACGACGGGTTATTAGTGGCATTGGATGCAAAAACTGGTAAAAAACTTTGGGACACGCAAGTTACCAATGCGAAAGAGGGTGCATCAAATACCAACGCCCCCCATGTAATTAAGGACAAAGTGATTACTGGCTGTTCTGGTGGCGAGTATGGTGTGCGTTGTTATATCTCTGCCTATAACATTAAAGACGGTGCATTGGTATGGCGTGCATACAGCACAGGTTCAGACCAAGATGTATTGATTGGTGATGATTTTAATAAAGATAATCCGCACTACAGCGCGTTATCGCTTTACCAAGATGTAAACGGCGGCAATAAAATTGGCGGTTCATTTAAAGCTTTACCTAAAGATCAATTGAAGTTCCCAGAGAAAGATCTTGGTATTAAAACTTGGCTCAAACCACAAGCCAAAAAAGATGGCTGGCAGAATGGCGGAGGCCCAACTTGGGGTTGGTACTCATACGATACTAAGTTGAACTTAATGTACTACGGTACCGGTAACCCAAGCACATGGAACCCAGATGTGCGCCCAGGCGATAACAAATGGTCGATGACGATTTTTGCACGTGATGTTGATACCGGCGAGGCTAAATGGGGCTATCAAATGACGCCGCATGACGAGTGGGATTACGACGGTATGAATGAAATCATATTGTGGGATTCTAAAGGCAAAAAACTTGCTAGCCACTTTGACCGTAACGGTTTCGGTTACACGTTTGACCGCACCAATGGCTCATTGTTAGTTGCCAACAAAATGCATCCGTTTGTTAACTGGGCATCTAGTGTTGATCTTAAAACTGGTACGCCAGTAAAAGATCCTAAGTTTTCAACCCACCAAGATTACAACGCACTAGGGATTTGTCCTTCAGCGCTTGGCGTAAAAGATCAGCAACCTGCTGCGTTCTCACCAAAAACTGGCATGTTCTACGTACCACTTAACCATGTGTGCATGACTTATGAGCCAGTTGAGTCTAAATACGTGGCTGGTCAACCATGGGTAGGTTCAACCTTAACCATGTTCCCTGGTCCAGATGGTGTGATGGGCGGCTTTATGGCTTGGGATGGTTTAAAAGGTAAATCAGCTTGGTACAAAAAAGAGCAGTTCTCAGCTTGGGGTGGTGCACTTGTTACCTCTACCAACCTAGTGTTCTACGGTACACTAGATCGTTGGTTTAAAGCGGTTGATGCTAACTCAGGTAAAGAGTTGTGGAAGTTCCAAGTAGGTTCTGGCGTAGTGGGTAATGCCATTACTTACGGCCATAAAGGTAAGCAGTATGTAGGTGTGCTGTCTGGTATTGGTGGCTGGGCAGGGGTTGCGATGAACCTAGGTTTAACTAACGCTACCGATGGCTTAGGCGCTGCTGGTGGTTATAAAGATCTAGTTAAATACAATGCGGCACCTGGTGGCGGCGCAATGAACGTATTTAGTCTTTAACTTATTAAGTCATGAGGAAATATTAAATGTATCTATTAAAGAAAACAGTTTTATTAAGTGCATTGCTCTTGAGTGTGCAAGCGGCTAATGCTGCTGATCCGGCAGAAAGTCTTGCACAAAAGAGCGGATGTTTAATGTGTCATGGAGTTCAGAATGCGATTCTTGGTCCATCTTACAAAGACGTAGCCACTAAATATAAAGGTGATGCATCTGCTGAAGCTAAATTGGTTGCAAAAGTGAAAGCCGGTGGTGGTGGCGTTTGGGGAAAAATGGCGATGCCACCTAACAGCCCACAAGTAAAAGATGACGATATTAAAACGATTGTGAAATGGATACTTAAACAGGCCTAGCTGTTTGAGTGTTCTGTCATAAAAGAAAAGGGTCAACCGTGAGGTTGGCCCTTTTTTTATGTCAGAAATAATCAAGACGTTGTCTTTTCTAGATTGTGCTTAGTCGGTTTAGCTTCACCTTGGGCTTACTTGACCTTGAGTTTATTTCAACGAAGGCTTAACCTCAGATTGTGCTCAATCTCAAAGCAGACAGGGCTATCAAGCACCTGATGGCTATTCAACATTAGCGACTGGTTGCTCCGCCCCTACGACACGGTTTCGACCAGATTGTTTTGCCAAATATAAGGCCGCATCCGCGCGAGGTAGCACACTATCAACTGTTTCTCCATACAATCGCTCTGCAACCCCTGCACTAAAGGTAATGAGTATGCGCTCATTATTGTGCAAGAAGAAGTTTTTTGTTAAGTCGCGCTGCAAGCCTGAAACCACAGTGACGGCGTCTTTTTGATTTGAGCCTGGCAGTAAAATAACAAACTCCTCACCGCCATAGCGCGCTAGCACATCCGTGCTACGTAAAATGTTCTTAACGACCTTGGATAAATGGGCGAGCGCTTTATCGCCAGTTGAATGTCCCATGGTGTCGTTAATTTTCTTAAAGTGGTCAACGTCTAGCATTGCTAGCGATAGTGGCGTACCATGCCTGTCAGACCGCTCAAATTCACGAACAAGTGCCTCATCCATGCCGCGCCTATTTAATGCGCCGGTTAAAAAGTCCTCATGTGCAGCTTCACTAATATAATCAAGTTTCAGCGTTAGTTCGTTGATTTTCTTTTCGGCTTCTTCTGCTTTTTTCTGTGACGCTAAGAGCGTAACGTGATTGGCTTTTGCCTCATTGTTCATTTCACCAATATCACCCACTAAGCTTTCTAAGATAGTGTTGAGTTCAGAGATATCCTCAATCTCGTTGATTTGAGTATGGTATTGCTGAATCTTGTTTTGGTAGCTACCTGTCGAGGTTGTAATGTCAGCCAGCCGGCTCACAAATGTGCTCACCATGCTTCTCAGTGTTTCTTTTGCTTCAATCAGGCCAGGTTTAATCTGAGCCTGCTTGAAAATGAGATCTTTTAGGCTACTTTCTGCGTTATAGACAGTGTCAATTTTGAGCGGTTTTGAAATAATTTCTTTCACGATTACAATTTGAGCATGTAACCATTGGTCTTCAATGGTTAAATCAGCCATGCTGGCAACTAGTAGTCGCAATATTTCAACCAAAGCTTCTTGCATCCTACGCTGAGCATCTGTTTGCATTTCTGCTCGCAGCAGGGTGGACCGTAAAGCACCGTTTAGTTGGTTAATTTGCTCAAGCGTTTGTGCGGCTTCAGCTTCTTTAATTAACTCCTCAACACGGTTAGCGGCACTCGGTGAGTCTGTGAATTTAGGTAGGACAAGAATCCTGATCGTCCTAATCAGTATGTCGCGCCAAGCGACAGCGGTTTCTGCGTGATTGACATCACTTTTATCCGTATGATTATGTATAGGCAGTGGCGCGTCATCTTTGTTAGATGGTTGCCCATTATGGTTTGGTTTGGAAATGTCATTGGGAGGTATTTCAATGCTCACAGCTTTGCCTTCGCCCCATGAGGTTACAAGCGTCTGAATCTTCTCCGCTAGCTGAGAAGGGTCGTTTCCAAAGGTTGAGATGATGCGATTTAAGCCGTCTTTTTTGGTTGAGGCCGTTAACCCTGTATGATTAAGTTCTAGCTGCTTGAGTAAGTAGCGTAATAGTGTGCCCCACTGAATGTCATCCTCGTTTTCACCATCGTTAGAAATCAGCGCACGAAGTTGCTTATCCAAATTAACCGCATCATGTTTGTCGATCAAGCTGGAAATTCTTTTTGCAACCGTTGCGTATTTAGCGTTATCTTTACTTTTCTCTAACAGTACCTTGTTCAAGGTATTGTCTAAAATCGCTTTGCTGTTTGATGAGGCCACGCCAGCAATTTCATCGTAAACTTGTCTGTAGTTCTCAGGTGTGGGTGGTCTTTGGCTTTTTGATAGCTGAATTAGCGTCTGGCGAGCAATTTCAAGTGAGGTTAGTTTCTGTTCCATAAGATCCGTGCTGATTAATCCTTTTGGGTGATTGTTACATGTTGTTTAACTTGTAACAAGCTGTCATCTTACTATGGTGTTAATTTAACCACAATTATTTAGCTTAACTATTATAGTTCGCCACTCAGCGCCAAGAATTAGCAAAAAATAGACAAAAAAAATGACCCGATAAAGGGTCATTTTAAATGGATTCTTTAAGTACTAAACCTTCTGAATGTTAGAAGCTTGTTTACCTTTTGGTCCGTCAGTCACGTCGAAAGATACGCGATCGTTTTCTTTCAAACTTTTGTAGCCGCTATCGTTGATAGCTGAGAAATGTGCGAATAAATCGTCACCACCTGCGTCAGGAGTAATGAAACCAAAACCTTTAGAGTCATTAAACCATTTTACTAAACCTGTTGCCATATCTTATTCCATACTTTTTAAAAAAGGGAGGCACCCTGAAAGTTCGGGTTTTTAAATACTATCAATCCACGAAAGACCAAAAAATTAAAAATTCAAACGCCTACATTGCTTTTTACGGACAATTTAGGAAGCTGTCAAGCACATTTTGAATTATATTTACAGGGTAATGCTTGATAGTTATTAAAATCAGTCACTTATTTAACTGATTAGCTTGCTAAATTAAGCTTGTAAGGCTATAGTGCGCGTGCGTTAGGTAGTGCTTGCGTAAACAATTTTTATACTCACTATTCCCAATGTTTTACGATTGCATCAACTTTTGATTAGCTTGTTGCTTTAACACGGGTCTTACATGATTTTGGAGCAAAGCAATGGCAAAAGAAGAGTTAATTGAAATGAGCGGTGTGGTGATGGAGATTTTACCTGATTCACGTTATCGCGTGACATTAGATAATGGCCACACCTTGGTAGCATATACCGGTGGTAAGATGAAAAAAAACCACATTCGTATTTTAGCGGGCGATAAAGTTACGCTAGAGTTGTCTCCGTATGATGTGAACAATGGACGCATCACATTTAGACATATAGATAGTCACCATACTTATACCCCTAGAAAAAAATCGTATTAAACACTAAGGGGTATCGCGTTACCTGTATTAAAGATTGGCAGCTCTTTGTTCAGATTGCTAGAGAGGGTGTTTCGTTTTAGCGTTTTTTCAAAACTCTGCAAGTGCCTCTCACAGTGTGACGTTTTAAAACAAAAAAATCAGCTATATGCTGATTTTTTTGTTTTATGCGGATACTTTAAATTAAGACTACATTTCTACAAAAAACATTGCAATCATTACCAGAGCAATCAAAGCGAAAGTGCTACCAATAAAATTAAATAAATTAGCTACAGCCCGTCTATTGTCAATTTTGAGGGTGTGAGAGTTTTGCTCTCGATGGTCATTAAAGACAGGTTTTTGAAACTCAAGTTCCTCTGCTTTGTATTTTAAATACATTACCGTAATAAAAAACACTCCTGATATTATAAAAAACAATATTCCCCACATTGAGTTAACCCCTTTTTTATTGATTGGTATTTGATTGGACAATAGGTGTTGATAACAGTCAGTACAAAATTTAGTTGATTGAATTAAGTCAGTAATTTTTGTTGTATAAATTCATTCTTATTAAATAAATCCATACTGTTTGTGTGACTAGAAAATTAACTGGTGTCAGTATCTTTGCGGCAGGGTCTGGGGAGCTCTCTGTTGGCGCTTATGCGTGTTTTTCAATCATTTGATGGTATGCCTCATGCTTGTGGTATTCAGTGACGCTAAGGGCCTGAATTGCACGATTTGTTGGGTTGTTGTGTTTTTACAGGCGTTTTGTTAGCTGGTGCTTCAGTTGATTGGGGAAGTTGGAGGTAGTGTTTCTATAGGCGGGAAATGTTAGCTAGTTTTCATCAAGCTAAAAAGAAAAATCCCTTATAAGCGTTTACTTATAAGGGATTTAAAATATTGGCGGAGTGGACGGGACTCGAACCCGCGACCCCCGGCGTGACAGGCCGGTATTCTAACCAACTGAACTACCACTCCTTGAACTTTATGTATTGATAAAATCAGCACATATTCAGTTAAAGCTCAAATTTTCGTCAGTGCAAATTGGTGGGTGCTAACGGGGTCGAACCGCTGACATTCGCCTTGTAAGGGCGACGCTCTACCAACTGAGCTAAGCACCCTGCAGCACTAACGAGGTCCGCATATTACAGATAATGCGGTATGTTTTCAACACATTTTTGAATTAATTTAAATAAAAGTGAGTTTTTTTTAATTGTCTCAATTAAGTGACGTTTGAGATGAGGGTTTTGATATCTTTTGGACGATTAAACGAACTCGCTATCAAGTTGAATTTGATTGCGACCAGCAGATTTTGCGACATACATGGCGTCATCTGCGCGTTTTAATATTTCGTCCTCATTTGACTCATGGTTAATAAATAACACAACACCGATACTTGCTGAACATAAGTGTTCGATTTCAGTTTTAGTATCACCAGTATTTAATGATAGTAAATATGGCATTAATAATGCCTGACGTATTTTCTCTGCTATACGGTTTGCTTGTTGAATGGACTTTTCTTTATCTGTCGTTAATGAGTTAAGTAAAATGACAAACTCATCACCACCAAAACGAGACACTGTATCAATTTGGCGGACACAGCTTTTGATACGTTCAGCTACTTCTAGCAGTAATGCATCGCCAAACGCATGCCCGTAAGTGTCATTAATTGGTTTGAAGTTATCAAGGTCTAAAAACATGAGCGCACAGTAGCGACCATTACGTTTGCTTGATGCCATGGTTTGACTTAAACGATCTTTAAGTAAGCGTCGGTTAGGGAGTTTTGTCAGCGCATCATAAAATGCTAGCTGACGTACTTCGTCTTCCAGTTTTTTACGATCTGTAATATCTAAATTATGCCCCTGAAGATATAAGCGTGTGCCATTCTCATCTTCAATAGGTGTGACGCGACAGTAGAAGTCTCGATAAATACCATCATGCCGTTTTAATCTAAAGTAATGGTCATAACCAGTTTTCTTTTCGAAATCAACTTGCCATATTTTTTGAGCTTCTGCTAAGTCTTCTGGATGGACAACAGAAGTCCATTTCTCTATGGTTAACGCATCATCTAGGCGCTGACCAGTAAAATCAAACCATTGTTTATTGGTGTAAGTGAAGGAGGTGCCGTCAAATGCCCACATATGGATATTGGTGTTATTCAGCAGTATCGATAGTCTTTGCTCGCTTTCGGCGAGTGCCTTGCTTCTGTTTGCAAGTTCAGACGTGCGTTGTTTAATTTTGTCTTCTAGCGTTTCTTGATGTAACAAGATTTCAGCGCTAGCGCGTTGGAGCTTATCAATGACGATTCTAATGTGTTTGATAAATGGGTTGAAAATCAGCATTGCTTCTAGTGATAACAGTAATAGAGTGAGAATCCATAAGGCCGTCTCTGCTTTTTCCAGTTGCTTGATAGATGCTTCACCCTCTAATTGATATTGATGCACCGCTTGGTCAAGTGATGAAACTAAAGTCGTCGGTGCTGTGTTGGTAATGTAGCGTAGTGCTGCATTGTCTGGACTGAGTTTGTTGCTATCTGTGGCGAGCAATGCGCGTACGGTATTAATGTAAGTTCTTACTTGTTTGTTAAGAGAAGAGTCACCTTCAAAATACATTGCTCTAACCGCTTGTGACATTGTCGATGGGAGCCCCATTTCTTTATTGCCATATAGTAATCCATGATGCGAGATTGCCATTAGCTCAATAGATTCTTCCAATTTTTTGCGAATAGACGCACGTTCATTTGCGTGTGCGGTGACCAGTAAGTTGGCAAACAGTGCAGTACGTTGGCTTAGCATACGTTGCCGTCCGCTGATGTTGACTACGGCGGCAGTACTTTCCTGCTTGGAAATGACAAGTTTGAGACTGTACCAAGCGGCGGTTGAGAGCGCAGCAACGAGAGATAGTGCTAGTACGTAGCGCCAAGTGAGAGCTTGCGCGATACCTAGGTCATCTTTGATGTGTAGTTTTGTGAACAAGTCTTTTCTCAGTTCTTGTCACGGCATATGACAATTGACTATAAGCCAAATTTCTACATCCATGAGGAGACATTGGTGTGTCTGTCAGTTGTTTGAAATGCTGACCTTAGTACATGATTCAACTCTAACAAAATTGTCTGTGCAGGTAAAGCGACCCTATTGGGTATATGGTTGAGTGAACTGAGGTTTTAGCGATATTTTAATTTTAAATAGAATGATTTATGTGTCTTGGTTGGTGACTTTAATACTATGACGATGTGTTGATCGGACGACTAAGTGTGTTTTGATGGGGGTAGGTGCCAAAAGTAGATACTTAAATGTTGAGTTTTTAGTATGTAAATCGATTTTTAAGCTTGATTTAAGCTTAGGCGCATAAAGTGATACTCACCATTTAATCAACGGAGTTAAATCATGAAAAAATCAATGAACACATTTACTTTAGCGTCAGTTATCTCATTAACTTTATTATCGCCATTGGCGTTTGCGGATGACGATATCCAAGAAATTGAAGCAATCTCTAAAGAGTTAGGTCTAATTACATTAGAACAGGCCAAAGCAAAGGCGCTTGCTGCAAAACCGGGTGCCGTCGAGGATGCTGATCTTGAAAATAGAAAGTTTGGTAAGGGTTGGGATTACGAGTTTGAAATTGTTGATGCTGATGGGCGTGAGTGGGAAGTTTTAGTGGATGCTAAAACCGGCGCAGTAAGAGATGTTAGCCAAGAGTGGTTTTAAGCTAATAACTTGCGTGGGGTAAATCTAATTTCAACGCGTAAGCCACCTAGCGCGGCTGAGCGGCTGAAGCTTAGGTTTGCCCCATAGCTGTTTGCAATGTCACAGACGATGGCAAGGCCTAAGCCGCTGCCAGTCACAGATTCATCAGCTCTAAAACCACGCTGTGTCAGTGAATTTAATTCATGCACCGGGCAGCCCGGTCCGTCATCTTCAATCACAAAGATTGGTGCATCGCTGCCCGTTACGGTGAGTGACACATTACGTTTGCACCATTTACAGGCGTTATCTAACAAGTTGCCCAGTATTTCCAATAAATCTTCACCATCACCATGAAATTTCGTTCCTTCGGTGACTTCCCATGTGATATTCACGATCTTGGCTTTGTAGATCATACGCATCGTATGTGTGAGTTGTGCAATTTCGGTTTTTAAGTCTATTTGCTGCATAGGTCGAACATCGCCCATTAAACGAGCACGCTTTAGCTCCCGCTCGATAATTTGGTCTAGGGCATCGGTTGCTGCGTAAATTGACTCACGAATCTGAGGGAGTCCTTCAATTTCTGCGCGCTCTGCAGTTTGATTAAGCAGTGTTAGTTTGGTCTTAAGCGCGTGAGCTAAGTTGCCTAGCGACTCTCTGGAGCGTTTAGATTTTTGCTGGACAGTCTGTAACAGATGATTAAGTTCTGTAATCAGCGGTGCAATTTCTTCAGGTCCTTTGGACGCTATCTGATTGGCTTCACCTCGTTCTAGTTTGGCGATATCGCTTTGAATCTTTTTCAACGGCAGCAGCGCATGCTGGATAATCAGCCGCTGTATGGCTAATAAAGTGATGAGCCCTAGCAATGAAATTGCGGCATATATCAACTGAAAGCGTTCAATACTCGCTTTTAATGGGCCCAGGTTTTCAGCCATTGCAATACTGATGGTTTGGCCTTGTTTTTGATATCCATTGATAACAATCAGTAACGATTGTGCTTCTGGTCCCTTTTGATATAGTAATTTTTGTTCGCCAGTCGCTAACTTGTTGATGTTGAGGTCGGTATCCCACAGCGAACGTGAAATCAGACGCTGTTTGCCAGAGCTAACAACATAATAGTGACCAGAGAATGGTCGTTGGTAGATAGCGCTTAGGCGTTGAGCGTCGATTTCAAGCTGATTAGATGCATTGAATTGTGCGCTGGCGAGCAGGCTCTCGCCCTCATGTTGCAGGCGTTTGGTTAATTGATCTTCGCTCAGTTTGTTGATAGCGTAGCTTACTACTAGCCATTGCAACGAGAGCAATAACACTAGGCTAAGCGTCAGGCTCCAAGATAGTCGGCCCTTGAGCGATAGCATTATGGCGCCACTCCAAATATATAGCCTTGGCCACGTCTTGTTTGTATTAAGCTACTGCCGATTTTTTGGCGTAGGCGGTTTACATAGACTTCAATCACATTGCTATCTTTATCTTCATCATATTCATAAACGTGTTCAGTTAAGACCGATTTAGAAAGAATGTGCCCCGGATGCAGCATAAAGTATCGTAGTAGTCTGAATTCTATGTTGGTGAGGTTGCACTGATCGCCATTGTCGAACATCACGGTTTGCGTTTGCTCATTAAGTTTGAAGTGCGCTGAGTGTAACTCACCTGCATTGTTACCAATGCTGCGTTTAAGCACTGCGCTAATTCGCGCTAGTAGCTCTTCAATCTGAAAAGGCTTGCTGACATAATCATCTGCACCAGTGTTGAAGCCTGCCACTTTGTCTTGCCATCCGCCTCTGGCGGTAAGGATGATGACTGGTGTAGTGACTTGTTCCTTGCGCCAGTTAGTGAGTATCTCCAGCCCATTACGTTTTGGTAAGCCTAAGTCCAGTATGATTAAATCGTAGGGCTCTAGTTTGCCTTGTATTTCAGCCTCGATGCCGTCAGTCGCTAGGTCTGTGGCATAGCCTGCCCGCTGCAGGCCAGTTTGAAGCTGCGGGCCAAGTGTTAAATCATCTTCTACGACAAGCAAGCGCATAGGCTAATCCTCAAGCTCTAGCTTGATGAGTTTTCCAGTCTTTGCATCAAGTTTGATTTCCCAAACCTGGCTTTGAGCGTCGAGAATCTCTACCTCATAAATGAGCAGGCCTTTTTTCTGCTCCAGCTCGGTTTCAAGCACCTCGCCAGGTTTGATTTCTTTCGCTAGTTTCGTGATTTTTTCTAGCGGGAGAATTTTCCCTGCACTTAATAATTGGCGGGCAGTTTGCTGGCTGCTATCAGCTTTTGCATGATTGTCATTAACAATCAACAAGCTGGCTAGCAATAGGCAAGCTAGTATTAGTAGCACGGAAATGTTGAGTTTTTTCGTCATCATATGCTTTTCTGCCTAGGACGAGTGGCGACCTTTGGCAAAAACTCCAAGTGGTAAGTAATGGTAACGTATTGTGCATGAGAAAGCTTAATTTAAACTTAAAACGGGCAGTTTAATGAGCTTAGAGGGCAGTTTCATGCCGATGCTTAACGGGAGCTCAGCCTCTGGGTATAAGCTTCTTGAGGGGGGTTACACGGAGGCTTGCGCTATATGGCTGGACATGAATCAGCTGGTTTTGTAATTTGCAATCGCGCGTGACACGGCAATGTATGAGCCTATCCAGCCAATACCGATTGCAGAAAGAATGACCGCTAGAAATAGTTGTGCATCAAATAGCGTTACGCTGAAGTCGTTGCTATATAAGTGAGCGATTTGCGACATGGAAAGATTAAAAGCCTGAATAATGCCGATAAGCATGAGGACTGCCATTAAACCGCCAAATAGTCCGTAAAGCGCGCCGGCGTAGAGGAACGGCATACGAATAAAGCTACTAGTAGCGCCAATCAGGTTGCTCACTTCGATTTCATCTTTTTGCGTTAAGATCTGCATACGTACCGTATTGCCGATAATCACTAACAGTACGATGGCTAATAATCCAGCAATCATCGAGATGAGTTTTTTACCTAAGCTTAATAAAGATGAAAGTCGTTTCACCCATTCCGTATTGAGTAATGCTAGCTCTACATTTGGTAAGTTCTGTAGCGCATCTTTTAATTGAATCAAACTATCAGGGTCAGAAGACTTTGCTTGAATAAAAAAAGCGTCTGGTAATGGGTTTTTACCTAGTTGTGACACGGCGTCGTTTACATCTTGGTTGCTTCTTGATTTAACTTGTAACTGTTGCCATGCTTCTTCTTTAGTCACTAAATGAAAATTAGCAATATCCTGATTTTGCGCTAGCTGGCGCTCAACTTGTTTAATTGCATCAGCATTAGCGTCCACTTTGAGGAACAGGCTAATCTCGGTGTCTTTCTGCATGTGGTCGGTGAGTTTTGATAGATTATCTACAGCTAAATAAAATAGGCTGGGTAAACACATCGCCACCCCAATCACCAAACAAATCATGAAAGTTGATAGCATGTTGTTACGCATGCGGCTAAGCACAAGTTTAAGTGTCTGTATATGTTGATTTAGCCAGTTGTTCATGATGTGAAGCGCTCTACGGAAGATGATGCTTGGTCTAAATGAGACTCTTTAAGTAAATGCTCAGTCAGCGAGCCTTGGTTGATATGCATGACTCTATTTTGTCTTGCGCTCATGCCCAATGCGTCGTGTGTGGACATAATGACCGTCACCCCAACTTGATTAAAGGCATAGAAGATAGCCATGATGTCCGCTGCATAACTGGCATCTAAATTGCCAGTAGGTTCATCTGCCAACAGTATTGATGGGCGGCTTACCACTGCGCGCGCAATGGCTAAACGTTGTTGCTCGCCGCCAGACAGAGTAATTGGCATCGCCTTTTCTTTATTCAATAAACCGACTTTATCCAGTGCAGCCCTCACGCGTTTTGCAGCCTCTTGTCCAGTAATGCCGTTGATATGTAAAGGTAGGATGACATTTCCAAAACAGTTTCTGTCATACAGAAGTTTGTGGTCTTGAAAAATCAAACCAAATCGACGGCGTAGAAATGGGATTGCAGAAGGTTTGAGTTGGCTGACATTCTGATTTGCAATCAGCACAGTGCCACTGGTAGGGCGCTCGGTTGCCGCAATCAGCTTTAATAACGTGCTTTTACCAGCGCCAGAATGACCAGTAAGAAACACAAACTCACCAGCATCAATGTTAAAGCTAATGTTTTTGAGTATTTCATCGCTACCGGGGTAGCGCTTGGTGACTTTATCAAATTGAATCATGCTGGTATTTTAGTCTTAATGTGGCGGTGTTTTGGAAATAGTTTTTATGACTCAATCATCGCGTCAATAAACTCACTGGCATTAAATGGTCTAAGGTCGTCAATCGCCTCACCAATGCCAATATAGCGGATTGGAATCGGTCTAGCCTGTGCGATTGCAGCAATCACACCGCCTTTTGCCGTGCCGTCCAGTTTACTGAGTACCAAGCCAGTTACGCCTAATGCGTCATCAAATATTTTTACTTGAGATACTGCGTTTTGCCCAGTGTTCGCATCTAGCACTAATAAGACTTCGTGAGGTGCACCAGGTAGTGCTTTGTCCATCACGCGCTTTACTTTTGCAATTTCATCCATCAAATGCATCTGCGTAGGCAGGCGTCCTGCAGTGTCTGCCAATACGATATCAATGTTTTTTGCACGTGCAGAGTTAATGGCGTCAAACATCACAGCAGCAGGGTCGCCACTGGTTTGGGCAACCACATGTACATTGTTACGTTCACCCCACACTTGTAGTTGCTCACGCGCGGCGGCCCTAAATGTATCACCTGCGGCAATTAGCACACTCTTGCCCTCTGATTGAAACAGCTTGGCTAGCTTGCCTATTGTTGTGGTTTTTCCCGCGCCGTTTACACCAGCCAGCATGATGATGAATGGTTGGTGATTGCCTGTTGCTAATGGTTTTTCTAATGGTGAGAGTAAATCCGATAATGATTCTTTTAAGGCAGCTTTGAGCTGTGCGGTGTCGTCAAGGCTTTGGCGTTTTACGCGGCTTTTGATGTCATCAAGTAAGTGTTGTGTAGCGTTAATGCCGACATCTGAGGTTAGTAATATCGTTTCTAGTTCTTCATAAATCTCAGCGTCAATTTTTCCGCCACCAAAGATACTGGCAAGCTGATTGCCCAGCTGACTTCTGGTTTTTGCTAAGCCTTGTTTTAAGCGCGTGGCCCAATTTTGGCTTGGCGTAGCTTCATTCCGTTTAGCTTCTGGCGTTCCAGAACTTAAACCTGTGGCTGGTTTATCTTTTTTGAAAAAATCGAACATAAATTTTTAACTGAGTTTAGTGGCACTATTTTAGCTTAATTTTGCTTGAGGCAAACCAGTTCATTTGAGGTATGTTGATGAATATTTATGCTGTTTTAGTTAATGGCAACTGTAGTTTACATCGCAGATTTAGAATAAACCCCGTGATTTTTTGAGATACGTTCTAGGCTGAACTAACTCAATGGTATCCTTGTCACAAAAGCTTACTCAATGAGTCGTCTAAATTTATGTCAGACTTAAAAATCTGATTTAATCATACTGATAAAAATAACTGGAGAAATATCCTGTGCGTAAAACATGTTTTTTAATACTTTTATTGGTCATGCCAATCACTGTGTTTGCCAATCCATCTATTAAAGAGTTCAAACTGGATAATGGCCTTAAGGTCATTGTGCAAGAGGATCATCGTGCGCCCGTTGTGGTGTCGCAGGTTTGGTATCGAGCCGGTAGTTTAGATGAAGTGAATGGTAAAACTGGTGTGGCACATGTGCTTGAGCATATGATGTTTAAAGGTACCAAAAAAGTACCAGCTGGCCAGTTTTCACGTTTAGTCGCTGCGGCAGGCGGTAAAGAAAATGCGTTTACCAGTACTGACTACACCTGCTATTTCCAACAGCTAGAAAAATCACATTTACCACTTTCATTCAGGCTAGAGGCTGACCGCATGGCGAATTTGCAACTGAGTGAAGCGGAGTTTGCTAAGGAAATCAAAGTGGTGATGGAAGAGCGCCGCTGGCGTACTGATGATAAGCCACAGTCGCAGGTGAATGAAGCGTTTCAAGGCGTTGTGTATCGTGCGCACCCGTACTCACGCCCTGTGGTTGGGTTTATGAATGACTTAGAAAACATGACGGTTGAAGATGCGCGTGAGTGGTATAACAATTGGTACGCACCTAACAACGCGACTTTAGTCGTGGTGGGCGATGTGAAAGCGGATGAGGTGTACAAGCTGGCAAAACAGCATTTTGGTAACTTGAAACCTAAAGTTTTGCCGGTACGTAAACCACAAGTAGAGCCTGTGCAATTAGGTGAGCGCCGAGTAGTGGTGAAGGCGCCAGCAAAGTTACCTTATGTATTGATGGGCTTTCATGTACCACCTGTCACTAACCCAGAATCTGATTGGGAGCCTTATGCCTTGGAGGTGTTGGCGGGCGTTTTAAGTGGTAACCCTGCAGCACGCTTAAATCAAAGCTTGGTAAGAGACTCGCAGTTAGCGATAGATGCAGATGCTGGTTATGATTTGCTAGCACGTGGCCGTCAAAGTCTATTTTCCTTAGATGGCACGCCTAGTGAAGGCAAAACTGTGGTTGAACTGGAACAGGCGCTATTGCAAGAAATCGAAAAAATCAAAAAAACAGGGATTTCACAAGAAGAGCTGGATCGCGTTAAAGCAGGCGTGATTGCTGCTGATGTTTATCAGCGTGACTCTATGTTTTATCAAGGGATGCAGCTCGGTACGATAGAAACGATAGGTTTCTCATGGAAAATAATAGAAGACTATCCAAACAAACTGCGTGCGGTGACTGCCGAACAAGTGCAGGCTGTGGCAAAAAAATACCTGCACAAAGATAACCTGACGATTGCGACATTAGACCCTCAACCGATTGATCCTAATGCAAAGCCACAGGGTAAGCCACACGTACATTAATTAAACATCACACTTTAATTTTTCAAGGTAAAAATAATGAGTTTGCAATTGATAACAAGAATAGTTACATCAGGTTTTTTAATCATCAGTACAGGTTTTATGTTCACTACAACAAACGCATATGCTGCGGTGAACATTCAGCAATGGCAAACCTCTGCGGGTTCGGAGGTTTACTTTGTAGAAAATCACGACTTGCCAATTTTAGATATCAGTGTGAATTTCGCTGCGGGCAGTGCGCGCGATAGGGCAGAGACATCTGGCTTAGCTGGCATCACTCGCTACTTAATGACATTAGGTGCGGCAGGCATGACAGATGAAACGATCGCTAATAAGTTTGCAGATGTAGGTGCAGTGTTGGGCGGTAGCTTTGATGCTGATCGTGCTGCGTTATCGTTACGAACTTTAAGTAGTGAGCGTGAGCGTATGCAGGCGCTTAATGTGTTTACGCAGATTCTGCAAAAGCCAGACTTTCCTGAATCTGTACTCAGCCGTGAAAAAGCGCGCATTATCTCTGGCTTGCAGGAGTCAGCGACACAGCCTGAGAGTATTTCAAGTAAAGCATTTATGTCTGCTTTGTATGATAATCATCCTTATAGCTTGGATGAAAATGGTGAGATAGACTCTGTAGCAAAGATCAAACGTGACGACTTACAGACGTTTTACCAGCAGTTTTACGGTGCCAAGGGTGCTGTGATTGCCATCATCGGTGATCTAACGCGAGAACAAGCGCAGCAGATTGCGGAAAGTGTTAGTGTTGGTTTACCGGCAACAGCTGCGCCCGCGCCAATTGCGCAAGTCACAACCTCGAGTAAGGCGAAAGAGCAGCGCATTGCACATCCTGCTTCTCAGTCTCATATTTTATTGGGACACACAGGCATTAAGCGTACTGACCCAGATTTGTTTCCACTGTATATCGGCAACTATATTTTAGGGGGCGGTGGTTTTGTTTCCAGGTTAACAGAAGAGGTACGTGAGAAGCGTGGCCTAGTTTACAGTGTATATAGCTACTTTATGCCAATGGCTGAAGTCGGACCATTCCAGATTGGCTTGCAAACTAAAAAAGATCAGGCAGAAGCTGCATTGGCGTTGGTGCATGAAACATTGGATAAGTTTATTAAAAATGGTGTCACCGAGGCCGAGCTAAAAGCAGCCAAGGCCAATATCATTGGTGGCTTCCCGATGCGGATTGATAGCAATAAGAAAATTCTAGATTATTTAAATGTCATCGGTTTTTATAAATTACCACTTAACTACTTAGACGAATATAACAAAAGAGTAGAGAAGGTAACGGCTGCGCAAATTAAAGATGCATTCAATCGCCGCCTAAAAGCTGAAAATTTTGTCACAGTGATTGTTGGTGATCCAAAAGCACAGTAGTTTTCAATAAATTTGAAGTAATTTTTGTTAACAATTACTTCAAATGAGTGGTGATGGAAATTGGTAGTAAAATGCGGTTTTATTGCAATAAGTAGCACCGCATTTAATATGACCGAAAAAAAACTAAATACTGTCCGCATTAATGCGGGTGAGTGGCGTAGCCGTTTGCTTAAGTTTCCTGATGCACAAGGCTTACGTCCTACGCCAGAGCGCGTTAGGCAGACCGTATTTAACTGGCTAGGGCAAGATCTCACAGGTCAAACATGTTTAGATCTGTTCGCAGGCACTGGCGTGATGGGTTTTGAAGCTTTATCACGCAATGCTAAAGCTGTGGTGATGGTAGAAAAAACGGCACCCGTCTATAAAGCAATTTTAGAGAATAAGTTCATGTTGGAAGCAGATGCCGCACAAGTGCTCAATATGGATGCTTTGGTATTTTTGGATAAAAATCAGCAGTTATTTGATGTGGTGTTTCTAGATCCACCTTATCATCAAGGCTGGCTGGATAAGGTGTTGGTAGCGTTGCCCAAACACTTGAGTGCGCAAGGCGTGGTCTATGTCGAGGCTGAGTACGCACTGGCGGATAATGATGTTTGGCAAGTATTTAAACAGAGTAAAGCAGGTAATGTTTTTTATCATCTGATAAAATTGCGCCATGACACCAATTAAAAAACGAATCGCTGTTTATCCAGGTACTTTCGACCCGATTACTTTGGGGCATGAAGACCTTGTGCGCCGTGCTGCCTATTTGTTTGATGAGGTGATTGTTGCTGTGGCTGGTAGTACCAATAAAAATACGCTATTCGATTTGCAGGAGCGCGTAGCGCTGGCAAGCGATTTGTTTGTTTCCTATAGTAACGTGAAGGTCGTTGGCTTTAGCGGGTTGCTCATGCAGTTTGTGCAAGATCAGGAAGCACAAGTGGTGATTCGTGGTCTGCGAGCCGCTTCAGACTTCGAGTACGAGTTTCAATTGGCAGGCATGAACCGTAAACTTTATCCGAAATTAGAAACACTGTTTTTAACACCGTCTGAGCAGTACATGTTCGTTTCTTCAAGCTTGGTGCGTGAAGTGGCGAAACTGGGCGGTGCGGTTGATCAGTTCGTCTCTAAATCGGTTGAAGATGCGATTATGAAAAAATTAAAAGTGGGTCTTTAGTTTATGGCATTGATGATTACCGATGAATGTATCAATTGTGACGTGTGTGAGCCTGCATGCCCCAATAGTGCAATTTATCAGGGTGAAGAAATCTATGAGATTAACCCAGACTTATGTACGGAGTGTGTAGGGCATTACGATAAGCCGCAATGCCAGCAGGTTTGCCCGATTGATTGCATCCCGCTAGACCCAGATAAAGTAGAAACCAAAGAACAGTTGTTGAATAAATATCACCAATTAACGGCAGTTAATTAAATACTAAGGACAGCAAATGCGCATGCTACATACTATGCTTCGTGTTGGTAACATGGAGCGCTCAATTAAGTTTTATACCGAAGTGTTAGGCATGAAGTTGCTACGTCAACATGACTTCCCTGATGGAAAGTTTGCACTGGCATTTGTGGGTTACGGGGCTGAAAACGACCATACCGTATTAGAGCTTACCTATAATTATGGCGTTGAAAGTTACGACATGGGTAAAGCCTATGGCCATATTGCGATAGAAGTAGACGATGCCTATAAAGCGTGTGATGCTGTACGCAATGCTGGCGGTAAAGTGGTGCGTGAGGCCGGCCCGATGATGCATGGCACCACGGTGATTGCCTTTATTGAAGACCCTGACGGTTATAAAGTTGAGTTTATTCAGGCGGGTACTTATTAATTCTTGCCGGCAATTAATGTGCATAGTGTTGCCCATTTAATTATCAACAAGAATTCATGTTAATTGTAGTGATATGACTTGGTGTTTATATCTACTTGAATGCAACAATGGCGCATATTATGCCGGCATCACTAACGATTTGGCATCAAGATTCTCTACCCACATGGCAGGTAAGGGCGCACGTTACACTCGCGCCAATCCGCCAACCAAAATACTAGCTTCTAGGTCATATCCAGACCGCTCTGCCGCAAGTGTTGCCGAAGCGCAATTAAAACGATTACCCCGACATAAAAAGCTCAATTTCTTTGAGCATGATGAATGATGGATAAAAGCGCATTATTAAAAGCAGTGCAGGCAGCACAGGTGGGAAATTGGCATGATGCACATCAAATTGCACAAGACTACAGTGATGCTACCGCCAATTGGTTACATGCTGTACTGCACAAAATTGAAGGTGATGAGTGGAATAGCAAGTACTGGTATGCACGCAGCGCAGGGCGTAGTTATGATGACTTTTTAGATATCACCTCAGAGCTTTCAGCTATCCACCAAAGTTTGTTGTAGATATAGGCTATAGGCGCACGCTCGTTGTGTAGTTAATTGAAATGATCCTGTGGGTTCATATAGAACATGCGCTTCCAACCCTGTGGTTCAGTGGTCATGTTTGTAGGGTTGGGGATTAATGTCACGATGCTATAGTGTAAATGTGGCGGTTTGCCCGCAGCATTCCCTGAGTTGCCTACTCGACCAATCTTGAGATGCCCAGCTTAATGGCGTTGTGTTTATTGCTTGCAGATGGGCGTAATAATGCACCTGCCATTGCGGGCTGAGAACAGCCACTACCTTACCGCCCATGTCGATATTGCCTGTAAATATGACTAATCCACCTATGCTTGAAAGCACTGGTGTGCCGTGTTTTGCAAAGATATCGATACCTTTATGAACACCAGACTTCCCCCAAGGGTAATGCCAAAAGCTATGCTGGTTCCAATCTAGAGGCGTGGCAGCCTCTACAGAGATGATGCCTTTGGGCTTGATGTTACAGGCGACAATGATGGCAATAAAGAATAAGAGATATAGTTTTTTCATTATAGATAACACTTAAATTAGGCTAGTGAGAAGTACATGTGAGTGATGGCAATCTGATGCAAGCATTCACATGTGCGAAGCCCAGTCCTTCTCGTTGCGAACGAAGGGCTGGGCGTTTATTTAGTTGCTATCTAGCGTTAGTTGTTATCAATGCTACCAATTTGGTACCAATCTACTTTTCTTGTCACTACCATGGTGAGTGCGAGTAAGCCAAAGACTAGAAGTGTGCCCATCAGCAGTGCGTTATCTTCTGAGGCTAATATGCCGTATAAGGCGCCATATAAAGTAATGAGCATGGTGCTAAACATAAAGCCATGCATTTTGCTTTTTAGTACATGGCTTAAGTAATAGCCAAGTAAAACCACACATGACAAGCTTGCAGCAAGGTAAGACCAAGCAAAGCCAATATGCTCTGAGAATGAAATCAGTAATAAATAGAATAGCGCCATACTTAGACCAACCAATGTATATTGAGCTGGGTGGATGCGTAGTCGTTTTAGGATTTCAAAGATAAAAAAACCTGCAAATGTTAGGCCAATGAATAGTAAGCCATATTTAGTTGCGCGGTCGGCTTGGCTGTATACGTTAATTGGCTCAACAAAGCTGACTGAGAGCGATTCAAGCTGGCTACCAGCATCTGTCATTGATTTATTCGAGTTGGCAGTCGCGGCATCCCAGCGTTTAGCTAATGTGTTGGTAAGCGCTGCTTGATTGCTGCTGGAAAGGGATGATATCTCCCAATGTGCTTCAAACCCTGCTGGTGTAATCTTTTGTGTTGCTGCATCTGGTAAAAAACTACCGCTGAAATGTGGGTGCCTCCAGCTTGATTGCAGTGATATCTTGTTGTTTTCTGCAATAGGAGAAAAGTTAAAGTTTTCCATGCCTCGTAGATTTAGATTAAATTCAAAAGGAATGTTTTGCGCGGTCTCTGCTGTAATGACGCCAATCGTTACATGGATGCCGTTGCCTAAAGATTCAATACTGCTGCCTTGCTCAAACTTTAAAGCTTGGTTGTTCCATGTGAAATTTGGCTGACCTGTAATCCCACGTGTATCACTAATGCCTAATGCGATGTATGCGGGCTGAAAGGTAACTTTTCCATCTTCGTGCGCAGGATATATATTGAGATTTGCAGGTAGTTTGAAATTACCTGTGACCTTACCACCCAGCTGGTACATTAAGGCTTTGTAGATGCCTAGCTTTTTGTATTCATTAGAGAAACCACCAGTCAGTTCAAGGTTTTCTGGCAGGTAGTAGGCAATAGAGGACTCCCGCTTACTGATAGGTGTTAATACTTTAGTACCTGTAGCATTAAACTCCTCGTTGTACTCTATGTATTCCTCTGTGTATGGCACTGCTAATACAGGCCCAATAATGGTTTGTGTGCCAGCTGAGCTTTGCGCGATGTTTCGTTTTACATCTGCTTGCCGAGTTTGACGTTCAATAATGAGCGAGTTAACGTAACTTACTGCCCACGACATAAGAACAGTCAGTAAGAAAATGCCTAATACTTTTAAAAAAAATGGTCGATTCATGATGTGCTCCTGATGTGTTCTGGAGCTTGTAGAATAGAGCGCTAACGTGAAGTGTTAATGCGCCTGTGTGAAGCGAGTGTGAAGTGGGCTTAAGTTTAGAACGTAATCGTTGCTTTAGCCCCACCTTCTTGGGCGTTGCCAACTGTTAATGTACCACCATGCAATAGCACGACTTCTTTGACAAAATTCAAACCCAAGCCAGTACTTTTCTGACCCGCGCTGGTAGAGTATTCTGGGCGTGGAAGCGAGTAAAACTTATCAAAGATTTTATCAATTGCAAATTCAGGGATGCCTGAACCTTGGTCTTTAATGCTTAATACTAGGTGATTTTGTTCTCGCTCTAGTTGAATGATGATGGTGCTTTGGTTGGGGCTAAAATCCAGTGCATTTTCAAGCAGATTGTTGATTGCCTGGCTTAATAAAAAGCGGTCACCCTCAAATATGCCATCATCACTCGCAAGTAATTCAAACTGAATGCCACGCTTGGACGCCTTGTCCTTCAGTAGCTGCATTTGGTCTGTGATTAGGTCCTTCATGTGCACGCTAGTGCGGTGTGCCAGTTGTTGCTGATGCTCCAGTGCCGCTAAACCTAAAATGTTTTGTATCATTTTTTGCAGTCGTAGCGATTGTGTTTGAATGTTGCCTAAAAAGCGTTGCTGGTCTGCTGCTGGCATGTCAGGCGACATTAATTCGCTTGCCGCCTGAATCGCGGTGATTGGGCTTTTAAGCTCGTGCGTGATCTGATGTATAGCATCTTGTACATGCTGTTTACCATCCAGCTCATGGCGCATGGATTGCATCGCGTTGGCTAACTCAGCAAGTTCATCATTGCTGGAGCTGGGGTTGCTTGCTTTTTTACCTTGGGCTACGGCAATCGCGTAGTCTCGTAACCGATGAATGGCACGGGTAAAGCGCCATGTGAACAGCATGCCGATAGCGAGTGATAGTACAAACAGCAATAAGCCCCAGCGCATGATTTTTAGTTGCGCACGTTCAATAAATGGCAATAAAGTACGGTTAGGTTTAGCAACCGTTAGTGAGCCGATGATTTTTTTGCCATCTTTAATCGGTGCTGCAATGTACATAATGCTATCTCCGTGCTCATCGCCAGCAACCACAGGGCTGGAACGTACACCATATTTTCCGCGTAACGTGAGGTAAACATCATTCCAGCGTGAATAGTCATGGCCTAATGCAATGTTCGCCGAGTCATAAATCACAATGCCTTGTGTGTTTGTAATGTAAATACGATAGTCAGTCGAGTCTTTGTGTACACCCCAAATGTTGGCTGTGTTCGGGTTGCTGAGATATTGTTTGATGGCTTGAGAAAAGTTACCCGTTTGTATCGTTCCCGTTTTAACCTCATTGCTTGCAAGAGAGGCTAGCACGTTAGCCGTATCTACTAGGGTGTTTTCCATGGCTTGCCGCACACCTGGTTTAACCTCATCGACAAAAATGGTTAGCACAAACCATGCAGCCAACCCTACTAGTAAGAAGTAGCCTAAAAATATCTTCAAGCTGATTGTCATGTTGAAAGGTAATCGCATCATTAATTAGTTGAGCAAGCTATAGCCCATGCCTCTATGGGTGACAATCACGTCAGATTCGGCATTCACTTCACGTAACTTAGCGCGTAAGGTTTTAATATGCGCGTCTACCGTACGTTCTAACGTATTCTCTGCATTTACCCACACAATATCCATCAATTGATTGCGAGAAAACACGCGCTGTGGCTGGTTAATCATTGTTTTGAGTAATAAAAACTCATAACGAGTCAGATCTAAAAATTTATCGTGATATTGAATGCGGTTCGCTAACGCATCTACTACAAAGTGTGAGATATTTTTTGCTGGCTTAGCCATCTCAGCATGGTGCTCAGTCCGCCGTAAAATTGTTCTTACGCGGGTGACTACCTCACGCGGGCTAAATGGTTTAGTCACATAATCATCTGCGCCAATTTCTAAGCCTACAATTCGGTCAATCTCGTGATTACGTGCGGTGAGAAATAGCAGTGGGATTTGTGAAGTCTCCCGAATCTTTTTGCAAACATCAAAGCCTGACATGTCGGGTAAACCAACATCCAGCAACACAAAATCATAGCTGTGACGATTAAGCTCGATAAGCGCATCAGCGCCAAGCGATTTATGCGTGGCTTGCATGCCGATTTCTTTAAATGCGTAAATCAGCGTTTCCGCTATGGCAGGCTCGTCTTCTATGATTAGTACGTGTGACATGCGGCTATTTTAGATGAGAAACTTATTTTTATGTGATTTGGTTGTTTTTGTTGGTAGAATCAATCTGAGCATACCTCATGCTTGCCTTATTCTTAAATATAATCAAAAAATTGTTTAATCAAACACCTAACTTAATTGTTAGTACTGTAGAGATATAAAAACCTATGGAACATAACGTAACACTCATTACTACTATCGCGGCCGGGTTTGGCCTTGCTTTAATTTTTGGCTTTATTGCAGAGCGCTTGAAGTTATCAGCATTGGTGGGATACCTAGTGGCTGGTATTTTGATCGGGCCAGCGACCCCAGGGTTTGTTGCAGATGCGCATATCGCTTCTCAGCTGTCAGAAATCGGCGTGATGTTACTTATGTTTGGTGTTGGGCTTCATTTTTCAATTGAAGATTTAATGTCTGTGAAGCGCATCGCAATACCAGGTGCACTTGTACAAATGACGATTGCTACGCTACTCGGGATGTATGTTTCTAGTGTTTGGGGGTGGACTTTTGGTGAAGGGCTGGTATTTGGCCTGTCGTTGTCTTGTGCGAGTACCGTTGTGCTACTGAAGGCTCTAGAGTCTAGAAATTTGATGAAAAGCATCAATGCCAAGATTACGATTGGTTGGCTAGTGGTGGAAGATTTAATTACGGTATTGGTACTGGTACTTTTGCCGCCGTTAGCTAGCTTGCTGGGCGGCACTGCATTAGGCAATGAGTCAGTTTCAATTTGGCACACCATAGGCATGACACTGCTACAAGTCGCGGCATTTATCGTGATTATGCTTGGTGTAGGTAAGCGCTTATTGCCTTGGATGTTATGGCACGTTGCAAAAACAGGCTCACGCGAACTATTTACACTTGCGGTGATATCCGCTGCAATAGGCATTGCTTATGGTGCTTCTGCACTTTTCAATGTCTCGTTTGCACTAGGCGCATTCTTTGCAGGCATGGTGATGCGGGAGTCGGAATTTAGCCACCGAGCAGCGCAAGAGTCACTTCCATTAAGGGATGCTTTCGCTGTGCTTTTCTTTGTGTCAGTCGGCATGCTGTTCCAGCCGTCTATTTTAATTGATAAGCCGATGAGTGTGCTGGCAGTTGTTGCTGTGATTGTGGTCGGAAAATCTGTGGCTGCAATGGCGATTACATTAGCGTTCCGCTACCCGCTTAATACTGCACTAGTGGTTGCCGCGAGTCTTGCACAAATTGGCGAGTTCTCTTTTATATTGGCAGGTTTAGGCGTGTCGCTCGGTATTCTCCCTGCTGAAGGCATGAGTTTAATTCTGGCAGGAGCATTAATTTCTATCGCCATTAACCCCTTGCTATTCTCACTGATTGAACCCTTTAAAAAATGGTTGATTGGCCGTTCTCGTTTGGCAAGCGAGTTGGAGAAAAGAGCAGATCCTTATGCTGAGCTGCCAATGAGTACTGAGCGTAAATATTTAGAAGGGCAGGTAGTGCTGGTTGGATATGGCCGAGTTGGCCGTCGCATTGCTGAAGAATTGAAAGAACGCGATATTCCTTTTGTCGTAGCAGAACAAAACCGAGAGGTTGTTGAGGGGCTAAGAAAGAAAGGCATTCCTGCCGTTTCTGGTAATGCATCAGAGCCTAGTGTGTTGATTCAGGCGCACATTGCCAATGCTGCAATGCTGGTGGTGGCAACACCAGATACCATTGATGTACGCAAAATGGTGGATACAGCCAAAGCCCTGCGCCCTGAGATTAGGATTGTGTTAAGAACCCATAATGAAGATGAGTCTGAGTTGCTACGTAAAGATAACCTAGGCACGGTCTTTTATGGGGAAGAAGAGTTGGCGATAGGGATGTCTAAATTTATCGTGAATCAGTTTGCGCCTAAGTAGCTGTCTAGATTATTTTTAAAGTAGTCAAATCTGAGAGGCTGGTTTCGGCACAAAGCTGACGTTCAACGTTTGAATTAAGGGGCTGGCTTTAGCCAGTCCCGCTTGAATGATGGGTTAGGTATCAAAGTTTGATGCCTTCATTTTTTGTAGATTTGAACAAAAATTTAACTATTAGAAAGAGTCCTAATGAACAAATATTAGCAAAAAATAATAGATACCAAAAAAGATTGCCTCTGTTAGGCGGAGACAGCCAACCCCAGCTTGGGTCATTGGGGTTATAAAACACCTTGATTTTAGTGCCAGTTTTATATGATAGGCTTATTGCTTGAATTTTACTTTCATTGCCATGGCACTTTAATGTACCGAATGAATTGAATTTTTTCTGCACTATTTCAAACTCATAACTTAATCCTAAACAATGCAGTGTGTTAAATTTGCTTTTCAACTCAAAAGTCCGAGTTGATTTTATTGTGGCAAATGTACTTGGCCAATTATCAGAATCTCTCTCGTTGTTATAAATGTGTAAACAGCATAAAACACCAAAAACATTCAGTATTACAAAGTAGAGCACTAAACAAATATTAATAGCTTTCATTTGCCAACAAAATACCTAACAGTAATTATAGAGACGAAGCAATCCTGTTTCACCGATTGTAAACTATTACCTTTTTCACTACCACTATTGGAGTTAAGCTTGGTAGCTCGAAGGAACTTGGGTCCAATACGCGAGTTTTCTCATGCGCAGCCGCAGCCGCGGCTACATGGCCTTGTGGTGAATACGGTAAAAAACTGTTGCATGATTAAAGTAAGCACTCAAATATAAAAACCACTTAGCTTGCCATTATGATCAATTCGATTGATAATAAGAACGAACGTTCTTTTCAATGATAATTATACATAAATACAGGATATTCACACATGACTGATTTCAATAAAGTGCATGAGTCTGATATTGAGAAACTGGGACAGCTAAGAGACTACTTTTCTACCTATCGCTCGTTGCCAAGTTACAGCTACATGCAAACACTGTTAAAAGTGAAATCAAAAAATACGGTTGCTCAATTGGTTGCTCGCTTGAAATTGATGGGGTTTCTGGAGATTGCTCCGGACAAAAAATTAAGCCCAGGGAAGCGCTTCTTCGAGCGCCCTCTCTCAAGCAATACGGTGCAAGCCGGTGGATTTACTGCAACCTATAATGATGGTGTAGATTACATTACGATTGACGAGTATCTCGTAAAAAAACCCTCAGTCACTGAATTAATTCCAGTTAAAGGTGACTCAATGAAAGACCTAGGTATCTTGGATGGAGATACTGTTATTGTCGAAAAAAGACCTTTTGCCAATATTGGCGATATCGTTGTTGCTATCATTGATGATAAATTCACCATCAAGACCTTGGGCAAAGAAAAAGATATGTTTGTACTTATCCCGGCCAATAAAGACTTTGACATCATCCGACCTAAAGAGCAATTTGCAATCTATGGTGTTGTTGCCGGACAGTTTAGGAGTTACTAGCAATACTGTCGATGCAACACACTAGAAACTGAAAGATGGAGCTCAATTTGAAAACGTTATCGATAATCGTATTTTTACTAGCTTTGTCCGGTTGTAGCAGCATACCGACTGGGGATCGCGACAATTGGATAGGACATACAGAATCGGGAGAAGCTTCTTTTTATGATGACAAATTTCAGAATCGAAAAACGGCTAGCGGAGAGCGGTATCACCATAGTTTAAAAACAGCGGCTCATAACAGAATCCCTTTTGGTTCAAGTGTAAAGGTAACGAACAAGAGTAATGGCAAAAGCGTCGTTGTGAAAGTAAATGATCGTGGCCCTTTCGCAAAAGGTCGAGTTATTGATCTTTCAAAGTCTGCATTCAGTAGTATTGGCAACCTGACTTCTGGTGTGATAAAGGTTAGTATAGAAGTTGTACAGTAGTACATAACAATTCGTTCAAGCTTGACGCCGTTTCGCGGCAGAACTTAATCAGGTATTGAACGTCCGCTCTGGGCCGAAAGTCGATACCAATTCAAGCGTTTTTAGAAACGCCTTTTTGATATGTTGGTAGGCTTATCTAAAAAGCTGAGATATGCCATGAGTCAAATAAAAAGGCCTGCAGTTGCAGGCCTTTTTATTAAGCATGAGGACTTAATTTAGCTAAATAATTTACTTAAACATTATTTACCCAAAAAAGTCTTTAGCTTTATCTACCCAGCTTTTATTTTTTGGACTGTGTTTGCCTGCATCGGCTTGTGTGCTTTCTTCAAACTCGCGTAACAGTTCTTTCTGGCGTGTAGTTAGTTTTACCGGAGTTTCTACCACTACATGCACCATTAAGTCACCGTAGTCGCTAGAGCGCAGCGGTTTAATGCCTTTGCCGCGCAATCTAAATACGCCACCGGTTTGTGTTTCAGCAGGAATCTTCATTTTTGCTGAGCCATCCAGTGTCGGCACTTCAATTTCGCCACCCAGCGCTGCTGTGCTAAAACTGATTGGCATTTCGCAGTGCAAGTTGCCTCCGTCACGTTGGAAAATCTCGTGGGTTTTCAGGTGAATCACAACATATAAGTCACCGGTTGGTCCGCCGTTAACTCCGGCTTCACCTTCGCCACTTAAGCGAATTCTGTCGCCTTCATCCACGCCTGCCGGAATTTTGACTGAGAGTGTTTTGTTTTGTTTAACGCGGCCAGCACCGTGGCAGCTTGTGCATTTATCTTCGTCTTTAATGACTTTACCCGTGCCGTGGCACTTAGGACAAGTTTGCTGTACAGAGAAAAAGCCTTGTTGCATGCGCACCTGACCATGACCTGCACAAGTAGGGCAGGTGACGGGTGATTTACCTGATTTTGCGCCAGTGCCGTTGCAAGGGTCACATTTAGCTTGCACCGGAATGCGAATCTTGGTTTCACTGCCTTTGGCTGCGTCTTCAAGTGAGATTTCCATGTTGTAGCGCAAATCTGCACCGCGGTACACATTGCTGCGTTGGCCGCGTGCGCCACCGCCAAAAATGTCACCGAAGATGTCGCCAAATGCATCGCCGAAGCCAGCGCCACCAAAGCCGCCTGCGCCGCCACCCATGCTTTGGTCAACACCGGCATGGCCGTATTGATCGTAAGCAGCACGTTTTTGGTCGTCAGAGAGCATCTCGTAGGCTTCTTTTGCCTCTTTAAACTGATCTTCTGCTTTAGGATTGTCCGGGTTGCGGTCAGGATGATACTTCATCGCGAGTTTGCGATAAGCCTTTTTAATCTCTTCTTCAGAGGCATCCTTATTAACACCGAGGACTTCGTAGTAATCTTTTTTAGCTGCCATAAATTTAGTCT
This sequence comes from Methylotenera sp. L2L1, assembly GCF_000744605.1. NCBI lineage: Bacteria > Pseudomonadati > Pseudomonadota > Betaproteobacteria > Nitrosomonadales > Methylophilaceae > Methylotenera > Methylotenera sp. L2L1. Next base: position 1,545,736 of record NZ_JQMG01000001.1, read on the forward strand.
GTCGTAGTTAGTTGGGACTTGCTTGTTAAATGGAAAAGTCGTTAGCATCATTTGACGCTAACGACTGTCGACCATAAGCTAGCGCTAAAATTAGTCTTTCTTCACTTCTTCAAACTCTGCATCTACTACGTTACCGTCAACCGTTTTTTCGCCTTCTGGGCTTGGTTGAGCACTTTCAGTGTTAGCTTGCGCTTGTTGCTCTGCGTAAACTTTCTCACCTAGTTTTTGTGATGCTGTCGTTAAGGCTTCTGTTTTTGCTTCGATTTCAGCTTTATCATCTGATTTCAATGCTTCTTCCAGATCTTTAATTGCAGCTTCAATCGCTTCTTTTTCTGCTGCTTCTAATTTGTCGCCGTGCTCTGTCAATGATTTTTTCACAGAGTGAATTGCGCCATCAGCAGCGTTGCGTGCATCTACAAGCTCGCGTAACTTGCGGTCTTCATCGGCATACTTGATCGCATCTTCTTCCATCTTCTTGATTTCTTCTTCAGAAAGTCCAGAGTTTGCCTTGATGGTGATTTTGTTCTCTTTGCCAGTCGCTTTGTCTTTTGCTGAAACATGCAAGATACCGTTAGCATCAATATCAAAAGTCACTTCAATTTGCGGCATGCCACGTGGTGCTGGTGGAATGTCGCTCAAGTTAAATTGACCAAGTGATTTGTTAGCTGACGCCATTTCGCGTTCACCTTGCAATACTTGAATGGTCACAGCGTTTTGGTTGTCATCGGCAGTAGAGAACACTTGTGATGCCTTGGTAGGAATCGTGGTGTTTTTCTTGATGAGTTTAGTCATCACGCCGCCTAGTGTTTCAATACCTAATGACAACGGTGTTACGTCTAGCAACAATACGTCTTTCACGTCACCTTGTAATACGCCACCTTGAATTGCAGCACCTACTGCTACCGCTTCGTCAGGGTTTACATCTTTGCGTGGCTCTTTGCCGAAAATCTCTTTTACTTTTTCTTGCACTTTAGGCATACGGCTTTGGCCGCCAACCAAGATCACGTCGGTGATGTCGTCGATAGACACGCCAGCATCTTTAATCGCAGTTTTACAAGGGGCCATCGTGCGCTCAATCAAGTCATCTACTAAAGACTCTAATTTTGCACGAGTGATTTTCACCACCAAGTGTTTAGGGCCAGTTGCATCCGCAGTGATGTATGGTAAGTTCACTTCAGTTTGTTGTGCGCCAGACAATTCAATTTTTGCTTTTTCGGCCGCTTCTTTTAAGCGTTGTTTTGCCAATAGGTCATTGCGTAGATCTAAGCCATTTTCTTTTTTGAATTCGTCAGCCAAGAAGTCGATCAAACGGTTATCGAAGTCTTCACCGCCTAGGAATGTATCGCCGTTGGTTGAAAGCACTTCAAATTGATGTTCGCCATCAATGCTTGAAATTTCAATGATAGATACGTCAAATGTACCACCACCTAAGTCGTATACAGCGATTTTACGGTCGCCTTCTTGTTTGTCTAAACCGAAAGCCAATGCAGCTGCAGTTGGTTCGTTGATGATACGCTTTACTTCTAAACCAGCGATACGGCCTGCGTCTTTAGTAGCTTGGCGTTGGCTGTCGTTGAAATAAGCAGGCACAGTAATCACAGCTTCTGTTACTTCTTCACCCAAATAGTCTTCCGCAGTTTTCTTCATTTTGCGTAAAACTTCAGCTGAGATTTGTGGTGGTGCCATTTTTGCGCCGCGCACTTCAACCCATGCGTCGCCGTTGTCAGCTTTAGCAATGGTGTAAGGCATTAAACCGATGTCTTTTTGTACTTCTTTTTCTTCAAAACGGCGACCAATCAAACGCTTTACTGCATAAAGTGTATTTTTTGGGTTAGTCACTGCTTGGCGTTTTGCAGGTGCGCCCGCTAAGATTTCGCCATCTTCTTGATACGCAATGATAGATGGCGTTGTACGTGCGCCTTCAGCATTCTCAATCACGCGTGGCTTGCCACCTTCCATGACGGCTACGCAAGAATTCGTTGTGCCCAAGTCAATACCAATAATTTTTCCCATGTTTATTTCCTTTTACTTTAAATTTGTTTATCCGTTTTTAAGATATATATCTAAACGCGGATTAATTCATAACCTTGTTTGCTAGATGGTGATTGTTTTTTCTAATTCAAGTGTTTTATTTAGAAAAAAAGTAATTATTTAGCGACCATGACTAATGCAGGGCGCAATACGCGGTCGTTCAATGTGTAGCCTTTTTGCAGTACGCTGGTCACAGTGTTTGGTTCGCCACTGTTTTCTAACATTGAAATTGCTTGATGTTTGTTTGGATCAAACTTTTCGCCCACTGGATTGATCTCAGCAATATTGAATTTTTCAAATACGCTAGATAACTGTTTAGCAGTGAGTTCAACGCCATCTTTGTAGCTTTGCACTTCTGTAGCCTCAATCGATAAAGCTGCGTCTAAGCTATCTTTTACTGCTAAAAGTTCACCTGAAAATTTTTCTAGCGCAAATTTACGTGCTTTATCAATGTCATCTACCGCGCGACGACGGATATTTTCACCTTCAGCTTTGACATATAGCACGCTTGCTTTGGCTTCTTCTAGTGCCGCTTCCAGTTCAGCAATCTTTGCTTCTACGCCTTGTTCTTCATTTTCTTCTATCGGTGTAACCGTAGGCTCAGTTTGCTTGTTTTGATCTTCTTGCATGTAGTTCCCCATTAATATAAGTAATTAACCTTTTTTGGAATGTGGGGGATGCCACTTTTGTTTTCAAGTGCTTTGTTTTAATTTGTGTAGATAATTTGTATAGGCGCTAAAAATAATTCATGCTATTTACTTGCTAAAACAAAGGCTAATGGTCACTCTTTACGTATGTATTAATAATGATAATGGGCTCTAAAAAAATTACCCCAGATTTAAAATATGATGGCTTATCCCCTATAATGACGCCTATGGAACATTCAAAAAAACAGGTCACAATTTTAGTGCCCAACTATAAAACACTAGAAATCACAAAAATTTGTATGCGTTTATTACGTAAATATACAAATTTTGATCAAGTTGAAGTGATTGCCATTGACAACAATTCTCAGGATGCATCCGTTGAGTATTTGCGTAGCCTGTCTTGGATTAAGCTAATAGAGCGTGCACCTGAGGCTGATGATACCGTGCCTTTGTCACACTCACGGGCATTAGATCTTGCTTTAGCGCAAGTACATACACCTTATGTGTTATCTATTCATACCGATACGTTTGTTAAGCGTGCCGATTGGCTAGATGTACTGTTAAACCCTTTTATAGGCAATGCCAAATTGGCAGGTGTCGGATCTTGGAAATTAGAATCTAAAAACTGCCTACAACGTTGGGGAATCCGCTTTGAGCAAGCATGGAAAAAGTGTTTGCATGATGTGTTCGGCTACCAAGGCTATAACGCTAATCGTTTAGATGAAAGTAAGTACTATCTACGTAGCCATTGTGCGATGTACCGCACTGATGTCATTCGTGAGTTAAATACTGATTTTTCAGATGGTAATGTCACTGCGGGTAAAGTCATGCATGAAAAAATGGTGGCTGCAGGTTACGAGATGTTGTTTTTAGATTCGGCTAGCTTAGGGATGTATGTTGATCACCTCAACCACGCTACCTTGATTTTTAACCCACAATTGGGCACTAGCAAAAAGAACATGCAAGAGGGTGCCAAACGCATCCGTAACAAGATGCGTGGGATTGATGGTGCAGCTATTTTGGCTGATGCGTCGTTAGACCTTTAGGTAAATAGGTCATGACACAAACAACTAATCTTGTCAGCTTGGCATACTATCTGCCACAATTTCATGAAATTGAAGAAAACAATCGTTGGTGGGGCCCAGGCTTTACCGAGTGGCAGCAGTTAAATGAGGCTAACACTTATTTTGATTGGCATCGCTTACGTAAGCCTGAAACGCCATTTGGACAGTATTCTTTGCTTAATCCTGATGTACTTGCGTGGCAAAACGATATTGCGCAAGCGCATTGTGTGGATGGGTTCTTGGTATTCGATTACTGGTTTGGCCAAGGTAAGAAGCTGCTTGAAAAGCCCATGCAAGTGGTATTGGAGCAGCACGTTCCATTTCGCTATGCGTTTTGTTGGGCTAACCATACTTGGTATAACAAGCGCGAGAATATTACGTTACAGCCACAGCTATACTTAGGTGCTCAGGACTATACGGATTATTTCATGCAGTTATTGCCGCACTTTCAGTCTGGGCAATACATTATTATTGAGAATAAACCGGTATTCTCAATATTTAATCCTAAAGAGATTCCAGATTTAGGCGTGTTTTTAAATACGTTTAATACGCTGGCTAAGCAGCACGGCTATGCGGGAATTTATTGGCTAGCTGACAATACAGACGATAACAGTGTTTGGGCATCACAGTTTGATGGATACACTAAATCTGCCACGATATTTAAATACCGTAAGAAGAATAGGCTGTGGTCATATTGCCTAGAAAAACTGACGCGTAAATTTCATCTGCAAAATTTAGGTCCGTTTGTTTATGACTATGAAGCACTCGCAACCCGCTATAGCAGCTTATCTCATGATAGCAAGCAAGTCCCGGTGGTCTTTACGGGATGGGATACCAGCCCACGTCATCTTAAGCGTGGCACGATTTTAAAGGGGTTTGATATTGACCAATTTAAAGCACATTTAGATGCGATAAAAGCTCAATTGTTAGCGCGCCCTCAAGATAATTCGACACAGCTTGTCTTGATTAAATCATGGAATGAATGGGCTGAAGGTAATGTGATTGAACCTGATGATCAGTTTGGATTTTCACTTCTGGAACTTTACCGAGATTTTGCTAAATCACTTTCACGCGACCTGAACGCTGTAGAGAAGAGAGGGTGAAGTTGAGCGTTTATAACAAAGTTATTCACCTTATCTCTAAATTTAGGCATTTAAGATATAGGCTAGTTAATCGCCCTGTTGATGAAAACACTAAGATAAAAATCACTTACTTATGTCCAGATGCCGTCAGGGCCTCTGGTGGCACTAAGGTTATTTACGCACATACTTCTATTATTAACACTTACTGCACAGACCTTGCTGAGGCGCAGATCCTTCATGCTAAAAACCCAAAGTTCAGGTGTCATTGGCATTTTGAAAACTTAAAGTTTAAAGATAATTATATTTTTGATAACAATCATGAGCTTTATATCGTTCATGAGATGTGGGCGGTTCGTGAAGCGGCCATCCTTGCTAACAAGGGAATCAACTATGGTATTTTTGTGCAAAATGGTTACTTGATTAACCGTAAAACACATTTTGAAAAGGCAAAAATTGCCTACGAAAATGCACGTATCATTTTATGTGTGTCACAAGACATTTATGATTGTTTGGTTTACCTATTCCCGCATGCCAAAGATAGGATCAAGCGATTACATATCTCAGTGGATGCAGATTTATTCAAACCTGCGATAGTGAAGCAAAATGTGATTACCTATATGCCGCGTAAACTTAAAAAACATGCCGAGTTGGTTTTGTTTTTTTTAGCCGCACACCTACCAAAAAATTGGCGCATTGAACCTATTGATAAAATGGGCCCTGCCGAAGTGGCAAAGAAATTAGGCGAATCAAAAATCTTTATGTCGTTTAGCGAGTTAGAAGGTTTAGGTCTTCCACCAATTGAGGCAGCGTTGGCTGGTAATCTAGTCATTGGCTACACCGGTCAAGGCGGCAAAGAGTATTGGCATGCGCCGTTATTTGAAGAGATTGCTAATGGAGATATCCGTGGATTTTCGCAAGCTGTACTCAAGGCTGCTCAGCGTATAGATAATGGGGAGATTGACGTGCAGCAGTGTTCTGATGCAAGGTCAGCGCTGGCACAGCAGTATCATCCTGAGCTGGAGCGACAAGACTTAGTTGAATTGACGCAAATGCTTACGCAAGACCTTCAATCACAAATGATTAGCCGATAATTGAAGATGATGCCTTTAAAAAAACTAACCCAATTAATGATGCGACAGCAATTGAGCGTGCTGTTAATTGGCGCTGCGGTTCTTATTGCCATATGGATTATTTATTTGCAGCGTGGCTGGGTAACCTCTGATTCCATTTTATATTTTGAAATGGCACGTTTAATTGCTGATGGGCAATGGCAAGTTGCTGCCAGTATGTTTAAATGGCCTTTCTATCCTAGTCTGATTGCCCTAGTGCATATGGTGACAGGTCTATCTGTACAGACTAGTGCGCAATGTTTAAGTGTTGCTTTTTTTGCAACGAGCCTATGGGCGTTGATTAAAATCGTTACCCAACTTGGCGGTAATCAGCGTGCACAGATTTTGGCGACCCTAATGCTTTTCGGGTCTACCTATATCGTTGGTGACATTATGCCTATGTCTACCCGTGACCAAGGGTATTGGGCGTTTATGTTGTTGGCGTTGTGGCAATTTATTGTGTTGTATAAACACGGAGCTATTAAAAGTGCACTCGCTTGGCAGGTGTTGGTTTTGGTTGCGACATTGTTTCGTATTGAGGGGGCTGTTTATATACTCGCACTTCCTTTAGTGGTATTGGCGTTTCCGAAATCTAGGGATAACGTTAATACTATTCAAGTGTTATTCCGTGCCTATGTATTCTTTATTTTACTGGGAATATTAGCTCTGCTTGCAGTCATTATGTCTAATAGTATTAACTTAGATGCACTAGGTCGATTAAAAGAGTTGCTTACTGGTTTCTCTGATATTGAGCAGAATATTAAACAAAACTTGATACACCGTGTGGATATTATGCGCGATCAAGTGATTGGTGAGCCATTTAAGGAGTTCGCTTGGTTTACCGTTTTGCTTTCACTTTTTAGTATCAGCATAATTAAATGTTTCTTTGTTGCGGGTTGGTCACCAGCAATTCTTGCATTATCCAACACGCATCAATCACGAGGTGCGCTGGATAAAGATACATTCAAGGTATTAAGTGTTTTTGCGGCAATTACTTGGGTGATTGCATGTTTGATTATATTTAAAGTGAATATCTTATCTGGGCGCTATGTCGTTCTATTTGGGTTTGTACTTATTGCTGTTGCGAGCGTTACTGCAGAAGTGCATTTACAGCAGTGGAAACATGCCACATTTAGCAATAGAGCAGTGCTGGTGCTCTGTGCGACTATTGTACTGGTGGGCTTTATTAGCAATGTGCTGCCTAAACGTGATGGGTATCACTACGAAATAAACGCAGTGGAGTATGTGCAGCAGTCCCTTGTCGATAGCAAACAACAAGCTGTACTTTATACTTCAGAGAAACAGAGATTTTATGCACAAAAGCCTTATGAAGATAGAAATTACGATGAGTGGCAATATTTAGTTGAGCGTATTGAGGATGGTCGTGTTAATCAATATGAGTTTGTGGTGATTAATCTTAATCTCAAAGCAGATAGCGCTGCTAAAGAGGTTTATTTGCAAACGCACTTAACTCAGTTTAAGCAAGACAAAGTCTTTTATGGCCATAAAAAGAAGAAAAGAACTTTTGTTTATCGTCGCATCCATTAGTTAAATGGTTTAAGTTGTTGAGCTAAAGGCTTTAATGAGGCGGGTTATCTAAAAACGTTTTCATTGTTTTCTGAAACACTTGCGATTGTTTGCCACTTAATTTGGCTTGTTGAATATAAGTGTCGGTTAACAGTTGCCAATATTGCTTGCCAAATTGTTCGTTTAGTTTGGCATAGCGCGTCACATGACGAAAGCTCCGCATGCGTGTGTTAAACCATAGTGCCCAAGGGTAAATGCGCATATCTGCCACATCAATTAATCCCATCTCGCCATCTGGTGTTAGCACGATGTTGCCTAAATGTAGGGAGCGGAAGTGCACGCCTGAATCATGCAAACGTGCAATAAATGCACCGAGTTGTAGTACATGAGTGCTGGTTAACGCTTGGCTTAGGAGTAGTTCTTTGAGTGTGTTGCCAGGTAGTGGTACGTATTCAACAGCATATGTTTGATTAGCTCCACGCTGCTTAGGTTTAAAGGTAATGGGGGCAGGTAGTGAGCTGAAGGCAGAGTCATCGGCCAGCAAGTAAGTGTCGATGATCTTCACGGTTGGTATGTTTAGTTGATGCAAGCGTTTTGCATTGGCACAAAATCGTTGTGCATAACCGTACCACCGCGCAATGCTCCACTGGTTACGTAACCTGAATAGTTTCAATATATTGCCATGCGCAAGCTTGAGCACTTTGAGACCTCTCGGGTCGAATTCAATAATCTGGGCACCTTCTAAAGACGCTGCTGACAATAACGATGAAGTGCGCATAAGTATTAATCTATGAGTGCCACTAGCAGTGACGATATTTAGTAAACAATCCTTACATTATACAACTTGTGTTGGTCTGTTTGATTTTAGAACCAACCTTTAGAGTCGGTTTTAAAGTTGAGCTGTCATTGAGGCATTAATAGCTTGGATTGAAGTTAGACTGATAGTGCTTCTAGCGCATTGATGACCTCATCAACGCTAGGAACCACATTAATATTGCCTAGGTTGATGGCAGGAGCATTGGCACCTGCCATGACGCCTGTCAGCTCAGGGTTGGTGTCAGTATAGATGGCAACGGTAGGCGTGCTTAAAGCTGCACTTAGATGTGATAGACCTGTATCCACCCCGACTGCATAGCGCGCTTTTGAAATTAAGCTGGCTAATTGTGCAATCCTAAGCTTAGGCAATACAACTGCATTGGTCGCTGCGCTGGCAATTCTTAGTGCGCGTGCGTATTCAGCCTGACTGGCCCAAGGTAGTAATAATTTTAGTTGTTGTGCGTAAAGTGCTGCTGCTAAATTCACCCAATGTGATTCAGGCCATAATTTACTGTCTCGGCTGGTACCATGTAAGCCAATCACATAAGGGCTGTTAATCTCGATGTTAAGAGACTCGATCTCTAGCTGAGGGGCTTGGATGCCATAGTCTGGTGCGCTGTTGGGAACGATGTAACCCAAGCTTTGTGCCACCAATGAGCGATTGCGAATCACTGCATGCTGTTGGTATGAAATATTGTAGGTGTGCTGATAGAAATGGCTGGCAAATGATTCACGTATAGCGTGTTTGTCGTACCCATATCTTGGTCCTAATGCCCCGCAAGCAATGATTGCACTCTTTACCAAGCCTTGTGTATCAATGATTGCATCATAGGGTTTAGCCGAAAGTAAATGCTTACATTCGCGTATTTCATGCCATGTGTTTTGTTTTAATAGATTTTTCCGCCAGCGCCTGATTGCCACTTGGTGAATGTTCTTCACTTTAGGATGTAAGCGCGGAATGTCAGCAAATGCTTCTTCAACCACCCAATCAATATGTGCATCTGGGTGGTGATGCAAAATATCATTGACTACAGGCAGATTGTGTATGACATCACCAAGTGATGAGGTTTTAACCAGCAAAATACGTTTCATAGTGATATTTTCGCATACAATTCTATAAATGAAATTCGCTTTTATTATCTTTAAATATTTTCCTTATGGTGGTGTGCAACGCGATATGTTGCGTATCGCACAAGATTGCCTAGCACTAGGTCACGAAGTCACGGTTTTTACTGGGCAATGGCAGGGCGCGAAACCAGATAATCTAAAAGTTGTAATATGCGAAAGCAAGGGCTGGTTGAACCATCAGAAGCATGAAGATTTGATTCAAAATATTAAGCAAGAAATAAACGCCAGTCATGTGGATTTAGTTGTAGGTTTCAATCGGATGGCTGGCTTGGATGTGTATTTTGCAGCCGACTCCTGTTTTGTAGCCAAAGCTTATGACGAGCGGCCTTGGTGGTATCGTTATACCCCTAGGTTTAAGTGGTTTCAACGGGCAGAAAATGCTATTTTTAATGTGAGCGGTCACTGTCATATTTTAACGCTGACACAGGCTGAGCAATCCCTATTCCAGCGTTGGTATCACACCCCCGATGCACGCTTTCACTTAATACCGCCATTTTTATCGCAACAACGCTTTGGTGCTCCTAGAGGTGTAGATGGTGATGTGGATATTGATAAACGCCAAGCATTGCGCTTAGATATGCGAGCAAGTTTTGGCTTTAAAGCTGAAGATTTTGTTTTATTATTAGTTGGGTCTGGTTTTAAAACTAAAGGAGCCGACCGTGCAGTGCTAGCCCTGCATGCCTTGCCCGATGCGTTACGTCAGCAGGTAAGGCTGTTAATTATTGGACAAGATTCAGCACAGCATTTGAATAAGCAGATTGCAGAGTTGGGTTTAGAGGCGCAAATTAAAGTGTTGGGTGGGCGTGATGATATTCCTCAGCTCATGCAGGCGAGTGATGTGATGATACATCCGGCACGACGTGAATTAGCAGGGCACGTGTTGCTAGAAGCAATGGCTTGTGGTTTGCCCGTGATTACCACCGACCAATGTGGGTATGCCTCACATATTGAACAAGCGCAGGCTGGCGCTGTCCTAAAGTCTCCATTCTCACAGCATGATCTCAATGCGGCGTTACTTAATTTACTGCAAGGGCATCTTCAGGCTTACCAAGAAGCAGGGCGACGTTATGCACAGCAGCTCATGCAGCGTAACCCCGGGCAAGCGGAGGCACGTATACTGACTAATATTGTAGACACCATGAAAACACCACTACTCAAAGTAACCTCGGATACAAACAATAAAGACCTTTTGTTATGGGTTGCGCCTGAGCATGATGCACAACTAAAAGGCATGTCTTTTGACGATTTTATGGCACTTAGCGGATTCACTGTTCGTGCTGCCGCCAACCGTAAAACCATGCGTGTGGCTCTTAATGACCGCTCATATTTTGTTAAGCAGCATGGCGGTGTGGGCTGGAAAGAACTCGTTAAAAATTATTTAAGTGCAAAGCGCCCTGTGATTGGTGCGATGACAGAAGTACATGCGATACAAACATTGACTGCATTAGGCATTCGCACCACACCGATTGCAGCCTATGGGGTTAAAGGTCGCTGTGCAGCGAGTCAGCAGTCCTTTTTACTGACTGAAGACTTAGGCGACATCGTTTCATTAGAGGACATTTGTAAAACATGGATTGCCAATCCGCCTAGTCAGGCAGAACGTCAGGCGATGCTGATTGCCGTTGCTAAGTTAGCCAAGCATTTTCATGGTGCAGGTTTAAGTCATCGCGATTTTTACTTGTGCCATATTGCATTGCAGCGTAATGTTCTCGTCACCGCTGATACGGAGTTTTATTTATTAGATCTGCATCGAGTACTACATCACCAGCCTATTCATGGCAGTGCTGTGCGCAAAGACATTGCCGGTTTGATGTTCTCATGTATGGATTATGGTTTCACCGCACAGGATTTGGAAGTATTTAAAACGCACTATTTACCGCAGGATGCAAAATTCTGGCAACAAGTTGATAAGCGCGCGTACAAGTTATACGCTAGGTTTAATAGCGATAAATTCCAGAAACGAGTGAAAGCGGAGAGAGAAGCTGTTGATTACTAAGTGATTGCTTAGTTTTTAGGCGCGTTCAATTTCTGCATTGCATGACGCCTTGCTTTATACCGGTTATATTGCCATAAGTACTGTTCTGGCTTTTGCGCTACCTGATGCTCAATTGCTTGGTTTAATAAGGTAGGTGTGGCGATTGAATCTACTTTATTAAAATAGATATGATATCCGCTTCCGTTGCTGAGTCTTTCTCCGAACACCATCATTACCTTAGCGCCGGTTTTTTCTGCTAATTTACTGGCTAAAGTCATGGTGTAAGCAGGTTTGCCAAAGAAATCCGCCCATTCGCCCTCGCCCTCAGCTGGAATTTGGTCTGGCAAAATACCAATTGCTTCGCCTCGCTTAAGCGCCTGCATAAGCTTGCGCACACCATTAGCATTTGCTTCGGCAAGCGTGACGCCTGTGCGTGATCTGCCTTTCACAATAAGCGCCTGTAAAAATTTTAACTTTGGTGGTCGATACAGTACGGTCACCGGATGTTTCGAGCCGTAGCAAATAGAGGTCATTTCAAAGCAGCCTAGATGAGGCGTTAAGAAAATCAGCCCTTTACCTAAGGATAACGCGGCTTCTACATCGTCCCAGCCGTCTATCCCTTTGACTAGGGTTGATAGCTCGGACTCACTTTTCCCCCAGATTGCTAGGGACTCTAATAATGACTTTCCTGTTTCTGTGATGTTTGCGTTAATTAGTTGCTTGATAGCATCTTCGCCTTCACATAAACCGCTCTGCAAAATATTACTGCGCTGTATACGTGCGCTTTTGGCGTTACAGAAATACAGCGCCCAACCAAGTGCTTTTGCGACTTGGTGGATAAAAGGTAGCGGTAAAAAGGCTAAGAGTTTGCTAATAAATATGAGCATATGGTTAAAGTGTTTAGTCACCGACTGTAGCGATAGGGTTGGCGTGGCTAATAAAAGCTAAGTGCTATTATTACATGAAACTTGATAGGATAATTTTCATCTAGAATTCATCATTCACAATTGCTATTAATAATCACATAGAAAAAGTTGAGCGAGAAGTTATAATCGCAGTAGCATCATGATTTCAAATTGTTTGTTGCCTTCAGGCGTTACTAACTGTAAAACAACACTGGTTAAGTACAAAACAAGAAGAGCAGGAGTAAACTTTTTGATGATTAATTTCAACGTATGTGTGAATTGTAATGAATCTGTTTTAACAGTTATATCTAAATTCTAAATTTCAAAAAATATAATCATTTAAGCCATTAGCTTGCAGCAAATTTTATTAAATAATTCAGAGCCTATACTTGTTGAGGAGATTGTACGAACAGTCCCCCAGCAGCGCATAGTGGTGCGTGGTATCTGGGGCGGACAAGCCGTCTTTGCTAAGGTTTTTTATGGTGCCCGTGCCAAGCAGCATTATTTGCGCGATTTGTCAGGCGTGAATTATTTGGCAGCTGCGAGTATTTTAACGCCACCCTTGTTAGGTCAAGATGAGTCTAGCGTTGATGGTGCATTGGCTTATGTATTAATTTTTGCCGCAATTGCTGACGCGGTTAATACGGAGCAATTGTTGGCTACATCAAGCCAGCAGGCTCGGTTTGATTTGGCCGCCAAGCTAGTCAAGGTAGTGGCAAGCCATCATCAAGCTGGTTTGCTGCAAACAGATTTGTACCCAAAGAATTTCTTAGCCACAACTGAGCATATTTATACGATTGATGGCGATGGTATACGCCATTATGCAAAGTTAGATCAAAAAACAGCTTTGCATAATCTGAGTTTATTGTTATCAAAATTTGATGTTTTAGATCTTGAATATTGGATCGAAGACTTGTTGACGGTTTATGCGCAAGCTCGAGATTGGAAAACATTCCCGCATCGAACCACTGTGCCGCGGTTGGTCAATACATATCGTCAAAAAACCGCATCGATGTATGCAGATAAAAAAGTGTTTCGTCAGTGTACGGATGTCAATATTCAGCAGTATCGACATTGCTTTGTTGCTTGGGCTAGTGATTTTTCAAGTTTACCTATTCCATCGGAAACTGAGCAGCTTGATGCTTTGGTTGCTAAGGCTAGCTTGCTTAAAGGCGGCAACACGTGTACGGTCGCATTGGCTAAATTTGGTGGTGCTGATGTGGTCATCAAGCGCTATAACATCAAAAACGTGACGCATCGCTTAAGTAGAATGTTTCGCCAAACACGAGCTTCTGTTTCTTGGGCAAATGCTTATCGGTTACAATTTTTCGGGATTAATACCCCTAAACCTATCGCTCTAATTGAGCAGCGAGACTTTTGCTTAAGAGGCAAAGCTTACTTCTTAAGTGAATATGTCGAGGCGCCAGATGTAGCCAGCTATTTCGCCCAGATTGAAGCATCTGCCACACGTGATGAGACTGTTAAAGAGATAGTCCAGTTGTTTTACCGCCTTTATTTGCTAAAACTATCTCATGGCGATATGAAATTCAGCAATATCAAAATGTTGGACGCTCGTCCTATGTTGATTGATTTAGACAGCATGCAACAGCATCATTGTCAATATTTCGCATTAAAAGCACATGCAAAAGACTTACGACGCTTTATGCGAAATTGGAAAGATGACACATCCCTGTATAATGCGTTCTTACAGGCTTTTAAAGTGGTTTATGTAGATCATTCTCCGCTCATAAAAGCGAAAATTTTAAGTGATTGAATTTTATTTACATAAAATTCGACAATAATTTAGTAGAGTTAACTCAATGATTGTATTAGGTTTATCAGGTGCATTAGGACACGACGCTTCAGCGGCCATCTTGGTCGATGGTAAAATTATTGCAGCAGCGGAAGAAGAGCGTTTCATTCGCGACAAGCATGCGAAAAATAAATTTCCGTATGAAGCTGCAAAATTTTGTATGAAGCAAGCCGGTATCAAGCCAGAACAGGTTGATATTGTTGCTTTCCCTTATGCGGAAATTCCATTAAGTACGAGTGCGCGCTGGCATTATGCTAAACGCCACTGGTACGCACCGGATCGTGCGCTAGATGCCATTTTTAACGGTAATCGTCGTTTCCGTCGTAATCGTGATAAATCTTTGAAACTGATGGCTGACTTGGGCTTAACTAACGCTAAGTTCGTGCCAGTTGAGCATCACTTAGCGCATGCTTCAAGTGCTTATCATTTGAGCGGTTTTAAAGAAAAAACTGCGATCGTTGGCATTGATGGCAAAGGTGAGTATGCGACCACATTCTTTGGTTATGGTGAAAACGGAAAAATTCATAAAATCAAAGAATTTTATGATCCGGATTCGTTAGGCGGCATGTATGGTGCAATCACCGAGTATCTTGGTTTTGAGATGCTGGACGGTGAGTTTAAGGTCATGGGCATGGCGCCATATGGCGATGCAAGTAAATATGATTTGTCTAAGCTAGTCACGTTTGAGAACGGTGATTTGCGCGTCAATACTGAGTTGGTGAACGTGGTTGGCTTACGTCGCTATAAAGAGAATGGTAAAGGCTATTATTTCACGCCTGAGTTGATTGAATGGTTAGGCCCTAAGCGCCACGGCGATGAAATTGATGATCCTTACATTCACTATGCCGCTTCTGTACAAGCGTTGCTAGAAGATGTTGCGCTGAAAATGATCGATTATTACCTTGGTGATATTATCAAGGAAACTGGTCGCATTGCGATGGCGGGTGGCGTTGCACTTAACGTGAAATTGAACCAACGCATTATTGCGATGCCTCATGTAAAAGAGCTGTTCGTACAGCCTGCATCAGGTGATAACGGCACTTCATTGGGCGCGGCTACCTATGCTGCACATTTGGCTGGCGATTCAATTCAGAAAATGGAGCATGCTTACTTAGGGCCGGCTTTTACCTCAGAAGAATGTATTACTGCATGTGAAGCGCATCCAGAAAAACCTATTTTTACGCGTGTAGAAAATGCACCGCAAAAAGCTGCCGAGTTATTGGCGAGTGGTAATCCGTTAGCATGGCTACAAGGCCGTATGGAGTTTGGCCCGCGCTCATTGGGTTGCCGTAGTATTTTAGGTGACCCAAGTTATCCGGGTGTGGCAGATCGTATTAATGCGCAAATTAAATATCGTGAGCGCTGGCGTCCATTCTGTCCGAGTATGCTTGATCGTGTTGCACCTGATATTTTGCAGACTGAGCATCCTGCGCCTTATATGACATTCACGTTTGATGTGGCCGAGCATTGGAAATCACGTATTCCAGAAGTGGTGCATGAGGATGGTACCGCACGTGCGCAAGTGGTTACGCGTGAAACCAACCCGCGCTATTACGAGCTAATTGAGCATCTGGAGCAGCTACGAGGAGTGCCGGTGGTGTTGAACACATCATTGAACCGCCGAGGCGAACCGATGATTTGCTCACCGACCGATGCCTTGAATATGTTTTATGGCTGTGACCTAGAGTATTTGATGATGGAAGATGTTTTGGTCACAAAAAAATGATTTGATATCAATCAAGTAAGTGTAAATTCATATCAAACAGGCCGCTAAATTAGCGGCTTTTGTTTGACGATAAGCCTTAGTTTAGCGATAATCGGGGTTGAGGTTTGTCTTTACTTAGTAAGTCATTTTTATTATTAAGTTCCGCTAGTTAAGTCAGTTATCTGAGTAGAGTGTCTAAAATTATGAAACAGTCCCATATAGAAGTTACTGAACGTATTATTGAGAAAAGCCGCCCAACGCGTACGGCTTATTTGAACCGTTTGGATGATATTGTCAATCGACCACGTGGTGCAGACCGCCTTGGCTGTGCCAACGTAGCCCATGCTTTTGCTGCGATGCCAGCTAATGATAAGTTACGTGTTGTTGTAGAAAAAGCACCTAATATTGGTATTGTGACCGCATACAATGAAATGCTTTCAGCGCATCAACCGTATGTAAACTACCCAGATATTATTCGTGACGAAGCCCATAAATATGGCGCTACAGTACAAGTAGCAGGCGGCGTGCCTGCAATGTGTGATGGCATTACCCAAGGTGAGCCTGGCATGGAGCTTTCGCTATTTAGCCGCGATACCATTGCCATGAGTACCGCTGTTGCGCTTTCGCATGATGTGTTCGACGCAGCATTACTACTAGGCGTGTGCGATAAAATCGTTCCAGGTCTGTTAATTGGTGCCTTACAGTTCGGGCATTTGCCATGTGTATTTGTACCAGCTGGCCCAATGAGCACTGGTATTGATAACACCACTAAATCTAAAGTGCGTGAGCAATATGCGCAAGGTAAAGTAGGGCGCGAAGAGTTGCTCGCTTCTGAGTCTGCTGCATATCACGGTGCTGGTACCTGTACGTTCTACGGTACTGCCAATAGTAACCAAATGTTGATGGAAGCAATGGGCTTGCATGTACCTGGTGCTGCGTTTGTGCATCCGCACGAAGGTTTACGCGAACTATTAACACGTGAATCTGTAAGAATGGTGTTAAATAACGTCAAAGCTAAAAACTTTACGCCGATTGGTCGCTTAGTTGATGAGCATGTGATTGTTAACGCCATGGTTGCCTTGCTGGCAACTGGCGGCTCAACCAACCATTTGATTCACTGGGTGGCGATTGCGCGTGCTGCAGGCATTATTATTGACTGGACAGATTTCTACCATTTAGCTAAAGCAACACCATTGTTGGCAAGTGTTTACCCTAACGGTAAAGCTGACGTGAATGAATTCCAATCTGCGGGTGGTCCTGCATTTGTGATTCGTGAGTTGATTGATGCCGGTTATATGTTCCCTGATGTGTTGACGGTAGCGCACGGTGGCTTACGTGAATACGGCAAGTTACCAGTTAAAGAAGAGAATAAAGTGGTCTGGAAAGACCTGCCAAAAGAAAGCAGCGATGAAACCATCGTGCGTACAGCGGCATTCCCATTCAACGAGTCAGGTGGCTTACGTTTACTTAAAGGCAACTTGGGTCGTAGCGTGATTAAGATTTCAGCAGTGCCTGAAGATCGTCATATTATTGAAGCACCGGCAATTGTGTTTGATGCACAAGAAGAGTTGTTAGCTGCATTTGACCGTGGTGAGTTAGAAAAAGATTTTGTCGCTGTGGTGCGTTTCCAAGGTCCTAAAGCCAACGGTATGCCAGAGCTGCACAAGTTAACACCACCAATGGCTGTGTTGCAGAATAAAGGGTTTAAAGTGGCGATTGTGACTGATGGCCGTATGAGTGGCGCATCTGGTAAGATTCCAGCAGCAATCCACTTAAGCCCAGAAGCTTCAGCTGGCGGTCCATTAGCCAAAGTGCGTGATGGCGATATTATTCGCTTAAATGCGACGGTAGGCATGGTCAACGTGCTGGTGGATGAAGATGAGTGGGCGGAGCGTGAAATAGCAGAGCTTCCAGATAGTAAGCGCCATAGCAATGCACACGGTTTTGGTCGTGAGTTGTTTGGTGGTATGCGCCGCAATGTACTGTCAGCCGAAGAAGGCGCAGTAACCTGGTTGTAACTTTACAAATCAAACGATAACGTTGTTGCATTTCGCTTGCCGTACTATTCGTACTGTCTACGCTCATGCGCCTAGTTATCCTTTGATTATCAAAGTTTCTGAACTCGTTTAAAAATATAATTGATTTTGAAACGGTTAGATTACGCACCTTAGATTGCGCACTCTAGATATTTTGCTTTAACCGGTTTTTAAACCGAAAAACATAAATTTATTAAATAGGTAGAGAAAATGAGTACATTAGATTTAGCTAATCACGGTCCAGTGATTCCAGTGATTGTGATTAACCGCGTAGAAGATGCTGTGCCAATGGCAGAAGCGCTACTTGAAGGTGGTATCAAGGTATTAGAAGTAACATTGCGTACATCATGTGCATTAGCCGGTATGGAGCAAATTGCTAAACACGTGCCAGATGCAATTTTAGGTTCAGGCACAGTGCGTAACCTTAAAGATGCGCAAGCTTCTAAAGATGCTGGCTGTCAGTTTGCAGTTAGCCCAGGCTACACCAGCGAGTTAGGTCAATACGCACGTAAAATTGGTTTGCCGTTGTTGCCAGGCGTTTCAACAGGTTCTGAAATCATGATGGCAAATGCGGATGATTACTACTTCTTGAAACTATTCCCAGCAGTTGCTGTGGGTGGCATTAACCTATTAAAAGGTTTTGCTGGTCCATTTGGCGATGTGAAATTCTGCCCTACTGGCGGTGTAACAGTTGAAAGTGCACCACAGTTCTTGGCATTGCCTAACGTAGTTGTTTGTGGTGGTACATGGTTAACACCAGCCGATGCTGTAGCCCGCGGCGATTGGGCACATATTACTAAATTAGCTAAAGAAGCTAGTGCAATTAAAGCCGCTTAACTGAATGTTGTGAGCTGGTGAATTTCACTCGGGCTTAATATCAGCAGGCTATCATCGGGCTTTGTACTAAATTTAGTACAAAGCCCTTTTTTATTGAGATTCAAAGTTTGGATAGAGTTTGCAAATAGATATCAAAAAATATAAAACCATCGTATTTGATTGTGATGGCGTAGTGCTTGACTCTAACGTGGTTAAAACTGAAGCCTATTTTCGAACCGCAAAGAGCTTAGGTGCTACCGATGAGCAGGCGCAGGCACTGGTTGATTATCATGTGCGGTTGGGCGGTATTTCTCGTTATCATAAGTTTGATTACTACCTACGTGAAATTACGCATCAACCTGTCACAAAAGAAGCTATTCAGATTTTATTAGATGAATTTGCACGGGAACTCGAAGTAGTGTTGATCGAGTGTCAGATAGCCGAAGGCTTAAGCGCATTGCGACAAGCTACGCCACAGGCAAGCTGGATGATCCTGTCAGGGGGAGATCAGCAAGAGATTCGCAATTTATTCGCTAAACGTGATTTGGCCAAGTATTTTGACGGGGGATTATTTGGTAGCCCTGATAACAAAGATACCGTATTGGCACGCGAGAAAGAAAACGGTCACTTGCAGTTTCCTGCCTTGTTTATTGGGGATAGTAAATATGATTTTGAAGCAGCAACGCGTGCAGGTTTAGATTTTGTATTTCTAAGCGATTGGACTGAGGTGGCTGATTGGCAAGCATTTTGCCAAGCGCATCAAATTCATGTGGTGAAAAACTTATTGGCCTTATTGTAAGTACTTGACCGAATGCTACCTAGCTTAACTTAGGCGAGTCTGACCTAGACTAGCTTTGACTGATTGGAATCACTTTTTTGATGACATCATCTGGCTTGATGTGAACAAGGCAATTTAGGTGACCTAAAGGGCACTCACGTTTAAAGCATGGGCTACATGCTAAACCAAGGTATTCAACCACTGCATTCGGGTGCATTGGCGGTGTATGGTGAGGGTCAGACGAACCGTAGATGGCAATCAGGTGTTTATCTAAGGCTGCGGCTACGTGCATGAGGCCAGAGTCATTACTGATAACGGTGTCGCACATGGCCATCAGGTCAATCGCCTCACCAAGTTTGGTTTTTCCGCCAAAGTCAGCACAGCGGTTTTGTGTTTTCTGGTTGATGGCGGAGGTGACTGGAATGTCTTTTTCCGAACCAAACAGCCATACTTGCCAACCTTGATCTAGAGCTTGATTAGCAACCTCTGCGTAGTGTGCAATCGGCCAGCGTTTTGCCTCGCCGAACTCTGCACCTGGACATAAACCTAGTACCTTGCTTGTTGGCTCAACTAAGCCCATCCTATTTAATACCGATAATGCATTGGTTTTGTTATATTCCAGCGTAGGAATAGGTATGGGCGAAGATAACGTCTGCGTTTTGCTTAGACCTAGGTTTACAAAGCGCTCAACAGTTTTCTTTAGTTTGGTTTTGTCCAGTGGCCGAACATCATTAATAAGGCCATAACGCATTTCACCTAAGTAACTCGTGCGCTGTTTAATATTGGCAGCCCAAGGGAGTAAGGCAGATTTGAGTGAGTTAGTTAAAACAATGGCTTGTGTATAGCCTTGGTTTCTCAGTGATTTACCAAATTTTATTCTGTCAAGAAAGGCTAGTTCGCCATGTTTAAACGGCAGTGGAATCTTGCCGGAAACTTCAGGCATGCGTTCTAGTAAAGGCAGTGTCCAAGCTGGTGCTGCCACGTCAATAATGCAATCTGGCTGGTTGCTCTTTAGTACTTTAAAAAGACTTTGAGCCATTACCATGTCACCCACCCAGGCAGGGCCAAGCACTAGAATTTTGTTGGTTGTGTTTGTCATTAATGCGTTAACGTTGATGCGGGTGTTTTTGTATTTGCATGGATGAATATTAACTATTCATTTTTTTAATGATATTGCTGGTACTGCGGCCTGCCACTAAGTCGATTAACGCAATCTCACCACCCCAAGACTCAACCTCTTTTCCACCTACTACCTGGTCTGCCGTGTAGTCGCTACCTTTTGCAATCACGTGCGGTTTAACCGTATTGATTAAGCTAAGTGGTGTATCTTCATCAAACAGGATGACGGCATCTACAGACTCTAATGCTGCCAGTACACGCGCACGATCATTCTCATGCACAACTGGGCGGGTTGGTCCTTTAAGCGCACTTACGGAGCGGTCGGTATTTAATCCTAAAATTAGTTTGTCACCGCGTTTCTTTGCTGCTTCTAAATAAGTCACATGGCCTGCATGTAGTAAATCAAAGCAGCCATTGGTAAATACGATTTTTTGATTAGCTTTTTTCCAAGTGTCAACTTTTTGCATAAGATGGGCTAGGTCGCACATTTTATGCGCTTGCTCAGAAGATTGCTCGCTGGCTAAAGCTTCAATTAAATCATCGCGGCTAATAGGCACAGTGCCTACTTTACCTACCACAACACCAGCCGCAATGTTGGCAAGTTGCAATGCTTCCAACGGGCTAAGCGCGTGCATTAGGCCTGCAGCAAGGGTGGCGATCACAGTGTCACCTGCACCTGAAACATCAAACACCTGTTTGGCTGTAGCTGGTAATAAGTGACTGGTGTCATCAATCAATGAAATACCCTCTTCGCCACGTGTGACCACTAAAAACTCTAGGTCTAGCGTATTTTTGAGTGCGGTTGCTTTATCAATTAAGTTGGCATCATGGATGGAAACAGCACAAGCCTCAGCAGTTTCCTTTTTGTTCGGCGTCAGTGCTGTCGCGCTTTTGTATTTGCTGTAATCATGCCCTTTAGGGTCAACAAGCGTGGTAATGCCTTGTGCATTACACATTTCAATAATTTGCTGGCACACCTCGGTACTTAGTAAACCCTTTGCATAGTCAGACAAAATGACGATTGTGGGTTTAAGTGCAATTTCTTCAGCAATAGCGTGTAACAATTGCGCATTTTCGTCTGCGCTAAATGTGGTGCTGTTTTCCTGATCTAAGCGCATCATTTGTTGATGTCCGCCTAAAATTCTGGTTTTGGCGACAGTAGGGCGTTGATTTGAGCGGATCACATGATTGATATTGATTTTGGTATCAATCATTAAATTCAGCAGAAGGTTGGCTTCATTATCTGCGCCAACACAGCCAATGATATGGGTTGTGATGCCCAGTAAGGATAAGTTGGCGGCCACATTCGCGGCACCGCCAGCTCTATCATGCTGCGACTTTATCAATACGACTGGAACCGGTGCTTCTGGAGAAATACGGTTTACTTCTCCCATTAGGTAACGGTCTAGCATCACATCGCCAATCACTAGCGCATGCTGATTGAGATTGCCGAAGTGTTTAACAGTATCGAGAAGTTTTTGTTGGGTCATGGTGGATGAGATTATACATCTAACAATGTTATATTCGCTTGTCATTGCGGCCAAAGCAGGTGTTCGGCGCCTTTAAATACATTGGAGCCCCAATCTGTGTTGGAGCCCTGATGTAAGTGCTTTAATCAGATTCTAGAATCTCACATAGTGAGTGACCAACAAAGATATGCGCTTCTTGAATGCGCGCAGTCACGCTGGATGGGATGACGATATTGTAGGTGCACAAATTGTTTAGCTTGCCGCCAGTGCCACCAGTTAAGCCTACTGTTGTTGCACCAATCGCGTTTGCAGCTTCAATCGCGCTGACAACATTTGCGCTGTTGCCACTAGTAGTAAGTCCAATCACTAAGTCTTCTGGACGACATAGCGCTTCGACTTGTCGTGCAAAAATGTAGTTGTAGCCGTAATCGTTGCCAACTGAAGTAAGAATCGAGGTATCAGTTGTTAGGGCGATAGCAGGCATGCCTTTACGCTCTTTTTTAAATCGACCGACAATTTCAGCAGCAATATGCTGGCTATCTGCGGCGCTGCCGCCGTTACCCATGAGGAATATCTTCCCACCATTTTTAATGGTGTTCTGCATGGCGATGCCTACATCACTAATCAGTGGAAAAAGTGGCTCTAAGGCATTAAACATCGCCATATGCGCAGCGTGTTCGCCTTTTAGATAATCAACATACTTATTAGTCGTACTCATTAGCAGTATTTATCCTCTTGCGTTAAGTAATTTTGCACATAGTCACGTACGCCGTCTTCTAAGCTGTGAAACGGTTGAGTGTAACCTGCGCTTGCAAGTTTGCTCATGGCGGCCTCTGTGAAGTATTGGTACTTGCCCTGTAAGTCTTGAGGCATGTCCACAAAGGTAATGTGAGGCTCACGATTCATACTTTGCATGACATTGGTCGCCAAGTCTTTAAAGCTACGTGCTTTGCCAGTGCCAATATTGTAGATGCCATTTGGTGCTGATTTAGTAGACAGTGCCGACTCAAGAAAGTAATTTACAACGGCAGCAGCATCTTTGACATAAACAAAGTCACGCATTTGCATGCCGTCCTCAACCCCCGCTTTTGTGCCTTTAAACAGCTTCATCGTACCAGTTTCGCTGAACTGATTGAAGGTGTGGAATGCTACGCTTGCCATACGATCTTTGTGGTACTCATTTGGACCATACACATTAAAGAACTTAAAGCCTGCCCAATTAGGTGGTGTCGGTAACTTTTTGTTAACCTGACGCAATGCCCATTGGTCGAAAAAGTGTTTTGAGTAGCCATAGCCATTGAGTGGACGCAGATTCTCTATACTTGCATCGTCATAACCCAAATTACCATCACCATAAGTGGCAGCTGAGCTTGCATAGAAAAATGGCACTTGATGATTGGCACACCAAGTCCATAAGTTTTGTGAATACTGAATATTGGTTTCGACCAGTTTATTAAAGTCGCGCTCAGTCGTGGCACTAATAGCACCCATATGAATCACTGCTTCAATATCCGTACGGCCTTTATTGTCTTCGCCGTTAAGCCAAGACATGAGCTGATCTTTATCTAAGTAGTGTGCGTACTGGCGATGTGCGAGGTTTTGCCACTGTTCTTCGTGCGTGATGCGGTCGACAATGACTAAATCATCGCGTTTTAGTTTGGTGTTTAGATGCCATGCAATGATAGAGCCTATCATGCCAGCGCCGCCAGTAATTACTATCATGGGTTAATACCTAATTCATCAGTACGCTGCAAAAATCTAAGCAGCTTGTTTAAATTTATAAAGTACTCAGTATAACGCTTATTAATTATTGGCTAAACTTTGAGCTCTTAATTTTGTCATTTCAGCGTCTTTTTTAGCTGCATTTGCATCCCAATCAGTACTTACCCAGCCTTGTAGATTTTCTAACGCAATGGTTGTCATTGCGTGTATCCATGCATCGTTCTCATTAAGGGCTGGAATATAGCGAAACTCTCCACCACCATTGCTTTGGAATATATGTTTACCTTCCATGGCAATTTCTTCTAACGTTTCGAGGCAATCGCTAGAAAAGCCAGGGCAAATTACATCGATACGATTTACTTTGGCTTTACCTAAAGACTCCAACATGTTTGCTAAGTAAGGTTTTAGCCACTCTTGTTTACCAAAGCGTGATTGAAATGCGATCGCATATTGATCTTTATTTAATCCAAGTGCCTCTGCTAATAGTCGTCCAGTTTTATGACATTCGCAGTGGTACATATCCCCTTTAAGCAGATGAAACTTTGGCACACCATGAAAGCTTATGATTAATTGATTTGGCTTACCATTGATGCGCCAATGCTCGCGCACGCTTTGTGCAAGCGCTTCAATATAAGCAGGGTGGTCGTGATAGTGTTTAATGGTACGAATTGCTGGCACATTACGTGTTTTCAGTAAGGTACGCCAAACGGCATCTAATGCACTTGCTGTGCTGCTTGCAGCGTATTGTGGATATAGCGGAAACACTAAAATGCGGTCACAGTGCTGTGCTTTTAGTGTCTCAATGGCACTGGCCATAGAGGGGTTGCCGTAACTCATGCCTAATTCTACGGTGAATGGGGAGTTGATTTTTTGCGCCAAAAAGCCACGTAATAGCAATGTTTGTTTTTTTGCATGCGCCATTAACGGTGAGCCTTCATTGGTCCAGACGCTAGCGTATTTTTCTGCGGATTTTTTGGGGCGAATCACTAAGATAATGCAGTTTAAAATAAGCCACCAAATCGCCCGTGGAATTTCTACAATACGGCGATCGCTTAGAAATTGACGTAAATAAGGTCGTAATGCTTTTGCAGTAGGTGCATCTGGCGTGCCTAAGTTTGCAAGCAAAATGCCCACTTTTAGTTGGTCACCATGGTCGTATTTAGGTTCTGGATTGTAATATGACATTTTATCAATCTATTTATAATAAGTTTGGTAGCAACCTCTTAAGTTGAGGCTATTTTTGTTATTCTTTACTGAGATGACAGTGCGTTTGACAATAACTTTGCGGTGACATCAACAATGGGAATCACTCTCTCGTATGCCATGCGGGTAGGGCCAATCACGCCCAGTGTGCCTACGACTTGCCCATCTGCTTCATAGGGTGCGGTAATCATGCTGCATTCGTCCAGAGGTAAGTAACCACTTTCACCGCCGATAAAGATCTGTATGCCTTCTGCACGTTGGCTATTGTCTAATAACTGCATCAGACTAGTGCGGCGCTCAAAAATCTCAAACAGCTTGCGCAAGCTTGTCACATTGGTAGATAAGTCGTCCACTTGCAATAGATTGCGTTCGCCTGCAATCACTACGCCATCATCATCCGTTTTCTTGCTGCTTGCTTCGAGTGCAGCTGTCATCAGTTGGTTCATGTCGTTCTGCATTTGCTTAAGTTCAGCATGTAACTTTTGCTGAACCTCTTCAAAAGTATGGCCAGAAAAGTGCGCATTGAAATAATTACCAGCTTGCGTCAGTTCGCTAGCGCTAAAAGGTTTTTCAGTGAGGATAATGCGGTTCTGTACGTTACCATCGCTGGTCACAATGATGACCAATATTCTTTTGTCTGATAGCGTTAAAAATTCTAAGTGCTTAAATGCAACTCGTTTGCGCTTTGGGGTCATCACTACGCCCGCAAACTGCGTTAGCTGCGATAGCATGTCTGCTGCATTTGCAATCAGCTCGCTAGGGTTCGGTGACGATAAGCCGCTTTTAAGTTGCAGTAGAATTTGAGTATCTAGTGGCTTTACCGTAAGTAGCGAGTCCACAAATAAACGATAACCTTTTTGTGTGGGTATGCGCCCTGCTGAGGTATGTGGGCTGGCAATGAATCCAAGTTGCTCCAAATCGCTCATGACATTCCTAATGGTTGCAGGGCTGACGTCTAGGCCAGAATGCTGCAATAGGGTGCGCGAGCCGATAGGTTGACCATCACTAATATAATGTTCAACTAAAGTTTTAAGTAAAATTTGCGAGCGTTTATCCACACCTCAAATTATCAGGTAGTTGGCTTAATTAGGCAATCTTATTAGATCGTTCAGCTGTTTTCTTTTTTCGAAAAAAGAGCGTGTTGGAAATATAAAATCTAACACTCCTATATCAGTTTTAGTCTGTCAGTGAATGGATTAGAGCTATCTTGGGATTATTTGGGTAAATTCATGACTTAATACATTTTTTGCAAATATATTTTGTATCTAGCTTTGCTAAGATTTCCTGACTATGTTTTAATTCTGCCGTGCAGACAAACTTTAAAAAAATAGCGCTTATCGGCAAATATATGAACGTATCGGCTTTGCAGTTGATGCGAAGTGATTTGGCTGATTTAGCACAGCATTTAGCCGCCAAAAACCACGAAGTGTGGATTGAGGCAAATACGGCACATCATGCTCAGCTTGCTGAATATAAGACCTTAACATTAGGTGATATTGGACAAACCGTTGACCTTGCGATTGTCATGGGTGGGGATGGCACAATGCTCAGTGTGGCTCGCAGTCTGATTGATACCGAGGTGCCGCTGGTGGGTATCAATCGTGGACGTTTTGGGTTTTTAACTGACTTACGCGCAGAAGATATGCTCGTAGAAATTGACCGCATGCTTACTGGCGATTTCATCAAAGAGCCTCGCATGTTACTGTCTACAAATGTGGTAAGAGACGGCCAGGTTGTTTATAGTAGCCATGCACTTAATGATGTCGTGATTAAAAGCGGATTGCGCTTGATAGAGCTGGAAATCGAAATCGACGGCAAGTTTGTTTACAAGCAACGTAGCGATGGCTTAATTATAAGCACACCAACTGGCGCCACTGCCTATGCGCTGTCTGCAGGCGGTCCGATTTTACACCCTAATTTAGAAGCAATCTCGCTAGTGCCAATCTGTCCGCACACATTGAGCAATCGACCAATTGCAGTGAATAGTGCTAGTAATATTGTAGTGACGGTCGTGCAGTTTGATGAAGCGCAACTAAGCTTTGATGGGCAGTTTCAGGTAGGCTTGGAAATTGGCGATAAAATCGTGGTGCAACGTGCTGAAAAAACAATCTCATTATTACACCCAATAGAGTACTGTTATTTTGATATGCTCAGAAACAAGCTCAATTGGGGTTGATTTCACCGTCAATTTTTCAAAAAATTGCTGTCACAGCTTGTGTTCATCTCGTTTTCTTCTGATAGGTGACTCAGTGTTTACATTGGATGCAGGCAAAAATTGATCTATATTAATCGTCTTAATGCTACCCAATATTGCTTAAAGCCTTGTCATTTCGATATGGCAATAAAATGGATTAATTGAATTATGCTACACACGCTTTCAATTCGAGATTTCGTCATTGTTGATCGGCTTGATCTGGATTTTCAATCTGGATTTACAGTGCTGACGGGCGAAACTGGTGCAGGTAAATCTATTTTAATCGATGCACTATCCCTAGCGCTAGGTGCGCGTGGCGAAGGTGGTGTGACGCGATCAGGCTGTGATAAAGCTGAGATTAGTGCAAGCTTCTCATTGCAAAATAACGATGAAGCTTTAACTTGGTTGGCTGCGCAGGAAATTGCTCATGATGAACCTGAGTTACTGCTGAGACGTGTCATTTATGCCGATGGGCGCTCGCGCGCTTTTATTAACGGCACTTCAGCGACTATGCAGCAGCTTAAGGAGTTAGGTGAATTCTTAGTCGATATCTACAGCCAAAATGCGCATCACTCTTTACTTAAGCCGGCTACACAACGTCAAATTTTAGATGAGTTTGGTGGCTTGATTGATGTGGCCAACAATGTCGCTGAGCAGTATAAACTTTGGCACCGTCTGCATGTGACGCGCTTAGCACTGGAAAAGAACGCCGAAGCTTATGCGGATGAGTTGGCATCGTTACGAGATGACGTGCGTGAACTGACAGCACTCGCGTTTAATGAGCAAGAGTGGGATGCGCTACAACAAGAGCATGTGCTACTTTCAAATGGCGCTAGTCTCATTACCAGTGGAGAAGCTTGTGTGGAGCTGCTTAGTGAAGGTGAGTTGTCAGCGCTAAATTTGTTAGCGCAAGTGCAGCATCACCTGCAAAGCATGCAAGCCTATGATACAAGTCTGGTAGAAGTGTCGGAGTCACTTGATTCTGGCATGATTCAATTGCAAGAAACTAGCCGATCTTTAAATCGATATATTCAGCGTATGGAATTAGATCCTGCGCGCTTGAGCGAAGTAGATGCGAGAATTCAATCGATTCATTCTGCGGCACGCAAATATCGGTCACGTGTAGAAGATTTGCCAGTGTTGCTTGAAGGTTGGCAGGCTAGAATGGTGGAGTTGTCTGGTTTTGCAGATGACGGTGCGCTTGCAGAGCAAGAAGCTGCGGCATTCAATCAGTATAAAAAATTAGCTGAGCACTTGAGTGCCGGTAGAAAAACTGCGGCATTAACCTTACATCAAAAAATTACAGCAGAGATGCAGCATTTATCTCTAAGCGGGGGCCAGTTCTTGGTAGAGTTGGCGCCAGTCGCTCCAAGTGCTAATGGCTTGGAGCAAGTCGAGTTCTTGGTTGCCGGCCATGCAGGCGTCGCACCGCGCTCCTTAAGTAAAGTAGCTTCTGGTGGCGAATTGTCTCGAATCAGCTTGGCCATTCGCGTGGTGACTGCGCAGCAAGGCAGCGTACCAACCATGATTTTTGATGAAGTTGACGTTGGTATTGGTGGCGGGGTGGCTGAGGTGGTTGGTAACCTGCTTAAGCAGCTGGGTCAGCAGCGGCAGGTGTTAGTGATTACGCATTTGCCACAAGTGGCCGCGCTTGGTAAGCATCATTTACGCGTAAGTAAATCTCAAACAAATGGTCAAACCTTAAGTACTATCGCAGCACTGGATGCTAATGACCGCGTAGAAGAAGTCGCGCGTATGTTAGGTGGGATTGAAATTACCTTAACAACAAGAGAGCATGCAAAGGAAATGTTGTTAAGGTAAGTGGCTGCTCTGGCTGTGAGCAGCTAGTTGTTTTACTCTTTACTTTCGCAAGGTTGTTTAGTGCAAACGCCATAAATAGTCAGGGAGTGATCTTGCATGGTGAAGCCTAATTTTGCCGCTGCGCTTTCTTGTCTTTTCTCGATTTCTGGATCGTAAAACTCTTCTACGCGGCCACATTTGATACAGACAATATGGTCATGATGACCACCGCTATTCAGTTCAAAGACGGCTTTTCCACTTTCAAAGTGGTGTCTAACTAGCAACCCGGCTTGTTCAAACTGTGTGAGCACACGATACACAGTAGCCAAGCCAACATCCTCACCAGAGTTAATCATGATTTTGTAGATGTCTTCAGCAGACAAATGTCGGTCTTTGCTATTTTCAAATAGGTTTAGCACCTTGAGTCGTGGCAAGGTGGCTTTTAATCCCGCATTTTTTAAATCTTTTTGATCTTGCATAATTTTAGAATGTTCACAATTAGTAAAGGTGGATGTTTTTGCTTGGGGCGCTACGTGGTATATTAACGCCAATTCAAATTAAAGTCATGATATGCGTTATTTTTCTACTTTACGTTATCTAATCGTTTTACTCGGCCTGCTGTGTTCCGCATGCGGTACTGCATTGCCAAGTGTTAAGCCATATAAACTAGATGTCCAGCAGGGTAATGTGGTCACATCCAAAATGCTCTTGCAACTGCGACCAGGTATGACGAAGTCGCAAGTCCGTTTTATTATGGGTACGCCACTTATTCAAGATAGCTTTCACGGTAATCGCTGGGACTACGTGTATCAAATGCGCGAGGCTGGTAAGGTCACCGAACAGCGTCGCGTTATTCTTGATTTTGAAAAAGATTTATTAAAAACCGTGCGTGGTGATGTGATTCCAAGCGGTAGCACTAAATCCGATGGTGTAGACGCAAATGGTAATACGGGTACCCGCATAGTCGAGCCTTATAAAAAGCCTGAAGAAAAAAGCTTAATCAATAAGCTGAAGTTTTGGGAAAAAGACGATGTTACACAGCCTAAAATAGCTACGGAAAAAGCGCTTGTAAAAAAAGAGTCTGATGAGGTTGTAAAGGCTGAAGTTGCGCCGGCTGAGGTTGCTTCGGATACTGATGCATCTAAGTCTATGCTTGCAGTTCCTTTGGATGTGCCAATTGCACCAGCTGCTGCAGCAAGTGCAGTTGCTGCACCTGTAGAGGCTGTTGCTGAAGTAAGTCAAGCGGTAGTTGCTCCGTCAAATGAGCCTGCGGTTTCGAGTGAAGTTGTTAAAGAGCCAGTCGCCGAAACTGTGGCTCCATCTGTTGAGAGTCCTGTTGCTTTGCCGCCAGTGGTTGAGCTGCCTGTTAATTCTCCATCTTATGAATCTTCGTCTGGCATGGTGTTTGATCGTCAATTACGATCATTGCCTGAAGAAGTGGAGCCGGAAGTGGTTGCTGAAATTCCTACAACACGCGTAGGTAATAAAGTGACACCAACACCAAAAGGTGTGCCGCAAGAGAGTGAACCGAGCTTTTTTGATCGTATGTTAGAGAAGATTGGTTTTTAATCTTTTCTAACAGTAATTTGTAGAATTTGATAGGTTGTTGATATGGTTAATCCATTAAAAATTGTAATTGCTGGCTGTTCTGGCCGTATGGGGCATGCGTTGTTGGAAGGTGTGTTTACGGATGCTGAGTTGGTGCTGCATAGCGCGCTAGATCGTGCTGATAATGTTCATCTGGGTCGTGATGCGGGTGAGCAGTTTGGTTGTGTGTCAGGTGTAAGCGTGGTCTCTGATATTGATGTTGCGCTAAAGGGCGCTGATGTGCTGGTGGACTTTACAAGACCAGAAGCGAGTATGGCTTATTTGGCAGCATGTCAAAAGCATCAGGTGAAAATGATTATTGGTACTACAGGTTTTTCTATTGAAGAAAAGCAGGCTATTGAAGTCGCTGCAAAGGATATTGCCATTGTATTCGCACCGAACATGAGTGTTGGTGTGACATTGCTGATTAATCTGGTTGAACAAGCTGCCCGTGTGTTAAATGAGGGTTACGATATTGAAGTAGTGGAGATGCATCATCGCCACAAGGTTGATGCACCATCTGGCACCGCTTTGCGTTTGGGTGAGGCGGCTGCGCACGGGCTGGGTCAAGACTTGAAAGATTGTGCGGTATATGCGCGTGAAGGTGTGACTGGCGAGCGTGAGGCTGGCAAAATTGGCTTTGCAACAATGCGTGGCGGTGATGTGGTCGGTGATCATACGGTGGTGCTTGCGGGCATTGGTGAGCGCGTGGAGCTTACTCATAAAGCGAGCAGTCGCGCTACCTTTGCGCTGGGTGCGTTGCGTGCTGCCAAGTATTTAGCTGATAAAACATCTGGCTTGTACGATATGCGAGATGTATTAGGTTTGCGTTAACAGCTAAGCAATGGTGCAAGTTCACCGTCATTTCTACTTGGTTTTACTCAGCATCCTCGGTGCTGTGTTTGCTTGGTCTGCAATCAATCCTGCTGATAGGTTAACATGGGTGCTAGAAGTGGCACCTGTTGTGATTGTATTACCTATACTGGTTTTTACTTACCGTTCCTTTGTATTTACTCCGCTGGTTTATGTGTTGATATTGATTCACGCGCTCATCTTATTGGTTGGCGGTCATTACACTTACGCCGAAGTGCCTTGGTTTAATTGGTTGCGTGACACTTATGAGTTGTCTCGCAATTATTACGATAGGGTTGGCCATTTTGCACAAGGATTTGTGCCTGCGATGGTGGCTCGTGAAATCTTATTGAGAAAATCTCCCTTAGTGCCTGGCCGATGGCTACTTTTCATTGTGAGCTGTATATGCCTAAGCATTAGTGCCTTTTATGAGTTGATTGAGTGGTGGGTGGCAGCCTATGAGGGCGGTGCTGCGGATGCTTTTTTAGGGACGCAAGGCGATGTGTGGGATACTCAGTGGGATATGTTGATTGCATTGGTAGGGGCCATCACTGCGCAAGTGTTTTTGGCAAAAGTTCATGATCGGCAGATGATGAATGTGTCACGTTGACATTGATTAGTCGGATTTTTTTCGCTATAATTCGTTAATTCTGAAACGGGAAGAGTATATACAAGCTCCTCCCGTTTTGCACATCTGCCATCTGTTCATGATGGACTAAAGATTAGAAGTTTTTAATGTCGTAAATTTTAATTATCGTAAAACCGAGGAGTTATTGTGTCACAAAACCTGCCCGCCATACTTGTACTAGCAGATGGAACCGTGTTTCGTGGCATGTCGATCGGAGCTTCTGGGCATGCTGTAGCTGAAGTTGTGTTTAATACTTCGATGACAGGCTACCAAGAAATATTGACAGACCCATCTTATACCAAACAAATTGTTACGCTGACTTATCCGCATATCGGAAATTACGGTGTTAATAACGAAGACGTAGAGTCTGGCAAAGTGTATGCCAGCGGTTTGGTGATTAGGGATTTGCCGCTAACACATAGTAACTTTAGAAACACCCAGTCTTTATCTGAATATTTAGTGGCTAACAACGTGGTGGCGATCGCTGATATCGACACGCGCAAACTGACCAGAATCCTACGTGAAAAAGGCGCACAAACAGGCGTTATCGTTGCTGGTGAAGCGGATGAAGCGACAGCGCTATCATTGGCCACGCATGCAATCGCTGGTTTCCCTGGTTTGGCTGGCATGGATTTAGCCAAAGTGGTGAGCTGTGAGAAATCTTATCAATTCACTGAAGGTGAGTGGGCGTTGGGTCAGGGCTTTACCCCAGCACCGCAAGAGCAGTTTCATGTAGTGGCATTTGATTACGGTGTAAAACGTAACATTCTGCGCATGCTGGTTTCACGAGGCTGTAAAGTAACTGTTCTGCCTGCACAAGCCACAGCAGAAGAGGCGTTAGCACTTAACCCTGATGGCGTGTTCTTATCAAACGGCCCAGGTGACCCAGAGCCATGTGATTACGCAATCTCTGCAATTAGAACGATTGTAGATAAAGGTGTTCCTACTTTTGGTATCTGTTTAGGGCATCAATTGTTAGCACTTGCTTCTGGTGCTAAGACGCTTAAAATGAAATTCGGTCATCATGGCGCGAACCATCCTGTGCAAGATGTTGAAACAAAGCGTGTTTATATTACCAGCCAAAACCACGGTTTTGCAGCGGATGCAGCTACTTTGCCAGCAAATGTCAAAGTAACGCATGTATCGTTGTTTGACGGCAGTTTGCAAGGCATGGCGCGTACAGATAAGCCTGCATTTAGTTTCCAAGGTCACCCAGAAGCGAGCCCAGGCCCAACTGAAATGAGTTACCTGTTCGATAAGTTTATAGACTTAATGCGGGCGCAGTAAATGGAATTCATCCAGCCATCTGTTTTTGTTGAAGATGGCTGGATGAATCATCACGCAGATTCGCGTGTATTGATGCAAAATAAATTCGTTAAAAAGTAGATCTAATGGCAAAACGTACAGACATAAAATCAATTCTTATCATCGGTGCAGGTCCAATTGTAATCGGACAAGCATGTGAATTCGACTACTCAGGCGCGCAGGCGTGTAAAGCGCTACGTGAAGAGGGTTATCGCGTTATTTTGGTTAACTCTAATCCTGCAACGATTATGACCGACCCTGAAATGGCCGATGCAACCTATATTGAGCCAGTGACTTGGCAAGTGGTTGAAAAAATTATTGAAAAAGAGCGTCCAGATGCATTGCTGCCTACTATGGGCGGTCAAACTGCGTTAAATTGCGCTTTAGATCTAGACAAGCATGGCGTGCTTGCTAAGTTTAACGTTGAGCTAATAGGCGCGTCAAAAGAGGCGATTGATAAAGCTGAAGATCGCCAAAAATTTAAAGAAGCCATGACCAAAATTGGTTTGGGTTCAGCACGTTCAGCCATTGCGCATAGCATGGAAGAAGCATTGCAAGTGCAGGCTAGTATTGGCTACCCAGCGATTATTCGCCCATCATTCACTATGGGTGGTAGCGGCGGTGGTATTGCTTACAACCGTGAAGAGTTCATCACCATTTGCGAACGTGGTTTAGATGCTTCACCTACTAATGAATTACTGATTGAAGAATCTCTACTCGGCTGGAAAGAGTACGAGATGGAAGTGGTGCGCGACTCTGCTGACAACTGCATCATTATCTGTTCAATTGAGAACTTAGATCCAATGGGCGTGCATACAGGTGACTCTATCACCGTGGCGCCAGCACAAACATTGACTGACAAAGAATACCAAATCATGCGTAACGCCTCATTGGCGGTGCTGCGTGAAATCGGCGTTGATACTGGTGGTTCAAACGTACAGTTTGCAATTAACCCAGATGATGGACGTATGATTGTGATTGAGATGAACCCGCGTGTGTCGCGTTCATCAGCACTTGCTTCAAAAGCAACAGGTTTTCCTATCGCGAAAGTAGCTGCGAAATTAGCGGTAGGCTTTACATTGGACGAATTGCGTAATGAAATTACTGGCGGTGCAACACCAGCGTCATTTGAGCCTTCAATTGACTATGTAGTGACTAAAATCCCTAGATTTGCTTTCGAGAAATTCCCCCAGGCTGACTCTCGTTTAACTACACAGATGAAATCTGTGGGTGAGGTGATGGCAATTGGCCGTACATTCCAAGAGTCACTCCAAAAAGCATTGCGCGGTCTTGAAGTTGGCGTGGATGGTTTGGACGAAAAGACAACAGATCTAGACACCATCACTAAAGAAATTGGTGTGCCGGGCCCTGAGCGTATTTGGTACGTAGGTGATGCATTCAGAATGGGTTTGAGTGTTGATGAAGTATTTAATATTTCTAAAATTGACCCATGGTTCTTAGTGCAGTTAAAGGATCTTATTGACCGTGAGCAGGCGCTAAAAGGCAAGCATATTGCAGATTTAGACAAAGCTGCCTTGCTGCAATTAAAACGCCGTGGTTTCTCTGATAGACGCCTAGCTAGATTGTTAGATACTGATCAGCATGCTGTGCGTGCTTATCGTCAGGCGTTGAGCGTGCGTCCTGTATATAAACGCGTAGATACTTGCGCGGCAGAGTTCGCAACGAATACGGCTTATATGTACTCTACTTATGAAGAAGAGTGCGAGTCTAAGCCTACAGATAAAAAGAAAATCATGGTATTAGGTGGTGGTCCCAACCGCATTGGCCAAGGGATTGAGTTTGACTACTGCTGTGTACACGCAGCATTTGCAATGCGCGAAGATGGCTATGAAACTATCATGGTGAATTGCAATCCTGAAACTGTTTCTACCGATTACGATACTTCAGATCGTTTGTACTTCGAGCCTGTCACTTTGGAAGATGTATTGGAAATCGTTGCACTGGAAAAACCAGTGGGTGTGATTGTGCAATACGGCGGACAAACGCCATTGAAATTAGCGCGTGACCTAGAAAAAGCAGGTGTGCCAATTATCGGTACAACACCAGACGCGATTGATAAAGCAGAAGACCGCGAACGTTTCCAAAAAATGTTGCAAGAGTTGGGTTTGAAACAACCACCAAACCGTACTGCCAGAACGCCGGAAGAAGCGATTCGTTTGGCAATGGAAATTGGTTACCCATTGGTGGTGCGTCCTAGTTATGTATTGGGCGGCCGCGCGATGGAAATCGTACAAGAGCAGAGCCAGCTTGAGCGCTACATGCGTGAGGCCGTTAAAGTTTCTAACGAGTCTCCAGTATTGCTTGATCGCTTCTTAAATGATGCACTTGAAGTGGATGTGGATGCATTGTCTGATGGTCAAGAAGTCATCATTGGCGGCATTATGGAGCACGTTGAACAAGCCGGCGTTCACTCTGGTGACTCAGCATGTTCGTTGCCACCATATAGTTTATCTGCTGAGTTGCAAGATGAGCTTCGCGTGCAAACTAAACAAATGGCAATGGCGCTGGGTGTGGTTGGTTTGATGAATGTGCAGTTTGCGATTCAAGGTGAAACGGTTTACGTGCTGGAAGTAAATCCTCGAGCATCTCGTACAGTGCCTTTCGTGTCTAAGGCTTGTGGCTTGCAGTTAGCTAAAGTTGCTGCACGTTGTATGGCGGGTCAAACACTTGCATCACAAAATGTGACGCGAGAAATTATTCCACCATTCTATTCAGTCAAAGAAGCGGTGTTCCCATTTATTAAGTTCCCAGGCGTAGACACGATTCTAGGTCCTGAAATGAAATCAACGGGCGAAGTGATGGGTGTAGGCAGTACTTTTGCTGAAGCTTTCTTGAAATCACAGCTTGGCGCTTCAACCAAGTTGCCTGAGGGTGGCCGCGCGTTTATTAGCGTGCGCAAAGAGGATTACCTGAAAGTCGTTGAAATTGGGCAACAACTTCACCAGTTGGGTTTTGAACTAGTGGCTACAAAGGGTACAGCATCTGCATTAGTAGAGCATGGTTTGAAAGTGCAAGCGGTTAATAAAGTAGCAGAAGGTCGCCCACATATTGTCGATATGATCAAGAATGGTGATATTAGCTTTATCGTGAACGTGACGGAAGATAAGCGTGCTGTTGCAGACTCTTATGAGATTCGTCGTTCAGCATTGCAAAATAAAGTGACGTACTACACCACCATCGCTGGTGCTAAAGCAGCGTGTATTGGTATGGCGCATATGCAAGAGTTGCAGGTAGAGTCATTGCAAAACTTGCATAAACAGCTAAGCTAAAATAAACTAAAGCTAATTAATATATAATCAATTTTACTTTTGAAACCACGCTCATGTGAGTGTGGTTTCTTTTTTATTCGAGGGTGTAGTATGGCATTGAGTCAATTTCCGGTAACTATTCGCGGTGCAGAATTGTTAAAAGAGGAATTACAGCGTTTACGTGGTGTTGATCGTCCAAATATCATTCAGGCAATTGCTGAAGCGCGTGCGCAGGGTGATTTGTCAGAAAATGCAGAATATGAATCAGCAAAAGAACGTCAAAGTTTTATTGAAGGACGCATTGCTGAACTAGAGGCAAAACTATCAAACTTGCAAATAATTGACCCGCAAACATTGAATGCAGAAGGCCGTGTTGTGTTTGGTGCAACGGTAAATATTGAAGACTTAGATTCAGGCGATAATAAAACTTATCAAATTGTTGGTGAAGATGAAGCCGATATTAAGAATGGTAAGATTTCTGTGAGCTCACCAATTGCACGTGGTTTAATTGGCAAGTCTGCAGGAGATATTGCTGAGGTTTCAGCACCTGGTGGCGTAAAAGAGTATGAAGTACTAGATGTACTGTACATTTAAATAAGGTGACGACAGTGGCTTATCGACTATCATTGATTTTAATTGCTTTATGGGCAGGTGCTTTGTGGAGCACCGGCATGAGTGCATATGTACTGTTTGATAGTCTTCAAGATAAGCAGTTGGCAGGTAGTCTTGCCGGCAAGTTATTTAATGTTGTGACCTACATTGGTTTTGCCAGTGCTTTTTATTTGCTGATTCATCGCTTAGTGCAGTTTGGTACGTCAGCGCTTAAACAGTCATTCTTTTGGGCTGTTTTTGTGATGTTGCTGTTAGTGTTGGCTGGCCATTTTGGTATTCAGCCAATTCTCGAGGGATTGAAATCTCAGGCATTTCCAGCAGATGTGATGCAGAGTGTATTTGCGGACAGGTTTAGAAACTGGCATGGTGTTGCCAGTTTAGCTTATGTGTTTGAATGTGTGCTTGCAGTCGTGATGGTGCTAAAAGCACGCTAGTGCTTAATTGTTGACTATTTCAAACGATACGGCCTGCTTTTTGTAACAGGCCGGATGTATTAAAGTTTAGGAATTACTACTTTAGCACTTTCTTTGATCGTGCTACTTGTGCGGTAAAATACCAGTTGTTTTCCAATGTGATGCACTGCAATAGCATTAGTTAGTTTGCAGACTTCATCAAACATAGCTTTGCGTGCTACACGGTCATCTCCAGCCACTTGCACTTTAATGAGCTCATGAGCGTTTAAGTTAAGTTCGATTTCTTTAACTACATTTTCCGTTAAACCATTATTGCCTATCATGACAACTGGGTTTAAGCTATGAGCAAGGCCTCGTAGGTGCGCGATTTGTTTGGTACTTAGTTTCATATTTTTTAACAGAATTAATTAGTTAACTATTTTAACACGAAGCAATGTTTATTGGATGGCAAAGTATCAACGATGAAACCTACACGTACCAGTAAAGCTTGGATGCAAGAGCATCTAAATGACCCTTATGTAAAACTTGCGCAAAAAGATGGCTATCGTGCGCGCGCTGCATATAAGTTAATGGAAATTGACGATAAAGATAAATTAATCAAGCCAGGCATGACTATCGTGGACTTGGGCTCTGCGCCAGGTAGCTGGTCTCAAGTCGCTGTTCAGCGTTTAAAAGGGCAGGGGAAAGTGATTGCACTTGATATATTGGACATGAGTCCAATTGGTGGCGTGACCTTCTTGCAGGGTGACTTTCGTGAAGAGTCTGTGCTTAGGCTGTTAGAACAAACATTAAATAATGTGAAAGTAGACCTTGTAATTGCAGATATGGCCCCCAATATCAGTGGGGTGAAAGATGTAGATCAAGCAGGTGCCGCCTATTTAACAGAGTTGGCACTGGATTTTAGTAAAGAATGGTTGAAACCAAGTGGAAACTTTTTGGTCAAGGTATTTATAGGTGCAGGTTTCGAAGAAATTTTGCAAAATATGCGTCAAATGTTTGATAAAGTAGTGACCCGTAAGCCAAAAGCATCGCGTGATAGAAGCAGTGAAGTTTATTTGCTAGGAATAGGTCGTAAACCTTAAAAAATTGGGTTAAACTGCTTTTGTAAGACCTAAAATACTTAAGAAATTTAAGCGTAATAGTTGTTGATAAAAGGATAAAGATTTTGAACAACGTGTTTAAGAATGTTGCTATTTGGTTAGCAATCGCCATGATACTGATGGCGGTATTTAACTTGTCTGGCGTTAAAGGTAACGCAGACAACCAAATTGTATATTCACAATTTATTCAAGACGTTAAAGACGGGCGCATTGCTAAAGTGCAAATTGATGGACGTGTTTTGCGCGGTACTACCCAAGATGGTAAAAAATTCAATACCTACGCACCTTCTGACCCATGGTTAGTGTCTGACCTGCTTAAATACAATGTAGCGGTTGAGTCTAAACCTGAAGAAGAGCAGTCATTGCTCATGAGTATTTTTGTGTCATGGTTCCCTATGATTTTACTCATCGGTGTTTGGATTTTCTTTATGCGCCAAATGCAAGGTGGCGGTAAAGGTGGCGGTCCATTTTCTTTTGGTAAGAGTAAAGCCCGCCAGTTAGATGAAGGTAATAATCACACTACTTTTGCTGATGTCGCAGGATGCGATGAGGCAAAAGAAGAGGTATTTGAACTGGTAGAGTTTTTGCGTGATCCGTCGAAATTCCAGAAGCTAGGTGGTCGTATTCCACGTGGTGTATTAATGGTGGGCCCGCCAGGTACAGGTAAGACCTTACTGGCGCGTGCGATTGCTGGTGAAGCTAAAGTTCCTTTCTTTACAATTTCAGGTTCTGATTTCGTAGAGATGTTTGTGGGTGTTGGTGCGTCACGTGTACGTGATATGTTTGAAACTGCTAAAAAGAATTCACCATGCATCATCTTTATTGATGAGATTGATGCGGTTGGTCGTAGCCGTGGTGCCGGTACCGGTGGTGGTAATGATGAGCGTGAGCAAACACTGAACCAAATGCTGGTTGAAATGGATGGCTTTGAAGCTAACTCTGGCGTGATTGTGATTGCGGCTACTAACCGCGCTGATGTATTAGATAAAGCGTTGTTACGTCCAGGTCGTTTTGACCGTCAAGTGATGGTAGGCTTGCCGGATATTAAAGGCCGTGAGCAGATTTTATTAGTGCATATGCGTAAAGTGCCGATTGATCCTGATGTAAAAGCGGATATCTTGGCACGCGGTACCCCTGGCTTTAGTGGCGCGGATTTAGCAAACCTTGTGAATGAGTCTGCATTGTTTGCGGCACGCCGTAACAAGCGTACTGTAGATATGCAAGATTTCGAAGATGCTAAAGATAAGATTTTCATGGGTCCTGAGCGTAAATCCATGGTGATGCGTGAAGATGAGCGTCGTAATACTGCTTACCACGAGTCTGGTCACGCAGTGGTTGCTAAATTGCTACCAAAAGCTGACCCTGTCCATAAGGTAACGATTATGCCGCGTGGTTGGGCATTAGGTTTAACTTGGCAGTTACCCGAATTTGACCGTATCAGTAACTACAAAGACAAGATGCTGGAAGAGATTTCTATTTTGTTTGGTGGCCGTATTGCAGAAGAAATCTTTATGCATCAAATGTCTACAGGTGCGTCAAACGACTTTGAGCGTGCGACAAAACTGGCGCGAGACATGGTGACACGTTATGGTATGAGTGATGCAATGGGCACCATGGTCTATACCGGAAGTGAGCAGGATTCATTTTTTGGCAGCATGAGCTCTAAAACCGTTTCAGAAGCGACCCAACAAAAAGTTGACGCTGAGATTCGCCGTATTTTAGATGAGCAATATAATATTGCGCGTAGGTTGCTGGAAGATAATCGCGATAAAGTTGAGGCAATGACGGCTGCTTTGTTAGAGTACGAGACCATTGATGCTGATCAGATCAATGACATCATGGCTGGTGAGCCTGTGAGAGAGCCTAAGCCTAGGCAAGCTAAAGTGCCGCCGGCTAGTGATGCAGGCTCCTCTGGACCAAGTGCAGCACCAACAGGAGCGCCTCAGCATAGCGCAAACACCTAATGGGATACTAATTCCAAGTTGTTAATGTAAGTTGATTACTTCGTAATCTTTAAAAAAAGGCTAGAACGTATCTAGCCTTTTTTATTGTCCAGAATCTTGCATAACTCCAGCAGGCTTGATGCGTCTTCAGGCTTAACTACCTATCTGGATTTGTGAGTGATTGGTTTTACGCGCTAACGGCTTTTATTAGGATTCAGTATAATTAGCATATGCAAACTCAATATCAATTTAATTGCGGTAAATACCAGCTTAACTTAAATCGCCCTCACGTGATGGGAATTGTTAATGTGACGCCTGACTCATTTTCTGATGGCGGTATATATTCCAGCACTGATCTAGCGATAGCACATGGTTTAGAGTTAATTGCAGAAGGTGCTGATATTTTGGATATCGGTGGCGAGTCTACAAGGCCAGGTGCCCCCCCTGTGAGTCTGGATGAAGAGTTAAGACGAGTAATGCCTGTCATTGAGGCGTTAGCTGCGGTTTCAACCGTGCCACTGTCGATTGATACTTATAAGCCAGAAGTCATGCGTAGAGCGATTGCGGCAGGTATTGATATCGTGAATGATGTGCGTGCACTACAAGAAGATGACGCCATTGAAATAGTCGCTAATAGTGATGTTGGTGTGTGTTTGATGCACATGCAAGGCATGCCACAAACCATGCAGTTAGCACCAAGCTATCAGGACGTTGTCAGTGAAGTGTTGCAGTTTTTAACTGATAGAATGCATATAGTGACTTCGGCTGGAATTGCGATAGATCGTATCGTGTTAGACCCTGGCTTTGGCTTTGGAAAAACCACGGCACATAATATTGCACTGATACAGCATTTGACTGAGATTGGCGCTATTGGAAGGCCTTTGCTGGTAGGATTGTCACGTAAATCCGTATTAGGGAAAATTGCAGGTGGCGATGAGCAGCAACGTTTACATGCCGGTCTTGCCGCTTCGGTAATCTCTGCAATGAAGGGTGCTAAGATTGTGCGTGTACATGACGTTAAAGCGACAGTTGATGCACTGAAAGTTGTGACGGCTGTGATGCCAGTTTAATTTGCACATGTGTTAGCAAATACTTTAAAGAAAGTGCTTGGAAGAGATAGTGATGAGTAAAAAATACTTTGGTACAGATGGTATTCGTGGGCGCGTAGGAGATGCATTAATTACGCCGGAGTTTGTGATGCGTTTAGGTTATGCGGCAGGACGCGTGCTGACCAGTATTGATAGTCATTTAGCTAAAGGCGCACACCCTGCGGTGTTAATCGGTAAAGACACTCGAATTTCTGGCTATATGCTTGAAGCAGCATTGGAGGCAGGTTTATCAGCAGCGGGTGTAGATGTTTTGTTGACAGGGCCTATGCCAACACCAGGAGTTGCTTATTTAACGCGTGCGTTGAGAGCGCAGGCCGGTATTGTTATTTCTGCATCACATAATCCTTATTACGATAACGGCATTAAGTTCTTCTCAAGTCTGGGTACCAAGTTGCCTGACGATGTTGAACATGCAATTGAGGCTGCGCTTGACGAGCCAATGCAGGTGATGGAATCAGCTAAGCTCGGTAAGGCACGTCGTATTGATGATGCAGCAGGCCGTTATGTTGAGTTCTGTAAAAGTACCTTTCCTAACCAATTAGATTTACGTGGATTAAAAATTGTTTTGGATTGCGCGCATGGTGCTACTTATCATGTGGCTCCTCCAGTGTTTCATGAACTGGGTGCGGAAATTGTTGTCATCGGCAACCACCCTGATGGCTTAAATATTAATGAAAAAGTAGGGTCTACCCATCCACAAGCGCTACAAAAAGCGGTTGTGGAGCATCAGGCCGACTTAGGAATTGCTTTTGATGGTGATGGTGACCGAGTGATGATGGTTGATCATGATGGGCGATTGTTAGATGGCGATCAGTTACTTTATATTATTGCTGCAGCGCGTCAGCAGGTTGGTGTATTGCAGGGTGGCGTAGCTGGTACACTGATGACGAATTTAGCGTTGGAACATAAACTTGCCATGATGAATATTCCTTTTTCCCGTGCAAAAGTAGGTGATCGCTATGTACTTGAACTGCTGAACCAAAATAACTGGCAATTAGGTGGTGAGAACTCTGGGCATATCTTAACCTTAGATAAACATAGTAGTGGGGATGGCATTGTCGCAGCCTTGCAAGTGTTGCATGCGGTGATTCAGAGTGAAAAAACATTAAGTGAGCTGGGTGCTGGTTTGTCGCTTTACCCACAAGTGTTAATTAACGTGACCACTAAGCAGAAGATTGATTTGAATAATGCGCTGATCCAAGATGCGGTGAAGCAGGCCGAGGTAGAATTAAAAGACTCAGGTCGTGTTTTGTTGAGAGCTTCAGGGACTGAACCAAAGA
The DNA here is from genome assembly GCF_000744605.1 of Methylotenera sp. L2L1. Classification (NCBI taxonomy): domain Bacteria; kingdom Pseudomonadati; phylum Pseudomonadota; class Betaproteobacteria; order Nitrosomonadales; family Methylophilaceae; genus Methylotenera; species Methylotenera sp. L2L1. Next base: position 1,588,773 of record NZ_JQMG01000001.1, read on the forward strand.
TTCGTGTGATGGTAGAGGGTGAAAATCAGGTACAAGTCAAAGCATTAGCCCAAGCTATCGCTGATGTAGTTAACCAAGTTGCATCTTAGCCTACTGTTTGTGCTTATTGTTTTATTGGCTTTAGTAGGTCACCACGGTAACGTTAGGACAATCTAGCTAAACAGGCCTAATTTACGGCTAACCATGTGTTTAATCGTTTCACTAGCTTGTTGAGTTGAGCATCGTATTTTTGTGTTCAATTCAACAAAGCTTCATTTATTCTTCATCAATTCTTCATATTCCAATGACAAGCTAGCTCCAGTTTAACTAACATTGGAGGTGAATGATGACATCTAGAATGCGATTGTATTTAAATCGTATGCACCAGTTAGATAGCAATGTATGTGTAGCAGTTAATCATACAAGCCGATATAAACTAGTGCGTGATGGTTTTAGAATAGCCAGCCGATTAGGTGATGGTGTGTTCTGGTACGTGCTGATGATGACAATCTTGCTTATCAAAGGCAGCGATGGTTTGGTCCCTGTGTTGCATATGGGGTTGGCAGGGTTATCTGGTACGTTGCTGTATAAGTGGTTAAAAGGTAAAACTCTGCGCCCACGGCCATATGAAGTTAGGCAGGATATCTGGTTAACCGGGACGCCACTTGATAAATTTAGTTTTCCATCAGGGCATACCTTACACGCGGTTGTGTTTAGTGCGGTGGCTTTAAGTTACTACCCTCAACTGTCATTTGTATTGGTACCCTTTACGCTGATGGTTGGGTTATCACGAGTTGTCTTAGGATTGCACTATCCTAGCGATGTATTAGCTGGTGCTGCGATAGGCGTAGCGTTAGCGATGCTATCTTTCTTAGTTATTTAGTTATACTTGGTTATTTAGTCATATACCACATCTTTGGTGTATGCTTTAGTCACCAATTCATGACAAGTGTTTTGGTTTAATGAAGTATTGCACAGGCTGTGGGTGTGTTTGACGTAAGTGATTTAAACAAGCTTCGCGCCAGAGTTCTAACTCATCTATGCTGACATTCTTCAGTTCAGCTTCATAAGCCGGTTGGCTTCCGTTAAGTACTTTACCAATATCAGCCAACGCCATCTGCGTTTTTGCTACGTAGTAAATAAAGTTGTTGTTAACTTGCCGGTCAATCAAGTGTGCAACTCTGTGAATCAGCTGCGGTAGCTTGATGCTTCTTAATAACCTATCACCCAATGCTAGGCGTTTAATTGCGGTGCTAGTGATATGCTCATCACAGTTAAAGTGCGCTGAAATAAATCTCGTCATGATAACGCTGTGCTTTGTGAGCAAAGCATGGGGAGAGGTGTTTAGCAGTGGTGCTAAATACGCATCCATTGCCCATTCAGAAGTAATATGGGTGAACATCGTATTTTTAAACCACATAGCTTCATGTGCTGGTACAAAATGATGATGTGCAATCACATCGATATATAAATGACTTGCATAGCCGATTGCTATCGCAGTTTCTTCGTCAGATTCTGCGGCATTGATTAGCTGGTGTGCATTTCCCCATAAATGGGTTTTTTTAAAATGTTGATGAATCAGCGCCAAATCAGGAATACATGCACCAGCCATGACTAGATCTGGGAATTTTTTAATCGCCCTTTGCAATTTAGGATCTAATAATGGCATAGCCCATAATAATGATTGCGCAAAATAAAGATGGGTAAATAGTCCCCATGCATTTGCATCAGCTGAATATGCACAACATGGTAGCCACCAGTAGTATTTTTTGATGAAGGCTGGTATTTGCATACCGGCCACTGTGCCAATGAGATGTGATGCTAATATGACATTGTGATGATGTTTTTATGTAGCGGATAATCAGGTCTGGTTATCTATAGTTATTCATGAAACTGTCATATAGCGTGTTTATATTGTTGATGACGAAATAGAATTTATTAACAGATAGGTGAACAACACATATGAAAATACTATTCATTTCTGATGTATATTTTCCACGTATCAATGGCGTATCAACTTCAATTAGAACCTTTGTTGAGCAGATGCAAGGCTTAGGACATGAAGTACATTTAATCGCACCAGACTATGGCATTTCCTCTCAAGATGAATCTTGGATCAAACGCATACCAGCACGCAGCATTTATTTTGACCCTGAAGACAAATTAATGAAATATGGAGAGGCAATGCAACGCCTACCAGGATTACGTCGGGAAAAATATGACATTGTGCATGTGCATACTCCTTTTGTGGCTCACTATTTGGGGCTTGAATTAGCGCGCGAGTTAAATGTGCCATGTGTGGAAACTTACCATACATTTTTTGAAGATTACTTACATCATTACTTGCCATGGATACCAAAACCAATGGCACGTGGGATGGCTAGAATGATTTCTAAGCGGCAATGTAATGCTGTCGATGCGATTGTTGCGCCATCCCAGCCCATGCTCGATGTACTACGAGGCTATGGCGTAAATGTTAGCGCTGAAGTGGTCCCCACAGGTTTGCAAATGCAGAGCTTTAAGGCTGCTGATGGTAAGGTGTTTAGACAAAGGTACGGGATTCCTTTAGAGCGACCCATGCTCTTATATGTAGGTCGAGTGGCATTTGAAAAAAATATTGCATTCTTGCTCGAAATGGCGAATGTGTTAGTTAAAGAAGTGCCTGATGTATTACTAGTGATCACCGGTGAGGGGCCAGCTGAGGCAAGTTTGCATAAACTGACACAGCAACTCGGCATCTCGAATAACGTTAAGTTTATTGGCTATTTAGATCGTGAACGTGAGCTAAATGCTTGTTATCAGGCTGCAGATGTATTTGTGTTTGCCTCAAAAAGTGAAACACAAGGTCTTGTACTGCTGGAAGCCATGGCACAAGGCACACCAGTTGTAGCGATTGCTGAGCTTGGTACTGCGTCAATATTGGTGAATGGCGAGGGCGCACTGATTGCACCTGATCATGTTGTTGGATTTGCTGATAAAGTGAAGCATTTATTGATGTACCCTGAGGAGCGATTTGAGCTGGGGCAGCGCGCCAGCGCTTATGTGCTTGCTAAGTGGACTGCATCAATACAGGCAGAGCGGATGGTGCAGTTTTACGCCGAGATTATGCATGCTAGAGCCGCTGCTAATAAGCGTAGCCAGCTAACTATTTCTCAGAAACATGTTGTGATTGATTAAAAGCTAATTTGTACCCGCTAGCGTAAGCGGCGCTAAATAATAAAGGCCAACAATGTTGGCCTTTATTATTTGGGAAACTAGTCGATTTGGTGAGTATTATTTAACTATACTTATCAATCATCTGATAAAGCTAGTTAGCCGAATTTACCAGTAATATAATCTTCAGTTTCTTTACGGGTAGGGCGTGTGAAGATGCGGTCAGTCTCACCATGTTCAATCAGCTCGCCTAAGTACATATAGGCCGTGTAATCAGAAACACGCGCGGCTTGTTGCATGTTGTGGGTCACTACAAGAATTGTTAGCTTGTTGCGTAACTCACTCATCAACTCTTCAATATTAGCGGTCGCGATTGGGTCTAATGCTGAGGTAGGCTCATCAAACAGCATGATTTCAGGGTCAGTTGCCAATGCACGTGCAATGCATAAACGTTGTTGCTGGCCGCCTGATAAATTGAAGGCTAGGTCTTGCAATCTGTCTTTTACTTCATTCCACAGTGCAGCACCTTTTAATGCCTCTTCTACTTTATCATCCACCACGCGTCTGTTTTTTTCACCACGCACACGTAAACCGTAAGCTACATTTTCGTAAATAGATTTTGGAAATGGATTCGGTTTTTGAAACACCATGCTAATGCGCATGCGCACTTCAATCGGGTCTACATTTTTTTCTAGAATATTGGTGTCATCAGGATGCATGATGATCTGACCCTCATACTTATTGCCAGGGTATAAATCATGCATACGGTTAAAGCAACGTAAAAATGTAGATTTACCGCAACCAGACGGTCCAATCAGCGCAGTAATTTTGTTTTCATACAAAGGCATAGAAACGTTTTTTACTGCATTGTGTCCACCGTTATAAAAAAAACTGAGGTTACGTGCTTCAGCTTTTACTGGTGTAATTGATGTCATCATGAGAATTTAGATTCCTGTTGATAAATATAGAGATAAGTCGTGCACTACCATTTAATGTTTTTACGCATTTTGTAACGCATTCTGATGGCGAAACCATTCATGATGAGCGTGACTAAGATGATGATTACACCTGCTGCTGCTGCGTTAACATGGAATGCTTCACTTGGACGTGATAACCAGCTAAACATCTGAATCGGTAATACGGTGAAGCCTGATGATAGCCAGTCAAAGTTAAGGAACGGTGCTGCTGTAGTCACTGGCGATGGCGGTAAGAATGCAATGAATGTCAGTGCGCCAATGGTAATGATCGGTGCAGTTTCTCCAATAGCACGCGCCATACCGATGATGACACCAGTGAGAATGCCGCCGAAAGAGTATTTAATGACGTGGTCATATACGACTTGCCACTTGGTTGCGCCCACAGCGTAAGCTGCTTCACGTATCGCAATCGGGATGCTACGTATTGACTCACGGGTTGCAACGATCACGACAGGTAAAATCAATAAACCGAGCGTAAGACCCGCTGTGATGATACTTTGACCTAGGTCTAGAATATACACAAATAAGCCAAGTGCCAGTAAGCCGTAAATAATAGAAGGCACCGCAGCTAAGTTTGATACGTTGATTTCAATCAGATCTGAGAACCAATTTTTTGGTGCGTACTCTTCAAGGTAAATCGCAGCCATGACGCCCATCGGTACTGCCGATAAGAAAGTCACTAACATAACCAGCGATGAGCCAACTAATGCTGATAATAACCCAGCACTAGAGGCGCGGCGTGATGGGAAGTCTGTATAGAAGCTTAAAGATAATAACTTAGGATAGCCTTGAAGGATTAAATCAATAAACAGCGTTAATAGTGTGATGAGACCGACCATTAAGCACAATAAGCCAATGATAGAGAAAATATAGTCATTGAGCTTGTGCCGATGAATCATGGCACGCACTTCATGAAGGTTTTTAGTTTGATGATTGTTCATTTTAATATCTCTCGCTATATTTCTTGCGTGTAATGTGGCCGATAATATTGAGCGTCAGTGTCATCAGCATCAGAACCAAGCCGGCTGCAAAAATACTTTGGTAGCCAATACTACCGTGCGGCAAATCACCCATCGCTACTTGTACGATGTAAGCCGTAATCGTGGCAGCAGCATCCATCGGGTTAAATGTTAAGTTTGGCTGTTGGCCTGCGGCGATTGCTACGACCATAGTCTCACCAATTGCACGTGAGATACCTAAAATATAAGCGGCCACAATGCCGGAAACCGCGGCAGGGGTTACCACCCTAATTGCCGTTTGAAAGCGCGTCGCACCCATGGCATAAGAGCCTTCGCGCATGCTCATTGGTACTGCACGCATGGCATCCTCAGATAGTGATGCGATGTATGGAATAATCATAATGCCGATCACGATGCCTGAGCTCAACATATTAAAAGTTGGCAAGCCTGGCATTATTTTTTGTAAAAGTGGTGTGATAAATAGCAACGCAAAAAAGCCAAATACAATGGTTGGCACACCTGCGAGTAACTCTAGAATTGGTTTCACTGTTTCGCGCACGCGGTGTGATGCAAACTCTGAAAGGTAGATTGCACTAATTGTGCCAATTGGCACCGCAATCAGCAGCGCAACGCCTGTCACGGTGATTGTGCCAGAAACTAACGGTAAGATGCCGTAGCGTGGGTTTTCAAATAATGGCGTCCACACTGTGTCGGTTAAGAACGCTGTTACAGAGACATGTTCAAAGAAGCCATAAGATTCATATAATAGAATACCCATAATCGCGGCAGTCGTTAATACTGCAGAGAATGCTGCCAGCATTAAAATGAATTCAATTACCCGTTCTTTTAAGTGGCGATTGAAGTTCTTAGATAAGCGGTCACTGATTTGAGGGGTTAATGGGTTATTCAACACTTGGGTTACCGTATTCACGTTATATACACCAGCCAGTTTATATTATTTGTAAAACGACACTTGTAAGAAATGCATCAATAAATGCACATTTCAAACAAGTGTCAGTTAAGCATACTATTTAATACGTGCTAGTAACTCTTCAATTTTTACACCAACTTCAGATTTTCCACCAAAGCCAGTACCTGGTTTAAGTGCTTTCCAGTGAGTAATCACTGCTTTTTGCTCTTTAGCCGGTAGTGCAACGTATTTTACTTCTTCAATGAGTGGTTTGCTATTTTCAAGGTAGTAGTTAACAAATGCTTTAACTTCTGGTTTAAAAGCTGCCGCCGTTGCATTCACGTAAATAAAGATAGGACGTGCTAATGGTTGATAAGTGCCATCTTCAATAGATGCTTTAGAAGGCAATACAGCAGGTTTTCCAGCTTTTTCGATAATCGCAACAGCTGTTAATTTATCTTGATTTTCTTCGTAGTAAGCATAACCAAAATAGCCTAAGCCACCTTTGTCACCTACCACACCTTTAACCAAGACATTGTCATCTTCAGAAGCAGTGAAGTCACCACGGCTTGATTTTGCTTTACCAACGATTGCTTCAGTAAAGTAGTCAAAAGTACCTGAGTCAGCACCTGGACCAAATAGTTTTACTGGCATGTTTGGCCATGCAGGGTTTACTTGATTCCAAGTTTTTACTTTACCTTGTGCCGCTGGTTCCCACAGTTTTTTCAGTTCTGCTGCGGTCATTTTTTTTGCGAAATCATTTTGTGGGTTAATGACCACGGTCAAAGCATCATAAGCTACTGGCAGTTCAATAAACTGTACACCAGCCTCTTTACAAGCATCAATTTCTTTTTGCAAAATAGGGCGTGAAGCATTTTGCACGTCGGTTTCACCGCGGCAGAATTTCTTGAAGCCGCCGCCAGTACCTGAGATACCAACGGTTACTTTTGTTTTTGTTGCTTTTTGAAACTCTTCAGCAACTGCTTCTGTGATTGGGTAAACGGTGCTTGAACCATCGATTTTAACGATTTTCTCAGCAGCCATTGACATAGTCGGTAGTGCAAATAATGATGCAACTAAACCGGCAATTGATGAGTATTTGGTAAACTGGTATTGCATTTATTGCTCCTTATGAGAGTAGTCAGTTGTTAAACTGTACATATCATATGAACCTAATGTGACAATATAATGACAAAAATTAAATTAGTAAAATAGCCCAATAAAAAAAGGGCTCGAATTGAGCCCTTTTTTACAATCAGCACCAACATATGCATGTAAATGATTACATAAATGTGCGGCCTAAGTGATAACCGGCGGCAGCCATCAAACCCGCACATGGAATGGTAAGCACCCATGCCCAAACGATTCTGGAAGCTAAGCCCCAACGCACGGCGGACATGCGGCGAGACAAACCTACACCAATGATAGCGCCAGTGATGGTGTGTGTGGTTGAAACTGGAATACCCAGCGCCGTTGCTGAGAATAGCGCAATTGCACCAGATGTTTGCGCACAAAATCCACCAGATGGACGAATACGTGTAATGCCCATACCCATGGTGCGTACAATGCGCCAGCCACCAAATAGCGTGCCCAAGCCCATTGCCACTTGGCATGAAATCACTACCCAGAATGGCACGTGGAAATCGCCCTGTAAATAACCGTTCGCGTACAGCAATACGGCGATAATACCCATAGTTTTTTGGGCGTCATTACCACCATGGCCTAAACTATAAAGCGATGAAGAGATAAATTGTAATTTATTGAATCTTCTTTCTGTTGGGTATGGGGATGCTTTTTCAAAAGCCCATAGCGTGATCACCATTAATGTTAATGCTAATAGCATGCCGAATAAGGGTGACAAAATAATTGCTACTGAAGTTTTAGTGAGGCCTGCTGCGACAATAGAGCCTGTGCCTGCTTTAGCCACACCAGCACCTACCAAACCACCAACCAGCGCATGTGATGAAGATGATGGAATACCAAACCACCAAGTGATGACGTTCCAAGTAATTGCGCCACTTAAAGCACCAAAGATAACGGCATTATCAATTACATCTTTTGAAATAATGCCTTTACCTACTGTATCTGCCACATGCAAACCAAAGAACAAGAATGCGATGAGGTTAAAAAATGCTGCCCATGCTACGGCAGCTTGCGGTGTAAGCAAACGCGTAGAAACCATCAGCGCAATGGAGTTAGCTGCATCATGGAAGCCGTTCATAAAGTCAAATATGAGGGCAACCACCACGAGCAACGCCATGATGAGAATTGCGTGATCCATTGTTTACCCCTTAAATGCGTTCAAGTACAACGCCATGGATCACGTCTGCAACGTCTTCACAGCTATCAACAGCTTCTTCAAATAAGTCGTAGAGTTCTTTTGAGCGGATTAAGGTGCGTGCATCTTCAACTTCGGCAAACAAGCGGTGCATGCCTGAGCGCATCACGTGGTCAGCTTCGCCTTCAATACTACTGATTTCTGAACAGGTACGTAAAATGACTTCAGCATTTTTCATGTCTGAAAGCATGTTTACGGCTTCGCGAACTTTCTCAGAAGCGCGTAACAGAATTTGTGCTAGTGCCACCATTTCTGGGGTGAAGCTAGAGTGGCCGTAGATTTGTGCACTTTGTGGGATAGCTTCCATGTAGTCGATAATGTCATCCAAAGCCATCGCCAGTTCACGAATTTCACGGCGGTCAAATGGGGTAATAAATGTTTTATGTAGGGAGAGTAAAATTTCTTTTGTATATTCATCCGCTTCAGATTCAATTCTTCTGATTTCAGCGAAGTGTTCGTCGAATTTGTCGCTGTCTCTCACGGCCGCCATCATGGCTAGTACCTTAGAACCTTTTACAGCACAGTCCGCTAGGTTGTTAAATAGTACAAAATAATTGTCATTACGGGGTGTGATTGCCGCCATTAAGCGACCAAATGCAGCATTTGCCATAATTCTTGAAGCTCCCTAATTTGTTACAAGTTTATTACTTTTAGATTAAAAATTTATTAATGTTGCAAGTTTAACCGTCTAGGCCGAAATCTGCGAGTATTTATATGTATTTAATGGAACTTTTTTGAATGTCATCAATAATGTTGTATTTGATTGAAATGATTAAGAGTATTTAGGCGCAGATAATACCTTGTGGTTTTATGGAGCGTAAGTACTCGTTAATCCTGCAATATGGCGTGATAAGCCTTTGCTGTATAATGGCGTTTTTTAGCAACACGTAAGCATTATGGAAGCAGAACAACTCAATATTATTGCTAATCGTTTAGGCGATTTAGGCGAGCGTAACCTAGCTCTTCGGGGGTATCTTTGACTTTGAGACTAAGAGCCAGCGTTTAGAAGAGGTCAATAGGTTATTGGAAGACCCGAAAATTTGGGATGACAATGCCAAAAGTCAGGCGCTAGGTAAAGAAAAGCGTGGGCTAGAGATGGTTGTAGAGACACTCACGCATGTGCAATCTGGGCTTAAGGATGCGCAAGAGTTGTTTGAGATGGCGCGTGAAGAAAATGACGACGATACTTTACTAAGTGTCGAGCACGACTCTCTAGCATTGGAAAAGCAAATCGCCGAGATGGAGTTCAGACGAATGTTTTCTGGCGAGTTGGACTCCGCTAACTGTTTCATCGAGTTTCAGTCAGGCAGTGGCGGTACTGAGGCGCAAGATTGGGCAAACATGCTATTGCGTATGTACTTACGCTATTGCGAGCGTAAAGGCTTTAAAGTTGAAGTGTTGGAAGAGTCAGAAGGGGATGTTGCTGGTATTAAGGGCGCATCGATTAAAGTCTCTGGCGATTACGCCTACGGTACTTTACGCACAGAAAATGGCGTGCATCGTTTGGTGCGTAAATCACCGTTTGACTCCAATGCTAAGCGCCACACCAGTTTTGCCAGCGTGCAGATATTCCCTGAGGTAGATGATTCGATTCAAATTGACATCAACCCTGCGGATTTACGTGTCGATACCTATCGTGCCAGCGGTGCGGGTGGTCAGCATATTAACAAGACGGACTCTGCGGTGCGTATTACGCATATTCCGACTAACACTGTGGTGCAGTGTCAAAACGACCGTTCGCAACATCGTAACCGAGAAGAGGCGATGAACATGCTGAAGGGTGCGCTTTATAATCTAGAGTTGAATAAGCGCAATCAAGAAAAACAAGCACTTGAAGATGCCAAAACCGATATTGGTTGGGGTCATCAGATCAGGTCTTATGTGTTAGACCAGTCACGTATTAAAGATTTACGTACTGGTGTGGAAATTGGCAATACGCAAGGCGTGCTGGATGGCGACCTTGACCCATTTATTACCGAAAGTTTGAAGCAGGGAGTGTAGTGTGAGTAACGTGCAAAATAATGAACAAAATAATGAAGTGATTGCAGTTGATGAAAATCATGTGATTGCAGAGCGCCGCGAGAAATTAAAAGCGATTCGTGAAAATGCTAAGTTAAATGGCACCGTCGCTTTTCCTAATGACTTTAAACCAGATCATCAGGCAGTAGCATTGCATGCTGAATTTGGCGGCTTTGAGAATGAAGTGCTTCAGCCTAGAGCCGTGCATGTGAGCATTGCTGGCCGTATGATGTTAAAGCGCGTGATGGGTAAAGCCAGTTTTGCCACTGTGCAAGATAGCACTGGCCGTATCCAGTTGTTTGTTTCTAAAGATAACTTCACAGATGAAAATAGTGAGGCTATTTACGAGGCATTTAAGCACTGGGACTTAGGCGACATTATTGCGGCTAAAGGCGTGTTGTTTAAAACTAAAACGGGTGAGCTTTCAATCAAAGTATCTGAGTTGCGCCTGTTGACTAAATCACTACGTCCTTTGCCTGAGAAGTTTCATGGCTTGCAAGACCAAGAGGTTAAATACCGTCAACGCTATGTAGATTTAATGGTATCTGAAGAAACACGCGCTACTTTTATCGCACGCAGTAAAGTGGTGTCAGCGATTCGCAGCTTTATGTTGGAGAATCAATTCTTAGAAGTAGAAACGCCAATGCTACACCCGATTCCAGGTGGCGCATCAGCTAAGCCGTTTATTACGCATCACAATGCGCTAGATATGCAAATGTACATGCGTATTGCCCCTGAGTTGTATCTAAAGCGCTTGGTGGTGGGCGGCTTTGAGCGTGTGTTTGAGGTTAACCGTAACTTCCGTAATGAGGGTTTGAGCGTACGCCATAATCCAGAATTTACCATGATGGAATTTTATGCGGCTTATACCGACTATCTATGGTTGATGGACTTTACTGAGCGTTGTATTCGCACCGCTGCGATTGCAGCGACAGGCTCAGCCGTGTTGCAATATCAAGGCCGTGAGCTAGATTTAAGTAAACCATTCCAACGCTTGACGATTGTGGGCGCAATTCAAAAATATGCACCGCAATATACTTTAGAACAATTGAACGATGCTGCATTCTTACGTGCAGAAATCTTGAAATTCGGCACCAAGCCATTTGACCATGCAGGTCTAGGCGCACTGCAATTGGCATTGTTTGAAGAAACAGCCGAAAGCCAATTGTGGGAGCCTACCTACATTATTGATTATCCTGTTGAAGTGTCGCCTTTAGCGCGCTCATCAGACAATAATCCTGAAATCACTGAGCGTTTTGAGCTGTTCGTGACAGGACGTGAAATCGCTAATGGCTTTAGTGAGTTGAATGATGCTGAAGACCAAGCTGCGCGTTTTCAAGCGCAGATGAAAGCCAAAGAGGCGGGTGATGCTGAGGCCATGTACTACGATGCTGACTTTATCCGTGCGCTTGAATACGGCATGCCGCCTACAGGTGGTTGTGGTATTGGTATCGACCGATTAGTGATGATGATTACGGATAGTGCAAGTATTCGTGATGTTATTCTATTCCCACATATGCGCCCAGAAGCTTAAAATCTAAAAAACTTTTGTTTTTATTTAGGCCCCGATTAGTGAATGCTAGTCGGGGTTTTTTTTGTTGTAAAAATACAACATATGGCTCATTTATTTTTATAAATATAGTTCTGTCATCAAACTGTCATACATCTATCGCAAAATTCCTCCTGTTGAAAAAACGCAGTAAATAATTATTAAATTAAGAGGAAATTTAAATGAACTACAAATTACGTAGCTTGGTGGCAGCGACTATCACAGGTTCACTTATGTTAGGTCTTGCACAGCACGCTTCAGCTGACTCTACTACTGATATTGTGAATGCATTGGTGACTAAAGGTGTATTAACTGAAGAAGAAGGTGCATTGCTTACCAAGGGACGTGCTGGCGAAGTCGAGTCTCAAGAAAAAAAAGAAAAGAAAATATCTTCTGGTAAAGTCGGTGGCGCAGTGAATATACGTGGTTACTTACAAGTACGTAATACCACAATGCTAGGTGGCGATGAAGGTATTAACTTGTTTTCAGACCGTTCAGTGGGTGATGACCGCTCTAATGGTGACCAAGATAAAAACTTTTTAATTCGTCGAGCACGCGTTATTTTATTTGGTGATATTGGTGAGCGTTTGTACTACTACATCCAACCTGACTTTGCCAGTACTCCAGCTGGCGCAGGACAAGTTAGTGGAAACTTCGCGCAATTGCGTGACGCTTATGGTGATTTAAAATTAACAAAAGATAACGTGCATCGTATTCGTGTTGGTCAATCAAAAGTTCCTTATGGTTTTGAAAACTTACAGTCATCTCAAAATCGTTTAGCATTAGATCGTGCTGATGCCTTAAACAGTGCGTTAAAAGATGAGCGTGATTTAGGTGCTTTTTACTACTATACGCCTCTAGCAACTCAGGAGTTGTTTAAAGAGATTGGTAAATTGGGCTTAAAACACTCAGGCGATTATGGTCAATTTGGTTTTGGTTTTTACAATGGTCAAGGGGCTAATAACCGCGATCGTAATGACAATTACCACACGGTGGCACGTTACACACACCCTTGGAAAACTGAATCAGGCCAGATTTATGAAGCAGGCATTCAAGCTTACAGGGGTGAGTATGTGCCAGTTTCAACTGGCGCCTATCGCAGAAGAAACCCTACTAGTGGTGCACTTGAGACAGTCACACCTACAAATGCTACAAATTTCACAAACGGTAGCAATAATGGTATCAAAGACGAGCGTGTTGGTATAAGTTTTATGATGTATCCGCAGCCTTTTGGTCTACAGGCTGAGTGGAACTGGGGTAAAACACCTGGTTTGGATATACAAGCTAATCAGATTCAAGAAAAAAGCCTGAATGGTGGATATATCCAGGCAATGTATAAAATTGATAACTTTAAATTCTTAGATACAAACGGTACATTAATTCCATTTATTAAATGGCAGTACTTTGATGGTTATAATAAAGCAGAAAGTAACGCTGCTCAAAATCATGTTAATGATTGGGAAGTTGGTGCAGAGTGGCAGATCGCACCTGAAGTAGAGCTTGTTGCTTACTACCACAGAATGAAAAGAACTAACTTAGTTACAAACTCAAGTGGTGCAGCTAATCCAGAGTTCCCAAACAGAACGGATTATGAAACTTTTAACGCGGATGCTCTACGCGTTCAGTTACAGTATAATTTTTAGGATAATTTTGGATATTTAAAAATCCATAATTAATTTTTAATTTAAGTTCGATGTTCTAAAATGACCACCTTAGATGTTTAAGGTGGTTTTTTTATAAGGTGGTGTTGTGAGGGATTTCTTAAAGTATAGTTTATTAATGAGTACCATCTTTATATTTTGCAATACGCATGCTTATGCAGAGAGTGTTGAAGATGGGCGTGTTTGGCTTAATATTCTGGCAAATGGGGCAACAGGTATCGATAAGTTGCGCTGGTATATGGAGCTACAGCCACGGTGGCGTGAAGAGGGTTCGCGTTTAGACCAAACATTATTACGTCCTGCAATTTATTATAAATTAACTGAGCAGAGTAGTCTGTGGGCAGGCTATGCCTATGTAGTAACAGACCCTTCAGGTAAATCTGCATTTGATGAGCATCGTGTATGGCAGCAATACCTATATCAGTTTGCACCTATTGACAATGTTTCGATACAAAGTCGCACGCGTTTGGAGCAGCGGTTTATTGAAAACTCTGATGACACGGGGCATAAGTTAAGACAAATGTTTAGAGTTGTGACGCCATCTGGCGTTCATTTCAAATTGAGCTGGGTGTTTTACGATGAGTATTTTATCAATCTTAATAATACCGATTATGGTGCACAAAAAGGCTTCGATCAAAACCGTGCATTTTTAGGCGGAAATTGGGCGCTTTATCCAGATACGAAATTGGAGATAGGTTATTTAAATCAGTATGTTAAAACTAAACAAGCTGATCTTGTGAATCATGTACTTTCAACCACCCTCAATTTTTCATTTTAGAACTTAACTGAACAAATCTATCTATATAGGCGGTCATTGATGCAGTAATAACCGCACTCTAATGCCTGTAACGCTTCAATTTAATAATAAGCGTTATCACTTCAAGCCGCTATTTTGTTAGTATTTAAGCTAGTACACGTTTTAACTAAATCACGCTTAACTGATAGTCGATACGGCTTAATAGTGTCTTGATTTATTAAATCCATACTATACAAATACTTAGAGTAATCATTTTCTCCATGCATCGTGCCAAACATCACTATATTTTTGGCATCAAATCTACCGCCATTTATCATTATTTCGCACCAGTTTGTACAATTTACGCACTGTAAAAGTGCGTACTTCGAATTTATTATGCTTAATTCATATTGAAAATCAGTAGCTTATTACTGTTTTTTTCAGCATTGACGCCACCTGTAGCCTGGTTTTTAAAAGTTGGAATGAGAATTGCTATTTATTCATGTAAGTAATCCTGTTTTGTATTGAATGAGTCTGATTGGACTCAGTTTGATGGTAGCGAGGAGTGCATCATGAATAAGCGTATTTCAGCATTATTATGTACTGTATTAGTTCATTTGTTTTTTACAGGCATCGCATCTGCATCACCGTCGTATGAGATGGTGAGTAAACTCAACGCACAAGTGTTGCGCGTGCAGGTTAAACACAATAATGGTAGCAACGGTTTAGGATCGGCGGTAGTGATTGCTAAAGACCAAGTAGTCACAAATTGCCATGTAGTGACTGATGCTCATGATGTTGAAGTCATCGTGAATGGTGTTGCACATGTTGCTACTGAAGTTAAGCCGGATTGGCATCATGATCTATGTATTTTGACAGTCTCAGACTTGGATGCACCTGTTGCAAAAATTGGTGCTAGCAAGAATCTTAAATATGAAACTCCAGTATTTACCATTGGCTATCCTGATAAAACAACTGAGCCAGTCAATACTTTTGGTGTTGTTAAGGGTATGTTCCCGATGGATGATAGTGTCGTGATTCGTGCTACCAGTCCGTTTAGATTAGGTGCCAGTGGCGGTGGTGTATTTGATGATGCGGGTACTTTGGTTGGTATCATTACTTTAAAAAGCCGTGGTAACAATGCACATTATTACTACATGCCAGTTGAGTGGGTGCAAGCGTTGATGAATAAACCTGCTCAGAGTTTGGGCGCTAAAAGTGAAAAGCCTTTTTGGGCAGTAAGCGATCATCAACGGCCTTATTTTATGCAAGTAGTTCAGCCTTATGTCTCACATGATTGGAAGTCATTGCTATCTGTTTCTAGTGAATGGGTAAATGCTGAACCTGATACTGCTGAGTCATGGTTTTATCTAGCAATGGCTGAGTACGAAACTAAGGCTTACGATAAGGCGGAGGCGCATTTTAATAAAGTGCTGGCACTTAACGATGACCATCGCCAAGCCGTTGAGTATTTAAATAAAATAAACGAAAGAACTGCTAGTGCCAAGACTGCGCTTAATCAACTGGCGTTGCTAGCTGATTAGATACGACAGATTATATAGTTAAAAAATTAACTACTCAGAGGTTTTCGGTAGATGTACTGCCGGCTTGATTTCAGCGTTAAGTGATTTTAAGTGACGGTACAAGATACGTGTTTCTAGTAGGTTCCACACACGTAGCATTGCTTCAATCGTATCAAATGGTTTGGTAAGAAAGTCTTTGGCACCTAGTGCCAGAGCTTTTCTTTTAGCACCAATGGTGGCATCTGCTGTGAGTACTAACACTGGTAAGTATTCATCTTTAGGGATGTGCCGTGATAGCATTTCTAACACTGCATAACCATCCAGTTCTGGCATCATTAAATCAAGCAAAATTAAATCAGGTTCAAAAGCTTTATATAGATCTAAAGCGCGCGTAGAGTCTGCAGTACTGATGACTTGGTGAAAGCCTTCTCTTGTTAACAGATCCTCTAATAGTTTTAAATTAGCTTCTGCATCATCTACAATTAAAATCTTGGCATTTAATATATCAGCCTCGTTCATTTTATTTCCTGACTTTGGATTAATTCTCTTACTTGTTTATTAAACAAAGCAACATCAAGTGGTTTAGTCATGTAGTACGCCACACCTGCGGCTTGTAAACGGTCTATTGTGTCTGGTAATGCATCAGCGCTTAAGATCATCATCGGGATGTCTCTTAAGTAAGGTTCAGACATTACATAGTGCACTAGGCTCTCTCCTGATCCATCAGGCAGATTTAAATCAATCAATAGTAGCGACGGCTGCAACTCGCTTAAATATTGTTTAGCATCTTTTATTGTGGATACGCAATGAATGCGTAAATCTCGTTGGCGTAGAATGATCGCTTCAACTAGCGCGCGATTACTTATATTGTCTTCTACATAAAGAATCGAGTGTTTGTTGGCTAGGTTAAGCTGTTTTGTATTTTCTGTTTGTTGGGACAGTTCATTAGGTGCTGTATTAGCATCGCATGCTGCAATCTCTACCCAAAATAAACTTTTATCATTTGCAAGGTGAATGCTCCCATGCATGGCCAGCATGATTTGTTTGGATAGTGCCAAACCTAGGCCCGTGCCTTCCACTTTAGTATTTTCAGCACCTAGTCTGTCAAAAGGCGTAAATACTCTTTCTCTTAATGCGCTTGGGATGCCTGCACCATCATCTTGTACTTCAATAATAATGTGATTATCACGACGATAAGCATTTAATTGAATAACAGAGCTGACGGGGCCATATTTAAGGGCATTGGAAAGTAAGTTTAATACGACTTGTAGTAATTTCTGCTGGTTGGCCATGGCCCATAGGTTTGGCGCAATCTCACATTTAATTTCTATATCCCTTATTTTACCTATTGGTGCAATGTAGTGGCTTGCTTCTTCTAACAAGCTATTAATCAGCGTAGGCGCTAACTCTAATGAAACCTCACCAGATTCAATTCTTGCAATTTCGAGTACCTCGTTAATTAACTTGAGCAAATGTTGACCTGCGCCTTTAATGAGCGAAACACTATCGCGTTGTTTTCCTGGCGATAAATCTTGCTCCAATAACTGAGCAAATCCTAAAATAGCATTGAGTGGCGTTCTAAGTTCATGGCTGGTTCTAGATAGAAACATACTTTTTGAGGTACTGGCTTCCTCAGCCTCTTGCCTTGCTTGTATGGCATCGCTGATGTTTTTAGCTAGTAATTGTGAAGCATGATCTAGCTCGTCGGAAAGTTGCCCCAACTCATCTCGGCTACTGGAAGGTAAGTCGAGTGCTTCTGCGCGGGCCAAGTGTCCAGCACTGTCTCGCAGTAAGCGCACACGTTTGACGATGGTGCGTGAGAATATCCAAACCGCTACTAGTGAACCTATGATGCCTGCAATCGTGGCAATTAGCGTGGTGGAAATGCTTTGCTGACGTTGCAGAAAGATTTCTTGTTGATCTTGCTCTACAAGTAAGGCTTCTTCTGCGTTGAGTGCTTCAATTTCTTTTCTAAGCTTATCCAGTGTGTCAACTTGTGATTTAAATTGTGTAATTAAACTATCGGATACAATTTCTGAGTCGTGATTTGAAAGTGATTTTAGATCTGCTAGGTTCTTGGCAACTAACGGCACAATCACTGATAAACGGTGTTTTTGTTGATTACTTTCTAAGCGATTCTCTAATGTGTCGATAATCTCCGGCAGTATTCTCTCTGCCTCAAAAAAAATGTTTAGAAAGTGTTTATCTCCTGTGAGTAAGTAGTCTCTTACGCCAGTGGAGGCTTCTAAAAGTTGGGAGTGTACAGTTTGAATATCGCGTTGATTTTGTAAGGCATGCTTCAGTTTGTTTTCTAGCATGGTTGACTCTAGCTCACGTATATAGAGTGAAGCCAAAGACGCCAACAAGACTGCTAAAGGCAGTGCAATCACAAACACTCCTTTAAAGCCAAGCGGTAAATCTTGCCAGGCTTGCGCCGCCCAGTGTAGGGGCTGCACGGTTTTTATTTTTTTGGGTGTGGCTTGCTTATTCATCATCAAAGTTATTATGCGCTTTAAGATTGATAGTCTATCAAGAATTGTAACTTATTAAGACTTATAACCCAGTTCAACCGCTTTAACAGCTGCTTGGGTCCTATCTTTTACACCAAGCTTATTTAAAACCCGTTCTACATGTATTTTAGCTGTGCCAGACGCAATGCCAAGTTTGATGCCTAACTCATTGTTGCTTAATCCAGCAGGCAGTAATGCAAATATCTCCCGCTCTCGCGGAGTTAGTTTTTCTAATATTGACAAATCTGCCTCACTGCGTGCTGGGCCTTGGTGCTGTGAAATGGCTAGTGCAATGAGCCCTGAGATTGCATGTAAGGCTTCTAATTCAGCTTGTTTTAACACCAGTTTCTTACCTGATAGTGCTATCACCCCTTTACCATGCTGACCTAGTGCAATTGGGATTAAACACTCATGATGCTGTAAATCTGCATGTGTCCATAATTGTGTATTTTTATTTTCATGCACAGCAAATTGAACTGGATTCTTTAACATCATTGCTAATATTCCCATCATTGGAACTCTCGCACCTACCGGTAGCGTTTGTCCAATTTGGGTATATATCACCAATTTACCCGAACTCTCGATGGCTAATACTGCATGTTGCGCTGAGAGTAAGTTACATAGTGAGTGCAGCAGGTTATTTGCTGCGTTTACACTCCATCCATAAGTAAATAATTGCTGACCAAAGTTAAGGTATAGCCGCAAGTGCGTGTCGTTTGCTTGCGTTTCCTTCAGACTTTGTCTAAGCGCACGGGCGCTGCTGGGCTGATTTAAGTTTTCGTGTAGGTCACTTGGCATATGCCGTTTAGTATACACCGTTATACCTATAACGGTAGATTTTTCGTTGACTAGAACCCTTCATAATGCACTCCATCAACAAAGCAATTAAAAGAACTTAAACAAAGGTAGCGTAGTACTCTAGGAGAAAAAAATGAAAGCTTTAAATTTAGTAGCAGTTGTTTCTTCAGCACTTTTATTAGTGGCAGGTGCAGCACATGCTGATGAAACTTTTAAAAATAACACGCACAACCACAACTTTATGGCTAAAAGACCATATCAGCAAGTGGTCACTAATAGTGAACAGAAAAAAGATCAACAATGGGAGGGTGCCACATTGATCGATGATGAAATGAAGGGTGATGTGGGTTCAAAGAACCGTAACACAATGCGCTTAAATATGTTGAGTAAACGTGCATACTAAAAATAGTATCACTGAATAAATAAACAATAAATTGGAGAATGTCATGAAAACAAAAAATTTAATCACACTACTGTCAACAGCAGTTTTGTTGGTAGCAGGCTCAGCTTCTGCTGATGAGGATTACACTCATATTAACAAACAGAATTTGTCTAAACGTCCATATCAGCAAGTACCAGTAGCTACAGACTACAATAAAAAAGATGGCTTTGAAGGTGCAACATTGATTAATGAAAATGTTGAGGCTGAGGGAAAGCATAAGCAAATGCGTTTGAATATGCTAGGTAAACGCCCATATCTAGAGAAAAACACGGATTAATGTCATAGATGTGTCATATTAAGTTTTTAAGCTTGCCCTGCCTTTCTTTGAGAGGCAGGGCTTTTGTGATTAAAAACAATTAATGTACTATTCTTTAACGTTATATAAATCTTATAAGCTGATTTTTATCATTTGAATAAAAGGAATTAAAATAAAAAATGGATTTATTTAAAGAGTTTAAAAGCGACTTTCCAGCAAGTATAGTGGTGTTTTTTGTTGCGTTGCCATTATGCTTAGGTATTGCCCTTGCTTCTGGCGCCCCTTTGTTTTCTGGTGTGATTGCCGGTATCGTTGGTGGTATTGTGGTGGGTATGTTTAGCGGGTCTCAGCTTGGTGTAAGTGGCCCTGCCGCAGGGTTGGCTGTTATCGTGCTGACTGCAATTGGAACATTAGGTTCTTTTGAGGCGTTCTTATTGTCTGTGATGGTGGCAGGGGTGATTCAGTTCTTACTGGGTTATTTCAAAGCTGGCTTCATTGCATATTTTGTACCGTCATCTGTGATTAAGGGGATGTTAACGGGTATTGGCTTGTTGATTGTGCTGAAACAGATACCGCATGCATTAGGTTATGATTTTGATTACCAAGGTAGTGAGTCCTTTGAACAGGCTGACGGTAGTAATACGTTTAGTGCCTTGGCTGATGCGTGGAATTTATTAACGCCAGGTGCGTTATTAATTGCCGCTGTTTCTATGGTCATCCTAATTTTATGGGATACAACGCTATCAAAGAAACATCGTTTATTTCAGTTACTGCAAGGGCCTATTGTTGTGGTGCTTGTTGGTATCTTATTAAACTATCTATTTCAAACGGGTATCCTAAGTTTTTCATTAGCCGACAATCAGATTGTTCAGTTACCTGTTGCGAATAATCTTGGTGAGTTTGTTGGACAGTTTACAACACCTGATTTTTCACAAATTACTAATATCGAAATTTATAAAGTTGGTTTAGTGATGGCGATTGTGGCAAGTTTAGAAACACTTTTATGTGTGGAAGCCACTGATAAACTAGACCCGGTAAAACGTATTACACCAACAAATAAAGAGCTTAAAGCACAAGGGATTGGTAATGTGTTGTCAGGCTTGGTTGGTGGTTTGCCTATTACACAAGTGATTGTACGTAGCTCTGCAAATATCACTTTTGGTGCTAAAAGCAAGTTATCAGCAATTTTGCACGGTATTTGGTTGTTATTAAGTGCAGTCACGATTGCAGGTCTGTTGAATATGATTCCTTTAGCTAGTTTGGCTGCCATATTGATTATGGTGGGTTATAAGTTAGCTAAGCCATCATTGTTTGCCCATATGTTTAAATTAGGTTGGGAGCAGTTTGCGCCATTTATCGCAACAGTGGCAGCTATTTTGCTAACAGATTTGTTGACAGGCATTGCCATTGGTTTGGTGGTTGGTGTCTTCTATACCTTGCATCATAGTTACCGTAACTCTCACTATCTGAAAGAAAGCACCACAACTGAGGATGGTCGTGAGGTTCACCATATTGTATTAGCTGAAGAGGTTTCATTCTTTAATAAGGCGAGCATTTTGCAAGTGTTAGAGGCGATACCTAAAAATGCAAAAGTGATTATCGATTGCTCTAATTGTAAGTCGATTGCGTATGATGTCGTAGAATTCATCCGTGACTATCCACTGCATGCCAAATTGAAAAATATTGAAGTAGAAACTATCAAATTTATTCAACCTAAATATTAATTAGATGAAGTTAAAGTTTAACAATTATCAAAATAGGAAATAACAATGTATAAACACCCATTACTTAATCGCGACTTAATGTCACCAAAAGAAGCTTTAGATATTTTAGTGGAAGGTAATATTCGCTTTACGAATAACTATTCAGACGATAAAGATTTTCAGAGTTTGCTGAAAATTACTAAAGACAAGCAACATCCTTTTGCCTCTTTTTTAAGTTGCAGTGACTCACGCGCACCAGTTGAGCTGCTATTTGACCAAGCACTTGGTGATATTTTCAGTGTACGTTTGGCAGGTAACATTGCTTCAGATAAAGCGATTGGTAGTTTAGAGTTTAGTTCTAAATACCTAGGAAGCAAATTGATTGTGGTGATGGGTCATAGCAGTTGCGGTGCTGTTAAAGCGGCATGCGATGATTTTAAAGATGGACATATCGGTGAAATTATCAACTTTATTAAACCATCTATTCGTCATGAAAAAACGGTGTTAAGTAAAGAAGACAGAACTTCTAAAAACCCGGATTTTGTTGAAAAGATTAATGTGCTGAATGTAAAGCATCAGATTGATACGATTATTCGCCAAAGTGATATCGTGAATGACATGATTGAAGCGCGTCAAATTGCGATTATTGGTTCTGTTTATGATCTTGCCACAGGTAAAGTTAATTTCTTAGAAGACACGTATGTTGGCTAATGGTTAATACGTAAAAAAACCGCCGATTGGCGGTTTTTTTACGAGTAAGCTATCAGATAGTTAACCGTAGCTTTCAGCAGGATAGGGCTATCCTTACTTATTTCTAGCGGTGGCCTTCTTTTGCCATGTTAATGCTGTATTTTGGAATTTCTACGACTAGGTCTTCTGTGCCAACTACTGCTTGGCATGAGAGCCTAGAGTTTGGCTCTAATCCCCATGCTTTATCAAGCAAATCATCCTCTTGCTCAGTGGAGTCGCTGAGTGACTTAAAGCCTTCACGTACAATGACATGACATGTTGTACATGCGCAGGCCTTGTCGCAGGCGTGATCGATATCAATGTCATTATTTAGTAAGATATCGCAAATAGACTCACCGGTTTGTGCTTCAATCGCTGCGCCATCTGGGCATAGTTCTACATGTGGCAGAATGATAATTTGTGGCATGTTGGTTTCTCAATATTGCTGTCGTTGTCATTCGCTTTAGCTGGCATGCGATTATCTGCATATGCAACTTAAGCTTCATTAATCAATACGACATTGTTTTTAAAGTTATAAATCCAGATTTTCTAAACTCTTGCCTGCGAGTGCACGGCTCACGCTTGCATCCATACGCGCAGCAGCAAATGCCTCCGTCGCGTGGTTGAGTGTGTCCACTGCTTGATTAATCGCAGTAGCATCCTCAGCCGTTGTCAGTTGTTGTAGTTTTTTTATTTCTACTTCTATCGCTTCCACTTCAGCTGCGCTGATGAGATTGCTGTCTACGGCCAGAGCGGCAGTGACTGAGCTGATAATTGCACCGGCATTGACTCTTGCCTCCGCTAGCATGCGCGCTTTTTTGTCTTCTTCTGCGCTGTTGAATGATGCTTTAAGCATGCTGGTGATTTCATCTTCGGTGAGCCCGTAAGATGGTTTCACTGCGATATGTGCTTCGATTCCTGTACTTTGCTCACGGGCGGATACTGATAATAAACCATCTGCATCTACCGTAAACGTTACGCGGATTCTTGCTGCACCAGCCGCCATAGGCGGTATACCGCGCAACTCAAAACGAGCTAAGGAGCGACAATCGCTGACCAGTTCGCGTTCACCTTGCACGACATGAACACTCATTGCGGTTTGACCATCTTTATAGGTGGTGAACTCTTGAGCACGTGCTATTGGCAATGTGCTATTACGATGAATGACTTTTTCTACAAGCCCGCCCATGGTTTCTAGGCCTAAAGAGAGCGGGGTAACATCTAGAAGCAATAAATCATCATCACTCTTGTTGCCAGCCAGTATATTGGCTTGAATCGCGGCGCCTAAGGCAACCACTTTATCTGGGTCTAAATTGGTGAGAGGCTCTTGTTGAAAATACTCTTGTACCGCGTGTCTAATATGCGGCATACGTGTAGCGCCACCGACAAGTACCACACCATTGATATCTTCAAGGCTAAGCTTGGCATCACGCATGGCTTTGCGAGTTGGCGATAAGGTTTTGCTAACAAGGTGCTCGGTGACTTCTACTAGCTGAGGTGCAGTGAGGGTCACATCCACCAATGTACCGTTGCTTAATCTACATACAATTTGTGCTTCAAAGTTGTCAGTGAGCCATTCTTTGGCCTGACGTGCTTTTGTGAGTAACAGTCTGGTATCTTCTTCGGTCAGTGGTGAGAAATTTGCATTACTTTCGCGTACTTTATCTAACACCCAGCAATAGATGCGGTGGTCAAAGTCGTCGCCGCCAAGTGCTGCATCACCATTGGTAGCGAGTACCTCAAATACACCTTTAGATAAACGTAAGATAGAGACATCAAATGTGCCGCCACCTAAATCGTAAATGACAAAAGTGCCTTCTGCGGCATTATCCAAGCCGTAGGCTACCGCAGCCGCTGTTGGTTCATTCAGTAAGCGTAATACATTTAACCCAGCTAAACGCGCGGCATCTTTGGTGGCTTGGCGTTGTGCATCATCAAAGTAGGCCGGCACCGTAATCACTGCACCCACTAATTCTCCGCCTAGTGATTTTTCTGCACGCGCTTTGAGAGATTTTAAGATTTCAGCTGAAATTTCAACTGGTGTTTTAAGCCCCGCACGCGTTTGCAGTTGTAAGCTACGAGTTGTCGTTGAGTCAGTGCCTTCTACAAATCGATATGGAATATGTGCTTTATTGGCGATGTCGTTCAAGCTACGACCCATAAAACGTTTGACTGATGTAATCGTGTTGATTGGGTCTTCGCTTTGGTGTGCTTGTGCTTCGTGGCCAACGACAATGTCCCCATTAGGCATATAGCGAACAACAGAGGGTAATAGCGCATGACCAAAGTCATCTTGCAAAACAGTGCTCATGCTACTGCGAACCGTCGCAATGAGTGAATTGGTGGTGCCTAAATCGATACCTACAGCGAGTCTGTGCTGATGTGGTGCGGCACTCATGCCAGGTTCTGAAATTTGGAGTAATGCCATAAGTTTACTAGTTGCTTATCTATTATTTGCTACATTTATGTAATTGCTACGCTGATGATTTAACGGTTTTGATCATCCCGTTTTTTAATCATCTAATTGTTCAATGACTTGGTCAATGTCTGTACAAACCTTATCAATAAAAATAAGTTTACGTGTGACGGCTGTTGCTGAAGTCAGGTCTTTATTAATGTCGAGTAACGCATGTAACTCGTTGATTAATGATTTTGTTTCACCCTTTAACTCGGCTGCGATTTCATCTAGCGCTGAGATGCTGCGTGCCATTTTTGCATCTTCAATGCGTTCACGCCATTCCATTTGCTGCATCAAGAAATCGGTAGGCATAGCAGTGTTAGTATCTGCGATAGCGTCTATACCATGCCGTTCCAGTATGTATTTAGCACGTTTTGCAGGGTTCTTTAACACGCTGTAAGCTTCATTAGCTGAAGTGGCCATTTGCATGGCAGCGAGTTTTTCTGCTGCTGGCGCACTAACAAACCGGTCAGGGTGATGTGCTGATTGAGTTTTGCGGAAGTTGCTTTCTAAGGTGCTTACATCGAGGTCAAACTGTTCTGCAATCGCAAATAGTTCGAAATAGTTAATTGGTGTACTCTGCATGTGCATCTATGTTTAAACAGTGAAGCTCTCACCACAGCCACATTCATCTTTAACGTTAGGGTTGTTAAATTTGAAGCCTTCGTTCAAGCCTTCTTTAGTGAAGTCCAGCTCTGTACCATCGATGTAAACCAAGCTTTTTGGATCGACAATGACTTTAACACCATGGCTCTCAAATGCAATATCTTCTGGCTGCATATCATCCACGAACTCAAGTGTGTAAGCCATGCCTGAGCAGCCTGTGGTTTTAACGCCCAAGCGCAGACCTACGCCTTTACCACGATTTGCAAGAAATTTTTCAACGCGGCTTGCCGCTGTTTCTGTGAGTGTAATTGCCATGGTTCTTAATTTGATCCTTTTAAACTACTATTTTATACCACAAAGCTACGTTATTTTTTAACGTACTTTTTTAGTCCCTGCAAGATGCAACAGTCGTATTTTTTGTATCTTGCATGACTCGCTATATCAAGAAGTGGAACTCGCTTAGGGATCATCTTTCTCAGTTGATATCACTAAACTTGTGCGCTATGCTTCTTGCATAGCCCGCATGACTAAGCTGTTTCTTTTGCCGCTTGTTTCGCTTTAATATCTGCAACAGCAGCTTTAATTGCATCTTCTGCTAGCACTGAGCAGTGAATTTTTACTGGTGGCAATGCAAGCTCTTCTGCGATTTCAGAGTTCTTAATGGCATAAGCTTCTTCAATGGTTCTACCTTTTAGCCACTCTGTCACTAATGAGCTAGAAGCAATTGCAGAGCCGCAGCCATAAGTTTTAAACTTTGCGTCCTCAATAATGCCGCTATCATTCACTTTAATCATCAGCTTCATCACGTCGCCACAAGCTGGCGCGCCCACCATACCAGTGCCTACTTGCGGGTCGTTTTTATCTAGTGAGCCAACATTACGCGGGTTCTCGTAGTGATCTAATACTTTGTCTGAATATGCCATCTTAGTTCTCCTTTGTGTGTTTGAAATACATCGCAAACTCGGTGTTGACTACGCTTCGCCGTACTAACCGTAATGTCCTCAGCTTGTCGCCTTGATTTTGCTTCCTATTTCAAACGCTTGTATTATTTCTTGAAACATTTATAAAAAACGTTCACTTTCTATTATGACTAGGCTGAAGTGCATGAAGTTTAGTTTTTCTAAACGAATGCGCTGACAACAAAGTCAGGGAAGCAAAGAACGTTTTTTAATGTGCTGCCCATTCTACTTTTGATAGATCCACACCATCTTTAAACATTTCCCAAAGTGGTGAGAGTTCTCTTAATTTATCAATCTTGCCCTTCATTAAACTGATCGTGTAATCAACATCTTCATCTGTTGTGAAGCGGCCAATTGAGAAGCGGATTGAGCTGTGTGCCAACTCATCGCTACGGCCAAGTGCGCGTAGCACATAGCTAGGCTCAAGGCTGGCTGATGTACATGCTGAACCGCTAGATACTGCAATGCCCTTAACTGCCATAATGAGAGATTCACCTTCAACATAGTTAAAACTGATGTTTAAGTTGTGCGGTACACGTTGTTCTAGATCGCCATTGACGTAAACTTCTTCAATATTTTGTAGACCATTGAGTAGTTTGTCACGTAAGCGACGGATGCGAATGTTTTCTTCATCCATCTCTTCGCGCGCGATACGGAATGCTTCGCCCATACCAACAATTTGGTGTGTTGCTAATGTACCTGAACGCATACCACGCTCATGACCGCCACCGTGCATTTGTGCCTCAATACGGATACGTGGTTTACGACGCACGTACAAAGCACCAACGCCTTTAGGGCCGTAGGTTTTATGTGCACTGAAGCTCATTAAATCTACTGGCAATTTTTCTAAATCAATATGTACTTTGCCTGTTGCTTGCGCTGCATCTACATGGAAAATAATGCCGTTTTCACGGCAAATATTACCAATCGCGGTGATGTCTTGTATCACACCAATTTCATTGTTCACTAACATCACAGACGCCAGCACTGTGTCAGGACGGATAGCCGCTTTGAATTTTTCTAAATCCAGTAAGCCGCTTGGCTCTGGGTCTAGGTAAGTTGCTTCAAAGCCTTGGCGTTCTAATTCACGCACGGTATCAATCACCGCTTTATGCTCAGTGGTCACCGTAATAATATGCTTACCCTTGGCTGAGTAAAAATTGGCAGCACCTTTAATAGCAAGATTATTAGATTCTGTCGCGCCTGATGTCCATACGATTTCACGCGGGTCAGCGCCTACTAGTTTAGCGACCTCTTCACGTGCGTTTTCTACTGCTTTTTCTGCTGTCCAGCCATATGGATGACTACGTGAAGCTGGATTGCCAAAATGTTCTGTAATGAATGGAATCATTTTTGCGGCAACGCGAGGATCTACAGGCGTAGTGGCTGAGTAATCCAAATAAATTGGATGAAGGTCATGCTCTGAGCCTTTCAATACTTGCATTTCAATTGATGCTGACATTTCTTAATTATCCTTACCAGTTACGTTATATATTCATTGTTGGTGCAGGCGGCTTAGGCTGCCACACCAGTGAGCTGTTTTAATCTCAAAATTTCATTTTTAAGCGCGGTTAAAAAATCTGTTACCTGCAATACGGTGTTGTGGGCGCCAAAGCTGACACGCACTGCGCCACGCGCTAGATCTGGCTTAATGCCCATTGCCAGCAATACATGGCTAGGTTCAGTGCTGTCGCTTGAACACGCCGAGCCGCTCGCAACCGCAAAACCCTTACGGTCTAGTGCCGTCACCAACGTTTCGCCTTCAATACCATCTAATGCAAAGAAGCTGGTATTGGGTATGCGTGTTGCATTGCTGCTAAACACCGTGATGTTGAGCGATTTTAATCCATGCTCGAATTCATTACGTAACATTTGTGTGTGGCTATTAAAATGCGCTAAGTTTGCTATTGCAAGCTCACATGCCATCCCAAAGCCAACGATTGCTGCAGCGTTTTCTGTGCCGCTACGTAAACCACGTTCTTGGCCGCCACCGTGTAATAGCGGCTGTATATCTACACGTTTATCTAAAATCAGTGCTGCTGCGCCTTGTGGGCCATGAATCTTATGGCTTGAGACTGTCATCGCATGCACGTTTAACTCAGTAAAGTTAACCGGTATTTTACCTAATCCCTGCACTGCATCGGTATGCATAAAAGCGCCTGCTTTACGCGAGATTTCAGCAATTTCGGCAATGTTCTGAATGACACCGGTTTCGTTATTCGCGAGCATCACAGATACAACGCTGGTCGGTGTTTGTAGCTGTTGCTGTAACTGTGCAACTGATAGCACGCCATGTGCATTTACACCAATTTCATTGCTTAACCATCCAGCTTGCTGCATTGCTTTTGCTGGCCGCGATACGCAAGGGTGCTCAATGGCGCTATGTAAAATCTGGCTGCCTACATGGTTAGCGGCAATACCTTTTACTGCAAAATTATTCGCTTCAGTGCCTGAAGCGGTAAAGACCACTTGCGAAGCGTAAGCGCCACAGGCTTCAGCCACTTGTGTTCTTGCGTGCTCGACCGCATCTCGCGCTGATCTGCCAAATATATGGCGGCTTGTTGGGTTGCCACTTTGGTTTTGCATCCATGGCAACATGCTTTCTAGCACGCGCTGATCAAGTGCTGTTGTCGCGTTATGATCTAAATAGATGCTGGCCATGGGTTTAACCTAATCAAACCTTAGTTGGCAACAGCTGTTGCTGTATTAACCACCACACTTTTTTCATGTGTGTTAGCTTTTTCATGAGTGCCAGTACAGTTACGCGGTGTGATTAATATTTTTTGACCACTTTGTTGTGATGCCACCATGTCTGCAAGGGTGACGCCTGCCAAGTATTCTAAAATCTTAGTGTTAAGCGAAGACCAAAGGTCATGTGTCATGCAACGGCCTTCATCACGGCAGTTTTCATGGCCACCGCATTGCGTTGCATCAATTTGTTCATCGACTGCATTAATAATCTCAGCCACTGAGATATCGGCATAACTCTTAGCTAGATTATAGCCACCACCCGGTCCACGAATGCTTTTGACTAGACCTTGTCTGCGTAAGCGACTGAACAACTGCTCTAAATACGAGAGTGATATATCTTGGCGCTCGCTAATGCCAGCAAGTGTCACTGGTTTAGTGTCTGGTGCGTCTTTTGTCTCGTTGATCGCTAGATCCAACATTGCTGTCACAGCAAATCGACCTTTAGTGGTTAATCGCATAGTATTTTAGTGAGTTAAGTATCATGAGTGAGCGAATTGTATAATTCCTTACAATTTTAGTCAACTATTATGCATTTCAGTTCATGGATGCTGAGTTTAGTTTTAACGTCTCATCATTGCGTCTAAATTGTCAGGTACTTTTGGTTATGGCTTGCTGTTTGTGGCCGGAACATTAAAAGCTTCTGCCACTTCAGTATCACTATGCTCGTCTGTATTTAGGCGTGCCAGCTGTGCTTGTAGCTCAGTAATGGCCTGATCTTGCTTTGACGCATGGTCGAGCAGTGAGTGTATTGCTTTAATCATGGGGTCATTTTCGTCATTACCAACTGCATAAGCGGCAAATCCAATTTTCTGCGCTGTTTCTTCGCGTTTCTTTGATTTTTCTTCTTCTAAAATACGTGCAGGGATACCCACAGCAGTTGCATTTGCTGGCACATCCTTGACGACAACGGCATTAGAGCCGATTTTTGCGCCTTCACCGATGGTGATAGGGCCTAATACTTTAGCGCCCGCACCAATCACTACGCCAGCTTCTAATGTTGGGTGACGTTTGCCTTTGTTCCATGAAGTACCGCCCAGCGTTACGCCATGGTACAAGGTACAGTCGTTGCCAATAATCGCGGTTTCGCCGATGACAACACCCATGCCGTGGTCGATAAACACGCGACGTCCTATTGTTGCACCAGGGTGAATCTCAATGCCAGTGAACCAGCGCCCTATATGTGACAAAAAACGACCGAGCCAGAAAAAGTTAGCTTTCCATAGCCAATGGCTCAAGCGGTGCATCAGTAGCGCATGCACGCCAGGATAGGTGGTTAAAATCTCCCAATGTGTACGAGCCGCAGGGTCGCGCTCGAAAACGATAGAAATATCTTCTTTGATGTGGTCAAACATGTGGTTTGGCAGTGATTTTAAATAGGACGTAATTATGCCATAAATCAACAATGGTTGACTAATTTACTAGGGCTCTGGTGTCGGTAGATAATTTGCTAATGCACGTTTAGCATTGGCTGGTTTGGCAATCATTGCCTGTTGCAATACCTAGTTTCTCATTCAGTTGGTTGGCAGCATCTTTGTCTAACAGATCAAGAAGCGTCGCGGTTTTGATGGCTTCATCCTTGTTGCCAGATTCTGCTGCAATCATGCCCAAATGTAATAAAGCATTAGCATGATGTTTGTTTTCTGCATAAATTTGACCAAAATGCTGTTCAGCTTTTTTTGTCTCTTTAAGGTTGTATTCGGCAATCGCCAAGTAATTAAGTGCTTCACTTGTTTTTGGTTCTAATTGCAACCATTCGGTGGAAAGTTTTTTAAGGGCAACCCAATCTTTAGTTTGATATGGCTGAATCACACGCATAAAGTAAGGGCGTTGCTCTTCAGGCGCGTCCCAAAAAGGTAATTCACCTTTAGTGTTGATAGCAATCTCAGGCTGTTTTAATAGGTTTTTAATCCATTCAACTGGCATGTTGTAGTAAAACGCGTTTCGCCCAGGGCTTTTTAGGGTGATGATGCCAACAAGCTTGCCGTCATCACTAAACATAGCCCCACCACTGGCTCCTAATCTAAAGTCGTTGTTAGTGCGGATAATCACGCTGTCATCCATTGGGTATAGCGCTTTAACCGCACCATAGGTGGTGAGCGGCCTAGGGGAGTTGTTGGGAAAGCTGATGGTAAACACAGACTGTTCATACTGCAAACTGGTGCTTTCACCTAATGTTGCAACGGTTGTGTTTAGGCCGTCAA
Source organism: Methylotenera sp. L2L1 (assembly GCF_000744605.1). Lineage (NCBI taxonomy): Bacteria > Pseudomonadati > Pseudomonadota > Betaproteobacteria > Nitrosomonadales > Methylophilaceae > Methylotenera > Methylotenera sp. L2L1. Next base: position 1,619,990 of record NZ_JQMG01000001.1, read on the forward strand.
AGCCGACAATACATAGGTCATGCTCCCAGTCGGCTTTTAGGTTAACCGCCCTGTGACTTTCACCAAATTTAATGACGTTAATGGCATGGGCATTGGCAACGACATGGCAATTAGTGACCACTTGGTCTTTAGCGACTACTACGCCGGAGCCTACACCATAGTGACCATTAGGGAGTATGACGCGAATTTTGACAACACTGGATTTGAGCGCATAGACTAAGTCATCTGGTGGAGTTGCATATACAGTGTTGTTGGTGAAAATGCAGCTAATGCTAAGTATAAAACCAAGGCCAAGTGTCAGTGTGCGCATCAGAGAATCTCCAAAAAATGGATAAAGCTTGAGAGTGCTATTTTTGTAAGAGAATGTTGATAAGGAAAAGTTCTATTAAGGCAGACAAAACAATTAGTTAGTATTGTTTAAGCCGAAGTGTGAATTTTCTTTTTTTAATTTAGCAGCCACTGGTATGTGCGGTAACAACAGGCGTGCCACTGCCGTTGTAACGATATTGGACTGCACATTGGTTAGGCGAGGTTGCAGATTCAACTCTCCAGCCAGCATCTCCACTAGGGATGCTGGAATTGCCAAATCCGTAAAAAGTCAGGCCATTATTTTCAATGGCAGCATTGCTTAAATAACATCCAGCGGTTGGGACGATAAAGCCTTGTTGTAAAACGCCTATGCCATCACACCAGCGGTCTGGATAGCGATTCCAAAGTCTGACATCGGTGTTATCAGCCAGTTTGACCCAAGTGATGTTTGCTTGTTGGCCTGCAGAACCAATACCTTTGATCATTACTTGGCCTTCTACCAGATGTAATGAGCTTCGCACTGATCCTGCTAGGCTTTGTATGGCCGCAACTCTTGCATCTCTACCTAGATTGATGAATTTTGGTAATGTGGTTGAGGCGAGAACTCCCAATATGACAATCACTACAACTAATTCGACTAACGTAAAGCCTCGTTGTACATAGAAGAGGCTGTTAATATTGTTTTGTGGAATCTTAATTAAATTTTTATTAGATTTTTTATACATATTCCCAATGACGAACTGAACGGTACATATTTTAATTCTCAAATATTTCAACCAGTTAATGTCCGGAGATTGTTGTTACGATAGTAAAACTATACTTTTTTATTCAAAAGAGTTGGTGGTTTAATATTTATCGTGTTTTTTTGGTGTGATTGATAACGTTAATATGCCTCTTAATAGATTCACTTCTTCTTTCTCTAGTTTTGCACGGGCATAGATGCGGCGTATGCGTTCACTGAGCTTTTTTGGCGCAGTTGGATTGAGATAGCCAATTTTAATCAGGGTATCTTCTAAATGCGCATAAAAGCCTTCAAGTGCTTCATTAGTGGCGAGTTCTGGCTGGTTAGTTGCTGCTTCCAGCTTGCCATCCAGTATTGCCATGCGGATTTCATACGTCATTACTTGTACTGCTGCAGCCAAGTTCAGTGATGAATATTCTGGATTAGCAGGAATCATGGCCAGTAATTGGCAGCAATCAAGCTCTGCGTTTGAGAGGCCGCTCATTTCTGTGCCAAATACAAGGGCGATGGGTTGGTTCTGTGCGATGGAGACGGCACGCTCCGCTGCCTCGCGCACGTTCACTAGCTCATGGGAGATTTGCCTTTTACGCGCACTCATGCCTATTGCTAGTACGCAGCCAGTGAGAGCCTCTTGCAGGCTGGTACAAACGGTTGCTGATTCAAGTAAATCAGCAGCGCCTGTGGCGAGTGAGGTAGCTTGCGGGTCCGGAAAGTGTAGCGGGTTCACCAAATACAAATGGTTTAAGCCCATGGTTTTCATGGCGCGTGCGGTGGAGCCAATATTACCAGGGTGGCTGGTTTGGCATAAAACGACACGAATGTTATTGAAAATGTTTTGTTTATCCACTTGGCTGACCTAAATTGTTAGAAATGACTCACTTAGCGATACTTAATTGGTATTAAGGTCGATAAAAAGCTAAAATAGCATTTTATCAGTTCTTTTAGAAAATCTAGTCATGCATCCAATGCTATCTATCGCAGTAAAAGCCGCTCGTGAAGCGGGACGTATTATTAACCGAGCCTCGCAAGACGTAGGTTCTATCAGCATTCAAACTAAAAACTATAATGATTTTGTCAGTGAAGTAGACAGATCAGCCGAGCAGGCGATTATCAGTGTGTTGAAAGATGCGTATCCTGATCACGGTTTTTGGGGCGAAGAAAGTGGTCATGATAACCACGAAGCCGATAATATTTGGATTATTGACCCATTAGATGGCACGACCAATTTTTTACATGGTTTCCCACAGTACTGTATTTCAATCGCTTTGCAGCAAAAGGGTGTGCTTACTCAAGCGGTGATTTATGACCCAGTACGTAATGATTTGTTTACGGCAACCAAAGGTCGCGGTGCATTTCTAAATGACAAGCGTATTCGTGTGACTAACCGTAGTAAGTTACAGGACTCATTGATTGCGACTGGTTTCCCATATCGTGATTTTGCTCACTTAGATACTTACTTAGGCATGTTAAAAGACATGATTAAGAAAACGACAGGTATTCGCCGTCCAGGTTCTGCTGCATTGGATTTAGCCTATGTTGCGGTGGGCTGGGTGGATGGTTTCTTTGAAATCAATCTATCCGCTTGGGATATTGCTGCAGGTGGCTTAATCGTGCAGGAAGCCGGTGGTATTGTAGGTGATTTTGAGGGTAATGAGAGCTGGATTGAGACTGGCAATATTGTGGCCGCTAACCCAAAAGTGTTTGCGCAAATGTTGCAGACATTGAATCCTCATTTAACAGATTCACTCAAGACGCCTAAAAACGCTTAATTCACCCGTTGTTTTCAATGCGCCTGCCAACCTTAGGCAGGCGTTCTCAATAGGTTCAACAGCGTTGTTGAATCGGTACAAAATTAGTTACCTAATACATTAAAATAAAACTGAATTTTCGCTGTAAGGTTGGCATGATTTGAATTTTATTGCGTGGTGCAGGTCATTTTATCCATGTATTTTTGAATCATGTGCTTTAGATAATCAGCATTTCTATTTAGTTAAACTGCAAATGTCATTTCAGTAGATTTATTCTATATGCTAAATACTTAGCGCAGTATTGCGCTACTATTTTAGTGCGTTATCTGTAGCTAGTCGTAGAGAGCCTCATCAGGATGCTTTTAATCTGACAAAATTGTCCTGCTTTAAAATGGAACTTCAAGATGAATAATAAAGAGAATAACCATAGCAATTTGATGGAACAAGTGTTTGAGCAGTATGCGCAGCATGATGATGCGCCAAGGCTGATTGCGGACTTGGTAGCACAGGTTCGTCCAGCTAAGCCTGAGCAAACGGACTCTGCGGTTAAATCAATCCAAGCACTGTGTTACCTATTGAGCACTGATGCAGAAAAAGCGCGCCAGCTTAGAGGTGCTATTTTATTATTGTTAAGCGCTTACAACCCTCTCTCGCTGTTTTTAATTGCACGCCACTCGGTATTTACTGGCTTTTTCTCTGAGATGCGGAGAAGAATCTCGCATAAGATTTTACCAGAAGCAATAGACGGTGCTTACTTAGTTGATTTGTTTGCGGTCTTTTTTACCAAGACGACTGATGAGTTATGGGTGAATGCAGTGCCAGATGATGTATGGTCGCAGTTGATTAAAGTATTGCGGTTTGATTTGGCAGATAAAGCGTTGAGTTTGTCTTGCCAGCAAAATTTGTTTGCGGCTTCGCAAGTGCTTTCCTATCGCACCGCTGCACTTGGATTAGAGCCAGAGTTGTTGCGAAACTACCCTGAGCTAGAGCAACATAGTTCGCCATTTGTGATGCAACAGGCTGAGTTGGCTGAGTTTATGGGCGCACAGGATATGGATGATACGCATACCGATATTAAGCATATTCTGGTGATGCTGGATCAATGCAAGGCGATTGTTGCAAAAGTCCGAAGGAATAGTGCACTCACAGGGACGAGTATTCACTTAACACAGTTGTTACAGCGCATACTCAAGCAGATTGAACGTTTAGAAGAGTTACTCAGTATTCTGCACTGCTTTCAGCATGGTCAATCGGCAGATGCAGTGATTGTGAAGTTATTTAAAGACTTGGTTTACAGCGAGTGCCATAAGAATGACCTGCATGAGTATTGGCAGGAAAGCATGGAGGTGATGGCGGTTCGCGTGACTGAAAACGCAAGCCGTGCTGGTGAACATTACATTACAGAAAATCGCAGTGAGTACTTTGCACTCATGCGCTCGGCAATGGGGGCGGGGGTGATTATTGCGATGATGGCAATGTTTAAAATTGTGTTGGCCAAACAGCATTTTGCACCGTTAGCTGAGGCTATTTTCTTTAGTTTGAATTATGGTATCGGTTTTATGCTGATTCATATATTGCACTTTACGGTGGCAACTAAGCAGCCAGCGATGACGGCCGCTGCTATTGCCGCCACTATCGATAATGCTTCTGATGGTAAAACTAAAGATATGCATAATTTAGTGACCACCGTGACCAATACAATGCGTAGCCAAGCAGTCGCCATTTTTGGCAACGTGGTCGTGGCGATTCCGGTCGCGATGCTATTGTCTTGGGCTGTACTTTATTTATCTGGGCAACACTTTGTGACCCCAGAAAAGGCTCATCAATTGTTGAGCGATATTCATCCTGTCACCAGTGGTGCATTCTTTTATGCTGCTATTGCGGGTGTCTGTTTGTTTTTATCAGGCTTGATTGCTGGCTATCATGATAATTTGGCGGTGTACAACAAGATTCCTCAGCGTTTAAAAGCCATTAAGTGGCTACAGCGATTTTTGGGGGTGGAGCGCTTAGCGCGTGTTGCACATTATGTTGAGCACAACTTAGGTGCACTGGCAGGTAATTTCTATTTTGGATGCCTACTCGGTGGGATGGGGTCTGTCGGGGTGTTGTTAGGGTTGCCGATTGATATTAGGCACATTTCATTTTCTTCTGCCTTTGTGGGGTTTGCCAGTTTTAGTTTAGATTTTATGCTGACATGGCAGGCTGCTGTTTACGCTGCGTTGGGGTTAGCCTTAATTGGCCTAGGTAACTTGATAGTAAGTTTTAGCTTAGCGCTTTATGTGGCAATGAAATCTAGAAAGGTACGATTTAATGACTGGCGCTTACTGCTACGTAATTTAGCTAGCCGCCTCAATCAGCATCCTGCTGAGTTTATATTCCCGCCAAAAGCATTAACGAAGCAGCCTGAACCAGAAGCTTAACGTGCTGAAGTGAGCATGTGTTTGCAGTGGGCTAGATTAAGATTTTTGCTTCTAGATGATAGGTTTTTGTCTGATGAATGGCAGGTGTTAAGCTGCCATTCATTATTCTTATCCTTTTAATGATTAAAAACTATCCCAATGGCCATTGCTATAATCAGCAGCCCTGATTTTATTTAGTTGCTTCTGGTTGCTAGCCACTGTTAGTTTTGTGATGGGGTGCATTCTAATCACATTGTCAGTATGTGTTTGATGCTGTTCATCTAGTTTAAATACACCGACTGCATCAGCCAACGCACTAGCCTGTTCTAATAGTGATTGTGCGGCAGCGGTGGCTTCTTCCACAAGTGATGCATTTTGTTGCGTTACTTCATCCATGCTAGTCATGGCTGCGTTGACTTGGTCTATTCCTGTACTTTGTTCTACAGATGCGGCGGCGATTTCACTAATGATGTCTGCAACCTGTTTAACTGAGGCTACGACTTCCTCCATAGTTTTACCTGCGTTTTCAACCTGTTTTGTTCCTTCGTAGGTTTTACTCACAGAGTCATTAATAAGTGCTTTTATTTCTTTAGCTGCGCCAGCTGAACGCTGAGCCAAGCTTCTTACTTCCCCTGCAACCACTGCAAAGCCACGGCCTTGCTCGCCAGCTCGTGCTGCTTCAACCGCAGCATTGAGGGCAAGAATGTTGGTCTGGAACGCAATGCTATCAATCACGCTGATAATGTCTTCAATTTTCCGCGCACTTTCGTTAATCGCCGTCATGGTCACTACCGCATCTGAAACGACCACACCACCTTTGATGGCAACGCCTGAGGCATTGAGTGCTAATTGGTTGGCGCGTTTTGCGTTATCCGCATTTTGTTTAACGGTTGAGGCTAACTCTTCCATGCTGGCTGCAGTTTCTTCTAGGCTTGCGGCTTGTTTTTCAGTACGTGCAGATAGGTCGTTATTGCCTGATGTGATTTCTGCTGCTGCGGTATTGATGGTTTCTACCGATGTTTTTACGGCGGCAATAGGGCCAACAATCATCTCTAATGTTTCGTTAACGCCTTCAACAATTCTTCTAAAATCTCCTAAATGCGTGCTTGCATCAACACGCACAGAGACTCTGCCACCATGCGCTGCGTTGGACAGTGTATTGACATCACTGACTAAGGCGTTGATGGAGGTAATGCAGGTGTTGAGATTGTCTTTAATGTGATTAAAATCGCCATTAAAGTTTGCCGTGATTTTTTCTGGAATTTCCCCACGTGCTATGTAATCTAAGTGATTGGCCGCTATATTAAGCGGCGTCACAATAGCGTCTAGTGTTGCGTTAAGACCTTCAATCACTTTACGATATTCACCAAAATGTTTAGCGCTATCTGCACGCGTTGTTAGGGCGCCAGCTTCTGCATTTGCTGCCAGCAGGCTAGCATCAGCAACCAGTGCTTTAATGGCAAACCCGCAGGCATTGAGATTGTTTTTGATGATATTAAAGTCACCGTGGTAGCCATCGGTAATTTCGTCAGGAATGACGCCTTTTGAGAGGTTATCCACATAGTTCGCAGCCATGGTGAGCGGTGTGATGATGGCATCTAATAGCTCATTAATGCCGCTGCTGATGTCTTTAATCACGCCATTAGGTAGGGTGTTGGTGTCAATTCGTTTGTTGAGGTTGCCCGCGACGGCTTGCTGGATAAGCTCAGCTACATTTTTTTCCGCAACGATTTCAGCAGTGCGATCGTTCCATTGGGTCATTCTACCTAATGCATAACCATCGGACTCATCATATACATCGTTAATCACCAATTGTAGGTGGTGGTCTGCCATCGTTGTATCTATCAACTTTTGTGTATTAATTTCGTTGTTAAATTGCTCACGATCAGTATCGTTTTCCAAATATTGGTCTAGGCGCTCGCCCATCATCGCTGCTGCTGATGTGAAATCTGGATGATGTTTTTTAATACCTGCACTCATCTTGTCAAATAGTGTCTGTGCGGCATTATTCATATAAATGAGACGATTGTCTTGATTTGACAATGTAACGGCGATGGAAGCTTGGTCTAGCGTGGATTTAATCCGATGGATGCTGCTGACGGTTTCTGTATGGTCAACATCTAGCCTAGTTTTAAGTGCATGGTAAGCGTCAACTACATCGGTTAATTCATCTCTCTGCACTGATCTAGGTACGAGATTGTTATTCATTTCCTCAGCACTTTCTCGCAAATTGCTGCCGATAGCACGTAAGCGTGGAATGATAGAGCGGTTTAGGTTAAAGCCAAGTAGCCCGCATATCATCAGCGCGACAATAATAAATGCAATCGCGTAGTTTCTATGTTTTATGTAGTTGAGTTGTGTGGTTTCATATTCAGTGGCAACACCAGCATAATGCAGATTAATCAGTTGGTTAAGGCTTTCTGTTAGTGGGTCAATCGCTTTGTAGACATCAGAAGTATTAAACGTCATCAGCCGTTCAATATCATCACTACGAATAATTCCTTGTAGTAACACAGCCGACTCTAAGGCGGTATCAAATAATGGTTGAATATCGTTTGCTAATTTTGACTCCATTGCATCATGGGGGCTGGCCAGATATTCTTTCCACTGTTTTTCTAATGTTGATAATGCTTGATCAACATTAGCGGCAGCCTCGCTGGAGGTGATGATGCCTCTCTGCAGTTTTTGAGCAGTACTGACAATATTAGTGCTGTACATGTCATTGATGATTTTTAATTGCTTCAATGGTAAGACCCTGTTTTTGTAAACATTTTCTAACCCATTGTTGCTTTCTTTAATGCCGGATACGCCGCTAAAACCAAGCATTGATGTCGTTAAGGAGACCATGATAAAGATGCATGCAATTTTATTGCTGATTGTTATACGGTTGCTGAACTCTTTAATTTTTCTAAATATTGCGGTATACCAGCGCTCTTCATGTTTGATTGCTCGGTAATGTTCGCGAGCTTTCTCAATCTGCTCTTGGCTCGCTTTTTTGCTGACAGAAATGTAACCAACTACGACTCCTTTTTCACGCACAGCCGTTACGCAGGAGTAAACCCAAAAATGATCACCATTTTTACAGAGCCCTAGTTCTACACCAATCCAAGGTTTTTTAGCTTGAAGTGTCATCCAAATGTCTGTGAGCACCTCTGACGGCATGTCTGGGTGATGGATAATATTCTGTTTTTTACCAATTAAGTCTTGCTCAGTAAAGCCGCTAATTTCCGTAAAGTCGCGATTGATGTAAGTTATTTTTCCTTCTAAATCAGTTTTTAAGACCATGGAAGCTGACGCATTAATCTCACGTTCACTTTGCGTTAATGTGATGTTTTCTTTCATTGCACACCTTTTTTATTATCTGGATAACCAATATTGAATAGATCTGATAGATGACGTTGAATTGGCTATTTATTTACATGGCCGAATCTTGTCTTGATTTTTTATCGTTATGCCGCTTTTTCGACGATAGACTCATGAGGGCTGCGGCGCTCTATAAAAAGGCTATTACCTGCAATCGCCTTGGCCTGTTTTTTTGCATTAACACAAGCGGTGGATACCTCGTGGTGCGAGTGGTAAAGCGTTGAGTCAACAATTAATGCGCCAATAGAGAGGCTAATGAACGGGTGAAAGCGTTGTTCCCCCTGACGGTCTTGCGTGGTAATGCCACCATTGAGTTGATCATGCGTCGAGTAAAACGATGGGAACGTATTTGCAATAAGGGATAGCAATGTATTGCAGCGATTTTCCCAGTTTCTACTTTGGAAAAGCACGATGAAGTCGTCACCACCAATATGCCCAACAAAATCATATGGGCCACAAGCCTCTGAAAGTAGTTGCCCTGTTTTTTGGATGACTTCATCGCCTTTTTTATAGCCATATACATCATTAAACGGTTTGAAGTGATCCAAGTCGCAGTAGCATGCAACAAATTGTGTACCTGATTGCAGCAGACTATCGATTTGCTCACTAATTGGCACATTGCCAGGCAGTAAAGTCAGTGGGTTGGCGTATCGTGCAGTATCAATCTGCATCTTGGTAATCAGCCTTAGTAAGTCATGTCCACTTGCCATGCCGATGTACTGTGCATTTTCGGTAATGATGAACCCAGCAGAAAGATGATGTGGCTTACTTTGTAATATCAGATTGCTAAGCTCTTTGAGACTGGTGTCTTTATCTACAATGATGGCAGATTGATCCATCATCATTTCACATGGGCGCTGGCCGTAAAGCTCCCGGCGAAAAGGGCGAGCATAATCGTTAATCATGACAGAGCGATTAATCAGCCCAACAGGTTTGCCATCTAGCACTACTGGGATGGAGTAGAGCTCTGTATTTTCATCGAACATTTTAAACACATCTTCGTTATGATATGTAGGGCCGACAGGCAATACGTGTTTAAGTAACTTTTCGACAGTGGCTCTATTTTGCAATAGATTCTCACGCTCTACTTCAAATCTAACAAGTTGATGGGTGACGTCTGATGACGCCTCATGTAAAGGTTCTGCATGTGGTCTTGCAATATGATAGCCTTGGCTGTAAGCGATGCCTAAGTCTCTAATTGCCATCAGTTGCTCATGGGTTTCTATTCCTTCAGCAATCACTTTGGCACCTGATTTTGCAGCAATCTCTTGAATCGAGCGTGCAAATTGCTGTTTCACTGGGTCTAGATGAATATTTTGTGTGAAATGTTTGTCGATTTTTACGTAGTCAGGGCGAATCTCTGACCATAGGCGTAGCCCAGAAAAGCCTTCACCTAGGTCATCGATGGCGATTTCAAACCCCATGTTTCGATAGTGATGGGTTGCATCGCGCATGAGCTGGTAATCCAGTGTTTGTGCGTTTTCTGTTAGCTCAATAATCACTTGATTAGGCTGTAGGCCAAGCGCCTCTATGTATTTAAGTGTTTCGCCTGATTTTGAGTATTTTTGTAATAAGATATCAGGGCTGATATTAAGAAATATCTTGCCCGGCAGTTTAAGTCTAGCAAAAGACTCAAGCACTGTTCGGCGCGCAAGGTATTCTAGCTCAGCCACTAAGTCACACTTTCTCGCCATTCCAAACAATGCTATTGGTGAGTGAAGCACGCTATTGACTGGGCCTCTGATTAAGCCTTCATAGCCAATAAACTTGCTTTGTTGCATATCGAGTATTGGTTGGAAAACAGCCGTGAGTTGCTTGCCTTGAATAATGTCATGTAGATGTAGGCACGCGGCCTCATGAGAGCATGCTGTGTCATTCACTGTACTCATTCAAATCTCTTTTTTTATTAATTTGACTAGGCATGGTGACTGACTAATGTGACAGTTTGATGAATATTGCTCATGTGTAGAGCTAGGTGGAATGCGATACTCAAACTTGGCGTTTTATATTGGCTAACTAAATCTAGCATTTAAAATAAAGGGTATTTAAAAACGAGTTTAGTCACGACTTTAGTGCGTTCATCTGTGCGTGATAGGTTAAAATTAAACTTACTTAAAAATCTGTGAATTGTTGAATGACTATCGCGCCATCTTCCAATGTTTCTAGTTCTTTAGCACCCAACGAAAGCCACACGCCCATGATGCGTCAGTACCTTGGCTTAAAGGCGCAGCACCCTGATATGTTGTTGTTTTATCGCATGGGCGATTTTTACGAACTGTTTTTTGAAGATGCTGAAAAAGCCTCTAGATTACTTGGCATCACTCTAACGCATCGCGGCAGCAGCAATGGTCAGCCCATTAAAATGGCAGGGGTGCCTTATCACGCAGCCGAGCAGTATTTAGCCAAACTTGCCAAAATGGGCGAGGCCGTCGCTATCTGTGAGCAAGTGGGTGACCCAGCAACCAGTAAAGGCCCTGTAGCACGTGAAGTGGCCCGTATTCTCACGCCTGGTACACTCACCGATGCCGCATTGTTAGATGAGTCTCGTGATAACCAATTGCTTAGTATTTTTCAGGCGAATGGGGTTGTTGGCCTTGCGCGATTGAATTTAGCATCCGGTAGTTTCATCCTTAGTGAAATTGCTGTGGGGCTATTGGCACAAGAGGTGGAGCGTATTGCACCTAGTGAAATATTGCTTTCAGATGACTTTCAACACGGCTCGCTAAACGCCAGTAAAGTGGCTAAACGACGCTTAAGTGCATGGCAGTTTGATTTTGATAGTGCATTTAGTACGCTGACTAAACAGTTTAATACGTATGATCTGAATGGTTTCGGTTGTGCCGATATGTACCCTGCAATTTGTGCGGCAGGTGCTTTGCTCGATTATGTGAAGCATACACAACGCACCACCTTGCCACATATTAATGCCTTAAGTGTAGAAGCGACCAGTGCCTATTTACAGCTTGATGCCGCAACCAGACGTAATCTTGAAATTGATTTGACCTTGCGCGGTGAGGCTAGCCCTACGCTTTACTCCTTGCTTAATACCACGCAAACCGCAATGGGTGCACGTTTGCTACGGCATTGGCTGCACCATCCCTTGCAAGACCGCAACCTAGTGATGAAGCGCCATGAGGCGGTTGCAGACCTGATGCAAACTAACCAACACTTGAGTTTACGGCAGACCTTAAAGTCTGTGGCGGATATTGAGCGTATCACTGCGCGCGTTGCCCTTAAAACAGCACGCCCAAGAGATTTATCTGGCCTAGCCGTGAGCCTGCAGCAGTTGCCTTTGTTGCAAGCACAACTTAATCAGCAATCGGCTAGTTTATTGCAGACCTTGGCTAGCAACCTAACACCGCCAGCTACGGTATTAAACTTGCTCATCACTGCTATTAAAGCGGAGCCTAGTGTCGTGCTCCGTGAGGGCAGTGTGATCGCGGATGGCTATGATGCGGAGCTGGATGAGCTGCGTGCGATACAAACCAATCATGGTGAGTTCTTATTACGATTTGAAGCGGCAGAAAAAGAGCGGACTGGTATTAGCAACCTCAAGGTGGAATATAACAGCGTACATGGTTTCTATATTGAAATGAGCCGCACGCAGGCAGAGAGTGCACCTGCAGAATATAGACGCCGCCAAACCCTTAAGAATGTAGAGCGGTTTATTACCCCTGAACTCAAAGCGTTTGAAGATAAAGTGCTCAGTGCGAATGATCGCGCTTTAGCCCGTGAAAAAATGCTATACGAGCAAGTGTTAGTTGAACTTGGCCAATTTATTTCTGCACTACAAACCAATGCAGGGGCTGTGGCTAGTTTAGACGTGCTGTGTTGTTTTACTGAGCGCGCCATCAGTTTAAATTATGTCGCGCCTACATTTACAACAGAGGCTGGGTTAGAGGTCGTGAACGGCCGTCACCCTGTTGTTGAGCAGATTTCTATGCAATCATCAGGGCAGCCTTTTATTGCCAATGATGTGTCGCTTAACCCTTATCGTCAACTGTTGCTGATTACAGGGCCGAATATGGGTGGTAAATCGACCTTTATGCGGCAAACCGCATTGATTGTGTTGCTGGCATATTGTGGCTGTTATGTGCCGGCGACGAGCGTAAAGATTGGTGAGATTGATCGCATCATGACACGAATTGGTGCATCGGATGACTTAGCGGGTGGACGTTCAACTTTTATGGTGGAAATGACCGAAACCGCCAATATCCTGCACAACGCTACCGATAAGAGCCTAGTGCTGTTGGATGAAATTGGACGTGGAACCTCTACGTTTGACGGTTTAAGCTTAGCTTGGGCAGTTGCCAAACAGTTGTTAGAGAAAAACCGCGCTTATACTTTGTTTGCTACGCATTACTTTGAGCTGACGCGTATTGTGGATGAGTTTAAATATGCCGCCAATGTGCATTTAGATGCGGTTGAGCATGGTAACAACATTGTCTTTATGCACAAAGTTGAAGAGGGTGCGGCTAACCAAAGTTACGGTCTGCAAGTGGCGCAACTTGCAGGGATTCCTAAGCCCGTTATTAGTGCAGCAAAAAGAAAATTAGCGCAATTAGAGCTAAATCAGGTAGTTAATCAAGATGCAACGGCAGTGCCGCAAGTCGATATGTTCATGATGAATGAGCAAGTCGAGGACATTCCATTACACCCAGTGCTCACTGAATTAGAATCACTGCAAGTGGATGATCTCACGCCTAAGCAGGCTTTAGATATGCTTTACAGGCTAAAGGCGGCTGTCAATCAATTGTAAAAATGCCAGCTCGCGCTTGTCATGGCTAGTTGGCATTTTCAAAGGTATCACCCCATCAATCTTGAAGTGCATCATTAAGTGCGCTTTGTCTGGGTACAACAGTGTGCGTGCGCACCTTATTTGTGCGAACAGCTAGCGCTACCACTGTTCACTTCATGCCATAAAGTACGCTATTCCATATTAAACAAGTGGTTAAGCTATTTTTTAATAGTTGGCACATCTATTGCTTATACTAGTTCAGTCTATCGAGTTAAGCTGCTATGTTAAAAGTAATGATTGTTGATAATAATTTGGAGCGTGTTAAACCACTCAAGCAGTCCTTGCTTGATAACGGTTACGACGTCATCGCCCATTTAAGAGATACCATCAATTTAAATGATGCATGCAGTAAGTTGCAACCAGACGTAGTGGTGATCGATACAGATTCACCTAGTCGCGACACATTGGAGCATATCTGTGTCATGACGATGAATGATCCGCGTCCAGTGATGATGTTTACCCATGATGGCGATAAAGAGCAGATTAAATTAGCAACGCAGGCCGGTGTGTGTGCTTATGTGGTGGGAACTTTACCTAATGAGCGCCTGCAACCAGTGATTGATGCTGCGGTTGCCAGATTTGAAGAATTTAAGAATTTACGTGTTGCCTTGCAAGAGGCAAATACCAAGCTAAGCGAGCGCAAAGTAATTGAACGTGCAAAAGGTTTGATTATGAAACAGCGCAATGTGGATGAAAATGAAGCCTATAGCATGTTAAGAAAGATGGCGATGGAAAAACATACGCGCATCGGTGCTTTGGCAGAACAAATTGTTGAAGCAGCACAGTTGCTACTTTAGCTGATAAGTTAATACCAATTCGGTGGTGGTAGAGTCCAAAAGTCCAATGACGGACTGGTGAGCTAAATCATCCAAGCAGTAAAAAAAGAGCCAATGGTGGCTCAGATCAAGTAATACAAGACAAAGGCGTCTTGATAAGCAATCAACTCTTTAATTTAAGAGCTGGTTCAACTTATCAGACGCCTTTTTTTATGGATTTTTTTTAGATTGTTTGGATTATTTTAGGAGAGCTAAGATGGGCAATGACAATATTAGTAATAAACAAATTAAAGTAGGTCAGCAATCAGATTTGGTGATTGACCCTGCGCGCCGTGACTTTTTTAAAATGAGTGCGATGGGGGCTTTAGGAGCAGCAGCGATGATGGGTTTAGTGCCGAACGGTATCCGTACACAAGCTTACGCAGCAGGTTCAGATGCACCAGAAATCAAAGAAGTGAAAATTGGTTTTATTCCATTAACAGATTGCGCGCCGATTATCGTGGCTGCGGAAATGGGTTTTGATAAGAAATACGGTATCAAAATCACGCCTTCAAAAGAAGCATCTTGGGCTGCAGTGCGTGACAAGGTTTCTAACGGTGAGTTGCATGCAGCACATATTCTGTACGGTATGGTATATGGCGTGCAACTAGGCATCGGTGGTCAGCAAAAAGACATGGCTGTGTTAATGGGTTTAAACCATAACGGTCAAGGTATTACGCTTTCTAACCAACTTAAAGATAAAGGTGTTAAAGACGGTAAAACACTAAAACGTTTAATTGATAACGAAAACCGTGACTATACCTTTGCACAAACATTCCCAACCGGTACGCACGCAATGTGGCTTAACTATTGGCTTGCTGCAAACGGCATTAATCCAGTCAAAGATGTCAAAAATATTGTAGTACCTCCACCGCAAATGGTCGCCAATATGCGTATTGGTAACATGGATGGATACTGTGTTGGTGAGCCTTGGAACGCTAGGGCGATTTTCGACAAAGTAGGTTTCACTGTCGCTACAACGCAAGATATCTGGGCAGACCATCCTGAAAAAGTATTGGGTGCAACTGCTGAGTTCGTAGATAAAAACCCAAATACAGCACGTGCCATGATGATGGCGATTCTTGATGCATGTCGTTACATTGATGCAGCTGAAAATCGTGCGAAAGTGGCTAAGCTGATTTCAGGTAAAGCTTACGTGAATGCGCCAGAACAAGTAATTGCAGGACGCTTTGTGGGTGATTACGACAATGGTAATGGCAAGGTGTGGAAAGACCCTAATTACATGAAGTTCTTTGATGATGGCAAAGTGAACTATCCGTTCTTATCAGATGGCATGTGGTTCTTAACACAGCATAAACGTTGGGGCTTACTCAAATCTGACCCTGACTACTTAGGTGTGGCAACTAAGATCAACCAAGTAAAACTTTATTCTGAAGCCGCATCGCAATTAGGTGTCGCTGTGCCAAAAAGCACAATGCGTAGCAGTAAATTGATGGATGGCACTGTGTGGGATGGCTCAAATCCAGCCGCTTATGCTGCATCGTTCAAAATTAAAGTGTAAGCCATGATGCATCGCACAAATAGAGTTGCGCCTTAAGGAGTTGAAATGACAACAAATACTGTAAATAAAATAATGCCTACCGCTAAATATTTCTCTTTAAGCAGTTCACGTAATTTAAATACGCAGGCTTATCGTTTTTTTAGATGGGTGCTACCGCCAATTTTTGGGTTGTTCTTGCTAGTGATGATTTGGTCATTGATTGCAGAGCATAGACAAGAGTTGCCAGGACCAATTAAAACTTGGGCCTCAGCGGTTGAATTGTTTAGTGATCCGTTTTATGACCATGGCATCAATGACAAAGGGGTGGGTTGGAATATCCTGGCATCATTGGAGCGCGTTGGTTTGGGTTTTGGTTTAGCTGCGCTGATTGGAATCCCGCTTGGTTTTGTCATTGGTCGTTTTGAGTTTGTGGCAAGAATGACTGCACCAGTGATTAGCTTGTTGCGGCCAGTCTCGCCACTTGCATGGTTGCCAATTGGGTTGCTGGTGTTTAAAGCAGCAAATCCTGCAGCGATTTGGGTAATCTTTATTTCGGCAGTATGGCCTATGATTATCAACACGGCAGTCGGCGTGAGTAAAGTGCCACAAGACTATATGAACGTGGCAAAAGTGTTGAACTTAAGTGAATGGAAGATCGTTACCAAAATACTGTTTCCGTTTGTGCTGCCTTACATGATGACCGGTGTGCGCCTTTCTATCGGTGTTGCATGGTTGGTGATTGTGGCGGCTGAAATGCTAACAGGTGGCGTTGGTATCGGTTTCTGGGTGTGGGATGAGTGGAATAACTTGAATGTTGAGCACATCATCATCGCAATTTTCGTCGTAGGGATTGTTGGTTTGTTGCTTGAGTTAATCCTCACGCAAATCGCTAAACGATTTAGCTACGAATAACCCACTTAAATATCCTTTAGGAACGATCATGGAAAAAGCAAACGCTGACAAATATGTACAACTAGAGCAAGTGGATATGACCTTTCATACCAAAAAAGGGACATTCAATGCGCTTAAGGGTATTAATCTAAATATTAGAGAAGGCGAGTTCATTTCAATTATTGGGCACTCTGGTTGCGGTAAGTCTACAGTGCTGAATTTAATCGCAGGCTTGTTGCAGCCTTCAGAGGGCTTGTTGTTCTGCGCAGGCCGTGAAATTGCGGGGCCAGGTCCTGAACGTGCAGTCGTGTTTCAAAACCACTCTTTATTGCCATGGCTAACTTGTTATGAAAACGTGTATCTCGCAGTAGAGCGCGTATTTAGCACCGAGACCAAAGCCCAACTTGAGGCGCGCACGCATGCCGCTATCGAGTTGGTAGGGCTGTCACACTCTAGCGACAAACGACCTAATGAAATTTCAGGTGGTATGAAGCAGCGTGTTGGCATTGCCCGCGCTTTGGCCATGGAGCCAAAAGTACTGTTGCTGGATGAGCCTTTTGGCGCGCTAGATGCATTGACTCGTGCCAATCTGCAAGATGAGCTGATGAAGATTATGGCGAAGTCTGGTTGTACTGCGGTAATGGTGACACATGATGTGGATGAGGCTGTATTGCTATCAGACCGTGTCGTGATGATGACCAATGGCCCAAGTGCAACGATTGGTGAAATTTTAGAAGTTAACTTACCACGTCCAAGAGCACGTTTGGCACTGGCAGAAGATAAAGAATACAACCATTTACGTAGTGAAGTGCTGCGCTTTTTATATGAGCGACATGCTAAAAAATCGGCATAAAAGCCAAGGATTTAAAAAGACTACATCAATATTATTACTTATAAAAGGGATTAACATGAAAACCAAAACAGTGTTCAAGATGAATATGATCATGGCTTGTACCGCGCTAGCGCTGACTGGTATGGCACAATCAGCTTACGCAGAAGATGAGGCGGTTACTGAATATACTTTCTTAGATGCTATCAAAGATGGTAAGCAAATGACTAACTTCCGTTTACGTTACGAAAGTGTGAATCAAAATGGCTATCAGTCAACAGCTGGGTCATCAAAGAAACTTAACACAGGCGAGGCGTTTACTTTACGCAGCTTGATTGGGTGGCAAACTGCGCCATACAAAAACTTTAGTATCGGTGCACAAATCACAGATGTGCACGAATTTAACGATGACTTTAATGACCGTAGAAATAATGTGCCTGAGCACAGTAATGCTGGTGCGGTGGGTGCGGCGGCTCTTAATAAAGCGCTATATCCTAACATTGTAGATGCTGGCTTTACTGATATTAATCAACTTTATGTGGATTGGACTGGTATCAAAAACACTAAAGTGCGCTTGGGTCGTCAACAACTTAATTTAGACAATGTGCGTTTCATTGGCGACATTGCGTTTAGACAAAATATGCAAGTATTTGACGGTGTTTCTGTCTTAAACAAGAGTATTCAAGATGTAGAGCTTTTTGCTGCACACTTTGATAAAGTTCGCCAAATTACCACTAAAGATCGTCATGGTAATATTGATATTGTGAATGCAAAATACCGTATTTCACCTTCTGAGTCGTTGGTTGGTTATGGCTACTTGATTGATGTGGCTAACTTAGGCCAAAACAATGGTAACCCAGCTGCAATCGGCACTGCAGCACAAGGCGGTAACGGTTTAGGTGCTAGCCAAGACACTGCTTCTACAGCAGGAGCAACGACTGATGCTAGTAGCAAAACTTTTGGTGCGCGATTAGACGGTGTACGTGCGATTAATCCTGACTGGAAAGTGCTGTACACAGCAGAATACGCTAAACAAACTGACATGAGTGGTGGTAGTCCACTAATCGATGCGCATTATTTTAAATTAGGTGGCGGTGCGGCATATGGTGCATGGTCAGTGCGTATTGATCATGAAAAACTTTCTAGTAACGATGGTCAATATGCATTCCAGACACCACTAGGTACTAACCACCTATTCCAAGGTTGGGCAGATCACTTCTTGGCAACCCCGCGTCAAGGTATTGAAGATAGCTTTGTTACAGTAGCTGGTGCTATCGATAAAGTGAAGTTATATGCTGAGTATCATGTGTTCAAATCTGATGAAAAATATCAGTCTACCGATGGAAGACTTGGTGATAAATACGGTAGCGAGTTTGATGTAAGTGCTACTTATCCCTTCAGTGACAAGTTGTTAGGGAAGGTTGAGTATGCAAAGTTTAATGAAAGTGATATTTACGGTACTACCTTACAAAATGCAGCACGTAAAGGCGATAAAGAGATTGTTTGGGTAACCGGCATGTACACATTCTAGGCATTGCGTTAAGTAATGTTGCATACTAAATGTGTAGCAAAGCATAATGCACCATTATGGAATTCCATAATGGTGCATTGGCACTGTTAGAGAGCTGATGCTAATAAAGTGGTATTTGGCGAAAAAAATAAGTAATTGTTTTAAATGAATAAAATTATTTTGCGAAATTGTAAAACTTGGCATGAATCCTGCCTATATGTGAGCGGAATGACAATTTAGATTAATTGATGGTGAAAACATGCAAAAGATGAAATTAGTAGTAATTGGTAACGGTATGGCCGGGATGCGAACAGTGGAAGAGTTGCTGAAAATAGCGCCTGATCTTTACGATATCACCGTGTTTGGTGATGAGCCTTACCCTAATTACAACCGCATTATGTTGTCTCCGGTGCTTGCAAATGAGCAAACGATTGATGACATCATTTTAAATACCAGAGAATGGTATGCAGAGAACAATATCACCCTGCACACAAGTGCACGGGTGAACAAGATCGATCGTAAAAACCGTGTGGTTTATACAGAAGATGGCGTGAGCGCCGCATATGATCGACTATTAATTGCAACAGGCTCTAAGCCGTTTATGCCGCCAATCCCTGGTAATGAATTTGAGGGGGTGTTGGGCTATCGCGATATTAAAGATACAAACGACATGATTGAGGCTGCAAAAGTCTATAAACATGCCGTGGTAATTGGTGGCGGTCTATTAGGTCTAGAAGCAGCTAACGGCTTAAAAATCCAAGGTATGGATGTAACGGTTATCCACAAAAACGAATGGTTATTAGAGCGTCAGTTAGATAAAACTGCAGGTGGTATGTTACAAAAGAATCTAGAAGCCAAAGGCCTTAGTTTCTTATTGAATAAAAATACACAGCAGTTGGTTGGAGATGACAAAGGCCGCGTGAAATCAGTGAGATTTAGCGATGGTCAAGAAATCCCGGCAGACTTAGTAGTGTGGGCAGTCGGTATTCGTCCAAACTATGCATTAGCTGAGTCAGCAGGCATTTACTGTAATAAAGGTATTGTGGTGAACGACACGATGCAAACTTATGACCCACGCGTGTATTCAGTGGGTGAGTGTGTAGCGCACCGCGGTATCTCT
The DNA here is from genome assembly GCF_000744605.1 of Methylotenera sp. L2L1. Taxonomy (NCBI): domain Bacteria; kingdom Pseudomonadati; phylum Pseudomonadota; class Betaproteobacteria; order Nitrosomonadales; family Methylophilaceae; genus Methylotenera; species Methylotenera sp. L2L1. Next base: position 1,640,015 of record NZ_JQMG01000001.1, read on the forward strand.
TACGGACTGGTTGCGCCATTGTTTGAAATGGCTAAAGTGTGTGCAACGCACTTGGCTAACTTTGGCATAGGTCAATATAAAGGATCAGTGACATCAACCAAACTTAAAGTAACAGGTATTGATTTATTCAGTGCGGGTGATTTTATGGGCGGTGATGACACAGAAGAAATTGTTTTGCACGACGCAGTTGGTGGGGTTTACAAAAAGCTCATCATCAAAAATGACAAAATCGTTGGTAGCGTGCTTTATGGGGATACCACGGATGGTTCGTGGTATTTTCAGATGTTAAGAGATGGTAAGGCGATTCACGAGATTCGTGATCACCTGATGTTTGGTCAAGACTCACTGGGTAATAGCGGTCATCAAGGCCAAGATAAAGCAGCTGCCATGACCAATGAAATGGAAGTGTGCGGTTGTAACGGTGTATGTAAGGGAACGATTGTTAAAGCCATTCAAGACAAAGGCTTGTTCACTATTGATGATGTGAAGAAGCAAACTAAAGCCGGTTCTAGCTGTGGTTCTTGCGTAGGTTTGGTTGAGCAGATTCTAGCTTCTACTTTAGGTGGTGGCTATGCGCCTCCATCCACAAGTAAAGCTGTATGTGGATGCACTACAAAGAGCCATGAAGAGGTGCGCGCAGAAATTCGTACCCATAAATACCTGAGCATTCCAGATGCAATGCAAGGCATGGCTTGGTCTACACCAAACGGTTGCGCAACTTGTCGACCAGCCCTTAACTACTATTTACTTTCAACTTGGCCGCATGAAGCAAAAGATGACCCGCAATCACGTTTCATTAATGAACGTGTGCATGCAAACATCCAAAAAGATGGTACATACTCAGTGATTCCACGTATGTACGGTGGTGTGACTACGCCAGATCAGCTCAGAAAAATTGCTGATGTTGCAGATAAATATGCAGTGCCTATGGTAAAAGTAACAGGCGGTCAACGTATTGACTTACTGGGCGTGAAAAAAGATGACTTGGTTGACATGTGGAAAGACTTAGACATGCCATCAGGCTACGCTTACGGTAAGAGTATCCGTACAGTTAAAACCTGTGTTGGTTCAGAGTTCTGCCGTTTTGGTACACAAAACTCTACGCAATTAGGCATTGATATCGAAAAAGCATTTGACCATATGTGGGCGCCGCATAAAGTAAAATTTGCGGTTTCTGGATGTCCACGTAACTGTGCTGAATCAGGCGTTAAAGATGTCGGTATTATTGGTGTAGATTCAGGCTGGGAAATTTATGTAGGCGGTAACGGTGGTATTAAAACTGAAGCAGCGCAGTTCCTATGTAAAGTAAAAACTTCAGATGAAGTCATGGAGTACTCAGGTGCATTTATCCAGATTTATCGTGAAGAAGCGCGCTATTTAGACCGTACGGTACATTGGATTGAACGTGTTGGTTTAGAGTATGTAAAACAGCGTATTCTTGAAGATGCTGAAGGGCGTAAAGCGGCATACGAACGCTTGATTTACGCGCTACAAGGTGCATCAGATCCATGGGCTGAGCGTGTGAATAACCGTGAGCAACATAAAGAATATGAAACAATTACTGTGTAATATCTTGTTATAAGATTAGGAAACAACATAATGAAATCTAGTTTTTGGAAATCAGGTCATACCCCGACCTTACTATCATCTTTTTTGTATTTTGATTTAAGTTTTATGGTGTGGGTGCTGTTAGGCCCATTAGCAGTGCAAATTGCGACGGACCTGCAACTTACACCGGCAGAAAAAGGCCTGATGGTGGCAACACCTGTCTTAGCTGGCGCTTTGTTGCGTATTGTCATGGGTGTTCTCGTTGATCAGATTAAACCGAAGATGGCTGGTTTAATTGGTCAAGTTGTTGTACTGGCTAGCTTGTTAGTTGCGTGGTTACATGGCTTACAAACTTTCCAACATACTTTGATGCTAGGTTTGGGTTTAGGGTTTGCTGGCGCTGCGTTTGCTGTTGCATTGCCTTTAGCTAGCCGTTGGTATCCACCTGAGCATCAAGGTACAGCATTGGGTATTGCTGGTGCAGGTAACTCTGGTACAGTGTTTGCAGCATTGTTTGCACCAGGTTTAGCTGTAGCGTATGGTTGGAATAATGTATTTGGATTAGCGTTGATTCCATTAAGTATCGCCATGTTTATTTATATTATTTTTGCAAAAGATGCACCTGACGCACCTGCTGCAAAATCGTTAAGTCAATACATGCAGATTCTTAAAGATAAAGACGCTTGGTGGTTCATGTTTTTCTACAGCGTTACCTTTGGTGGTTTTGTAGGCTTGGCATCATCACTGACTATTTACTTCAATGACTTATATGCGCTAGGCCCTGTAGTTGCTGGCTACTGTACCGCAGCATGTGTATTTGCAGGTTCGCTAGTACGTCCTTTAGGTGGCTGGTTAGCTGATCGTGTTGGTGGTATACGCACTTTACTTACCATGTACATATTGGCTTCAATATTGTTGGTAGTGATGAGTTTTGGTCAACCAACATATCAATTGGCGTTATGGGTGATTGTGCCTACAATGGCGATTTTAGGCATGGGTAACGGCGCGGTATTCCAGTTAGTGCCACAACGTTTCCGTAAAGAAATTGGTGTCATGACCGGTTTGGTGGGCATGGCGGGTGGTGTTGGTGGTTTTTACTTAGCATCAAGCTTAGGTATCATTAAACAAGCCACGGGTAGCTATCAAGTTGGTATACTGATTTTTGCTGGGCTTGCTGCTTTAGCAGTATTAGGTTTAGTTGGTGTTAAAACACGCTGGCGTACTACTTGGGGAGCAGCAACGACTGCCAAGGTATAAAATAGGTATTAAGAGTTTCTATGTCACTTCAATTTACTGTAGGCCAATCTAGCCTTGTCGGACCTAGAACACGTAATGAAGATTATGTTGGCCTAGTAACGCCATCCGGTGAGCAATTAAGTGTGAAAGGTGCACTGTTTGCAATCGCGGATGGTGTAAGTGGCAATGCTGGTGGTGGTGAGGCTTCTGAGATGACGGTGCGTACCGTCACCACAGATTACTACGCCACACCAGATACTTGGGAGCCGCTTACTTCTTTAGACAAAGTGCTGACAGCTGCAAATCGCTGGCTAATTGCACAGGCCAATGCTAACAGCGATATGGTTGGTATGGCGACAACGTTGTCATTACTGGTGTTGCGTGGGCAGCGTTATTATGCAGCGCATGTGGGCGATACACGTATTTATCTATTACGGAACGGTGTACTAAAGCAACTAACGACAGACCACGTTTGGGATAGACCAGATATGCGTCATGTTTTAAAGCGCGCAGTGGGTTTAGATCGACATCTAGAAGTAGACTTCTCTGAAGGTGCATTACAAGCAGGTGACGTGTTTGCTTTAATGAGCGACGGCGTGTGGGATAGCGTAGGTGAGCAAGGTATCCATAAGCTGTTGGGCTTATACAATAACCCACAAATGATTTGTGATCACCTCACTAAAACGGCGATTGAAAAAGGCAGTCAGGATAACTCGACTGCGGTTGTGTTAAGAGTCACTGCCTTGGGTGAAGATACCCTATTGGAGCTTTTAGCTGGTGGTAAGCATCTCACTGTGCCAGATAAGTTAAGTGTGGGTGACTATATTGATGACTTTGAAGTACTTGAAGTGATGTATGAGTCACGGGCTAGTTTGCTATACAAAGTACGGCATGCGACGACTAAACAACTGTTTGTATTAAAGACCCTGCAACCAGCCTTAGCAACTGACACTGAGAGCTGTCATGGCTTGCTCAATGAAGAGTGGTTAGCAAAACGTGTGGTTTCTCAGTATGTGCCACAGGTGTTTCCAGTTTCAGTAGAGAAGCGAAGCAAGCTTTACTATGTGATGAGCTGGCATGAGGGTGCAACGTTACAACAACGATTAGATAGCGGACACCACTTTACGGTAGCTGGTATCCTTAAAGTTGGCATCGATATGATGCGCGGTATTGGCGCCTTACATCGCCTCAATATTGTACATAGAGACATTAAGCCTGCCAATGTGCATCAGGGCAGTGACCAGCGACTGCGTATTTTAGATTTAGGCGTTGCATTGAGTATGCAAACGAATAAATCGGATGTAGTACAAAATCCAGGTACGCCTAGCTATATGGCGCCGGAGTTGTTTGAAGGTGAAACGGCAACACCTCAAAGTGATATTTATGCGGCAGGCGTTACGCTGTATCATTTGCTCACACGTAAATATCCGCATGGTGAAATAGAACCTTTTCAGCACCCAAAATTTGGTAGCCCTACAGCACCGACAAGATACCGTCCGGATATTCCGTATTGGTTAGAAAACATTGTATTAAAAGCAATTGCCACCGACCCTAAAGTGCGGTTTGAAACGGCAGAAGAAATGCTGATTGCACTTGAGCATGGTGAGTTAAAGCCTATTTTGCCTCCGGCACGTACACCTTTGATTGCACGTGCTAGGTTGGTTAAATGGCAATGGATAGCGATTTTTTCGTTAATCTTAAATTTTTTATTGATTTATTTGTTAGCAGTTTCGTGATTAAACTAGATATAAAGGTAGGACTAAAATGAGTAATTGGGTAAGAGTTGCACCTCTTGAAGAAATCCCTAAATTAGGTGCACGTGTTGTGCGCAGTAAAGATATTGATATCGGCGTGTTTCGCTTAGCAGATGACCGTATCTACGCTGTAAATAATAGTTGCCCACACAAAGGCGGCCCATTATCAGAAGGTATTGTGTACGGTGACAAAATTGCTTGTCCATTGCATAGCTGGAAAATCAGCCTAGTGGATGGTAAAGCGGATGAACCAGATGAAGGCGCAACCGCATGTTTCAACACTAAAATTGAAGATGGCGTCGTTTATTTAGAATTAAAAGAGTAATTGACTTGATTAAGCAAACTAAAAGTACTTGTTGTTACTGCGGCGTTGGCTGCGGGGTGATTATTCACTCTGAAAATGACAAAATTATCGATGTTAAAGGTGATCCGCAACATCCGGCAAACTTTGGACGTTTGTGTACTAAAGGTTCTACGCTGCATCTTTCAGCTAAGCTGGATAATCGCCTGCTTTACCCTGAGCTGCGCACTAATCGTGATTTACCACGCAAGAAAGCTACATGGGATGAGTCGCTAGACTTAGCGGTTGAGAAGTTTGCGAAAACAATAGAAACACATGGTCCTGATAGTGTTGCTTTTTATCTTTCTGGGCAATTACTCACTGAAGATTATTACGTATTTAACAAACTTGCCAAAGGCTTGATTGGCACTAACAACGTAGATACTAACTCGCGCCTGTGCATGTCATCTGCGGTTGCTGGTTATAAAGTGACTTTAGGTGCCGATGCACCACCTGCCTGCTATGAAGACATTGACCATACCGAGTGTTTATTCATTGCAGGCTCAAATACTGCATTTGCGCATCCGATTATTTATCGTCGTATTGAAGATGCAAAAGAGAAAAATCCTAATTTAAAAATAATAGTGGTTGACCCACGTCAGACTGACACAGCTAAAGCAGCAGATTTGCATTTGGCGATTTTGCCGGGCACTGATGTTGCACTATTTAATGGCATGCTGCATGTCATGTTATGGGAAGGCATGTTGGACAATGCCTATATTGATGCATACACCAATGGTTTTTCTGAGCTAAAAGAAACCGTACGCGAATATACACCTAAAATGGTGGCCGATATTTGCGGCATTAAAGAAGTGGATATCATCACTGCGGCCAAATGGTTTGGTAAAGGCCCAAGCCTTTCTATGTACTGCATGGGCTTGAACCAGTCTATCCACGGCACAGAAAAAAATGCGGCGCTTATCAACTTACATTTGGCTACCGGGCAAATTGGTAAGCCTGGTGCTGGGCCATTCTCACTGACGGGTCAGCCTAATGCCATGGGCGGACGTGAAGTGGGCGGTATGGCTACGCTGTTATCTGGTCATCGTGATTTAGCGAATGCAGAGCATCGCGCAGAGGTGGCCAAGTTGTGGGGTGTGGAAAGCGTGCCTGAAACACCGGGTAAATCAGCCATTGAAATGTTTAATGCAGTCAAAGATGGCAGTATTAAAGCCATTTGGATTGCTTGTACTAACCCTGCGCACTCCATGCCAGACTTGAATAACGTGCTAGAAGCATTAGACACCGCTGCGTTCGTGGTGATACAAGATGCCTTTAATAATACTGAATCTGCTCAATATGCCGATGTGATGCTGCCAGCCAGCACATGGGGTGAAAAAGAGGGCTCTGTTACTAACTCTGAGCGCCGTATCACGCGAGTGAACCCAGCGGTTGCCACACCAGCAGAGGCGCGCCATGATTGGGAAATTGTGGTGGATTTCGCACAGCGTTTAGAGCGTAGACTTGCAAAAAATAGTGAATTATTTCCCTATACTACTACCGAGCAAATCTTTAATGAGCACCGTGAAACCACACGCGGAAGAGATTTAGACATTACTGGCTTGAGCTATACTTTGCTTAATGAGCAAGGCCCACAACAATGGCCATTTAAAGAAGGTGATGTCACAGGTCAAGCGCGCCTGTATGCTGATGGCGTGTTTCAAAAGCCTGATGGTAAAGCGCAGTTTGTGAACGCAGTTTATAAAGGCACTGCTGATAAAACAGATGCGCGCTACCCGTTGCACTTGCTCACGGGCCGTTTACGTGACCAATGGCATGGCATGAGCCGCACCGGTAACGTTGCTCAGCTGTTTAACCATGCGGAAGAGCCAGTGATTCACATGAGTGCTGACGATATGATGCGGCGCTCTATTAAAAACGGAGATATCGTCAAAGTCAGTAATAAACGCGGCAGTTTAGTGTTGCCGGCTCAGCTGTCAGACGAGGTAAAACCGTCACAGACCTTTATCCCGATGCACTGGGGTAGCCAGTATATGAACGGTTTAGGCGTTAATGCATTAATGCCGTCAGCGTATGACAAAACCTCTAAGCAGCCGGAACTTAAGCACACAGCGATTAAGCTAGAAAAGTTAGAACTTCCTTGGCGTATGACGGTAATGCGCACTATTCATAGTTTAGACGTGATGCAACAAATAAGAGGCTTTTTATCTCATTTTGAGTACGCTAGCTGTGGGCTTTTTGGTCGGGAGACAGAAACCCATTGTGGTATGCTTATCCTAAGGGCAGCACACACAGAAGCGCCTGATGCGCAGGTGATTCAAGACATAGATGCGCTACTTGGTATGACAGGCGACGCGCCTTTACTCAACTATCTGGATGCTAAGCGCGGTATTAGTAAGCGTATTCTAGTTGAAACAAACTTGGAAAATAAGGCGGAGGTAACAGGTGTTAGGTTGGTGGGTGAAACTTTAGCCACTGCTTGGCTTAAAGATGTGATGGGAACAGGCGAGTTTAGCCCTGAGTTACGTCGCTGGGCGTTGGCGCCATTAAGTGCACCGCCTGCCGGCCAGCGTAGCCGCGGTAAAATCGTATGTAACTGCCTAGATGTTGCAGAGAACGAAATTATCGACAATATCCAATTGGGTGCAGACTTACTGACATTGCAGAGCAAGCTTAAGTGCGGTACGCAGTGCGGATCATGTGTGCCAGAATTGAAGCAGTTGGTACGCATACACGCTAAGCATTAAGACGCGTAATTAGGTCGATTCGTATTGAGTGCTGATTCTTATACTTGGGCTGAATACTTACCACTAGAATAAAAAAGCGCGCCATGAGTATTCATGGCGCGCTTTTTTATGATCATTTCTTTATATCGTAGTGATTAATTGGCGATAGTTCGGTATTGGTTAAAAGTGTTCTGCGACTAACTTTTTCACCAATGGCGCTAATGCCGTTGGTAATGTGGTCATGGTGAGGATGAACTGGTGTGCCTCTTTAGAGGTTTTTCTTAAAGACTTCACTAAGATATCTACAAACTTTGATTCTTCATAATCACTATGTGTGGCAACAAATTGCTCAAGATAGTGTTCAAGAAATACTAATACGATTACATCTTCAAGCGTTTGCGCTTCAATATCGGTTCTTGGCAGTTCTTTTCTAACTAACGTGCACACGCGGTCTATGACGGAATCATCATACTTAAGCTCACTTAAAATGTTTTGTGCGGTGTCTGCATGAAATGACTTTAGCGCGTTTCGCCACTGATGGTATCCAGCTTTGGTCATTGGATAGTCAGTGCGTGGTGTTTTCCAACGGCCAATATGCTGACATCTCGCTGCAAGTTGTAAAGCTTCCGATGTATTTTCTGTATAACGATTAAGCATTGCTGTCATTCGTTGCGCATAAAGTAATTCTTTTGCGAAAGTGATGCCATCAGCAACTTCTAAGTTAGGATCAGCCGCATTAAATGCGTCGAAGTGCGCAATCGCTTGGTCAAATTTTGATAGGTTTGAGATATTCATGTATTGATGGAAGTCCTTGAGAGTTGAGTCTACGTCTTAACGTAACTGATCGGTTAAACATTAGCGTATTGCGCCTAAGGTTTTCACTTTTCTGAACTGGAATGATGAATCAAGTCAGTACTTTGCTGGCATTGAGCCTATGGTAAATCCCATGTGTTGATGGAGGCTCGCTTAATGCGCTAGATTCACGTGCTAATTTGAATTAATGAGTAATCATTAATCGACTAGTCACTTGCTTTGCCTGTGGCCAATGACTTCTCTGATGCAACATTACCAGCAGGGGAGTACGGGTTTTTCTTAAGTCGCTTCGCTTCTTTTAACAGTTCTTCAGCAAGCTTACTTTGCTCTTTTTGCTGCATACATGACTGTTCAATCGCATTTTTCACTTCTAAAGAGGTGCCTCGGTTGTTGTAAACCTCGTTCACTAGTGCCTGAGTCTGCTCGTCTTCGGCTCTCTCTAACTGTTCTTCTTTTGTTTTACCTGTCTCACGAAGCCACATCATTTTCTTTGCCGCATCACCACGTTGTTTGCAGTCTGCATCGACTTGATATGGAGATAAATCTCCATTTTTTGCCGTAGAGTTACTAGCCTTGGCAGCTTTCATGCTCTTACTGTAGTTCTGGTTAGCACATGGAGTGTCTTGGAAACTGTTGCCACAACGATACATCGTGGCAGCCAGTGCCACCTGTGCAGAACAAAACAACACACAGGTGGTGACGCTAAGCAAGAATGGTTTCATATGAGTAGGCTGTGAGCGTTTTTAGGTAAATGATAGTTGCTTATTAGTGGTGATGGCCGCCTGCACCGTGCACATGTTGGTGCGCCACTTCTTCTTTGTTTGCAGTGCGAACATCTTTAATGGTTGCAGTGAACACAACGCGTTCGCCAGCCCAAGGGTGGTTTCCGTCAACAATCACTTTGCCGTCAGCAATTTCTGTGACTGTGTATAGCACAACATCACCAGTTTCATCTTCACCTTCAAATTGCATGCCTACTTTAAGCTCAGCAGCAGGGAAAGCGCTTGCTGGTTCAATTTGTACTAATTCTTCATCGTATTCACCAAACGCATCAGCAGGTTGTAAATCGACAATCACTACATCGCCGACATCTTTACCATGCATGGCTTCTTCTACTTTTGGGAAAATATTGTCATAACCACCATGTAGGTACGCTACTGGATCATTGCTTGATTCAAGCACGTTGCCATCAGCATCTTTAAGTTCGTAAGTCATTGTGACAACAGTGTTCATTGCAATTTGCATGGTGAAATCCTCTACCTAGGTTTTTTAAAAATTAATGTTGAAATTTTAATCTATATTTTTGAAAATGCTTAAATGTAGGCAATATTTATTTTCAGGTTTGTACGTGCTTCAGGTGTTTAGCGATTAGTTTATCTAGTGATGCAGCAAACGCTTGTCTGTCACCTTGGTTAAAGGCTGATTGCCCACTGATTTCCACACCATTGCTACGTAGCTCCTCCACCAGGTTACGCATACTTAGGCGCTCCTTAATGTTAGCCTCAGTATAGAGCTCACCACGTGGATTTAGGGCATATGCACCTTTTTCCACGACTTGTGCAGCCAGTGGAATATCTGCCGTAATCACCAAGTCTCCAGCCGCTAGTGCGAGCACGATATGGTTGTCTGCCACATCAAAACCACTGGGTACTTGTATGGTTTTGATATAAGCAGAAGGCGGGGTGCGTAAAAACTGATTAGCGACGAGTGTCGTCGTAATTTTGGTGCGCTCAGCTGCTCTAAATAAAATCTCTTTAATCACAACTGGGCATGCATCGGCATCAACCCAAATCTTCATCATTTATGTTATTTAATTATTGCTTTAGCGGCTTCTGCCACCAGTTCTGTGTTGGCTGCCTGAGTTTGCTGTGCCTCTGTTTTGCTGACCACGCGGAGCATGGCTACGGTTGCCGTTGTTGGTTGGCTGTGGTGCAAATATTGCAGCTTGCGGCATGGCTTGGTGTCTAGCTGCCTCAGACATTGGTTTTTGTGACCGAGGTTGAGCTGGTGCGGTCTGTGTACGCTTCGGTTGTTGACCGTGGGTTGGGGCGCCATTTTTTTGTGGCGCAGCTTGTCTGCCGTTTTCCTGTGGTTTACGACGTTGGCCTTGTTGTGGGCGAGGGGCACGTGGCGCTTCTGGCTCTGGGTTGGCTGCTGGCGTAAATCCTTCAACGCTTATTCTTGGAATTTCGCGTTTAATTAATTTTTCAATGTCTTTTAATAGCTTAATTTCCTCTCTATCAACCAACGAAACTGCTGCACCACTGCTGCCAGCACGGCCAGTACGTCCAATACGGTGTACATAGTCTTCCGGCACGTTTGGTAATTCAAAGTTCACCACTTGCGGCAATTGGTCAATATCTAAACCACGTGCTGCAATGTCGGTTGCGACTAACACGCGCATACTGCCGTCTTTAAATTGAGCAAGTGCTTTGGTACGAGCGCCTTGGCTCTTATTGCCATGAATTGCTGCTGCCTGAATGTCGTCTTTAATTAACTTTTCAGCTAAGCGGTTAGCGCCGTGCTTAGTGCGAGTGAATACTAACACTTGCTTCCAGTCGTGATGCTTAATCAAGTGGCTCACTAAGTCACGTTTATGTGCCTGTGGCACCATATGGACTGTTTGTTCAACCAATTCAGACGCTGTGTTGCGGCGTGCAACTTCAACAAAGCCCGGATTGTGTAATAGGCCATCGGCTAAGGTTTTGATTTCTTCAGAGAACGTTGCTGAGAACAGTAAGTTTTGACGTTGCTTTGGCAGCATCGCGAGTATTTTCTTGATGTCACGGATAAAGCCCATGTCTAACATACGGTCAGCTTCATCTAATACTAAAATTTCGATACCAGACAAATCAACATTTTTTTGATTAGCATGGTCAAGCAAGCGACCTGGTGTTGCGACTAAAATATCGAGTGGTTTTTTCAGTCTTGCAATTTGTGGGTTAGCGTTTACGCCACCAAAAATTACAGTCGAAGTAAGTGGTAGGTATTTACCATAAGTTTTTACTGACTCTTCAATTTGTGCAGCAAGTTCACGTGTGGGGGTGAGCATTAAGCAGCGCGGGCGGCTTTTTGCAACTTCTGCTAATGGCTTTTGGCTAAGTAAATGTAAAATCGGTAAGGTAAAGCCTGCGGTTTTACCTGTGCCAGTTTGAGCGCCAGCCAATAAGTCGCCACCGGTTAATACGAGTGGAATGGCATTGGCCTGAATTGGGGTTGGTGATGTGTAGCCTGCGTCGTTAATCGCGCGCAAGATAGGTTCAGATAAACCTAACGCATCAAAGTTAAGTGTGTTTGTTGTTTCAATAGTCAAAGTGTAGCTCCAGCTTGGAAATTTAGCGAAGTTCTGTATGAGTGGTTGAACGGTTAAACAGCTAGCTGGCAATACTATTGTTTTTACAATATTTGCGTTGGGCGCACGATGCTATTTATTACGCTCGCTGACTTTTTCAGCGCTTCTATCGCCAACCCATCACTATCAAAGTAACACCAATCGAGGTAGGCAACAGTAATCATCATTTATTTGTGTGAATAAAGATGAGAGGTAAAAAGACCGCTACGCTGATTGGTTGCGTAGGGCATTAGATTTTTTGTGATTATACGGTAGATTGAAATTAAAGCTAGATAAAAATATTTGTAATGTCAACATCAAATGGTTGGTCAAATGATGGACACAGATGAAGTAATACTAAGGCCCAAGAGATTGGTTTTTCGTTTAATCGCTAGTGCTTTGTACTAATGTTTGGCATGGTTGTGACCATGTTCACGGTCTAATATGCTGTAGTAGTTTGAGGGCTCAAGCACTGTAGGAATAGGGTCTTCGTCAGTGTTGGGATGATCTTTGCTGAAATGTAAGCCTCTGCTCTCTTTACGCTCAATCGCGCTTCTTACAATCAATTCAGCAACCTGTAGCAAGTTACGTAGTTCTATTAAGTCATTACTGATTTTAAAGTTGCTATAAAACTCATGTACTTCATCGCGCAACATGTGAATACGGTGCAATGCGCGGCTCAGGCGTTTATCTGTGCGCACAATCCCAACATAGTTCCACATGAATCGACGTAACTCATCCCATGTATGGGTGATGAGCACTTCTTCATCTGCGTCAGTCACGCGGCTTTCATCCCAATATGGCAAATGCGGCAGTGCACGTGGTGTTTGATTAAGAATATCTTCAGCGGCTGCCTTGCCAAACACTAGGCATTCTAATAATGAGTTGCTGGCTAATCGGTTTGCGCCATGCAAACCAGTGCAAGAGGTTTCACCAATCGCATATAGATGCTTGACGTCTGTTTGACCTTTATCATCTGTCATGACGCCACCACAGGTGTAGTGCGCTGCCGGCACAACTGGAATAGGTGTTTTGCTGATATCAATGCCTAATTCCAAACAGCGCTTATAGATATTAGGAAAGTGTTCTTGAATAAAGTCGAGTGGTTTATGTGAAATATCCAGATAAACACAGTCAAGCCCGCGCTTTTTCATTTCAAAGTCTATGGCACGCGCCACAATATCTCTCGATGCAAGTTCTGCACGCGGGTCATGCTCAGGCATAAATCGAGTGCCATCCGGCAGCTTGAGCAAACCACCTTCGCCTCTTACTACCTCGGAGATTAAAAACGATTTAGCATGGGGGTGAAATAAACAGGTTGGGTGAAACTGGATAAACTCCATGTTTGCAACACGGCAACCCGCGCGCCATGCCATTGCCATGCCATCGCCAGTGCTAACGTCTGGGTTAGTGGTGTATAAATATACTTTTCCTGCACCACCTGTGGCTAATACAGTGTTGTGCGCGCCAATCGTTATTACTTTCCCGCTGCTATTGTCCAGCACGTAAGCGCCAAGGCATGCGTTGTCGTCAGCAATTTTTTGGTTGGGATTTTTAACCTTATGCGTCGTAATTAAATCGACGGCAATGTGATTCTCAAGTAAGGTGATGTTGGGGTGCTGCCTGACTTGGTCAGCGAGCGTAGTTTGAACCGCATTACCTGTTGCGTCTGCTGCATGGATAATGCGGCGATGGCTGTGGCCACCCTCACGGGTTAGATGGTAATTGCTATTATTGTTTTCGCGTGTGAATTTGACGCCTTGTTCTATTAACCACTCTACGGTTTCTTTGCCGTGTTCTACCACTTTTTTTGTGACTGCTTCGTCACAAAGTCCTGCACCTGCAATCAGAGTGTCCTGAATATGTGCATCAATTGAATCATCATTGTTAAGGACTGCGGCAATACCGCCTTGCGCCCAGTTGCTGGCTGTATCGTTAATGCGGCGCTTGCTGACCAGACAGATTTTTTTATGATCAGCAGTCCGCAGTGCAAGCGATAGTCCTGCTAAGCCACTGCCAATAATTAAAACATCAAATTGCTGCATAATTTACAAGAATTGTGTGGGGGAGAGTTGAGTTGTTAGGAACTTCTGAGAGTGTATCGCGGTCATTACAAAAGGCAATAGAAATAACGTTGTAAATATAAATAAAGTAATCGTTTAATTTATTTAAATGAAAATTTTTAAGCTGTGGAGGCGAACGTAATGATACAACCCAGTAAAATTCAGGAATTAGCCCAATTTAACTTCATTCAACCTGCTGGCCAAGGTTATACTTATAGAAGTGAGAAATTTGATAATAAAATTGGACAGGCTAAAGTGGGTCTGGCAGAAGGGTTGCAACTAGTGGCTACTGCGCCAGCTTCTGGTAATCGTGAAATCGATCATGAGCTTGTTTTGCGCGCGCAACGCGGGGATAAGCGCGCGTTCGGGCTGCTGGTTGATAAATATCAGCGTAAATTGGCTCGATTGTTGTCACGCATGATTCGCGACCAAGCCGAAATAGAAGATGTCGTGCAAGAGTCATTTATTAAAGCTTATCGTGCATTGCCAAATTTCAGAGGCGATAGTGCTTTTTATACTTGGCTATATCGTATCGGTATCAATACGGCAAAAAATTACTTGGTTTCTATGGGGCGTCGTCCCACTGTGTCTACTGATATTGAAATCGAAGATGCTGAAAATTTCGATAGCGGTGACGAATTACGTACAACAGAAACACCAGAATCTAGCATGATGACCAAGCAGATCGCGCAGACTGTTAATGATACCGTTGAGGGCTTGCCTGAGGAGTTGAAAACGGCAATCACTTTGCGCGAGATTGAAGGCTTGAGCTATGAGGAAATTGCAACCATCATGAGCTGCCCAATTGGTACAGTGCGCTCAAGAATATTTAGGGCACGCGAGACCATTGCGCTGAAATTAAGACCTTTGTTGGATACGCCAGATAACAAACGCTGGTAATTAAATTAAAGCCCGAGAGTAACAATGCATTGTTTAAGAGTGTATTAGGAGTAAATAATGAGTGAACAAATATCTGCTTTAATGGATGATGAAATCGCAGTAGATGATGCTGATCATCTGATTACGTCAATTCATGCCAATAAGCAAGCTTCGCAGACTTGGAATCATTACCATTTGATTGGTGATGCGATGCGCGGTGATGTCGCTCTTGCTTCGGACTTTAAGCAAAGGCTGATGCAGAAGATTGAGCAGGAGCCGACAGTGTTGGCTCCTAGTGCTTCGCAAGCAGTCATCAACAAAACGGAGCTGCTTAAAGATAAGCTGCCTGCAAGATGGTCAATTGCCGCATCATTTGCAGCGGTGATGGTGGTAGGCTGGATGGCTTTGCAGCAACAGTCCCAACCAGATCACCCGTCAGCTGTAATAGAGGTCGCTGAAGTGACCGCTACGACCAATGAATCAATCCCTGCCGAGTATTTAACGGCACATCAATCATCAGCACCATCAACAAGTTCATACTATATTCAATCGGTGAATTATTCAGAATGATTTCAATCAGTCGAGTTGTTTTGGCTAAAGTTCTTGCAGGAATTGCGCTATTTGCGCTATGTGTAACAAGCTTTGCTGGTTATGCTGCCACAGATGATGAGCTATGGATTATGTTGCAAAAAGCGGCTGTTGCAGCACGCGCGTTAAGTTACGAAGGTATTTTTGTTTGTCAAACCGGTCAGCAGGCCAAGTCTGTACAAATCACCCATTTATTTGATGGCAGAAATGAGTTTGCCAGAAATGTTGTGTTAGATGGTGCAACTCGTGAGGTGTTAAGTCAGGGTAGTAATCTCGTTATCTACAATCAAAAAAATGAAAAAATTGTTATTGAAAAAAGACGTGGCCAGAATATGTTTCCTGCCATATTGCCGTTAAATTTTGATACGATAAAAGACAATTATTCTGTACATTTAAGTACTCATGAGCGTGTGGCTGACCGACAGGCGCAGGTTTTGTTTTTAGAGCCAAAAGATCGATTGCGTTATAGCTATAAATTTTGGATCGACAGTGAGTATGGTTTGTTGTTGAGATCCGTTAGGTTTAATCAGCGCAGTGAGATTATAGAAAGCATTGGGTTTAACCGATTGTCATTATTAAACTCAGTGGGGCTGGATTGGTTTACACCAAAAATTGATAGCAAAAAGAATTACGTGATGGAGGATGAGCCGGTTATTCTGCCTGATGGAAAATTGTCGGTGACTTGGGAAATTAAAGAGCTACCAGCCGGCTATCGTAAAGTAGACCAAATGGTGCGCATGGTGCCAGGCAAGCCTTACCCCGTCATGCATATGATTTTCTCAGATGGATTAGCATCAGTCTCTTTATTTATAGAGCCTACTAATAAAAGTGGTAAGACTAAAGTTGCATTGGTGACCACTGGTAGCACTAGCTTTTATGCTGCGGTTAATAATGGGCACCTAGTCACCGCGGTTGGTGAGGTGCCAGAGGCAACTGTCGTGCAGATTGCAAATGCAGTGGTCATTAGTAAGTAAGCGTAAGGTCGGTTTTAGTTATTACTATGATAGAAGAATATGCCGTAGTGGTTCAGTGTCAGCAGGGGCTCGCTGAATTGGAAATTGAACGTAGGACTGCATGTGGTATTTGTGGTCAAAAACGTGGTTGTGGAAATGCAACCTGGGGCAAGTTAGTTGGTCATAAAACCCAAACATTTATAGCGCAGAATGCCATCCATGCAAAAGTAGGCGATAGTGTCGTGGTTGGCATTGATGAGCGTGTTGCATTGCGATCGGTTTTTTTTCTTTATGTTGTGCCGTTGTTGAGCCTCATTATCTTTTCCGTGGTGGCTGATGTCTTAGCTCACAATCAACTATACGTGATGGTCTCTGCTATATTTGGATTGCTCATCGGTTTTGTGTGGGTTAAGTCGCATCTAGTTGATGACACTAAACAGCAGGCAATCATATTGCGCCATGCAGATGGTGTGTCATCCTGTGATGTTGATAATGACGCCAAAGATACGTGACACGATCATATTGATTTAACATGATTTTTCAAACTAAACGAGGTGAGTAGATGATAAGAAATTGGCTTGCTGCAGTGACATTTTTTTTGTTTTCTGCGGTTAATGTGAATGCTAAAGATTTGCCGGACTTTACTGAGTTGGCAGAGAAGCAGGGGCCTGCTGTGGTTAACATTAGTATCACACAAAGTATGCGTGCAAGTAATGTGCAGCTTCCTGGTATGTTGGGCGATGAACAAATGCAGGAGTTCTTTAAGCGCTTCGGCATTCCTAACCTTCCTGGTCAAAATGGCGGTGCGCAACCCGAATATAAATCTCAGTCTTTAGGTTCTGGTTTTATTATTAGTAGTGATGGTTATATTTTAACCAACGCGCATGTGGTGTCTGAAGCTGATGAGGTGATTGTTAAATTATCAGATAAGCGTGAATTTAAAGCGAAGATTATTGGTGCAGATAAACGTACTGATGTTGCACTGGTTAAAATCGAAGCAACAGGCTTACCTAAAGTGGTGACTGGTGACCCGAATAAGCTGAAAGTAGGTGAGTGGGTAGCAGCGATTGGTTCTCCATTTGGTCTGGAGAATACGATGACCGCAGGTATCGTGAGTGCAAAGGGTAGAGCTTTGCCACAAGAAAACTTTGTGCCATTTATTCAAACCGATGTGGCCATTAACCCAGGCAACTCTGGTGGGCCATTGTTTAATCTGGCTGGTGAAGTGGTGGGGATTAACTCGCAAATTTATAGCCGCAGTGGTGGTTCTATGGGGCTGTCTTTCAGTATTCCTATTGACGTGGCGCTTGAGGTGACTAATCAGCTAAAAGCTTCTGGCAAAGTAACCAGAGGTTGGCTGGGTGTGGTGATTCAAGAGTTGAGCAAAGATCTGGCAGAATCATTTGGTATGAAGAATACCAATGGCGCTTTGGTGGCAGGTGTTGAAAAAGGTGGGCCTGCTGATAAAGGAGGCTTAGAGGCTGGTGATGTGATTACTAAGTTTGATGGAAAGTCGATTGCCAGTTCTTCTGATTTGCCTAGAGCAGTTGGCACTGCTAAGCCTGGCAAAGCTGTACCTGTAGAGATTTTACGTAAAGGCAATGAAAAAATATTGAGTATTGCTGTTGGTGAAATGCCTTCGGATTCATCAGAGTCTGCGCAAGCGAATAAGCCATCTGTGAAGCAGGAGGCTGATCGTGTTGGTTTGATTTTAAAAGAACTGACGCCACAGCAAAAGAAAAAACTCAATGGGAAAAATGGCCTGTTGGTGATTGAGGCGCAAGGTGTGGTTGCTCAAGCTGGTATTAGACGCGGTGATGTCGTGCTGGGCTTGAACAACACAGAGGTACAAAGTCTTGAGCAGTTTAATAAGCAGCTAGCCAGTTTTGGTGCAGGCAAATCTGTTGCCTTGCTTGTGTTGCGTGGTGAGAATACCTTGTATGTGCCGGTTAAAATCCCAGCAGCTAAGTAAACACCATCTTGCAACGTAATTAGACAGTAAGCTTAATCTATAGATGTTAATACTTTGAATTTGCTGTAAAATCCGAGCTGTTCGGTTAACAATAAGGGCGCCTAGTGCGCCCTTATTGTTAAGCTCGCTTTTATTGTTATCTGAACAGCTCGTTCGCCGTCAATTTAGTCATTATTAAAATTAAACATGAAAAACATTCGTAACTTCTCCATTATTGCTCACATCGATCACGGTAAATCCACCTTGGCAGATCGAATTATTCACTTGTGTGGTGGCTTGGAAGATCGTGAGATGGAAGCGCAAGTGCTTGATTCTATGGATATTGAGCGTGAGCGTGGTATTACGATTAAAGCGCAAACAGCAGCTTTGGAATATAAAGCAGATGACGGACAGATTTACCATCTGAATTTAATTGACACTCCGGGTCACGTGGATTTTAGCTACGAGGTTTCGCGCTCACTCTCAGCTTGCGAAGGTGCGTTGCTGGTGGTTGACGCCAGTCAGGGTGTAGAAGCACAAAGCGTGGCTAACTGCTATACCGCATTAGATTTGGGCGTTGAAGTGACTGCGGTGCTGAATAAAATTGACTTGCCCTCAGCAGACCCTGATCGCGTGATTCAGGAAATTGAAGAAGTGATAGGCGTGGATGCCTCAGATGCTGTGCGCTGTTCCGCAAAAACCGGTGTAGGTGTTCGTGATGTATTGGAAGCAGTGATTGCTAAAGTGCCACCACCTGTGGGTGATGTCACTAAGCCATTAAAAGCCTTGGTCATTGATGCTTGGTTTGATAACTATGTGGGCGTGGTAATGCTAGTGCGCGTGATAGACGGTACACTAAAACCTAAAGATAAGATTCGCCTGATGGCGACTGGCTCTGAGCATTTGTGCGAGCAGGTGGGCGTGTTTACACCAAAATCATTACAGAAGACCTCGCTGTCTGCAGGTCAGGTAGGGTTTGTGATTGCCGGTATTAAAGAGCTGGCTGCAGCTAAAGTGGGGGATACTGTGACCTTGGCTGGTAAGCCGGCAGCAGAGCCGCTGGCAGGCTTTAAAGAAGTCAAACCGCAAGTGTTTGCAGGTTTGTACCCAGTTGAGTCAAACCAGTTTGAAGCGTTGCGTACCGCACTGGAAAAGCTGAGTTTGAATGATGCGTCCTTGTTGTTTGAGGCAGAAAACTCAACGGCATTGGGCTTTGGTTTCAGATGCGGCTTCTTAGGCCTGTTGCACATGGAGATTGTGCAAGAGCGTTTAGAGCGCGAATACGACATGGACTTGATTACTACTGCACCAACGGTAATTTACGAGTTGCTGCTAAAAAATGGCGAAGTGACGCAGATTGAGAACCCATCACGCTTGCCTGAACCATCACGTATTGAAGAGATTCGTGAGCCGGTGATTGTGGTGAATTTATTGATGCCACAAGACTATGTTGGTCCAGTGATGACCTTATGTAATGGCAAACGTGGTATTCAGCGCAATATGCAATATCTGGGTCGTCAAGTGATGCTGAGCTATGAAATGCCATTGAATGAGGTAGTGTTGGACTTCTTTGATCGACTAAAATCTGTATCACGCGGCTATGCAAGTATGGATTACGAGTTTTTAGAGTTCCGTGCGGCTGATTTGGTGAAACTGGATATCATGGTGAACGGCGAGCGCGTAGATGCATTGAGTTTAATCGTGCATCGCAGCAATAGTGTTTACCGTGGCCGTGAAGTGGCAGCAAAAATGCGTGAATTAATCCCACGTCAGATGTTTGATGTGGCAATTCAGGCTTCAATCGGCGCCAACATTATTGCGCGTGAAACCGTAAAAGCGATGCGTAAAAACGTGATTGCAAAATGTTATGGCGGTGATATTACCCGTAAGCGTAAGTTGCTAGAGAAACAAAAAGAGGGTAAAAAACGCATGAAGCAAGTGGGTAACGTTGAAATCCCGCAAGAAGCGTTTTTAGCAATTTTAAGAGTAGAAGACAAATAAAAGCTGTACATAAAACAAAAGCTATATATGTACAAAAGTAATATAAATAAGAAAATAAGGTAAACGCCATGATGTTCGCGCTTTTCATGATAGTCGTATTGCTGGTGACAGGGCTGATATGGCTGTTTGATAGTTTAGTGTTAAGTAAGAAACGCCCAGTAGGGGTAGATGAGCCTGTCTTGGTTGAGTATGCTAAAAGCTTTTTTCCGGTCATTTTAGCGGTATTTCTAATTCGCTCGTTTATTGTAGAGCCATTCAAAATACCATCAGGCTCAATGATGCCAACTTTATTGGCAGGTGATTTTATTTTAGTGAATAAATTTACCTATGGGCTACGTGTGCCAATTTTAAACAACACATTCTTGACGGTGAATAAACCGGCACGTGGTGATGTGATTGTGTTTCACTACCCACCTAATCCTTCTATTGACTACATTAAACGCGTAGTTGGGTTGCCAGGAGATAAAATCAGTTATCAAGATAAGCGCTTAACGATTAATGGGCGCCCAGTTGAGGTGAAAAGTGCTGGAAATTATGAGTATGTGATGTCTGGGCTTAATGTGGTTGAGGCCCAGCAATACCACGAGCAGTTAGGCGCTAAAAAACATGATATTTTAGTGCATGATGTGATTGGTAACTATGATGCGGACACGATAGGGGCTAAATTTGCAGAGGGCGAAGATGTCACCGTGCCTGATGGACATTATCTGGCGATGGGGGATAATCGTGATAATAGTTCAGATAGCCGCGTATGGGGGTTTGTTCCTGAGCAGAATCTTGTCGGCAAAGCGTTTTTTATCTGGATGAACTTTGATCAGGGGTCTAGAATCGGTAATAAAATAGAGTAGTTCTTTAGTCGTACCAACTTCAATCAGTATGGAGATCAGCATGGTAAATAAATTGATGAATATGAAAAGTGCTAAAAATCAACATGGTGCAACTTTACTTGGCATGCTGATAGTCGGTGTGTTTATCGTATTTATTGCTTTAATTGTCATGAAGGTGACGCCAGCTTATATTGAGTTTATGTCGGTAAAAAAAGTGTTGAAAGCGATGCAAGACGAATCGCTTAGCACGATGACGACTAAAGAAATAAAAGATTCGTTTAATAAACGCGCCTCTACTTCATATGTTGAGGTTGTGACTGGTGCTGATCTTGTGGTTGAAAAAGGTGCGAGTGGTACGGTGGTCATGGTGGACTATGAGGTTGTCAGGCCTATTATTGGTAATGTAAGTGTGCTGATTGATTTTTCAGCCCGTAGTGATGGTAAGTAGTGGATTTTAGAGATATAAATAAGCAGGTAACTTTTGGTGGTGTTGATGTCTAAGCAAGACTTATTAAGGCGCTTGTCGCATCAATTTGTGAATGAAAACTTGTTAACACAAGCGCTCACTCACCGGAGCTATGCTGGACTAAATAATGAACGCCTAGAGTTTTTAGGCGATGGTGCTTTAAATTTTATTATTGCGCATCAGTTGTATCAGCGCTTTCCAAAATTGGCCGAGGGCGATTTAAGTCGTCTACGTGCGCAAATGGTTAAAGAGGCGACTTTGTCTGAAATTGCCTTATCACTCAATCTTGGTGATGCTTTGCTCTTGGGCGAAGGCGAGCTAAAGAGCGCAGGCTGGCGTAGACCTTCTATCTTAGCCGATGCGCTTGAGGCGATTATCGGCGCAGTTTATCTTGATAGTGGCTTTGAAGCCGCCCAAACCTTTGTGTTAGGGCTTTATGCTAATAAATTAGAGACGATTGATCCTAAAGTGATTGATAAAGACCCTAAGTCTTTATTGCAAGAGTTGTTGCAAAGTAAAAAAATCGCAGTCCCCGAATACACGGTCACACACACTAGCGGTGAAGCGCACGAGCAAAAATTTGTGGTGGAGTGCCTGGTTGAAAAACATCAAATTCGCACAGTAGGTGAAGGCAGAAGCCGTCGCATTGCTGAACAGCAGGCAGCAGAACTTGCTTTGCTTGCGTTAAATAAACTCCATATTGGAAAAGCTAAAAAATGACAGATATTAATCAAGAGCTTGAAGTGAAAGCAGTGACTGCTTTCGATGGCCCCTTTAAGTGCGGTACAGTGGCAATTGTCGGGCGCCCGAACGTGGGTAAGTCCACGCTACTAAACCATATTTTAGGGATGAAGTTGGCGATTACTTCACGTAAGGCGCAAACCACACGCCATCGCCTATTAGGTATACATACCACAGACGATACGCAGTATTTATTTGTGGATACGCCAGGTTTTCAGCAAAAACACTTAAATGCGCTGAATAAAGGTCTTAATAAGACCGTCACACAAGTGCTGACAGAGGTAGACGTAGTACTGTTTGTGATTGAGCCAATGAAGTTGGGCGACGCAGATCGCAAGGTATTGCAGTTATTGTCAGATAAGACACCGACTATCTTAGTGGTGAATAAGCTGGATTTGATGGGCGATAAAGGTAATGTGTTGCCATTGATTCAGGACTTTGACTTGGAATTCCCGTTTTCGGAAATCGTCCCGGTCAGTGCTAAGAAGAGCTTGAATTTAGATGAATTATTAAAATCTATTCGCACCTATTTGCCTGAGCAAGCGGCGATGTACTCTGAAGATGAGTTGACCGATAAGAATGAACGCTTCCTTGCGGCTGAGTTAGTCCGCGAGAAAATATTCAGGTTGCTTGGCGATGAAATTCCATATTCAGTAGCGGTGGAAGTTGAAAAGTTTGAAGTGGTAGGTAAATTGCGCCGTATTTTTTGCGCCATCATTGTCGATAAAGAGAGCCAAAAGCCAATGTTGATTGGTAAAAATGGTGAAAAGCTCAAGCAAATTTCTACCGAAGCACGACAAGACATGGAAAAACTGTTTGGCGGTAAAGTTTATCTAGAAACATGGGTGAAAGTTAAAGGCGGCTGGGCGGATGATGCGCGTGCGCTAAAATCATTAGGCTATTAATGCGCTAGTAGAGAGATATATAAGTAGAGACCCTATGGCCTCGGTGAGTACACATCGTCAGGATAATCAAGCCGTTTACGTGCTACATACTTATCCTTTCAAAGAAACCAGTTTAGTGGTGGAGTTATTTGCGCGTGACTTCGGGCGCGTTGCCACGACTGCAAAAGGTGCGCGACGCCCACGCTCTGCAATGCGTGGCATGTTGCAGGCTTTTCAGCCTATGTTAGCTACTTGGTCTGGTAAGTTAGAGCTAAAGACACTGCATAGTCTTGAATGGAATGGTGTGTTGCCATTACTGCAGGGAGAGGCGCTGATGTGTGGTTTTTATCTCAACGAATTATTGTTGAGGTTGCTACCGCGAGAAGACCCGCATGAAACATTGTTTGAGTATTATGCAGATACCTTAAAGTCATTGGCGATTAGTCAGGACTTGGCAACGACGCTACGTCGCTTTGAATTGAAGTTTTTGCAAGAGTTGGGATATGCAATCCCGTTACACTTAGATGCCAATAGTATGCCTATACTTACAGAGCAACATTACCGTTATGAAGCCGAGCATGGTGCATACCCAATACGAGGTACATTAAGTCGCCATGAAACTGGTGTGCCATTATCTGGCAAGACTTTAATTGATATGTCGAACGATGATTATCGTGATGAGCAAACGCAACAGCAGAGTAAGCAACTGATGCGTTATTTATTGGCGCATTACTTGGGCGACAAGCCTTTACATACCCGACAATTATTAATTGATTTACAGGGCTACTGACTAACTTCTTGAGGCAGCTCAATACTGCGTTTGTATGAGGACTGCCATAATATTACGATTTATAGGGTTATAAAATCATGATTAAATTAGGTGTTAATATTGATCACGTTGCAACGATTCGTCAGGCACGTGGCACTAAATATCCTAGTGTAGTACAAGCTGCTTTGCGCGCAGAACAATCTGGTGCGGACAGTATCACTCTACATTTGCGCGAAGATCGCCGCCACATGCAAGATGCTGATATCTTCGCATTGCGTCCACTGTTACAAACCAAAATGAACCTAGAATGTGCAGTGACCGATGAAATGCTCGATATCGCGATTAAAGTGATGCCACAAGATGTGTGCTTGGTGCCTGAGCGTCGTGAAGAGCGCACCACTGAAGGCGGGCTAGATGTGATTGCCCATTTTGACAAAGTTAAACATGCGGTACAGAAACTGAGCGATGTAGGTATTCGTGTGTCACTGTTTATTGCACCGGATTTAGCACAGATTGACGCAGCGGTTAAAACTGGTGCGCCAGTGATTGAATTGCATACAGGGACTTTTGCGGATGCTGAAGTTGAGCGTGTACAGATTGCAGAGCTAGATCGTATAGAACGCGCTTTGCATCATGCTAAAGATGCGCGACTGGTGGTAAATGCGGGTCATGGCTTGCATTATCATAATGTACACCACGTTGCACGTATGTATGGATTTGAAGAGCTCAATATCGGCCATGCGATTGTGGCACATGCCTTATTTGTGGGTTGGGATAATGCAGTACGTGAAATGAAGTCTTTGATGAAAGAATTTGCACCTAAGTAGTACTCTGGTAACAGCTAAAAGGCGATTAATGATTTTTGGAATTGGTACAGATGTGGTTGAAGTTGCGCGTATTAACGACTCTGTTGCAGAGTTTGGTGATACGTTTGCAAAAAAGATTTTGGCAGAAAGTGAAATGCCAAGTTATCAGCAATCCAATATTAAACCGCGTTTTTTAGCAAAACGGTTTGCTGCAAAAGAGGCTTTTTCTAAAGCGCTAGGTACAGGGCTACGTGCGCCTGCTACTTTGCAGAATATCGCAGTTTCTCATGACGATTTAGGTAAGCCTATCTTGTTGTTGGCACCGGTGCTACAAGCATTTTTGGATTCAAAAAGTATCAGTAAAACGCACATTAGTATTAGTGATGAGAAAAACTTGGCTGCTGCATTTGTGGTGCTGGAAATATAATGGCAACAACTGCAAGCTTGCTTGATTTAAATACACCAGATATTGCACGCCGTTTTGGTGGTGTTGCTCGGCTGTATGGTGCAGATGGACTAGCTAAGCTGCAGTCATCGCATATTTGTGTCATTGGTATTGGTGGGGTAGGTAGCTGGGCGGCAGAAGCCTTAGCGCGTAATGCGGTGGGGACGATTACTTTAATAGACTTGGATAATGTAGCAGAATCTAATGTTAACCGTCAGTTACATGCTGTAGATAATACCTTTGGTAAAGCCAAGGTAACTGCGATGCGCGAGCGTATCCTGAGTATTAATCCATACGCACAGGTGCATGAGATTGAAGATTTCGTGACCGTTGAAAACGTAAGTGTGATGTTAAGCCGTTCATATGATTACGTGATTGATTGTATTGATGATGCTAAAGCCAAAATAGCGATTGCTGCTTACTGTCGTCAACACAAATTGCCACTGGTCACGGTAGGTGCAGCAGGCGGTAGGCTAGACCCTACACGTATACAAGTCGCTGATTTGGCACATGTGTCTGGTGACCGCTTATTGGCGAAAGTGCGTAACCAGTTACGTCGAGATTATCAGTTCCCTAAAGCGACTAACTCCAAAAAATCTGATAAGTTTGGTATACAGGCAGTCTATTCCGATGAGGAAGTGATTAAACCGGATGCTGCCTGTGATGTAGAGTCAAACGCAGGTGTGACAGGCCTTAACTGTGCTGGTTATGGCTCTAGTGTATGCGTAACTGCGCCATTTGGTTTTGCAGCAGCAGCTTTTGCGCTTAAAGCTTTACTTAAAGTTTATTAGCAAAGTGATGGATTACTGACCTAATCTATCTGAATGTTTAGCTGGTCACACATGATGAGTCGCTGAGGCCGCTTGGTAGATGAAAGCATACATAATAGCTGAAATGTAATCATAGATAGGTAAAGCTAATGAATTTAAGCGACTTCTTAAATCAATCTTGCGTTACGCTAAGTCACTCCAACCAGTTATCTCAGTTAATCTTGAGCATCGCAGAGGCCGGTAAACAAATTGCGGCTTTAGTTGCAAAAGGTAAGTTAGCTGGCGTTAGTCATCATCTAGATAGTATCAATGTGCAGGGCGAAGCCCAAATGCAGTTGGACATCAGCAGCCATGATATTTTCATCAATTGTTTAGCAGCAACTAAATTAGTTGTTGGGGCTGTGTCAGAAGAGTTAGCTTCCCCCCATTATTTTCCAGACCACCTCCCAGATGCGCCATATTTGGTGTGTTTTGACCCACTAGATGGCTCTTCCAATGTTGCGTTCGACGGCGTGGTTGGCTCTATTTTCTCTATATTACCTGCACCACCTAATGCTGTACGCAGTGAAGAAATGTTTCTGCAGCAAGGCGTTCATCAGATTGCCGCTGGCTATGTATTGTATGGGCCTGCGACCATGCTAGTGATTTCAGTAGGTGCCGGCACACACGCTTTTACCTTAGACCCCGATACGCAGGCCTTTGAATTAACACATCCTAATTTACAGATTCCAGCACATTATCCAGAGTTTGCGATTAACGCTAGCCGACAACGCTATTGGGAGACACCAATGCAGCAATATATTGCTGATTGTCTTGCAGGCGAAGAAGGAGTGCGGCAATGTAATTTTAATATGCGCTGGATGGCGAGTATGGTGGCTGATGTTCATCGCATATTAATGCGGGGCGGGGTATTTCTTTATCCAAAAGATAATCAAGTAATAGATAGGGCCGGTAGATTAAGATTATTATATGAAGTGAGCCCCATGAGTATGTTGATTGAGCAGGCTGGTGGAAAAGCCAGTACTGGCCGTGCGTCAGTATTAGATTTATATCCCTCACAGATTCATCAGCGCGTACCTGCTATATTAGGGTCTATCAACGAAGTCGATTTAATTGAACAGTATCACCAACGTTGAGGGTTTTACACTAAGTTATCATTAACTGAGTTGTCATTAAGGGGCGTTCTATGGCGATGATATCTTTAAGGCAGTTACTAGATCATGCCGCCGAGCATGATTATGGGTTGCCTGCATTTAATATCAATAATATGGAACAGATACACTCGATTCTGTTGGCTGCAAACGAGGTAGACAGCCCTGTTATTTTGCAAGCATCCGCTGGTGCGCGTGGTTATGCAGGTGAGCCATTTTTAAGGAAAATGGTTGAGGCTGCGATTGAGCAATACCCACATATCCCGATTTGTATGCATCAAGACCATGGCGCATCACCTGCTGTGTGCCAAATGGCTATTCGGAGCGGATTTTCTAGTGTGATGATGGATGGATCATTGTTGTCTGATGCTAAAACCCCAGCTAGCTATGAATACAATGTTGATGTGACTAGGCGTGTGGTGGAGTTTGCGCATGCCGTGGGCGTTTCTGTAGAGGGGGAGCTAGGTTGCTTAGGTTCTTTGGAAACTGGGCAGACAGGCGATGAAGATGGCAGTGGCGCGGTAGGGATATTGAGCGAATCACAATTGCTAACTGATCCTGATGAGGCGGTTGCCTTTGTGGCGGCAACTAACGTGGATGCCTTAGCCATTGCGATTGGTACGAGTCACGGCGCTTATAAATTCAGCCATCCACCCACAGGAGACACGCTGGCTATTGATCGCATTAAAGCGATTCATGCGCGCATCCCTAATACGCATCTGGTGATGCACGGCTCTTCCAGCGTTTCTCAAGCATCATTGGAGATGATTCGAAAATATGGCGGAAAAATCAAAGAAACTTATGGGGTGCCTGTATCACAAATTGTAGAAGGCATTAAAAATGGCGTGAGAAAAGTGAATATAGACACTGATATACGCTTAGCCATGACCGCTGCGATTAGAGAAAGTATGGCCTTGCATCCAGAGGAGTTTGATCCACGTATCTATTTTAAATCTGCCATCTTGGCTGCACAGCAATTATGTAAAGATCGCTTTGAAGCATTTGGCAGTGCAGGGCGTGCCAGTCAGATTAAAGTGGTCTCAATGGAGCAAATGGCAGCGCGCTATGCTAAGGATTAAGCAAATATGAACTCTCGGCGCAACTTGGTTATAGGTAATTGGAAGTTGCATGGAACCTTGGCAGGGAATCATGATTTATTGTTGCAGCTATTAAGCAACCTTAAAGGCTTAAATGCAGTAGATTTTGCAGTATGTTTACCTTATGTGTATTTATTCCAAGCACAACAGCTACTAGCTGGGAGCAATATTCTGTGGGGCTCGCAGAATGTGAGTCAATATCATGAAGGCGCTTATACCTCTTGCATTTCAGCCGCGATGATTGCGGAGTTTGGCTGTTGCTTCGTGATTCTTGCCCATTCAGAACGGCGTATGTTAAGACTAGAAGGCCATGAAGTGACCGCTCAGCGTTTTTTAAGGGCGTTAGAAGGCGGCTTAACGCCAATTTACTGTGTAGGCGAGGCGCAAGCTGAGCGTGATGCAGGGGTGGCCGAGGATGCAGTTAAGAAGCAAGTGCTAAACATGTTGCACAGCTTGGATGATGATGCGTTCGCACGTGCCAAGCACTGCAATATGGTTGTGGCCTATGAGCCTGTTTGGGCGATTGGTACTGGTCAGAATGCAAGCCCGCAACAAGCACAATCAATGCATGCTTATATTCGGCAACTGATTGCGACCAGAGACCCGGATTTTGCACAGCGTATACGGATTATTTATGGCGGAAGCCTAAACACTGATAACGCACATGCACTGCTGGAAATGCCAGATATTGATGGTGCTTTGCTTGGTCGTTCTGCGCTAATGGCAGAATCCTTTACTGAGATTTGCCGTATCGCTAATCGCTTGGCTTTAGAAGCGTATCAGCAGTCAACCTAAATAGTGAACCTCTGGCAATGGCTATAGTCATTCTAAGATGTCTCATACCACTCACTTATCATTTAAAGGTAACAAGTCTTACCTCCCCAGCAAAGTTTGCACGCAATGTGGGCGCACCATGACATGGCGTAAGTCATGGTCTAAAAATTGGGATTCTGTTAAATACTGTTCAACCGCATGTAAGCAAAGCGCAAAAAAATGATGAGAAATGTGATCGTGATATTGGGTGACCAGCTCAATCTGGATAACCCAGCGTTAGAAGGGTTTGACCATCAGCAGGATGTGGTGTTGATGGTTGAGGCGCAACATGAATCGACGCATGTCTGGTCACACAAAGCGCGTATTGCCTTGTTTTTATCTGCGATGCGTCATTTTGCACAAACCTTGCAAAGCCAAGATTACCCATTGCGCTATTTAAAGCTTGGTGATCATGATTATGTCGATTTATCCAGCGCATGGTTAGCCTTGCTGTCAGAGTATGATCCCCAACAAATCATTGTTTGTGAGCCAGGAGATTATCGTGTTTTAACAGCGCTAGCGAGTTGCGCTTTAGCCTTAAATAAACGGCTTATCGTGCGTGATGATACGTTTTTCTTATGTAGTCAAGCCGACTTTAAGCGTTGGGCTGGGCAAAGTAAGCAGTTGCGCATGGAGTATTTCTATCGTTACATGCGCAAGCGGTATCAAGTGTTGATGGCGGGAGATGAGCCGGTTGGTGGAAAGTGGAATTATGATCACGAGAATCGTCAATCCTTTAGCAAGAATGGTCCACAGGATATTCCCATTGTTTCCCCGTTTGAAATAGACCAAATTACTCAAGCGGTTTTTGCGGATGTTGAGCGACTTTTTCCAGAGCATCCGGGCATGCTTGATCATTTTTGTTGGCCTGTCACACGAGCGCAGGCACTCGTATTTTTGCAACACTTTATAGTGAGCAAGTTAGCAGACTTTGGTGCGCATCAGGATGCAATGTGGCAAAGTGACTTAGCCTCAGGCGCATTTCTATGGCACTCATTGTTAGCCTCCTCGCTAAATTTAAAGTTACTTCACCCGAAAGAAGTGATCGACGCGGTAGCGCAAGCTTATGTGAAAGATAATTTACCGTTAGCCAGCGTAGAAGGATTTATTCGACAGATTCTAGGATGGCGAGAGTTTATCCGAGGCCTGTATTGGCTAGATATGCCTGCAATGGCTGAGGCTAACCACTATGCACATCAGCGAGATTTACCGATTTGGTACTGGACAGGTAAAACCTATATGAACTGTATGCGTCAAACCATACAACAGACCATGCAATATGGATATGCGCATCATATTCAACGCTTAATGGTCACGGGCATGTTCGGTTTATTAGCAGAAATTGAGCCCAAACAAGTTGCAGATTGGTATTTAGCTGTCTATGTTGATGCGGTAGATTGGGTTGAGTTGCCCAATGTGGTCGGTATGGCTTTACACGCGAATGGTGGAAGATTCACAAGCAAGCCCTATATTGCTAGTGGTGCTTATATTAAACGCATGAGCAATTACTGCAATAATTGCCGTTATCAGCCAGATATTAAAACCTCTGCAAAGGCTTGCCCAGTGACCACGCTATACTGGAACTTTCTCATCAAGCATGAGCAAGTGCTGCTCAACAACCCAAGAACAGTGCTAATGGTTAAAAATCTTAATAGATTTAATGATGAAGAAAAGACATTGATTCAACAGAAAGCCCAGCAGGTCTTAAATGCACTTGATGAAATTTAAGTGGATATTGATGCTAGGTTGGTATTGATGGCTTTTGTGAATTTTCATGATACTGTCATAATTGGCAATTATGCTGAATGAAACAATTAATTAAAAAACATCATGCGTTCAGTTAACTCTCCTCTCAAATTACTCAATCGAGATATCAGCATATTAGCGTTCAACGCGCGCGTCTTGAGTCTTGCACAAAACACAGAGTATCCTCTGCTAGAACGTTTACGTTTTCTTTGTATCGTATCTTCTAATCTGGATGAGTTTTTTGAAGTACGCGCAGCACCGCATGTGGATGCCATGCGCGATAATGAAAAAAAGACGGATGTTAACGTCCAAAGCTATTTAGAGATTTCTAAGGCTGCCCATACCTTAGTAGAAAAGCAGTATGAAATCTTTAATACAGATTTAATGCCAGCGTTAGCGAGTCAAGGTGTGCATCTCGTCTCCCATGGTGACCGTACACTAGAGCAAAAGCGCTGGGTGGCTAGATACTTTGAGACTAGCGTCCGTCCTTTATTAGTACCGGTCGCACTTGATCCCTCTCATCCTTTTCCGCAGGTTGCTAATAAGTCACTCAACTTTATTGTGTCATTAGGCGGCACTGATGCGTTTGGCCGCAATAATAATATTGCGATTGTGAAAGTGCCAAGAGCACTGCCTAGATTAATTAAGCTGCCAAAAAACCTCAGTGGCAAGCAACAAAAGTTTGTCTCTTTGTCTAGTATCATCCGCGCGCATTTGGCTAGCTTATTTACTGGCCGTGAAGTGCTGTGCTTCTCGCAGTTTAGGGTTACCCGACACTCTGACTTGGCAGTAGATGAAGAAGACGTTAAAAACTTGCGTACTGCACTCAGAAAAGGCTTGGTGCAAAGGCACTTTGGCGAAGCAGTGAGGTTAGAGGTGTCGCATGGATGTGATGAACGGCTGGCCAAGTTACTACTACAGCAGTTTGATTTACCTAAGCAGTCGCTTTATCGCGTTAACGGTTTGGTGAACTTAGCGCGGCTAATGCAATTGGCGGACTTGGCAGAAGGCGACCATCTTAAATTTAAGCCTTATGAGCCGCAAATAAGCCAGCAGCTAGTACCAAATCAGTCATTTTTCTCCCAGCTTAAACAGCAAGATATTCTCATTCACCAGCCCTATGAGAGTTTTGAATCGGTAATTGACTTCTTGCGTGAGGCGGTGCATGACCCTGATGTGCTTTCCATCCAGCAAACCATCTACCGTACCGGTTCTGATCCGCGCATGCTAAAGTTGTTACAAGAAGCGGTGCGTCGTGGTAAAGAAGTGATGGCTGTTGTTGAACTGAAAGCTAGGTTTGATGAAGAGGCCAACATTAACTGGGCAGAAGACTTGGAGTCAGTCGGCGCACAAGTGGTATATGGCATTGTGGGTCTGAAAACGCATGCAAAAATGTTGCTGGTCATGCGCCGTGAGACAGGTGGCCTTAAATATTATGGGCATGTTTCTACTGGTAACTATAACCCGCGTACCGCGCGTTTATATACGGATGTCAGCATGCTGACATCCGATGCGCAGATTACCCGTGATATGGAGCATTTATTTAGACATATTGCCAGTCAAGTAAAACTACCCCGTATGCAGAAGCTACTGGTTGCGCCTTTTAATTTACACAAACAGATGCTTGCTAAAATTAGGGGCGCAGAGCTATGCGCCAAAGCTGGAAACCCAGCCTCGATTATTTTAAAGATGAATGCATTAACCGATGAGGCGCTAGTGAAAGCATTGGTAAAAGCAGGGCGTGCTGGAGTACAAATTGACCTGATTCTGCGCGGCGCTTGTATTTTACCGATTGATGCACCTGGACTGGATGGGCGGATTCGTGTGCGTTCGGTGATTGGCCGCTTGCTTGAACATTCCCGCGTGTTTTATTTCAAAATTGCCGATGTTGAGCATATGTGGCTATCCAGCGCCGACTGGATGAATCGTAACATGATGCGCCGTGTTGAAATTGCATGGCCAATTACTGATGCAAAAAATCGCGCACGTATTTTGCAGGAATGCTGCCAAATGTATTTGGACGATAATCATGATGCGTGGATATTAAATGCAGATGGTAGTTATCAGCCTATTGCGGCACAAGTACACAATCGTGCTAAGCCTAACGAACCTGTTCGTATTTTTAGGGCGCAACAACAACTATTGCAGAAATATACAGATTAACTAAACTGATTAAATTAAATCATGGCTAACTTAATCATTTGGCGGCATGCCGAAGCTGAAGTGCACAGTGAAACAGGTGACGATAGTGACCGTGCATTAACCAAACGCGGCAATAAAGATGCTACTAAGATTGCAAAGTGGCTACATAAGCATGCGCCTGACAATATTGAGATACTGTGTAGTCCAGCACGCCGCTGTTTACAAACCGCTCAGGCCCTACATAATTTGAATCAAGTGGAAATCAAAGTCGCTGACTTTCTCAGTGTGGATAGTAACGTTGCACGTATTGTTAAAGAAATTTCAAATACCAATGACACCAAAACTATCCTAATTGTTGGGCATCAGCCTAACTTAGGCTTGTTAATCAGCCAGCTTTTAGGGTTGCATGAAAGAGCGTGTGTGGTGAAAAAAGGCGCTGTTTGGTGGTTAAAGCAACGTAAAGCAGGACGTTCTGCGCTTTATTATATTGAAGCAGTCAAGCAACCTAGTTTGTAAATTGAGTGCTTTCTCCGTCTTGATTAGTCTGCATGCTGGTAGCGTGATGTTTCCTAGTGACGCTTTACTTGTACACGCTGATTAAACTGTGTTAACTTAGTGCTGTAGGCATATTTTGATACTCGTATTTGATGATCTTAATAGCTGTCCTATTAATACCATTTGAGTGAGCTAAAAGATACCAAGCGTCTTTCTAACTAAATTTTATGGATGTTTAAAAATTTTAATGATAAGGAGTACTTACCATGGTTTTTGTTAAACGTTTTTTCAGTGCCTTTCTAGCGGCTTCAATTTTATTTACAGGGTCTATTCAAACAGTACAAGCAGCCATGATCAGCTCAGCGCAAGTGGCTGAGCAAGCATTCTCAGCCGCTGCTGACCAAGATCGTGCGCGTATTATCAGCGCATTGTCGCGTGAAGATGTGCAGGTTGCGTTAGTTGCGCGTGGTATTGACCCTGTGCAAGCACGTGATCGCGTAGCATCTTTGACCGATGAAGAAGCAAGCACAATGGCATCGCAAATTGAAAACTCACCAGCTGGCGGTATCATTGGTGCAATTGTATTAATATTCTTCGTACTATTGCTTACAGATATTCTTGGTTTTACTAAGGTATACCCATTTACACGTTCAGTTCGTTAATCACAAGCTAATTTACTTAGCTAGGGTTATACAATTGGTTGCCAGCATGGTTCGTAAAGGTCTCATGCTGGCTTTCTTTTTGTTATTGAATGCCTGTGCTGCAACAGGTGTTCGTGAGACCGTACAAAATAAAGAGCTCCCTAGGCAGTATGAGCTGACAGAAACACCATTTTTCCCTCAAGATTTATATCATTGTGGCCCTGCCGCATTAGCAACAGCACTCAATGCAATTGATATCCGAGTGACACCAGACCAACTGGTGCCAGAAGTTTATATTCCAGCTCGTCAAGGTAGCTTGCAAATTGAAATGTTGGCCGCAGCACGTAGGCATGGTGCATTGTCGATAAAAATTACGCCTAAACTAGATGCGGTATTAAAAGAAGTGGCTGCAGGCAATGTTGTGCTGGTCATGCAGAATTTAGGGTTGTCTTGGGCGCCATCATGGCACTATGCAGTAGTGGTTGGCTACAATCTTGACCAAGAGCTCATTTGGTTGCGTTCGGGGACTTTTGAGCGGTTTGAAATGACTTTGAGCACTTTTCAGCGGACTTGGGCGCGTAGTGAGTATTGGGCTTTTATTGCATTAAAACCAGGTACTTTACCTGCGGGTGATGAACCAGATGCAGTAGCTAAGGCGATAGTAGCGTTTGAAAAAAATTCAAATAAGACCGATGCTTACTTGTCATATAGTGCGGCAGTTAAACGCTGGCCTAATCATTTAGTATTGCTGATGGGGCTGGGTAATAGCGCTTATACATTAGGGAATTACTCACAGGCAGCCAGCGCGTTTCGCGATGCAATAATTGCACACCCTAACTCAGCCGCTGCTTACAATAATTTAGCCAATATACTGTTGATTCAAGGGGATACCCGTGCAGCAAAAGTGGCCGCAGAGCAGGCTCTGCAATTAGCTGATACTGATCAAGCCATGCGGGTGCAGGTTGTAAAAACGCTTGATGAAATCAACGGCCACCTTGTCAAGAAACCTTAGTAGTTAAATTTACATGACCTGATATCAAGTTGACGTCAGGATAATATCAAGCTGTATGTTTGATGTTAAGTACGACAATGCTTGCCTAGCGAGAGTGACGCGGGTTGAGCCTCATCTTTTATCGCACAATGGTAGTAGGTTCATACCGGCTACCATTCGCGCGAAATATACCAAACTATTTGAATCTATTTCTTTTTAGGTCTGCCAGTTTTAATCGCAGGCACTTTGCTCATCGCGGCTTTCAATGCTGCATCTGTCATAGCACTTAATTGCATGATGCCGGCACGTAGTAACTCGCTCTTTTTAGCGGGTTGTCCCAGTTTAGTCAGACGTTCTTTTAATACAGAAAATTGTGCATATTCTGTTTTTGGCATCGTGAAACTGTCACGTTCCATTTTTAGTTTTGGTGTTTTCTCTTTAATCACTTTTGTTTTTTCAACTTTTTTAGTGACAGCAGTAGGTGCTTTTGCAATTGCCTTGGCTGGCGTGGCTTTTGCTACAACAGGTTTTGTCGGTGTTGGTTTGCTTGGTGCAGGTTTTACCGCTACTTTGCTAGCAGGCTTTGCTGCTGTGGCTTTAGGCGCTACTGGTTGGCTAGGGGTTGTACTTGTGGCTTCAGATTTTTCTGGGCTTGATTTTAATGCTTCAGCTTGTGTGGCATTGATTTTTGACATGGTTTTGCTCCAAATAAACGGTATAAATAGTTTATACCGTTTATTTTTGAATGCAAATGAATTTTTTGTGACAGATTTATAAAACGCTGGTCAGCTCAAATTGCCAGTTTATTTTCTGCCAAGCTAGGGTTTCTTCGTCCAGCAGATAGTAGGATTGAGGATATTTGGCTGACCATGCTTTAGGTAATGTGAGTTTAAAGCCATTATTGTTTATTGCTAACTGTATACCGCGGAGGTTGGGCATTTGTCTGGCATGGCATAAAATGACTGCTAGCCGCATACAAATTAGTTGCATGACAAATACGCGATCAGAGAAATCAGCTTCCAATCGTTTCAATTTCCCACGATGACCTAAAATAATTAAGCTTAAACAGTGTAGTTCACTTTGTGAGAAGCCAACAGGTTCGGTGTGCTCTAAGATGTAAGCACCATGCAGGTGAGCATCTACTGGAGAGATAATGCCGCCGATTTCATGTAGCAGTGCAGCCCAGCGTAGTTTACGCGCGTGCTTAAAACGTTCGCCATCTGCAAAGGTAATGTTTTCACCAATTTTTTCAAACAGCTTTTCAGCTACTTCAGCAACTGTATTGGCATGCGTTTCATCTACATCAAATTTACGCGCTAGACGTTGTATTGATGCGTTTCTTAAGTCCAGCATATCGCTTTCACGTGCTAGCATGTCGTAGAGTAGGCCGTGACGTAAGGCGCCTTTTGCAACATTTAATGTATCAATATTTAAAAACTCAAATACGGCAATCAAAATGGATAAGCCGCCACCAATGACGGGTTTACGATCTTCTTTTAAACCATTCAGGCGCAGTTTGTCTGCATAGCGTGCTTTTAGTAGCTCTTCACGCAGCCAATATAAACTTTCTTTGCTTACTGAATCTGCAGGTTTGCCATATTGCACTAACACGTCGGCAACTGCGCCAACTGTGCCTGATGCGCCATACGCAATATCCCAATGATTATTGTTGAAATTTTCACCTAGGGTTTCAAAAATAGACTCAGCAGAGATTTGTGCGCGTGTGAATGCTTTTTCTGTAAACTCACCACTGGCAAAATGCTTAAGTGACCATGCAACAGAGCCTACGTGTAGTGACGCCGTGTGTGTTGATTCAAAGCCATGACCAAGGATGAACTCGGTTGAGCGTCCGCCAATATCAATGACTAATCTTTTTTCATCTGATTGAGGTAAAAAGCGGCTTACGCCCTGATAAATAAGGCGTGCTTCTTCAACCCCAGAAATGACCTCTACTTCAAAACCTAGCGCCTTTTTAGCGAGCTTCAAGAAATAGTCGCGGTTATTAGCCTCTCGTAATGTTTGCGTTGCAACGGCGCGCACATGAGAGGTATCAAAGCCTTGCAAGCGCTCACCAAATCTTGACAAGCAACGAATGCCACGCTCAATCGCCTCAGTGGTCAAATTGCGGTCTTCATCTAAATCGCCACCCTGACGCACAGCTTCTTTAATATATTCTACACGTTCAATATGGCCACTATCTAGCCTGCCAATTTCAAGCCTAAAGCTATTAGAGCCTAAGTCGATGGCAGCGAGTAGCGCCTTATCTGCAGGTGCGTTATTCGATTGATTATTCATAAATGGTGAAAATTTTTTGTGCGAGGTTTATGTAAAACAATAATACTGTTTATTATGTGATTATAGTTTGAAACTTTGATGACACTTTTTAAATTTTAGAATAATTGATGAAGTCATTAGGCATATTGCTTGAAAAACTGTGAGCAACCCCCACATAGCTACTATTGTTTTTCATTCTTAATATTAGGAGCTTAATTTATGTCCACAGCGACAGCGCAACAAGAAACTCATCCAAAAGAATCAATGGCTTTCCAAGCTGAGGTCAAACAACTTCTACAGTTAATGATTCATTCTTTATATAGTAATAAAGAGATTGTATTGCGTGAGTTGATTTCAAATGCATCAGATGCGGCAGATAAATTACGTTTTGAAGCGTTAGCGAACGGCGCACTTTATGAAAATGACAGTGAGTTGAAAATCAGACTCGCTTTTGATAAAGAAGCACGTACCTTAACCATTGCCGATAACGGCATTGGCATGAGCCGTGACGAAGTGATTGCAAACATCGGTACCATTGCTAAATCAGGCACTAAAGAGTTTTTTAATGCGTTAACTGGCGACCAAGCCAAAGACGCTAATTTAATCGGCCAGTTTGGCGTGGGTTTCTACTCAGCGTTTATTATTGCAGACAAAGTAACACTGACTACGCGTCGCGCGGGTGCAACCGAGGCTGTTCGTTGGGAGTCTGCTGGCGAAGGTGACTTTACCATCGAAGCCGCAGATAAAACCAGCCGTGGTACTGAAATTACCTTGCATTTGCGTGAAGGCGAAGACGAGTTCTTAAGCGACTGGAAACTGAAAACCATTATCCGCAAATATTCAGATCACATTACTTTGCCTATCGTGATGAAAAAGTCAGAATGGAAAGATGGCGCTGAAGTGGCGACGGATGAGGATGAGACTGTCAATAAAGCATCAGCATTATGGGCGCGTAGCAAAAATGACATTACAGAAGAAGAGTACCAAGAGTTTTATAAACATGTATCGCATGATTTTGAGAACCCATTAGCCTATACGCACAGCCGTGTAGAAGGTAAGCAAGAGTATATTTCTCTGCTTTATGTGCCAAGCAAAGCACCGTTTGATTTGTATGATCGTGACCGTCGTCATGGTATTAAGCTTTATGTTAAGCGCGTGTTTATCATGGAAGACGCTGAAAAACTGATGCCACAATACCTGCGTTTTGTACGTGGCGTGATTGATACATCAGATTTGCCGCTCAACGTTTCTCGTGAAATCTTACAATCTAGCCGCGATGTGGATGCAATTAAAGCCGGGTCTGTTAAGAAGGTTCTTGGCTTGTTAGAAGATATGGCTGAAAACAAGCCAGAAGACTACACGAAGTTCTACAATGAATTTGGTCGAGTGTTAAAAGAAGGCCCGGGTGAAGATTTTGCAAATAAAGACAAAATCGCTGGTCTATTACGTTTTGCCTCAACCAAAGCTGATAATGATGTTCAGGAAGTGTCATTTAAAGATTACATCGCCCGCATGCAGCCAGAGCAAGATGTGATTTACTACATTACTGCCGACAGCTTTGCTGCCGCACAACATAGTCCACATTTGGAGATTTTCCGCAAAAAAGGCATAGAGGTGTTGCTGATGAGCGATCGTGTGGATGAGTGGTTACTTGGTAGTTTGACTGAGTTTGACGGTAAAAAACTGCAATCAATTGCTAAGGGTGATTTAGATTTAGGCAAACTTGAATCTGAAACTGAGAAAGAGATTCAAAAGAAAATCGAAGAGGAATCAAAAAGCTTGGTTGAGAAAATTAAGCAAACATTGGGTAGCCAAGTGAAAGATGTGCGCGTAACCCATCGCTTAACAGACTCTCCTGCATGCTTGGTGAGTGATGCACAAGATTTGTCTGGAAACTTAGCGCGTATCTTAAAAGCGGCGGGTCAAAATGCACCTGAAAGTAAGCCGATTTTAGAAATCAATCCTAGCCATAAGTTGGTAAAGCGTCTTGAAACCGAGTCTGTAGACACGGTATTTGCAGATTTAACCCATGTGCTGTTTGATCAGGCGCTATTAGCAGAAGGTGGTACATTGGAAGACCCTGCGAATTTTGTAAAACGTATGAATAGCTTGATTAGTTAAGTTGTTGTTATAAAAAATAAAAACCGTCAAATATAAGTTTGGCGGTTTTTTTA
Organism: Methylotenera sp. L2L1; assembly: GCF_000744605.1. NCBI lineage: Bacteria > Pseudomonadati > Pseudomonadota > Betaproteobacteria > Nitrosomonadales > Methylophilaceae > Methylotenera > Methylotenera sp. L2L1. The sequence continues at coordinate 1,679,391 of NZ_JQMG01000001.1, forward strand.
TATGCGTTAAAAGAGATGGTTACAATGTAACTTTCAAAGAACCGTCATAAAGCTGGCTCAATTTTTGCTAAAATAACAATACCATTCAATAATTTAAGATCATCTCACATGAAAACGCCAGCTGAAACTAAAGCCACACCTAAGAAAACAGCCAAAGCTAAGTCGGGTGCAACACCCAAACTTGCGCCGATTCATCAGGCTTTACAGAATCATTTGATATTCTCTAGCTTCAAGACTAGCGACGCTGCAACGCCTAGAGACTGGTACGAGGCTGCAAGTTACACCATACGTGATCACGTGGTTGAGCGTTGGGTGAAAACATCAGAGTCTTATTATCGAGATGATCCAAAGCGGGTTTATTATTTATCACTAGAATTTTTAATCGGGCGCATGTTAAGTAATGCCGCACTAAATTTGGGCATTAATGATGAACTTAAACAAGGTATGGCAAGCTTAGGTCATGATTTAGAAAATACGGTAGAGTTAGAAACCGATGCTGCACTGGGTAATGGTGGTCTAGGCCGCTTAGCAGCGTGCTTCTTAGATTCAATGGCCACCATGGATATTCCTGCGGCGGGGTATGGTATTCGCTATGAATATGGCATGTTCAGACAATCAATTGAAAATGGTCGTCAGGTAGAAAATCCAGATAACTGGCTACGCTATGGAAATATTTGGGAATTTCAACGTCCTGAGGCGACATACAATATTAAATTCCATGGGCATGTTGTTAAGTACCCTAATGATAGTGGCGAGGAAGTACAGCGCTGGGTAGATGCTGAGCATGTGATTGCAATGGCATACGATGTGCCAGTGCCTGGTTATGGCACTGAAACGGTGAACAACCTGCGTTTGTGGTCAGCAAAAGCAGCGCGTGAATTCGATTTAAACCACTTTAATGATGGTAATTACGAAAAAGCAGTTGAAGAGCGTAATGCAACAGAAAATATCTCAAAAGTACTTTACCCTAACGATACCTCTGTTCTAGGTAAAGAGTTACGACTCAAACAGCAATACTTCTTTGTATCAGCTTCTATTCAAGACATTTTGCGTCGTTTCTTAAGTACGCACGAGATGAAAACGCAAGATGACTGGAAAATATTGCCGGAGAAAATTGCGATACAGTTAAATGATACACACCCATCAGTCGGTGTGGCAGAAATGATGTATCAGTTAGTGGATGTACACCAGCTACCATGGGCTTTTGCATGGGAGTTAGTCGTAAAGATTTTTGCATATACTAACCATACTTTAATGCCAGAAGCATTAGAAACTTGGACAGTCGACTTATTCGGCCGATTATTACCGCGACATTTGGAAATCATTTATCAAATTAATCATGAGTTCTTGCACATGGTAAATCATCATTTTCCAGGTGATGCTGAGCTGTTGAAACGTGTATCGATTATTGATGAAGATCACGGCCGTCGCGTGCGGATGGCACATTTGGCGGTTGTGGGTAGCCATACTGTTAATGGCGTGGCAGCGCTACACAGTGAGCTACTCAAAAGCACTTTGTTTGCTGATTTTGACCGTATCTTTCCCGGAAAGATGACTAATGTCACTAATGGTATTACGCCGCGCCGCTGGTTAAATCAAGCAAACCCAGATTTAACTAGTTTGATTGAAAAAGCGATAGGCCCAGCCTTTAAAAAAGACTTATCACAAATCAAGAAAATTACGCCATTAGCTGATGATGTAGATTTTAGAAAAGCCTTTGCACAGGTGAAACTTGCAAACAAAAAACGTCTAGCTGCAAAAATCGAAGCTAAAACGGGTGTTAAGTTAAATGTAAACAGCTTGTTTGATGTGCAAATCAAGCGTATTCATGAATACAAGCGCCAATTGCTTAATGTTTTACATGTTATCACCCTATATAACCGCATTCGCCGTGGCGAAAAGGGTATTACACCACGCACGATTATTTTTGGTGGTAAAGCAGCACCAGGCTACTGGATGGCAAAACATATCATTCGTTTGATTAATGATGTTGCTTCTATCGTGAATGAAGACCTGGCTGTCGGTGACCAATTAAAAGTAGTGTACTACCCTAACTATGAGGTCTCAGCTGCTGAGATTTTATTCCCGGGTAGTGATTTGTCAGAGCAAATTTCAACCGCAGGCACCGAGGCGAGCGGCACCGGTAATATGAAAATGGCCTTAAATGGCGCATTAACAATTGGTACGCTTGATGGCGCTAACGTTGAGATTAAAGAAGAAGTAGGTGATGAAAATATTTTCATCTTTGGTTTAACTACGCCACAAGTGGCCGAGCTAAAGTCGAGTGGCTACAACCCGCGTGATTACTACAACAGTAACCCAGAGCTTAAGCAAGTGCTAGACATGATAGCGGATGGATATTTCTCGATTGATGAACCTAGCCGTTATCAAATCATTGTCGATAACTTGCTGAATAATGATCAATACTTATTGCTGGCAGACTATGCGAGCTACATTGAGGCGCAAGAGCGTGTCGGCAAGTTATACCAACATCAGGACGATTGGACACGCATGGCGATATTAAACGTGGCTAATATGGCTAAGTTTTCAAGCGACCGAGCAATTGGTGATTATGCTAAAAATATTTGGCATGTAACACCTCATGCAAATGCTAAACCTAAAAAATAAACAGCGAAAACAACATAGACTTTGATAGTTGGTTCCATTGCAAGTAATTGTTAATTCCTAGTATTTGTCGTAAGATTAGTTTGATATTTCAAGCTTAATTTTACGATAAAGAACGGAGTACATATGCGTTACCTAATGGCAGTTTTAGGGTTTGTTTTGTTCGCAACGCATGCTAATGCGTTAAGTGTCAACGATTTAAGTAATGCCGAAGCAAGTGGTGGGTTAAAAGAGGCATTGATTCAAGCCGCAGGTAAGGCGGTTGGTCAATTAGGTGCTGTAGATGGATTTTTAGGCAATAAAGAAGTTAAAATTCCATTACCCGAGACGATGCAAAAAGCTGAAAAAGCCATGCGTATGTTTGGTATGGGCAAGCAAGCAGATGAGCTAGTGCTTAAAATGAACCGTGCGGCAGAAGCTGCCGTGCCAGAAGCGAAAGCATTACTGGTCGATTCAGTTAAAAAGATGAGTGTTGCTGATGCCAAGGCGATATTAACCGGTGGCGATGATGCCGCAACACAATACTTCAAAAAAACCACCTCAGCACCGATGGCTGAAAAATTTCTTCCGATTGTCAAAAAAGCGACAGAAAACGTACAACTCGCTCAGCAATACAATAAGTTTGCTGAGATGGGTAGCAAGTTTGGCGTTGTCAAAAAAGAGCAGGCTAACCTTGAGCAATATGTCACCCAAAAAACACTAGATGGTGTTTATTTAATGATGGCAAAAGAAGAAGCTGCTATTCGTAAAGACCCAGTAGGACAGGCAAGTAATGTGCTTAAAAAAGTGTTTGGCTCGCTAATGAAGTAAACTTCCGCATCATGAGGCACGAGGGCCTATAAATAATAGGCTCTCTTAGACATTTATGAGGGCAGATACTTGGGCTTGGGTATAAAGCATCAGTTTACTGCCTGTTATTTTTCACGATAACGCCACTTAAAACGGTACTTTTCCTTACTTAATCAACTTCTTACATGCTAATGTCGCGTCATTGCGGAACAGTTGTATTGTAAACAATTGTTAACTTTATAGCCCTAGTCAACAGTCTCTAGTACTTGTCGGCTATTATTTTCAAAAAATAAAAATAGCGTTAATCGCTATCAGAACTTGATGAAAATAATAACGACTAAAACAATCAGACTATGTCTTATCACGTTGTGCTTTTTTGCACCTTTCCAACTCTTATCTGCTGAAGCAATCAATCAGGCAGACACCAACGCACAAGAGCAAAACCGTCAACAAGAGCGGTTGCGCTTATTGCGGCAACAGCAAGAAATCAAGCCAGATGCCCGTGAAGCGACTCAAAAGCTTAAAGACGCAGCCACCATTATCAATGATCAGATTCCAGAAACTGAAACCCCTTGTTTCACCATTCAACGAATTGAACTGGTAGGAGATGCTGCTACCAAGTTCCAGTTTGTTTTAGATGCCGTAATCGCCGATGCATTGGCAGCCAATCAGCCAGTTGTAGGGCGTTGCCTTGGTGCCGTAGGCATTAATGCAATAATGGCACGTGTTCAACATGCCATTATTGCACAAGGCTATGTCACCACACGTGTGTTAGTAGCACCGCAAGACCTCAAGTCCGGTGTGCTGCAATTGACTATCGTTCCCGGTAGGCTGGGTTCAGTACGTTTTACCCCAGATTCAAGTAAGCGAGTATCGGCTTGGAACAGTTTTCCAATCAATACAGGAGATATTCTTAATTTACGGGATATTGAGCAAGCACTAGAAAACTTTAAACGTGTTCCTACAGCAGAGGTCGATATTCAAATTGAGCCAGCACAGTCTGGTTTGCATGGCGAGCAACATCAATCTCAGCCAGGTTTAAGTGATCTGGTGATTAGCTATCACCAGCGCTTTCCATTAGGAGTATCGCTAAATTTTGATGATAGTGGGGTCAATAGCACAGGTAAGTATCAAGGCGGTATCACACTCTCAGGTGATAATTTGCTATCACTTAGTGATTTGTTTTATGTGAATTACAACCATGATCTAGGCGGGGGTGACTCAGGGAGACGGGGCAATGAAAGCCATAGTGCGCATTATTCTATTCCCTTTAAACATTGGTTATTTAGCACTAATGCATCGCACAGTACATTTCACCAGACGGTCGCAGGCACTAACCAACGTTATGTGTTCAGTGGCATTGCACAACAAGGTGATGTGAAAGCAACGCGGCTAGTTTACCGTAATCAAATCAACAAGACCTTTATCTCACTAAAAGGCTTTTTGCGTAAATCCAGTAACTACATCGATGATACTGAAATTGAGGTTCAGCGTCGTCGCACGGCTGGTTGGGAGCTAGGTGTTAATCAGAGTTGGTATCTAGGGAGTGCGGTTTTAGATTACAACCTTGCCTATCGTCGTGGCACAGGGGCTAAAAACTCACAGAAAGCCCCGGAAGAAGCGTTTGATGAAGGCACTTCTCGTATGGAAATGCTTATCGGTGATTTAAGCCTAAACGTACCATTCAAGATCAATGCGCCTTGGGGGTCTCAGGCCTTGCAATACAGCGCCAATTTACGTGGGCAAGCTAACTACACACCACTCACGCCACAAGACTGCTTTAGCATTGGCAACCGCTTTACTGTACGCGGCTTTGATGGTCAGCAAACCTTATTGGCCGACCATGGTTGGTTTATACGCAATGAGCTTATTCTACCAATCGCTAGCTCTGGTCAGTCAGTGTATTGGGGGCTGGATTATGGTGAGGTGGGCGGTCAGTCTGCTAAAAACTTGCTGGGCCAATACTTAGCCGGCACCGCTCTTGGACTGAGAGGTGGTGTGGGTAGTCGTTTCGGTTATTTGAGTTATGACGTCTTTGTCGCTAAGCCAATCAATAAACCACAAGGTTTTGAAACGCATCGCACCACGGCTGGATTTAACGTTAATTATGCGTACTAAAACTACGTATGACAAATCTTGCCAGTACATACAACTTTAACCATCACTTCCATTAAGAATAAGGCCGCATTATGAATAAAAACAGATTCCGACTTATTTACAATCAAGCACGTTGCTTGTGGATGGCTGTGGCGGAAACAGTGAAAGCACATACTGTGCAAGGAAGTGGTACTAGAGTTCAACATGTTAGCGATGGTCAAGTCGGCTTATTGGATGCAGTTACTGTGCAAAGACAGGCATACGCTTTAAAGCCGATAGCCTTTAGTCTCATGCTTGGTTTGGGCATGGTGGCGGTTATCCCACACCCCTTAAGTATTTCAACGGCCCATGCAGATATCGTTGCAGATCAGGCTGCAGCTAGCACGCTGCGCCCAATAGTGATGAATGCTGCTAACGGTACACCCTTGGTGAATATACAAACACCAAGTGCTGCAGGCGTTTCACGTAACGTTTACAGCCAGTTTGATGTTAACAGTAATGGGGTTATTCTTAACAATAGCCGCACCAATATAGAAACCCAGCTTGGCGGATGGGTGCAGGCTAACCCGTATCTTGCAGGCGGTGCCGCTAAAGTGATTCTGAATGAAGTGAACAGCCACAACCCTAGCTTACTCAATGGTTATATCGAGGTGGCTGGCAGTCGCGCACAAGTGGTGATTGCTAATCCTGCAGGCATTAGCTGTAATGGTTGTGGTTTTATTAATGCACACCGTGCTACCTTAACCACTGGTACACCCATTCTTAACAATGGTAGTTTGTTAGGCTATCGCGTGGGTGGTGGCAACATTAACCTAACAGGTAACGGCTTGGATACCTCACAAGCCAATTTTACCGATGTGATTGCGCGTGCTGTGGAGGTCAACGCTGGTATTTGGGCTAACGCGCTTAACGTCACTACGGGCATCAATCAAGTGAATGTCGCCAGCAATGGCGACATCACTGGCATAGGCACAATCAGCCCGAACACTACACTACCAGATGGCAGCGTTAATCCCACCCCTAACTTCGCCATTGACGTAGCCGCCTTGGGCGGCATGTACGCAGGTAAAATTAGTATGGTGGGCACCGAAGATGGCCTAGGGGTGCGCAATGCAGGCACCATAGGCGCTAGCGTGGGTGAAATTAGCATCACGGCCGATGGACTATTACAAAACACAGGCAGCCTAAACGCCAAAACCAATATCCAGCTAGATACTGTTGCCTTAACCGGTAATGGCAGTATTAAGGCTGATGCCAATATCTCAATTAACCTTGATTCAGATTACACGCATACTGGTGTGCTACAAGCTGGCGGCAACCTTAGCTTACAAACTAGTGGTGATATTAATAATCAATCCACGCTACTAGCCAGTCAGTCACTCAGTATCAATGCGCAAAATATCAATAACACGGCGACAGGTGAAATCATCGGTGCTGATACTGAGGTCAATGCAATTGGCACACTGACAAACCTCGGTTTGATTGATGGCGTTAACACCTATATCAACGCTAATACACTCACAAATACACAAAATAGTAGCCTGTTTGGTGACCACTTATCCGTGAAAGTGGCAAATTTAAGCAATACACTAGGCGCTACGATTGCCGCCAGAACTCAACTTGATATAGGCGCTAGCCTCATTGAAAACAGCAGTAATGGCCTCCTGTTTAGTGCAGGTGATCTAGCCATTGGCGGTAGCCTCGATAATAATCACTTAGTTATAGGGACTGCTAGCTCACTCATCAATGATGGCTCCGCCATAGAGGCATTGGGCAATGCCACTTTCTCGGTCACTGATCTACAAAACTTAAATGCTGATTTGGTCACCCAAGTAGTGCAGACAGGCACAGGCGGCTTTGATCGGTTTACCCCAAGAGGTCAAAGCGTTATCTTAGAAAGCGGAGACTATCCGGGTGCCCATATCGGTAATGTGAATGTGGAGTGGCGATCAGCAGGGCCTTATACCTTCAGGGAATACACGCGCTACCTTGGCACCAAAACCACCTACGAAACGCAAGTGGTTTCATCTACGCCCGGCCAAATACTGGCTGGTGGCAATATGATGTTTAATGGCAATGTGCTCAATAGCGATAGTCAGATCATTGCTGGCGGCAATCTGGATGTCAGTGGCGCTACAGTACAGAACCTGAATTCAGAAGGCCAAATCACCACTAGCTATAGTGGTACTGCGTACTATTATGACTGGGATGGTAACGACGATGATTATGATGTCGATGTGATAGGCGCATACAACCCAGCTAATACGGTGCTGACCTATAATCTATCGACCAGCCGATTAGAGGGTGGTAGTACGCCCACAGGCAGCGGCACTACCGTTACTTCGGCGGCGGTGCCGGTGGTAACCAGTAGCTTGTTTCAACCTAGCCCAGATGTGGCAGCGAGCTACTTAATAGAAAGCAACCCGCGCTTTACTAATTATCGTACTTGGCTAAGTTCGGATTATATGCTGAGCCAATTAGCGTCTGATCCGGCTACCATGCAAAAGCGCTTAGGCGATGGCTTCTATGAACAAAAACTTATTCGCGAACAAATCAATCAGCTCACAGGGCGGCGCTTTTTAGCTGGCTACACTTCTGATGAAGCTCAATATCAGGCACTAATGGACAACGGCATTACCACTGCACGTGCATTACAACTGATTCCCGGGGTAGCACTCACTCCAGAGCAAACCGCCCAATTAACCAGCGACATCATGTGGCTAGTAGAAAAAACTGTCACTTTGCCAGATGGCAGCACCACTCGGGCACTAGTGCCACAAGTCTACGTTAAACTACAAGCAGGCGACCTTAGCCCCACTACCGGGATCATGGCAGGCAACAGTGTCACCATGCAGTTATCTGGTGACCTTGTTAACCAAGGCACCATTGCAGGACGCAACTTTATCAGCCTTGATGCGCAAAATATCCAAAATCTAGGCGGGCAAATACAAGCAGACACTACGCTACTCAAAGCCAATAATGACATCAATATCATCGGTGGCCAAGTCATCGCTAAAGATGCCATGTTGCTAGAAGCAGGTAACGACATTAACCTGCGCAGCACGACTCAAAGCAGTCAAAACAGTAGTGGCGCCAGCAGCTTCAGCCGTACCAACTTAGACCGTGTGGCTGGGCTATACATGGATAACCCTAATGCGATACTCATAGCCAATGCAGGGAATGATGCCAACCTGATAGCTACTACCATCATTAATCGTGGTGAAGGCGCAGTGACGCAAATCAATGCGGCCCAAAATATTAATCTAGGTACCGTGACCATTGCAGAGCAGAACAGCAGTGTTCGTAACGCCAAAAACTACGTAAAACATGGCGGCACGCAAGACATTGGCAGCACCATCCAAACCAATGGCGATATTGCCCTAAACGCAGGCAACGACTTTAATGCAAAGGCGGCTAACGTTGCCAGTGCAGCAGGCGCGATTAACGTTAGCGCAAACCAGGACATTAACATCACCGAAGGCCGTGAAACCAGCAACTTTGATACAGCACGCAAAGTGAAGAAAAGCGGCACCTTCAGCAGCAAAACCAAAACCCAGCGTGATGTGTTTGAGTCTGATAACAGCATCAGCAGCAATTTCAGCGCAGATAACATTACCCTGCAAGCAGGAAGCGACCTGACTGTGCGCGGTAGCAATATCGTCAGTGATAACGGCACAAATTTAAACGCCAATAATAATATCAACATCACCAGTGCGCAAAACACTGCTTATGAGTTGCACGAACGTAAAACTAAATCCAGTGGCCTCAGCGCCAGTGGCGCTAGCGTTAGCCTAGGCACCAGCAAACTTAGCACTAAACAAACCACGCAAAGCACCAGCCAAACCGGCAGTACGGTTGGCAGTGTAGAAGGTGATGTTAATATCAATAGCGGCAAAACCTACACACAAAAAGCGAGCGATGTATTAACCCCGCAAGGCGACATCAACATCAGCGCACAACGGGTGAATATTATGGCAGGGACAAATACTTACAATAGTCAGCAAGCCATGAAATATAAGCAAAGCGGCATTACCCTTGCTGTTAGCAGTAGTGCACTTAATTTAGCACAGAATGTTGTAAGCACTGCACAAGGCACGATTGAGAGTGATAGCACAGGTAATAAAACTCTGAACGCGCTACAAACCTATGCAAATGCAAGCACGCTTATGGAGCAGAAAGATGCGATTGTCAGCGCAGCTAAAGCAGGTGATGCACAAGGGGTGGCCGATGCAGCAGGCGTTCGCGTTAGCATTAGTATTGGCAGCTCAAAGGCCAGTAGCTCCAGCACTACCAATGCTACTATTAGTCAAGAAAGTTTACTAAAAGCAGACGGCAATATCAGCATAAAAGCAACTCAAGACAATATAAACATAGTTGGCAGTGAAATTAAGTCTGTCCAAAATGTTACGCTAGATGCTGCCAAAGACATTAACTTAATAGCAAGTACAGATGCGGAAGCTAACCTTAGTAAAAACAAATCTAGTTCTGCCAGCATAGGTGTTTCATTGGGTGTGGGTAAGAACACAGGCTTTAGTGTCGATGTAGCTGCTAGTCGAGGCAAAGGCAATGCCAACAGCAGTAGCACCACCTACAACAATAGCCAAGTAAGCGCAGGCGAAAAACTTAACTTAAAATCTGGCAACGACACCAATTTGGTCGGAGCTAACATCAGTGGCAAACAAGTCATTGCTAACGTAGGTGGCGATCTTAATATTGAAAGTCTGCAAGATAGCGCAACCAGCAAAGCCAAACAAAGCAACACTGGTGTTGGTGTAAGCATCCCTATTGGGCCAGCCACGGGCGTTGGTAGCATTAGCCAAAGCAAACAAAACAGCAATAGTAGCTATGCCAGCGTATATAAGCAATCTGGTATCAAAGCGGGTGCAGAAGGGTTTAGCCTTAGTGTTGAGAATAACACTGATCTTAAAGGAGGGGTTGTTACCAGTGAAGCAAGTGCAGATAAAAATCAATTGGTCACAGGTACATTAACCACAAGCAACATACAAAACCACATGGATGCTACAGCCAGCAGCAGTACGACAGGCTTAAGTACAGACACGCTCAGCAGTAAGTATGCAGCAGTGAAAGGTTTAGCCAATAATTTGATGAACAATGGCAAAGCAAACATAAGCGACGACAGCACCACGCTTAGTGCAATTGCACCTGCTAATATCATTATTACAGACGAAACCAAACAACAATCACTCACAGGTAAAACAACAGAAGAAACGGTTGCTACGTTAAACCGCGACACCACGAACACTAACCGCGTACTGGAAAAACCAGATATAGTGGCACTGCAAGAGAAGGCCCAACAAAAGCAGATTGATAGTATATTGTTGTTAAATACCGTTACTGCGCTTGCAGATGACGGCATAAAGAAACTGTCCAACCCTAAACTTTATAAAGTCTTCTGTACGCAAGAGCCTTGCCGTAACGATCAACAAGCTAACAACAAATTGATTGGTGAAATTGCACTGGATATCTTTATTAACAACCCTGGCATGAGTGCAGAGGATGCAACCAAACTCGCTATTGAAAAAATTACAGGGCCTGGTGGAAATTCCAGCAAAGCAGATCCACAGTACTCGGGAGGCGATCCGAATCGCCTAGTTGATGAGATTAATCCTCTGACAAATAAGGAGGTTATCATAAGTAACATTCAAATTCTCCCAGCCACCTTGAGTGAGTTGAATGACTTACCTAATGAACAAAAGCAAAACAGTACAGTATTTGCTAATGGCATCTTCAACAATTTACAACGCGGTGCTGAGCTTGCCATACAGCAAACTCCGACATTAGACCCAAGAGACTTCACACAGTTACAACGCATAGTAGAAACAGGCAATGTGGCGATTGGTGATACCTATTTAGTACACACTGACAAAGCTAATAATTTTATTGGTGAATTTATTGTAGCTGCAATTGGAAAGCAAGCAGAAGTATGGGGCATTGCTACCCCTGCCGCCAGCATGAAAGCGGATGCAATACAGGCATTATCTACCAATAAATTAACAGGCAATACTGATAATTCTGTATTTAGCGTAGCACACAGTCGCGGCACAATGACAGATTCGGTGATGGCTAATCTCTTAGGCATCCGTGAGTTTTATAACCCCAACTTACAATTTATAGAAGATAATCCAGCTGCACAGCAAGAACGATTGGAAGACCGCATTCCCAAAATTACTTCACCACAAAACCTTTACATCTGGGCACCTAGTCATGACCCTGTTTCTACTTTTACTGGCGGGTATGGTAGTAATTATTTAGGCTCACTGGCTTCAGTACCTACTGTTTTTGCTACTAGTAATAGTGTACACAGCAGCCCTGGCACTGGGGCCGTGGGTAGTTTAACTGCCGATGTAAATAAACCTTTCAGTTATACTAATATTAATATAGAACAACTCAATAAAACTAGGGCGCAGCAAACACAAGATTACTTAACACAACGTTTCAATACACCCAGTTCGGGTTATGTTGCACCACAAATAGACAAGATCAAAGAATTGCAACAACAAATACAAAACCAGAGTAATAGTCAAATGAATGGATTATGGCAAAGCACTAGCAATACAGTACAACATTTTAGCATTTCAAATGGTGCTTATCAGAAACTCATGCAACTTAGAAATGCAGTTAATGAGGGAGATAAACAATGAGGGGAAGGATGATAGTTCTTTGCTCATGGCTCATGGGATGTACTAGCATGACTGTAGCGATGACGGATACTAATACAATGAAGGGGAAAAATATAGATACAGTGCTTTTAGACTTGGATTCTAGGGGCTATGTCTGTAGCGAAAAAAGAGAGGTTTACATGAAAAATTGGAAAAGGATGGTCGGTGTTGTTCAATGTGGTCAAAAAGACATTAGTCCAATATGCTCAAACTCTTATGGTGTTCATCTAACTTTTAACTTGGAAGATAGTTTTGTGAATACTGCTACCAAGACTGAGCATGCTAATTGTTTTTAGCAAAAAACAAGAGGGGACAGACCACTATTCATGATGATATCGAGGCCAATATTTTATAAGGATTGTTATGCCTCGCCGGCCACGAATTATCCTACCTAATGTTCCGCAGCACATCATCCAGCGAGGTAATAATCGAACCGTTTGTTTTTATGCAGATGAAGATTACACAAAATATTTGGAATGGTTAAAAGAATATGCTGACCAAACAAACTGCCAAATACATGCCTATGTCCTGATGACAAACCATGTGCATTTATTAGCGTCAGCGGATAAACCGGAAATGATCGGCACAATGATGAAAGCATTAGGTCAGCGATATGTGCAATATATCAACCGAACATACAAACGCAGTGGCACACTGTGGGAAGGACGTTACAAATCATGTCCTACCCAAGCAGAAACTTACCTCTTATCTTGCCAGCGCTATATAGAACTAAACCCTGTGCGTGCAAATATGGTGCAACACCCGGCAGATTATCAATGGAGTAGCTATCGAACTAATGCGCAAGGCGAGTTGAATAACCTTATCAGTCCACACGAGCTTTATAAGCGTTTAGGCTTGGATGACACAAATAGACAATCGGCATATCGTGAGTTATTTCGTTATCAACTGGAACCAAAACTAGTAGATGAAATAAGACAAGCCACGAATGGAAATTATGTATTGGGGAATACTGATTTTGTACAGCAAATTGAGAGAGCGTTGGATAGGCGAGTATCGCCTGGCAAAGCAGGAAGACCCAAAGTTGAGAGTGTTATTGGATAAAACGTGGTCTGTCCCTAATTGTTCTAATTGTTTTCCTAATTGTTTTCCTAATTGTTTTCTCTAATTGTTTTCTCTAATTGTTTTCTCTAATTGTTTTCTCTGGTCCAGCAATTGGCATATTAAACTCAAACGTCGTTTCCCCTGAACAGTATGCAAAAAATGGACAAGATGCACTTATGACAGGCTATGTGGTTGGTACACTAAGCGGAGCTGTAGCCATGACTGCGCCTCTTTCATTGAGAAATGCTGTTGTTGCAAGCACTGCAACAAATACGGGTTTAAATATTAAGAGTCAATATGCAAAGTACGATGAAATTAAATACCCTGCTGAGCTAGCAGTTAATGCAAGTTTTGGATTGTTTGAAGGGCTGCTAGGACGGTACTTCTGGTTCGGGATGGAAGGGCATCTTTGGGGAAGCTGCAATTGGCGTAAACTCCAATATGGCTACGATGTTAGTTGTTGACCAGTACTATCAAGATAAGGATCATCAAATAGGTGACTATGATTTGCTGATAACAGGCATTAGTGGGGCTGTGGCCGGAGCTGGAATGAAAGCGTTAGAAGAGCGAGAAGTAGTGGTGAAAACTATTGTGAATGCTAAAGAATCAGTAATAAAATATATTAGAAATCTAGGTGGAAATAATGGGAGTAAATAGCCTTTATAAGCTTAAAAAGAGCTTACTTAAGTTCATGGCTTTCTGTGTACTTGTAGTTTTAACTTTCTTTTTAAATATTTTTGAAGGCTACCGTTGGCATGGATTCTTGGCTCGCATTATATTAGTGGTCATTTTATTAGAACTCAACCCATATAGTTCTGCAGTTAGTTACTCCTCTACAGGTGGAATGAAACTTTTTCTTTTGACTTGCGCAATATTAGCTTATTCAATTTGCAAGCTTATTTTCGATTATACCAAACGTGGTCAGGAGTTCGAACGAAAACGCCGCATCAAATCTGAAGATCGCTAAGCAGGCAAGGTATTTCTTCACTTTATAAAACGACAGTGTTGATGACGTCCCCAATATCGCTGGGTTTAATGGTAATTTGATACAGTGGATTAAATCAATTATCGCTATACCTGACTAATCTAAAGGACCCGCGATCAGCCCACATACCTTGCCACTTGGCTATATCGTAGAACCAACACGTTACAGTGGACCATATAAAGAAGAAGGTGCCCCATGAAATATTACTCATTTACCGTAGTACTGTTTTTAATATTAGTTTCTCTCTCAGGTACCTTACTTGCCGAAGACTATGAACAAAGAGAAAAGCGCATTCATGAAGAAGTACGCCAACATTGGGCAGATGTGAATAATCCGGTTCCGCCAGGTGATTACGCCCTCCGTATAGATGATCGAACTTTCAGTATGACTATCCCGCAAGGGAGGACTGCAGCAAGCTACAACCGGAAAGACATAGACACTAAAAATTATCGGGAGCAAATTTCCGAGGCAATTAAAGTGTTGGACAATAATGCACCTAATATGATGTTTGGCTTGATTGGTTTTCGGCGTAAAGACCAGACTGGTATATGGCCGTTTATAAGTACATATGGCGAAACCGGGATTGGAGCTAGCCTTTATCTAGCTGAAGAGTGGGAATCAAAAATAGACCGGGCCTCCGATAAAGCATGGATGTGGGCAGACTATAGAACCTTAGAAAGTCTGGTGGAAAAGACGAAAGGTTTTAATTATATATACGACGCTAAAGGTAACCGCCGAGGTAGAAAAGAAATCCCAAGAGATGTGGTAGTGATTAATGGCCGCCAATGGGCACGAGAGCATTACGAAAAAGCAGCTATCGTAGATTTGCCCGAGGAAACTGTGGACACCTATTACACAGGCGTATCAGAAAACAGTTATATTCGATTAATAGTACGAGCACCTTACACCGCAAGCCGATACCCTAAAGATAAAGAACGCCCAGAATGGGTGAAACAATCCTCTGCCTTTATCGCACAAGCCTTAACGTCAATCAAAATATCTGCACCAGCTGGCAGTACAGAACCCGACTTCTTCACAGTGGATGAATCGCTGAATACTCCGATTGAAATGTTGGTGCCGTAAGAAAAATGCAAGTTTCAAATATAGAAACTGAATTAACTCTGATGAGAGAAAGAGCCCAGGCTGTGTAGATCAAATAAGTGTCAGCGCACTTTACTTCTCTTGATGATAGAGAAAACATCCCATACTTTTTTATTTTTTATCAAGGTAAATCATGATTTTTTTAAAGAACATATGGCAGCAACTCATTGGCATTAATCCATTTAAAGGTGATGTGTTGCCATCGCGTGTGTATGTGTTTGAACGAGGGCGACCATGCCTTCCTTTTCCTCATTTTTTAAACTACAAAACACCTTTGTTAATCTTTGATGCTTTTTATACAAATGCTAAATCACCAGATTTATTTGAACGTGATAACCGGTATTTATATCTGATGGGTATGCCTCCAGTCTTCATCACGCGTGACCCAGCTGTGATTAAAGCTATTTTACTTGCTACAGGCGACAAGCCTGGGCAATTTGATCGCGATACTGCGCCCATGAAGGGGATTGCCCGAGCAACAGGGGTTAATTCTTTATTGTATGCAAACGGTAAAGTGTGGCGGAAACAGAAACAGATGTCGGCAGGACCTTTCGGTAAGGGTACTTTGTTTCAACCAGAAGAGTTTCATGAGTTTGAGAAAACTTTTCGTAAAACGATAGAGAAGCGATTAATAGTTTTACGTGATGCGCAGAATATTAGTAAGCAAAAAATTTCGCGAATCGAAATCGAACAGGAAATTCAACCCATCATGTTAGAAATGCTAGTCAATAATTTCTTTGGTGGTTCGGTTGAGTATAAAGAGCTACGCGAACGTTATGTGCCTGCGTTGCTTTCGTTAATTGATTACATGATTACCAATACAGTGGCACCTAATCTTTCAGCTATTCATCAATTTGTTACAGGTAAAAGTGCTGCTTTACAACAGTGGAGAGAGGCTCTTGAAGACTTAACTGATATTGCGCTTGCTGGAAGAGGCGAAAAGTCTGGACATTGGAAAAACTTCATTGGTCAGGTTGAAGATGAAGAAGCATTACGCAGTAACATCAGAGTGTTTTTAGCTGGGGCGTTAGAAGCAACAACATCGTTTGCGACTTGGGCGTTATCCCACTTGTCACGACAACCTGAGTTGCAAGAGCAAGTGTACAGTGAAATAAAAGACATTGATGTTTACGACCCCGAAAGCTTAACTGAAGCAAAATTGCTTAATAATTGTTTGAATGAAACCTTACGTTTAACCCCATCACTGTATTTTTTCCCCCGAAAAGCCACGGCCGATACTTGGCTTAAATTAGACGACACAAGAAAAATAATGATTCCCAAAGGTACCACCATTCGACTGGATATTTGGAATGCAAACCGCAACGAATCTTTTTGGGGGAAGGATATTTCAGGATATCCGGCAGACGCTTTTGCTCCTGCACGCTGGGATGTGCTTGAAAGCGCAGGCATCACGCGTAAAAATTTAACGCATTTTGGATTTGGTTTAGGGGCTCGTGTATGCCCCGGTCAATTTCTGGGGCAGTTAGAGGTTGGTTTGGTAGTTGGTGCTTTTATTAAAGTGTTCAAGTTCAAGGCTGTAAATAATACAACTGGCGCGTGTGCGGGTGTTACAACCAAACCAGATGACGGTACGTTGATTGATCTTGAACTACGATAAGCTACATGGCAATCAAAATAGAGAATAGGTGAAAATTTAACTCTATACTGACCCTAATAACTCAATTCTACTCTGACCCCAATTACTCGTTACAAAACTTTATCAAGTACGTAGTGAAGTTGTGTCTGATAAAAGGTTATTATCGCGATATGTGGCAGAGAAGAAAGATGCTTTAGGGAGATTAAAAAGTGAAAATAAATAGCTTGGTTGTAATCTTGTTTCTTTTTAATTCATTAGGTGCCAGGGCTGATGATTTGCAAACCATATTAGCTACAGGCACTCCATATGATAAGTATAACCATACTGAATATGATGTCCTTTTATTTCAATATTCACTTAGTAATAACTCAAAGAAGGCTTTAATTGCAACACAGGTAAAAAAGATTGAAAACGATTACTTACCAAAATTAATGGGAATATATCAGTGTTCAGATTTCTTATATGACCAAATCATGAATGACTACAATGATAATTGGGATTCTTTATATATTAATTCCAATCAGCGTTTTTTGGACTCAGATTACTTCCAAAAAGGTTTGTTAATCAACAATATAAAACTTTCTACAACAATTAATCGATATGTATGCGTGCCACATGATTTATTAAATAATCATTTTTTGCACTATAAATCTCTCAATAATAAAAATAAATTGTGGCGCTTTGTTATGAAAAAGTTAAAAGTTCAGGAAAATTTGAGTTTAGAAAAGAGAAAATTGTTAACGATAAAGTCATTTCCAGTAGAGAGGATTGATCTTGATAAAGGAGATAATAACTATTAACGCAGAAACAGAACAATTGGGGTCTGTGTAAAATTAACTGGGCTCGACTAACACCGTAACTAACATTCTTATCCTTTAATCAACTGCGCATATTTCGCCCGAATCTTTGCTGCTTTTGGCGCGGCGACTGCCATGCAGTAAGGTTGGTAGGGATTCTTGTCAAAATAGTACTGGTGGTAATCTTCAGCAGGGTAAAACACTTCAGCGGAATTCACTTCTGTCACAATAGGGTTAGGCCAGATATGTTGCTGGTTTAATTCGTTAACCATGTTTATGGTAGTGGTACGCTGCGCTTCATTTTGGCAAAATACAGCAGAGCGATACTGTGTCCCCACATCATTGCCTTGGCGGTTGGGTGTGGTGGGGTCATGTGATACAAAGAATATTTCCAGCAGCGTTTCAAAGCTGACTACTGATGCATCGTAAGTGATTTGAATCGCTTCGGCGTGGCCGGTTTCTCCATTGCAAATCTGTTTGTAGGTTGGGTTGGTAGTGTGGCCGCCGATGTACCCTGATACGACTTTCTTCACGCCGTTCAGTTGGCTAAATACTGGCTCTGTGCACCAAAAGCAGCCGCCGGCAAATACTGCAATCTCTTCATGACTCATGATCTAATCCTTATAATAATGCTTTGAGTGTTTAAGCTATATTTTATGCTTGGCGCTAATTATCTGCTGTATTGTTAGTCACAATATCAAGCTAAACATTCATTTTTCTAAATATTTCTCCGCAATCATTATCCATGCAGTTGAATGCTTTATACGTAGATTTTAATTCTTACTTTGCTTCGGTGGAGCAGCAGTTGGTGCCTGAGCTTAGGGGGAAGCCGATTGGCGTGCTCGCGGTGATGGCTGAAACCACTTGTTGCATTGCTGCGAGCTATGAGGCTAAAGCGTTTGGTATTAAAACCGGCACGCTGGTCAGTGAGGCACGCAAACTTTGCCCTGATATTATTTTTGTAGAGGCGCGGCCGCAAGCTTATGTGCAGTATCACCACTTTTTAATCGAGCTGGTGGAGAGTTGCACGCATGTAGAAAAAGTACTTTCTATTGATGAAATGGTTTGTAAGCTGACAGGTAGCCAGCAGCAACCAGAAAATGCGCTTAAATTAGCGTCCAAGATTAAATCCACATTGGCGAAAAAAGCAGGGGAGTTTATTCGTTGTTCTATTGGCATTGCTCCTAATACTTTTTTAGCAAAAGTAGCATCTAATATGCAAAAGCCAGATGGTTGCGTATTGATAGCACCGCATGAGTTACCTCAGCGCTTGTTTGGTTTAGAGCTGCGTGATTTAAACGGTATTGGTAAGCAGATGGAAGCACGCCTGAACCGCTACAAGATTACGACAGTCGAGCAGTTATACGCTGCGAATCGGCAGCAATTACAAGTGGCCTGGGGTAGTGTAGAGGGTGAGCGCATGTATGATAAATTGCGCGGTATTGAGCCTTATTACGTTAAAAATGCGCGTAGTAGTTTAGGTCACTCCCATGTGATGCCGCCTGAGCAACGCAACGAAGTTGGCGTAAGGGCGGTGTTGCACAGATTGCTTCAAAAAGCTTGTATGCGCATGCGCAGCTACGATTTACTTGCTACAAGAATCAGCGTTAAGGTGAAGTTTAGAAACAAGCCAAGTTGGCAGCAGGAGAGCGCAATTTCACCAACTGATAACACTTTACGCTTGATTGAAGCACTAGAAACTTTTATGCTGAATTTCCCTACAATCGATGCTGAGCCATATGCGGTTGGCGTGTCTTTTTCAGGGCTGGTCACGGCTGATGAAGTGGCGCGTGATTTGTTTCAGATCGCTCCGCTAGAGAGTGAAAAGAAGTTAAATCAGGCCATTGATAGCCTTAACGCAAAGTTTGGAAAAAACACGATTTACTTTGGCGGCGCGCATGAGGCGCTCAAAGATGCACCGATGCGTATCGCGTTTAATCATATTCCTGATATGGATGTAGAAAGTGATGAGTAACTCGTTCTCCAATTAGTAGCTTGGCTAAGTAAAATCATTAGTTACAAAGTATTAACAATTACAAGTAAGCCAATTCAAAATCCTCGCGTTATCTGATCATGGTCACAACAAACTTATTAATCTGGGTTTGGTTAATTAGGTGACTTAATCAAAACTAGAAATAGAGGAGAAATGAAATGCGTAATTTTAAGTTGAACGTTGTCAATGGCATGCGTGTAACGATGGCTGCGCCTGCATTAATTGCGGCAGTGTTTGCAACGCCAGCGTTAGCTGATGATCAATATATTGATACTGCCCGCGTGATTTCAGTAACGCCGCAAACAGAACGTATCAACGTGCCACAACAAGAGTGCCGCACAGAATATCAACAGCAAAGTTACTCTCAAGATGGAAACTCAATCACTGGTGCGGTGATTGGTGGTATTGCGGGTGGTTTACTCGGTAATACTGTAGGTAGAGGCACTGGTCGTGTTGCCGCTGCCGCTGTGGGTGCAGGTGTTGGTGCCATTGCTGGTGACCGTATTGCAAATAGCCGCCAAAATGTGGTGACACGTACCGTGCCGGTTCAAACTTGTTATCAGGTAGACCAATGGCAAACGGTGAATGCAGGTTACTTTGTTACTTATGAATATAACGGTAGAACATACAACACCGTGACGACTGAACACCCTGGCCGTTATGTGGATGTGAGTGTTGCGGTAGCGCCAAACCGTTATGCGACTTCACAAATTAGCTATATTGCCCCGGATCATCGTCGTGATGGTCAATGGAGAGGCCATCGTGGACATGGTAAACAAGACTGGAGGGATAACAGACGTAATGATCGCTATGATAGGGATGACCGTCGTTATTACTAAATTAAAAGATTAATGGCATCTGGTTAACATTGTGTTAGTGTAATTTAGTCATACGTAACCTAGTAGCAGTGAATGCTACTAGGTTTTTTTACGTCATTTGTCCCACACATAGGCTGTTGCAAGTAAAATTGGTACTTAACGTAATCAATTGAAAATGACTTAGTGAAGCTTACTGTAGATTGTGACTCGACCGGGCAGTTGTTTGCAATGCCTCAAAATAGCATGCTGGCACATTTGCTATCAAAAGCGGATATTAGCTATGTAAACTTGCCGCTGGAGGCTTTGGTTTGTGAGCAGTATCACTTAGCGTCAGTGCCAGATTATCCTATCGCAGCTATTGCTGCGAGTGAGGATGGCTTGGATGTAGGCAGCGCTTATTGGCTACGCGCAGATCCTGTGTACTTGGTGTTGCAGCGAGACAGTTTTAGTTTAAGTGAACCTTGCCCTTTGCCAGTATTACGCCAACATGCCGAAGCAATCATCGCGAGTTTTAACCAGCATTTTGAGCAAGATGGTTTGAAGTTTTGCTTGGGTAACTCAGGCGCATGGTACGTACGTTTAGAGCAGCCACCACAAGTTAGCACCGTCTTGCCAGCAATGGCAATGGGTAAAAATATTGCCCATTATATGCCGCAAGGTGCTGCGGCTAGTGTTTGGGTTGCTTACCTGAATGAAGTGCAGATGCTATTACATGGGCATGCCGCCAACGCTGCGCGCGAGTTAGTGGGTGATGTTGTGATTAATAGCATTTGGCTTTCTGGCGGGGGTGTCATGCCAGCAGCCCTAACCACAAAAGCTACTGCGATTGATTGCATTATTGGTAACAGTGTTTTTTATCAAGGCTTGGCTCGGCACTCTGGTATTGTGTATCAAGAAGTGTCATTGTCTGTGCAAGATACAATTTCACAATTCACGAAGCAATCAAATGTGCGTTTGCAATTAACACAAGAAATGCTGTTAGAAGAGCAAACCTTCCAAGTGCTGCTTAATGCCCTCAACACAAAAAAAATCAGCCAATTAGTGATTAATCTGGCCTGTTATGAGCAAACATTGGTTGCTAAAATCAATCCGATAGATCTTTATAAATTCTGGCGAAAAAGTAAGCCTATGAGTGCATATCTAGTATGACATCAATCACGCAACGTCACGCACCTATCGAAGTTGTACAGAGCCTACAATCATCTGGGCTCTCGCCGCTGATGTCTCGTTTGTTGGCCGCACGCGGGGTGTCAGGTGTCGCGCAAACAAGCATTCATTTAAGTGCTTTGCTACCACCTCAACAGCTGACTAATAATCAGGCAATGGCTAAGTTACTGGCTGATGCAATTCAGACTAATAAAAAACTGTTAGTCATTGGCGATTATGATGCAGATGGCGCGACAGCGACCGCAGTTGCTGTTAAGGGTTTACGTTTGTTTGGTGCCAACGTAGATTTCTTGGTGCCCAATCGTTTTGAATATGGGTACGGCCTAACGCCTGAAATTGTGAAGCTTGCAGCAACACAAGCGCCAGATATTATTGTGACTGTTGATAATGGTATCGCAAGTGTTGATGGGGTAGCGGTCGCTAATGCAATGGGTATGCAAGTGTTGATTACAGATCACCATTTACCTGGATCGCAAACACCAGAGGCAGGCTGTATCGTCAATCCTAATCAGCATGGCTGTACATTCTCTAGTAAAAATTTGGCAGGTGTAGGCGTCATGTTTTATTGCTTGCTTGGTTTACGTGCTGAACTGCGTGAACAAGGCGCTTATCAAACAAAGGCTGAGCCAAACTTAACTGAGCTTTTAGATTTGGTTGCTTTGGGTACAGTCGCAGACTTAGTTAAGCTGGATGAGAACAACCGCATTTTAGTGGAGCAAGGTTTACGTAGAATTCGCGCTGGTGCCTGTAGTCATGGCGTTTCAGCGTTACTTAAAATTGCGGGCAGAGAGCCGGCAAAAGCAATGGCGCAAGATTTAGGTTTTTATGTAGGGCCGAGGCTTAATGCAGCAGGCAGGCTAGATGATATGACGCTAGGCATTCAATGTTTATTGGCAGATTCAGAAAAAGAAGCGGTAATAATCGTCCAGCAGTTGCATGATTTAAACAAACAAAGACGCAGTATAGAAGCTGATATGCAAGAGAGCGCTAATATATCGCTCGATGATATTAAGATTGCAGATCAATACTCCATTAGTATTTACGAGCCAGATTGGCATCAAGGTGTAATTGGTATTTTGGCTTCACGCATTAAAGAGCGGCATCATCGCCCAGTCATTGCTTTTGCCGATGGCGGTGCGGGGCTACTTAAAGGCTCTGGGCGTTCAATTGCTGGCCTGCATCTGCGCGATGCCTTAGATCTATTGAGTAAGCATCAGCCCGACTTGATATTGAAGTTTGGTGGCCATGCCATGGCTGCTGGGTTGACTATCAAAGCTGAGGATTTCAATCTATTCAAGTTAAGCTTTGAGGCAGTAGTGAAAAGTTTGCTGACAGCGGCAGATTTGGAAGCAGTGCTGGAGGTTGATGGAAGTTTAAGCGCAACCGATATGACTTATGAAATGGCGCAAACATTAGAAAATCAAGTGTGGGGGCAGGGTTTCCCACCGCCACTATTTTATGATGAGTTCGAAGTGCTTAATCAGCGTATTTTGGCTGAAAAACATTTGAAACTCAGCTTAAAAGCGCTGTCAGGTTCATCTTCTATCGTGATTGATGCAATTTACTTTAATCAAACTGAGTTTCTAAATGAGCAGATTCAAGCGGCTTATCAATTGCAAACTAATAGCTACAATGGCTCGCAAAAAGTACAATTAAATATCCGGCATGTATCCGTTTAAAACCATCATGCAAACAGACTCTCACATACTCACCAAGCAAATGTTTCAGTCCGTATTACCTGCGCGCGCTGTGGATGCACACAAAGGCACCTCAGGCAGTGTTGCAATTATCGGTGGTGATCAAGGCATGTTGGGGGCAGTGTTGTTGGCGGCAAGGGCTGCATTATTTTCTGGTGCAGGGCGTATTTATGCCGCAATGCTTTGTCAAACAGCACTGTCAGTTGATTTACTACATCCAGAAATCATGATGCGATCGCCTGAAGATATTGCAAAGTTGCCTCAGTTAAATGCGCTGGTTATTGGGCCTGGATTGGGGCAGTCAGGCGCAGCCGCTGAGTTGTTAACCTTCTGGCTCAAAAAAGAATACCCTTTGGTATTAGATGCGGACGCACTTAATTTAATTGCTAAATATCCACACTTGGCCGCGTTAGTGAAGAGTAGGCAGGCTGAAACCATCGTGACTCCTCATTTGGGTGAGGCTGCTAGATTAATGGCGACACGTGTAGCCGCTATTCAAGAATGTAGAGTAGACGCTGCCATTGCATTGGCGCAATCATTACAAGTCACTTGTGTACTTAAAGGTGCCGGTACCGTCATTGCGGAAAAAAATGGGCAGTATTGTATTAATTCAACAGGCAACCCAGCACTTGCGACAGGGGGAACTGGTGATGTATTAGCAGGAGTTATTGCAAGTCTAACTGCACAGGGGTTAGAGCCTGTTTATGCCGCTAAGTTAGGTGTCTACTCACACGGATCAGCAGCAGATTCTTTGGTGGAAAAAGGTATTGGCCCTGTTGGCTTAACTGCATCTGAAGTTTTGATTGAAATTCGAAACGTACTCAACCAATTAAATAATAGTGTTTAACTCTTAATCTCAGCTTAGTTCAGAGCACATCAGCATGCATTGCTGTTGCTTCTTACTAGTTCACTTGCCATTTGATCCAGGTAAATAAAATATTCCCATTGCCTTTTCCACCGAAAATATAGGTAGATTGCAATGCTAGTTGTTTATATTCAATCGAGGCTAAAGGGGCAATAACAGGTAGAGGCATATAGTTAAAATCTTCACGCAATGTTACCCCAAGTGTGTATCCGGCACCCAAACGAACGTTATTGCTTGGACGCCACATTTTTTGAAATGCATATCCAGCGACGGGTTGCACTTTGCTGTGAGAGTCTGTAAATGCCATTGCATAAATGCCATGCCAATCACCATCCTCATCATATCTGTATTTTCCTATCCCTAGCCCCCAAGGTTGTTCGTTGTAACCATCTATTTTTTCTTGGCTGTAATAATGTCGATTGTGCCATGTGTTGATTGGCACATAAAGTTCGTAATTACTAGCGCTCCATGTTTCAGATAAGGTGTTTTTTGCATCAGACCATATGCCATATGAAGTGGTATCGGCAACAGCGTTGAGATGAATGATGGGTGTGAGTAAGGCGATTGCTGTGAGCTTTCTAATCATGAGTAATCATACTATTGTTTGAGCTTGAGTCCTAATATGCAAAATTAAGTTACAATATTGCAAGGTTGTAGCGCTTTGAAATTAAACGCGAATCGCTTTTAGATTCTGGTGTTTAAGTACATAAGTCATATACTTTTAGTTTAAAAATTCAAGAAAATTCAGGGGTAGCATGCCTAGAAAATTAGTGGTTGCCAATTGGAAAATGCATGGCAACTTAACATCGAATCAGCAGCTTTTAATAGCTTACCTTGATCGATTAAGTGCGCTAAAAAATGTTGATGTTGTTGTGTGTGTCCCGTATCCATACCTTGCACAGGCGCAAAGTTTGTTACAAGGCACCTCCATCGCATGGGGTGCGCAGAATATAAGTAAAGATGCCGTTGGCGCCTTTACGGGCGAGGTCAGTGCAAGCATGCTGAGTGACTTCGGTGCAACACATGTCATTATCGGGCATTCAGAGCGTGCAACAGCTTATTGTGAGTCTGACGAAAATATTGCAGCTAAATTTATGCAAGCTAAAGCGCATGGTCTTGTACCAATTCTATGTGTTGGTGAAACACTGATAGAGCGAGAAGCTGGTGTGATGGAAATGGTCGTCGCAAAGCAGATCGATACGATTGTCAATTTATATGGTGCAGATGTGTTTGCTAACACCGTCGTTTCCTATGAACCTATCTGGGCAATTGGTACGGGGCTGGCGGCCAGTTCAGATCAAGCACAGAGTATGCATGAGTTTATACGCAATCGAATTGCAAACCACAATAAAGAGGCCGCAGCTAGCTTGAAAATCCTTTACGGGGGGAGCGTAAATCCGCAAAATGCGGTACAATTATTCTCTATGCAGGATATTGATGGCGGCTTAATTGGCAAATGTTCGTTAAGTGCGCAAGAATTTGAAGGAATTTGCCGTGCGGCATCTTGAGTTTGTGTAAGGTAAGCGCTGTGTATCGTCGCTTTTAAACATGGATGTTAAGTGTTGGTTATGGTGATATAAGGTAAAAAATGGAAAATATAGTATTAGTAATTCATGTGTTGGCTGCCTGTGGTGTAATCGGCTTGGTGTTGTTGCAGCACGGTAAAGGTGCTGACATGGGGGCTTCATTTGGTAGCGGTGCATCTGGTAGCTTGTTTGGTGTGTCTGGGTCCTCTAATTTTATGAGTCGTGCAACAGCTGGTTTCGTATTTGTGTTTTTCATTACCAGTCTGACATTGGCTTACATGGCAAGTGATAAGGCAAATGGCGGTAGCGTGGTTAAGGCAATGGCGACTCAATCGGTTGATGCTGCTAAGGCTGCTCCGAGCGCTACAACGGAAACTCCTGCGACAGAGGCTGTGCCAAAATAATTATGTAGTTTAAGCATATGCCGTCGTGGTGGAATTGGTAGACACGCTATCTTGAGGGGGTAGTGACGAAAGTCGTGAGAGTTCGAGTCTCTCCGTCGGCACCATTTAACAGTTTTGATTTTTTGGTTGAAGGTAGTAAATATCTAGTTTTGAAGTTGGCTGGTTCTGGCGGCAATAGTGCCTTGCTTTTAATTGTTGCAAATTCTTTAGTGATTTAGTCTGGGGTTTGTTAGTGCTAGAAAATTATTTTCCAATATTGTTGTTTATTCTTGTAGGCTTGGCAGTTGGTGTAGGTCCGCTAATCCTGTCTAAGCTAGTCTCTCCGAGCAGACCCGACTCTGCAAAAAACTCCCCGTATGAATGTGGCTTTGAGGCCTTTGAAGATGCGCGTATGAAATTCGACGTGCGCTACTATCTTGTTGCTATCCTATTTATTTTGTTCGATTTGGAAATTGCATTTCTATTCCCGTGGGCTGTGGTGTTGCAGGAAATAGGGTTGTTCGGCTTTCTTGCTATGATGGTTTTTTTAGGCGTGCTTGTGATTGGCTTCATCTACGAGTGGATGAAGGGCGCATTGGAATGGGATTGATTGAATCATGAGTCTTGAAGGTGTTTTAGAAAAAGGGTTTGTCACCACTACGTTAGATACGGTGATTAACTATACCCGTACTGGTTCTCTGTGGCCGATGACTTTTGGTTTGGCCTGCTGTGCGGTTGAAATGATGCATGCAGGCGCCTCACGTTACGACCTTGATCGTTTTGGTATCGTATTTCGCCCTAGTCCGCGTCAGTCTGACGTAATGATTGTGGCTGGGACTTTAGTCAATAAAATGGCGCCAGCTTTACGTAAAGTGTATGACCAGATGGCTGAGCCACGCTGGGTTATTTCCATGGGTTCCTGTGCTAACGGTGGTGGTTATTACCATTACTCTTATGCTGTTGTGCGCGGGTGTGATCGTATTGTTCCTGTTGATGTCTATGTGCCAGGCTGCCCGCCTACAGCGGAGGCGTTGTTGTACGGCATTATCCAGTTGCAAAATAAAATTAAACGTACAAACACCATTGCCCGTTAAGTTAATGGGTCTGTTAAATTAAGAACAAAATTATGTCAGCTAAATTAGATCAGCTATTAGCCAGTTTGCAGACGGTGCTTGGTGAAAAAATTACCAAACAAACTTTAGCTCTGGGTGAAGTTACTATTGAGTGCCGTGCCGAAGATTATCTCGCTGTTTGTCATTTGTTGCGTGATGATGCTGCTTTAAACTTTGAGCAGTTAATTGATTTGTGCGGTGTGGACTATCAGGAGTACGGTGAAGGTAGTTATGATGGCTTGCGTTATGCTGTGGTTTGCCATTTTCTCTCTGTTTCATTGAATCATCGTGTACGCCTAAGGGTGTTTGCTAGAGATGAAGATTTCCCAATATTGCCAACCTTGGTTGGAGTGTGGTCAGTTGCCAATTGGTTCGAGCGTGAAGCGTTTGACCTGTACGGCATTATGTTTGAAAACCACCCGGACTTGCGTCGTTTATTAACTGACTACGGTTTTGTTGGTCACCCGTTCCGTAAAGATTTCCCTATGATAGGTAACGTCGAAATGCGTTATGACCCTGAGCAGCAGCGTGTAATTTATCAGCCAGTTTCTATTGAGTTGCGCAATAACGTACCGCGCGTGATTCGTAGCGAAGGAGCGCACCGTGGCTGAGATTAGAAATTACACCATGAACTTTGGTCCGCAGCACCCGGCAGCGCACGGTGTGTTGCGCTTGGTGTTGGAGTTGGACGGTGAAGTGATTCAACGTGCTGACCCGCATATTGGTTTGTTGCATCGCGGTACTGAAAAATTAGCTGAAAATCGCACCTACTTACAAAGCGTGCCTTACATGGACAGGCTGGATTACGTGTCCATGATGTCCAATGAGCATGCCTATGTAATGGCGATTGAAAAAATGCTGGGACTAGATGTTCCGCTACGCGCACAATATATTCGTGTGATGTTTGATGAAATTACCCGTGTGCTTAACCACTTGCTGTGGCTGGGTGCGCATGCGCTGGATGTGGGCGCAATGACGGTGTTCTTGTATGCATTCCGTGAGCGTGAAGATTTGTTTGATGTGTATGAGGCGGTTTCTGGCGCGCGTATGCATGCTGCTTACTATCGTCCAGGTGGCGTTTATCGCGACTTGCCGAATTCGATGCCGCAATATCAAGTGTCATCCATGCGCAATGCTAAAACAGTTAAAGCGCAAAATGAGAACCGCCAAGGTTCACTTTTAGATTTTATTGAAGATTTTACCAACCGTTTCCCTACTTATATCGACGAGTATGAAACACTGCTCACGGATAACCGTATCTGGAAGCAACGTACGGTAGGTATTGGTGTGGTAAGTCCAGAACGTGCGTTAGCACTTGGTATGACTGGCCCAATGCTGCGCGGCTCAGGTATTGAGTGGGATTTGCGTAAGAAGCAGCCTTATGAAGTTTATGCAAATTTAGATTTTGATATTCCTGTCGGCGTGAATGGCGATTGCTA
Source organism: Methylotenera sp. L2L1 (assembly GCF_000744605.1). Taxonomy (NCBI): domain Bacteria; kingdom Pseudomonadati; phylum Pseudomonadota; class Betaproteobacteria; order Nitrosomonadales; family Methylophilaceae; genus Methylotenera; species Methylotenera sp. L2L1. Next base: position 1,708,124 of record NZ_JQMG01000001.1, read on the forward strand.
CGATCGTTACTTGGTGCGTATGGAAGAGTTTAGGCAATCTAACCGCATCATCAAGCAATGTGTGGATTGGTTACGTAAAAATCCAGGCCCGGTGATTACTTCAGATAATAAAGTAGCGCCTCCAAGCCGTGAAGGTATGAAAACCAACATGGAAGACCTGATTCACCACTTTAAACTTTTCACTGAAGGCTTTCATGTGCCAGCCGGCGAGGCGTATGCTGCGGTTGAGCATCCTAAGGGCGAATTCGGTATTTACATGGTGTCAGATGGTGCCAATAAACCTTACCGTCTAAAAATTCGCGCACCAGGATTTCCGCATTTGGCAGCCTTAGATGAAATGACTAGAGGTCATATGATTGCTGACTTGGTGGCAATTATCGGTACTCAAGATATTGTTTTCGGGGAAATTGACCGATGAACATAGTTTTTAACCTTTATTCACAGTTGTATTCATTGTTGTTTGCGTTTTCGTCATTGCCATGTACGTCATTGCGCTGCTCGGAGTAGGAATCAATTAGCATGTTAAGCCCAGAAGCAATTACTAAAATAGATTATGAGTTGACAAAGTATCCAGCTGATCAACGGCAGGCGGCGGTGATGAGTGCATTACGTATTGTGCAAACTGAACGTGGCTGGTTATCTAAAGAAAGTATTACGGAAGTTGCACAATATTTGGGTATGCCAGAAATTGCAGCAATGGAAGTTGCTACTTTTTACAATATGTATGATTTGTCTCCGGTAGGCAAATACAAGGTTACTATCTGCACTAATATTTCATGCATGTTAAGAGGCTCTGATGAAATCGTTAGTCACTTGCAAGGTAAATTGGGTGTTGGGTTTAATGAAGTTACACCAGATGGAAAGTTCTGTTTAAAAGAGGGTGAGTGCATGGGTTGTTGTGGTGGTGCACCTTTGATGCATGTGAATAACACAGAAATGCATGAGTTCTTAACGACAGATAAGGTCGATGCAATTATAGAGGGGCTTAAATAATGGCCGTTTCTAGCAAGGCAGTAGTGATGACCGATTTGGCAGGGCAAACCTTAGTTACGTTACGTACGCTGACTGAAGAAAATCCAGCGTCACTGGAGACCTATTTAAAGTTAGGTGGGTATGCCGCATTAAAGCGCATTGTGACTGAAAAAGTTAAACCTACTGACATTATTACGGAAATCAAAAACTCTGGGTTACGTGGTCGAGGTGGCGCAGGGTTTCCTACTGGGCTTAAGTGGAGTTTCATGCCTCGTTATTTTGACGGCGTCAAGTATCTTGTCTGCAATACGGATGAGGGTGAGCCTGGTACTTTTAAAGACAGAGATATCATTCGATATAACCCACATCAATTGATTGAAGGGATGGCAATTGCTGCCTACACTTTAGGTGCGCGTGTCGGTTATAACTATATCCATGGCGAAATCTGGCAAGACTATGAAATCTTTGAAGCGGCATTACATGAAGCAAAAGCTGCTGGTTATCTAGGTGAAAACCTGTTTGACACAAACTTCAGTTTCGATTTGTACGCAGTGCATGGCTACGGTGCTTATATTTGTGGTGAAGAAACTGCGCTGATTGAATCGATTGAAGGCAAAAAAGGCCAGCCACGTTTTAAACCACCATTTCCAGCTAGTTATGGTGTGTTCGGTAAGCCTACCAATGTCAATAACACAGAAAGTTATACAAGTATTCCATGGATTATGCAAAATGGCGGTCAGGCATTTGCTGACTTAGGCGTTGCAAATTCTGGTGGTACAAAGCTGTTCTCAGTGTCTGGTCATATTGAAAAGCCTGGTAACTATGAAGTGAAAATGGGGATGCCGTTCACTGAGTTGTTAGCTTTGACTGGTGGTGTTTGGAAGGGGCGTCAGTTGAAAGCAGTGATTCCTGGTGGGCCATCCACTGCGGTAATGCCGGCATCCGCGATTATGGGTGCAACGATGGATTACGATGGATTAAGCAAGGCAAGGTCTAGTCTTGGTGCAGGTTCCATGATTGTGATGGATGATACAACTTGTATGGTGAAAACATTACATCGCTTGTCATATTTCTTCTATGAAGAAAGCTGTGGTCAATGTACGCCGTGCCGCGAAGGTACTGGTTGGGTTTATCGTGTGATTGACCGTATTGTTAAAGGGCAGGGCAAGATGGAAGACTTAGACCTGCTGACTGATATTAGTAACAATATTGCAGGTCGCACAATTTGTGCACTTGGTGAAGCTGCTGCAACACCTGTGTTAAGTTTTATTAAGCATTTCAGGCCAGAGTTTGAATATTATATTCAGCATGGCAAGAGCATGGTTGACGGTAAATAAACTGTAAAGACGGTAAAAATACATAATGTTGAATATTGAAATAGATGGTAAATCGATAGAAGTCGAACACGGCAGCACCATTATTGATGCGGCTGATAAAGTCGGTATTGCGATTCCACGTTTTTGCTACCACCCAAAACTGTCAGTGGCAGCAAACTGCCGCATGTGTCTGGTACAGGTGGAAAAATTTAACAAGCCATTGCCGGCATGTGCAACCCCAGTTGCGGATGGCATGAAGATATTCACACGCTCAAAATCTGCGATTGAAGCGCAGCAAAGTGTGATGGAGTTTTTGCTGATTAATCACCCGTTAGATTGCCCAATTTGCGATCAAGGTGGTGAGTGTGATTTACAAGACGTAGCCGTTGCTTACGGTGTGAGTGGCTCTCGCTATACTGAAGAAAAGCGTGTTGTTTTTAATAAAAATATTGGTCCGTTAGTGAGTACCGATATGACGCGCTGTATTCAGTGCACACGTTGCGTACGCTTCTTAAAAGAAGTGGGTGGTATGCAAGAGTTAGGTTTGATTGGCCGCGGCGAGCATGCAGAAATTACTGCCTATGTAGATAAGAGCGTTAACTCAGAGTTATCTGGCAATATTATTGATTTGTGTCCAGTGGGCGCGTTAACCAGTAAACCGTTTAGATATTCTGCACGTAGCTGGGAGTTAACACGCAGACCAAGTATTGCTGCGCATGATAGCTTAGGCTCGCATATCGAAGTACACGTAAAAGATAATAAAGTCATGCGTGTGTTACCGCGTGAAAAAGAAAGCATCAACGAGTGCTGGTTGTCAGACCGTGACCGTTTCTCATATGAGGGTCTTAATAGTCCTGATCGTTTAAAAGTGCCAATGATTAAACATAACGGCGCTTGGGTAGAGACTGACTGGAAGACCGCGCTTGAGTTTGCTGCAGGTCAATTAAAAGACATTACCAACGAATATGGTAGCGAAGCTTTAGGCGTTTTAGTGTCACCTAATAGCACGATGGAAGAAGGCTATTTAGCTAAAATGCTGGCGAATGGTTTGGCTTGTGGCAATATCGACTATCGTTTGCGTCAAACTGACTTTAGATTGGATGGTAAACGTCTAGGCACACCATGGATGGGTTGTAATATCCATGAAATTGAAGAGCTCGATCGTATTATTGTGATTGGCTCTAATTTGCGCAATGAGCATCCATTATTGGCACAGCGTTTCCGTAGGGCTGTGGCGAATGGCGCTGAGCTATCTGTGGTAAGTCCATTAGATAATGATCCATTGATGGATATTGCACATAAAGTGATTGTGCGACCTAACGACATGGTCAATGTGCTTGGCCAAATATTAAAAGCCATGTCTGGCTTGCAACGCTTATCACTATGTTTGCCGCCATCGCTTACTGCACTGTTGGACGATATTAAAGTACGTCCAAACACACAAGCAATCGCAGAGAGTTTGGCAGGTCATGGTAAAGACTATGATCTGATTGCGCCAAAAGTTGGTATTTTCTTGGGTAATATGGCATTGAGCGACCCACGCTTTACAGAAATGTATAGCTTGGCTGAGGCTATCGGCGGTATTACAGGTGCCAAGGGCGGCATATTACCAGCAGCGGCTAACAGTACAGGTATGCATATGATGGGTGTGATGCCATCAAGTACCGGTATGCACGCACGTGCAATGCTTGAAGTGCCACGTAAAGCATACTTATTGTTAAATATCGAGCCAGAGCTAGATTGCCAACATGCTGCTTTAGCAAATGCTGCGATGGAAAAAGCAGAGTGTGTTATTGCTTTGACAGCCTTTAAGTCACAAGCATTAGATAATGCAGATATTTTGCTGCCGATTACACCATTCACAGAAACCTCCGGTACTTTTATGAGTATGGAAGGTCGTGTGCAGAGTTTTGCAGCGGCAGTGAGACCATTGGGTGAGTCACGACCTGCATGGAAAGTGTTACGAGTACTAGCGAATACACTAGATTTGGATGGCTTTGATTATGAATCTAGCGAGCAAGTAAAAGACGCGATTTTTGCAGGTGACAAGCCATCTGCTGTGGTTTGGCGTAGTCTGAATAACAACTTAAGAGAGCTGGTTGAGATTCAGGTAAATATCAAACATGATGGTTTACAACGTATTGGTGAAGTGCCGCAATACGAGTCTGACCCCATTGTTCGACGCTCACCGCCGTTACAAAAAACCAAATACAACATCAAGCCTATGGCACGTATGTGTGGCCGTCAATTAGCGGCGTTAGACTTGGTTGAGGGTGACCATGTACTAGTGAAGCAGGATAAAGGCAGTGCGGTATTGACTGTGCGTTTAGATGACCATGTGGCAATGGGTTGTGTGCGTGTGGCGGCTGCTCATGAGGTGACAACCGGCCTTGGTGATTTAATGGGCGATATCACAGTTGAAAAGCTATCTCCGCAGCAATTACAAAACATTAATACAAACATTACGGAAGTGCGTGCCTAATGGAATGGTTATCAAACCTATTTGGTAGTTACTGGCCAGCAGTTGAAATCACTGGCTGGACTTTGATTAAGATTGTCGCGATTGTCGTACCGCTAATGGTTGCAGTTGCCTACCTCACATTGGCCGAGCGTAAAGTGATTGGTTATATGCAGGTGCGTATCGGACCGAATCGTGTTGGTTATTTCGGTTTGCTACAGCCGCTCGCAGATGGTATTAAACTATTATTCAAAGAGGTGATTTTACCTACAGCTTCTAATAAGGCATTGTTTTTATTAGGGCCTGTATTAGCAATTGCTCCAGCGTTTGCAGCCTGGGCAGTTATTCCGTTTGATTTGAATATGGTGCTTGCAGACGTAGATGCTGGCTTGCTTTACATTCTTGCCATGACTTCTGTGGCAGTCTATGGCGTGATTATTGCGGGTTGGGCTTCTAACTCTAAATATGCATTCTTAGGTAGCTTACGTTCAGCTGCACAAATCGTTTCATACGAAATTGCGATGGGTTTTGCATTAGTGGGTGTGTTGATGTGTGCTAATAGTTTAAACCTAGGCAAAATTGTTTTAGGACAAGAGGGCGGTTTCTGGCATTGGTATTTCATTCCATTATTCCCTTTGTTTATTGTTTACTTTATCAGTGCGGTTGCTGAAACAAACCGCGCACCGTTTGACGTAGCCGAGGGCGAGTCTGAAATCGTTGCAGGTTTCCACGTTGAGTATTCCGGCATGGCATTTGCGGTGTTCTTCTTAGCTGAATATGCAAATATGATTTTAGTGTCGATGCTGGCAGCACTGATGTTTTTGGGCGGTTGGCTATCACCAGTACCGTTTATTCCGGATAGTTTCCTATGGTTGCTTGCCAAAGTTGGTTTCCTCTTATTCTTATTTTTATGGTTTAGGGCAACCTTTCCGCGCTATCGCTATGACCAGATCATGCGTTTAGGCTGGAAAGTGTTTATTCCAATTACTATTGTGTGGATTGTGTTTGTCGGTGGCATGATGCAAACTCCATGGGCTCATTTGTTTCACTAGGTTTGGTTCACTAGGTTTTTTTCGCTAAGTTTAGTGATTAGGTTTTGAATAAATTATGATTAAATCGATTAAACAAACATTAGGCAGCTTAATGTTATGGGAGTTGCTTAAAGGCATGGCGCTGACTGGCCGTTACTTTTTTGCACCTAAGATCACGGTTCAGTACCCTGAAGAGAATACGCCTCAATCTAACCGATTCCGTGGCTTGCATGCGCTACGTCGTTATCCTAATGGTGAAGAGCGTTGTATTGCTTGTAAACTGTGCGAAGCAGTATGTCCTGCGATGGCGATTACGATTGAGTCCGAGCAGCGTGAAGACAACACACGTCGCACCACGCGTTACGATATTGACCTGACTAAATGTATTTTCTGTGGTTTGTGTGAAGAGTCTTGCCCTGTTGACTCTATTGTAGAGACTCGTGTGTTTGATTATCACGGCGAACAACGCGGTGATTTGTTGTACACAAAAGAAATGCTGCTAGCAGTGGGTGATAAACATGAAAAACAAATCGCAGCAGACAGAGCACAAGATAAAGTTTTTAGATAGACAAGTCGTACAGATAAATAAGCAGTTTAGGTAATAAGCTGCTTAGATAAAAAATTAGGAAATAACAAATTAAGTAGCAGATTTATAGTGAAGCCTTCATACATCGTTTAAGCACTTTTAATAGATAACCATTTAACCATATGACATTTTTTGGCTTGCATTTTCAAGACATCGTTTTTTATACACTCGCAATTATTTTGCTGATTGCAGGATTGCGTGTCATCACTACGCGTAACCCAGTTTATGCAGCACTTTATCTTGTGCTGGCATTCTTTACAGCGGCAGGAATATGGTTGTTACTAGAAGCTGAGTTTTTGGCCATCGCATTGGTGTTGGTGTACGTTGGTGCAGTGATGGTGTTGTTCTTGTTTGTGGTGATGATGCTTGATATCAACTTGGATAAATTGCGTGAAGGCTTTTGGAAAGCGCTACCAGTGGCTTTGCCAGTAGGTGGCTTAATGGCAGTAGAAATGGTCATGATAGTAGGTGCACGTAACTTTGGCACAGATGTTGTTGCGGCACCCCCAGCACGACCAGCCGATTACAGCAACACTGCTGAATTGGGGCGCGTGCTGTATACCGATTATCTGCTGCCATTTGAACTGGCCTCTGTGGTGTTGCTCGTCGCTATTGTGGCGGCAATTGCGTTGACATTGCGTGATCGTAAAGATAGTAAATCTATGGATCCTGCTAAACAAGTGCTGGTTAAAAAAGCTGACCGTCTAAGAATTGTGAAAATGGAAGCCCACGTGGAAAAAGAAGTGGAAAAAAATGATGTGGTAGATGCATCAGCTCAGGCTGATGATAAAGGGGCTAAATAATGGTCGGTTTATCTCATTATCTAATTTTAGGTGCATTGCTGTTTGCAATCAGTGTCATTGGTATTTTTCTAAATCGTAAAAATGTCATTATTTTATTGATGGCAATTGAGTTAATGCTGTTGGCAGTTAACCTTAACTTTATTGCTTTCTCTCATTATCTGAATGATATTGCAGGGCAGGTTTTCGTGTTTTTTATTTTAACGGTGGCAGCTGCAGAGTCTGCTATCGGCCTAGCGATCTTGGTTGTGTTGTTTAGAAATTTACGCACGATCAATGTTGACGATTTAGACAGTTTGAAAGGCTAAGTGTTTAGCATGAGTATGCAACAAATCTATCTTGCAATCCCTTTGCTTCCATTATTGGCCGCTATTATTATCGGTCTGTTTGGTAAGCATCTGCCTAGAGCTGCCGCGCATGTAGTGACCATTGCTGGTGTGGCGATTTCTTTTGCCTTGTCAGTGTATGTGCTAAAAGATGCCATGGTGAGTCAGCCTTATAATGAGACCGTGTACTCTTGGTTGAAAAGTGGCAACTTCTCATTTGAAATCGGGTTTTTAATCGACCGACTCAGTGCCATGATGATGGTGGTGGTGACTTTTGTTTCATTGATGGTTCATATTTACACCATCGGCTATATGCATGAAGATAAAGGCTACGCACGTTTCTTTAGCTATATCTCATTGTTCACCTTCTCTATGTTGATGCTGGTGATGAGCAATAACTTCATGCAGTTGTTTTTTGGCTGGGAGGCTGTGGGCTTAGTTTCTTATTTATTGATTGGCTTTTGGTATACACGTCCAACCGCCATTTATGCCAACTTAAAAGCATTTTTAGTAAACCGTGTTGGTGACTTCGGTTTTCTCTTAGGCATTGGCTTAGTTCTGTATCATTTTGGTAGCCTAGATTACGCAGCTGTGTTTTCAGTTGCACCAGGAATGGCAGACACCAAAATTAATTTAATTGGCAACGCATCTTGGTCACTGATGACTGTGACCTGTATTTTGCTATTTATTGGTGCAATGGGTAAATCTGCACAGGTGCCATTGCATGTATGGTTGCCAGATTCAATGGAAGGCCCAACGCCTATTTCTGCGTTAATCCATGCAGCAACCATGGTGACGGCGGGCATATTTATGGTGGCACGTATGTCACCATTGTTTGAACTGTCATCAACAGCATTATCGTTTGTGATTATTATTGGTAGTATCACTGCGCTGTTTATGGGCTTTTTGGGCATTATCCAGAATGACATTAAGCGTGTAGTGGCTTATTCGACATTGTCGCAATTAGGTTATATGACAGTGGCATTAGGCGCATCAGCTTACTCGGTTGCCATTTTCCACTTAATGACACATGCCTTCTTTAAGGCATTACTCTTTTTAGGAGCAGGTTCGGTCATTATGGGCATGCATCATGATCAAGATATTCGTAACATGGGTAACCTTAAGAAGTATATGCCGATTACTTGGATTACTTCATTGATTGGTTCACTCGCTTTGATTGGTACACCTTTACTTTCAGGTTTCTACTCTAAAGACAGCATTATTGAAGCAGCTAAATTCTCTACGGTAGCAGGTAGTGGTTTTGCTTACTTTGCAGTGCTAACTGGTGTGTTTGTGACAGCATTCTATAGTTTCCGTATGTACTTCTTGGTGTTCCACGGCAAAGAGAAATGGCGTGAAGTGAAGCATGACGGGCATCATAATGCAGACCATCACGACGATGAGGATCATCATCATGGTTTGAGCCCAACAGATGACCCGCACGAACCAGGATGGGTTGTGAAATTACCATTGATTCTATTAGCGATTCCATCATTGGCGATTGGCTACTTTGCAATCGAACCAATGCTGTTTGGTGATTTCTTCAAAGGCGTTATTTTTGTAGATGCGCATGCGCATCCTGCGATGCAAGAGCTTGCGCATCATTGGCATACAATATTCCATTCTTCATTAGGCATGGCGCTACATGGTTTAATGACATTGCCATTTGCGTTAGCAGCATCAGGCGTTGCCTTAGCGTGGTTCTTCTACATGAAGCGTCCAGACATCCCTGCTACGATTCAAAAACGATTTAGCTTAATCAATAAGATATTAGAAAATAAATATGGTTTTGATAGCTTTAATGACCGATTTTTTGCCGCTGGCTCGCGCTTCTTAGGTAATAAACTATGGCAAATCGGCGACGTTAAAATTATTGACGGTGCTATGGTGAATGGCACGGCTAACCTAATTGGTAAGTTGTCTGGTGTTATACGCAAACTACAAACAGGTTTGATTTATCACTATGCATTTGCGATGATTATTGGCGTGTTTTTAATGCTATCTCTTGGTCTTATAAAGATTTAATTCTTTTCTAAAGTATAAAAAATGCTTGATTACTTTTTGCAACATATTCTAAGTTTTTCCATCTGGCTGCCAATATTGGCGGGCGGTTTGGTATTGTTCACTGCGGATGACAGTAAACCTAACTTAACGCGTTGGTTCGCCTTGTTTGGCAGTGTGCTTAGCTTTTTAGTGACGATTCCACTTTATACGCACTTTAACTTTGCTGATGGTGGGTTTCAGTTCCAAGAGCGTTTCCTTTGGATTATGTCTTTTAATATTCATTATCATTTAGGTGCTGATGGTATTGCGATTCCGCTAATCTTGCTGACTAGTTTCACTACTGTGATTGTTGTGATTTCAGCATGGGAAGTGATTGAAAAGCGTGTTGCACAATATATGGCCTCATTCTTGATTATGAGCGGCCTGATGATTGGTGTATTTAGTACATTAGATGCAATTCTGTACTATGTATTTTGGGAAGCAATGTTAATCCCAATGTTCCTAGTGATTGGTATTTGGGGTGGCCCTAACCGTGTCTATGCGACGGTGAAGTTCTTTCTATATACGCTACTTGGCTCACTGCTGATGTTGGTGGCTTTTATCTACATGTTCCATCAGACTGGTAGTTTCGCGATTACAGATTATTACCAATTGCCAATGCCTTTAAATGTGCAAGTGCTTATTTTCTTGGCGTTTTTTGCCGCATTTGCAGTAAAAATTCCAATGTGGCCTGTACACACTTGGCTGCCGGATGCCCACGTTGAGGCGCCAACAGGCGGTTCGGTGGTGTTGGCGGCGATTGCACTAAAATTAGGTGGCTATAGCTTTTTACGCTTTGCGATGCCTATCGCCCCAGATGCAGCGCATTACTTATCAGGTTTCATGATTACCTTGTCACTGATTGCGATTGTATATATTGCGTTAGTGGCATTGGTGCAAAAAGACATGAAAAAGCTGATTGCTTATTCCTCAATTTCGCACATGGGCTTTGTGACATTAGGATTCTTTATCTTTAATAATTTGGGCCTAGAGGGCGCAGTTGTACAAATGATTTCACATGGATTCATTTCATCAGCGATGTTCTTAAGCGTGGGTGTACTGTACGACCGTGTACATAGCCGTCAAATCGATGCTTATGGTGGTGTGGCGAATACGATGCCAGTGTTTGCTGCCTTTGCCGTGTTGTTTGCAATGGCTAACAGTGGTTTACCCGGCACTTCTGGTTTTGTAGGGGAGTTCATGGTGATTTTAGGCGCTATTCAGGTTAACTTCTGGTATGCATTCTTAGCATCATTCACGTTGATATTTGGTGCTGCTTACACCTTATGGATGGTGAAGCGCGTATTCTACGGCGAGGTAGCCAACGCAAATGTTGCCGCGCTTAAAGACTTAAATAAGCGTGAGTTTTTAATATTGTCTGTATTGGCAATCTTAGTACTGGCACTAGGTATTTATCCGCAGCCGCTTACTGATATGACCAATGCAACTGTTACTCAACTTCTTTCACATCTAGCAAATAGCAAGCTGCCAGTAGGCTTATAAGTCATGGAAAATATACGTTACGACCTCATTACCGCCTTACCTGAAATCATCCTTTTAGGGATGGCAATGCTTGTATTAATTGCTGATCTGTTTTTAAAACAGTCTAATCGGATTGCAATATACGGTTTGTCACAACTAGGTTTGCTTTTGGCCGCCTATTTTACGGTGACAACACACGTGCCAAGTGTAGGCTATGCTTTTACCGGCACATTTGTTGATGACACGATGGCCGATGTTTTAAAGCTGATGATTTATGTAGGGACGTCATTAATCTTTGTCTACACTAGGCAATACATCCAACTGCGTAATATGTTCCGCGGTGAGTTCTATGCACTAGTGCTGTTCTCAGTCGTCGGCATGATGATTATGGTGTCAGGTCAGAGCATGCTGACACTGTATGTAGGTTTGGAGTTGTTATCCCTCAGCCTATATGCTTTAGTTGCATTAGATCGCGACAACCATCGCGCGACTGAAGCTGCCATGAAATATTTTGTGTTGGGTGCTTTAGCGTCAGGTATGTTGCTATACGGCATGAGCATGATCTACGGTATGACCGGTAGCTTAAATATCTCTGACATTAATCATGCATTGATGAGCGGCGCCAGAATGCATGCAGTCTTGGTGTTAGGCTTGGTATTTATTGTGGCTGGGTTAGCATTTAAATTAGGCGCTGTGCCATTCCAAATGTGGGTGCCTGATGTATATGAAGGCTCACCAACTGCAATGACCATGTTGATTAGCTCTGTGCCTAAACTAGCAGCTTTTGCTTTTGTTATTCGTCTTTTGGCACAGGCCTTACCAACATTGGCAATTGATTGGCAACAAATGTTGTTAATTATGTCTGTGTTGTCGATAGTGCTTGGTAACGTGACTGCAATTGCACAAACTAATCTGAAACGTATGTTGGCATATTCAACTATCTCTCATGTTGGATTCGTATTGCTAGGTTTAATGAGTGCAAGTGGTAACGGTTATGTGTCTGCATTGTTTTATATCGCTAGCTATGTGGTGATGACACTTGCAGGTTTCGGCATTATTCTGTTGTTATCACGTAAGGGCTTTGAAGCTGAAAATTTAAGTGATTTAAAAGGTTTGAATCAACGTAGCCCTTGGATCGCCTTTTTAATGCTAATCGTGATGTTTAGCATGGCAGGTATTCCACCAACGCTAGGTTTCTACGCTAAATTCACGGTATTGCAAGCGGCATTGCAAGCAGGCTTTTTATGGGTGGTTGTGTTTGCCGTGTTGATGGCAGTGATTGGCGCATTCTACTATCTACGTGTCATCAAGTTGATGTACTTTGATGAGCCGGAAGATAATAGCCCGATTGTTGCACCATTTGATATGCGTGTTCTGTTGAGCATGAATGCTTTGGCTTTGTTGGCTATTGGTTTAATGCCACAAGGCCTGATGAGTGTATGTTTTTATGCTATTAGCCGGAGCCTAAGCTAATGACGAATTGGGTACTGCTCGGCATTATGTTCTTAGCTGCAAATCTGCCTTGGTTTTCAGATAAATTGTTTTATATGTTTCCGTTAAAAGCTGCCAATAACACCAAGAATTTAGCTTGGTGCTTACTTGAGTTAGTCACCCTTTATTTTCTAGTGGGTGCTTTAGCCGTGTATGCAGAGCGTGCAACTTTTGGGCAGGTTGCACCACAGGGCTGGGAGTTTTATGCGGTCACTAGTTTCTTATTCTTAGTGTTTGCTTTTCCAGGCTTTGTTTATAAAGTGCTCTGGAAGAAAACAATTTAATATTCAAATCAATTGGTCGGTTAGATACTAGTTCTATCCTGCCAATATTGATGGTTAGTCCTTACTTGAAGTTCTCGACTTGAAGGTTTAGTCTTCTGCTATTATCTTCTATCATATGTGACTTACTTAGCCCTCTGTCAGTTGAGATGTCATCCCCACTTTTTAGCATCGGTAAGAACAAGGATTTCTGATGGATTTAACTGAGCATCTTATTAGCACCGAGGATTTAGCTAAGGGCGATTTTCTTTGTGTGAAACGAGATCAAGTTCGCTTGCCTAATGGAAATGTGAGCCAGCGCGAATACGTCACACATCCGGGTGCAGTGGTGATTGTTCCATTGTTGAGTAATGGTAATATAGTATTAGAGCGTCAGTTCCGATATCCTTTACACAAAGTGTTTATCGAACTGCCAGCCGGCAAGATTGATGCTAATGAAAGCACATTGCATACTGGTCAAAGAGAGTTACTCGAAGAAACTGGCTATCAAGCTAAGAATTGGGTGAAGTTAGGTGAGCAACATCCCTGTATTGGCTATTCGAATGAAGTGATTCATATTTACTTGGCAAGAGATTTGACTGATGGGCTTTGTCATAGAGATGATGATGAGGCTTTAGAGGTGTTTGATCTTGCGCTGTCCGATGCTATTAAGCTGATTCAGCAAGGCGATATTACAGATAGCAAGACTATCGTGGCATTATTTCTCACAGAAAAATATATACAGCAGCATGGATAGCATACCCAAATTGAAAGTGTTAATTGTAGGTTATGGTGATCTTGGTAGCGCTATAGCTGACCAATTAACCCATTTAAATATGCATGTTTATGGTGTTGCCAGAAGCTACAGGGCGACTGATAGCGCTGAGATGATTCAGGCCGATGTCACTGAGCTTGCCTCACTTCATAGGCTGCGTGATATTCAGCCCGATATGATTGTGTATTGTATTGCCGCTAGCGGGCAAACGGATGCTCAATATAAGCAAGCATATGTAGATGGCTTGCGTAATGTATTAATGACGCAGACTGATAATCGCCAATTAAAACATGTGTTTTTTGTGTCAAGCACACGCGTCTATGGGCAAGTGACGGATGACATCCTAGGTGAATCTGTTACACCGTTACCAGTTGATTTTGGCGGTGAACGCTTATTAGAAGCGGAGTCATTATTGGGGGAGTTGCCATGTAACACTACCGTGCTGAGATTGTCAGGTATTTACGGACCAGGTCGCTTGCGCATGATTAATCTCGCCAAAGCACCAGAGCGTTGGCCGAAAAATAATAGCTGGAGTAATCGAATCCATCGTGATGATGCTGCTGCATTCATGACATTTCTCATCCAAAAAGTATTGCTTGGTAAAGAAAAGATTAAGCCTTGTTATATTGTGACGGACGCTACGCCTGTCAGTCAGTATGAGGTGCTTACTTGGATTGCATTACAACTAGCATTGGAAGTGCCAGAGTCGATGCCAGTAAGTGGCGGTAAACGCTTAAGTAATCAAGCGATGCTGGCAACGGGATTTGTGCCGAAGTATCCAGATTATCGAGTGGGTTATCAAGCCATATTGCGGGAACTTGCCATTGAGTAGACATCAATCACTGTATTTAGTCTTTTTTATTTTTGCGATGTCGTTTACAAGTAAAGTCATGGCTAAAGAAGATTTTTCTATATGGCTAGAGAATCTTAGGTACGAAGCAAAATCGCAGGGTATCTCGGATGACACCACCGTTAATTTTGTAAATCGTACGGTGTTTTTGCCGAACATCATTAAGCAAGACAGAGCGCAACCCGAGTTTATTAGCCCGTTTTTAGAGTATTTTGCAAAACGGGTTGATGATAAGAAAATCCAAAACGGGCGCGTCCTACTTGCTAGGCATCATCATTTATTAGCACAGATAGAGGCGCAATACGGTGTGCCTAAGCAAATTCTGATTGCGTTCTGGGGAATGGAAACTCAGTATGGCAATGTTCAAGGAAACATCGATATATTGTCTGCATTAGCGACATTGGCATACGAAGGGCGCCGCTCTGACTTTTTCCGAGCACAGTTGCTGGATGCGATGCTGATGGTGGATCTAGGCTATGTTGATGTTGAGCGCTTTAAGGGGTCTTGGGCTGGTGCATTTGGCAATATGCAGTTTATGCCTACGACATTTATGCTTTATGCCGTAGATGGTGATGCGGACGAAACTATTGACGTTGTTAACTCACTGCCAGATGCATTTGCTTCTGCAGCCTATTATCTCTCCAATATAGGCTGGAATAAGAATGAGCCTGTGATGGTAGAGGTTAAATTGCCAAGTGACTTTGATTGGCAAAGTGCACAACTGGATATCAGGAAAACACCAGAAGAATGGGCTATGTTAGGGGTGAAGGCTTATGTGAATGAACCTGAAAATGCTGAAGTGACTAGCTCCGTTGATGGTCGACCGGAAGTGGTAAACCAGAATATTACGCAACTAGGTGCATCGGTAGAACAAGCGCGCATGAGTTCTGATACCAATTTATCTAGTGCGCTCCCAAATATTGCAGGAAAATCTGCTATTTTGCTACCGCAAGGCTGGCAGGGACCAGCCTTTATGGTATTTGATAATTTTGACATTATTATGCAATGGAATCGATCAGTTAACTATGCACTTTCTGTAGCCCAAATGGCTAAACAGTTAAATCAAGAGCCTAGTATCTTGGGTGGTGATTTCGCAGAAGGTGGTGCGCTTAGTTTTCAGCAAATGCTGGATTTACAGAATAGACTAAATAATCAAGGTTTTGATGCTGGTGTGGCTGATGGTTTGCCTGGGTTACAGACACAGGCAGCCGTGCGCTCTTATCAATTGCGGCAACAGTTGCCTGCTGATGGTTACGCAAGCCCTAGTCTGTATCAAAGATTACTATTACAGTAAAAGTGCTTGCGCGCTAATTCTTATTTAAGATGTTTTGTATTAGAGGCGTTATTTATGTTTGCGCCAGATGCTACAATCGGCTAAAATCGTGCCCTGTTTAGATTTGCTGAAAATCAAAAGGAAGTAATGCGATTTTTATGGCATTCAGCAATATCAATATAGGCGGTTAGCTCAGTTGGTTAGAGCGCTTGGTCGACATCCAAGAGGTCAGCAGTTCGAATCTGCTACTGCCTACCAAATTTAAAACCACTTCAGATTTGAAGTGGTTTTTTTATGCTTGGTGTACTTAGTTATGTAATGGTGTGTCGTAAATTTTTATTGGTTGCGTGATTGAGCAATCGATAAATTGCAGTCTTTTATCTTGCTGTGCGATAATTCCAATCTTTGTACCTTACGTCATTTAAAAGCCGCTTGCGGCTTTTATGTTTTAGAGAGAAATTGTATGCCAGTCATTCGCCTGCCCGATGGGTCGCAACGTAGTTTTGATCAGCCAGTAACCGTGGCTGAGGTCGCCATGAATATCGGTGCTGGCCTAGCCAAAGCCGCATTGGCAGGCAAAGTGAACGATAAGCTGGTGGATACTAGCTATTTGATCGAGGTGGACAGTGACCTCGCTATTATCACTGACAAAAATCCAGAAGGCTTGGACGTGATTCGTCACTCAGCAGCGCATTTATTGGCGTATGCAGTGAAAGAGTTGTTCCCAGATGCGCAAGTGACCATCGGCCCTGTGATTGACAATGGTTTCTATTATGACTTCTCATACAAGCGCCCGTTTACCCCAGAAGACTTAATCACCATTGAGAAAAAAATGGCAGAGCTCGCTAAAAAAGACGAGCCAGTCACTAGGAAAGTATTGCCGCGCGATGAAGCTGTGGCTTACTTCAAAAGTATCGGTGAGCAATACAAAGCTGAAATTATCGAATCTATCCCAGCTGGTGAAGACGTTTCTCTGTACACAGAGGGTAACTTTACTGACTTATGCCGTGGCCCACACGTACCAAGTACCGGTAAGATCAAATCATTCAAGCTAATGAAGTTAGCTGGCGCATATTGGCGCGGTGACAGCAACAATGAGATGTTGCAGCGTGTGTATGGTACTGCTTGGCGTAATAAAGAAGAGCTAGAGGCTCATTTATTCCAGCTTGAAGAAGCAGAGAAGCGTGACCATCGTAAGTTAGGCAAGCAATTGGATTACTTCCATATGCAAGACGATGCGCCAGGTATGGTGTTCTGGCATCCACGTGGCTGGAGTATCTGGCAAGAGGTTGAGCAATATATGCGCCAGATGTTTAAAAACTTCGGATATCAAGAAGTGCGTACCCCAACCGTGATGGATAAAACCCTGTGGGAAAAGTCTGGCCACTGGCAAAACTATCGTGACAACATGTTCGTGACTTCATCTGAGAACCGTGAATATGCGGTGAAGCCAATGAACTGTCCTGGACATGTACAGATCTTTAATAACCAACTGCATAGCTATCGCGATTTGCCTTTGCGTTTGGCTGAGTTTGGCTCTTGTCACCGTAACGAGCCGTCAGGCTCATTGCATGGCTTGATGCGTGTGCGTGGCTTTACGCAAGACGATGCGCATATCTTCTGTACCGAAAATCAAATTGAGGCAGAAGTGGCTGACTTTATCCAAATGCTTTACAAAGCTTACGGTGATTTCGGCTTTAATGATGTGCTGGTTAAGTTATCAACGCGCCCAGAAAAACGTGTAGGTGCTGATGAAACTTGGGATAAAGCCGAAGCGGCATTGGCGAATGCGTTAAATAAAAACAATTTGGCTTTTGATTTGCAGCCGGGTGAGGGGGCTTTTTACGGCCCTAAAATTGAATTTACATTGAAAGATAGCTTAGGTCGTCTCTGGCAGTGCGGCACTATTCAGCTTGACTTCAACTTGCCAGAGCGTTTGGGTGCGGAGTATGTGGCGGAAGATAACTCACGCCAGCGCCCTGTCATGTTGCACCGTGCGATTGTCGGTTCTATGGAGCGATTTATCGGCATCTTGATTGAAAATTATGCAGGTGCAATGCCGTTGTGGTTAGCGCCGGTGCAGGTGATGGTACTGAATATTTCTGAAAGCCAGGCTGATTATGTACGCCAAGTAGTTGAAACTTTAAGGCAAAATGGCATTCGATGCGAATTTGACTTGAGAAATGAGAAGATTACCTATAAAATACGCGAACATAGCATGCAGAAAATGCCTTATCTGCTCGTTGCAGGTGAGCGCGAAATGCAAGCAGGACATTTGGCCGTGCGTACCAGAAAAGGTGAAGACCTAGGATCTATGCCGATTGACGCGTTAATTGAGCGCCTAAAAGCAGAGATTGAAGCTAAGGTTTGAACATAAAGGTGCACGGCTTAACTATTTGAGTGTCATCACACGTGATTTAATTTGGAGAATTTGATATAGCACAGGAAAAAGAAACCCGAATCAATGGCGACATTACAGCGTCACAGGTTCGTTTGGTGGGTGTTGAGGGTGAACCCTTAGGTATTGTGAGTTTAGCGGAAGCTTTTGCAAAAGCGGAAGAAGCTGACATTGATCTTGTAGAGATAGCGCCGAACGCGGCGCCGCCTGTTTGCAGATTGATGGACTACGGTAAGTTTAAATATGCCGAGAGTAAAAGACAGCACGAAGTTAAGCTTAAGCAAAAACAAGTGGTTGTGAAAGAAATCAAGTTCCGTCCAGGTACTGATGATGGCGATTACAACATTAAAGTGCGCAATATCATTCGATTCATTCAAGAAGGCGATAAAGCAAAAATTACTTTGCGCTTTAGAGGCCGTGAAATCACACACCAAGAGTTTGGTATGGCTTTATTGAAACGTGTTGAAGCAGATTTGAAAGAATACGCAATCGTTGAACAATACCCGAAAATGGAAGGTCGCCAAATGGTGATGGTATTGGGCCCGATTAAGAAAGTTAAGTAATTGCTAGTTTGATACTAAAGTAATTACGCTAAAGAAGTAGTAAGTAGTAACCCTGAGTGATACGGCTAAACGGCATGCCTAAGCACTCTTAACCACTCTAAGGAGAACAAAATGCCAAAGATGAAAACCAAGAGCGGCGCCAAAAAGCGCTTTAAATTCTTGGGTAATGGTAAAGTGAAGCGTACGCACTCTCACTTGCGCCATATCCTAACGAAAAAGACCACCAAGCAAAAGCGTAAATTACGCGGCACGGCGATCATTTCTTCAACTGATGTCAAGCGCGTTCGCGCTATGATGCCAACACAATAGGAGTAGAACATGCCTAGAGTAAAACGTGGTGTCATCGCTCGCGCTAGACACAAAAAAGTATTAAAAGCAGCTAAAGGCTACCGTGGTCGTCGTAAAAACGTTTACCGCGTAGCTAAACAGGCGGTAATGAAAGCGGGTCAATACGCTTATCGCGACCGCCGTCAAAAGAAACGCCAATTCCGTACATTGTGGATCGCGCGTATTAACGCTGGTTCACGTGAGTTCGGTTTGACATACAGCCGTTTCATGAATGGCTTGAAAAAAGCTGCGATTGAAGTGGATCGTAAAGTGTTGGCTGACTTGGCTGTGTTCGATAAAGCTGCATTTGCAAAATTCGTAGAATTAGCAAAAGCAGGTTTAGCGGCTTAAGCGATAGGTTAGTACTTTTCAAACTTAATTTAAGTTTGATTAAAAAAAGAGGCTTCGGCCTCTTTTTTTTGTTGTAAAATCCTACCTTGCATTTTTTACATGCAAATCAACGTATTACAAAAATCTATTGTGATGTATTGTTAGCATCACTTTGACTTCAAACGCTAATAGCATTAACCATAATTTAAAGATCGAAATAACATGGCAGACTTAACGCATTTAATTGCAGAAGCAGAAGCAGACTTTATTAATAGCGCTTCAATGAATGATTTGGAAATTGCTAAAGCAAAGTACTTAGGTAAATCAGGATCACTCACAGATGCATTAAAAGGTTTAGGCAAGTTAAGCGCGGAAGAGCGGCCGGCTGCTGGTGCAGCGATCAATGTGGTGAAGCAAGCGATTGAAGCGGCATTAACTGCACGTAGAGAGTCTATTTTAAATGCCGAGCAGGCAAAGCAGTTGGCGCAAGAGTCTATTGATGTGACGCTGCCAGCAAGAGCACAATCGCAAGGTGGCTTGCATCCTGTGACCTTGACGTTAAAACGCGTTGAAGAGTTGTTTCACTCTATCGGTTTTGAGGTCGCGACAGGCCCTGAAATTGAAACCGATTTTTATAACTTTACGGCATTAAACATTCCGGAAGACCATCCTGCGCGTGCTATGCATGATACGTTCTATATTGATGAAGCTAATGTGTTGAGAACACACACTTCACCAGTGCAAGCACGCTATATGGAAAATGCATTAAAGAATAATCAAACGCCACCATTTAAAATTATTGCACCTGGTCGTGTGTACCGTGTGGATTCTGATGCAACCCATTCCCCTATGTTTCACCAAGTGGAAGGGTTGTGGGTAGATGAGGACATCAGCTTTGCTAATTTAAAAGGCGTAGTTCAGGATTTCTTACAGAAGTTCTTTGAGCGTGATGATCTTACCGTACGTTTTAGACCTTCATTCTTCCCGTTTACCGAGCCTTCAGCTGAAATGGACATGAGTTGGAATGGCGGTTGGCTAGAGATTGGCGGTTGCGGCATGGTGCACCCTGAGGTGTTCAAGCATGTGAATATTGATAGTGAAAAATATCGCGGCTTTGCTTTTGGTCTAGGCATTGAGCGTTTGACCATGCTACGTTATGGTGTAAACGACTTACGTCATTTCTTTAACAATGATTTAAGATTTTTGGCTCAGTTTAAATGATGAGTCAGGTAAAGCTTATGAAGAGCTCAGTAGCTAACTTAGCGTTTTTACTGACATGTTTTCTTAGCTTTTCCGTTTTTGCGAACGATAGTTTGAACGAAAATGTGAGTGCAATAACTCTTGAAAGACAAAAGGTAGCACAAGCGATTGCTCTTGAGCGCGAAGAGTATGTACAGACTGAAAATTATCATCCAGACACACCAGAAGAGGAATATGCGCTTATCAAAGTCTCAGAGTTAAGGCGTAACGGTCAGATTGAGGAGTTAGTGAGTTATGCTGATGAGTTGTTAAAGCTCAATCCATACAATCTAGATGCCTTGAATAATAAGGCTAGCGCGTATGAGCTATTAAACAAACAAGCTGAAATGAACGAAGCTGTTAGTCGATGGGTGGGAATTTTTGACAGTATTTTGATGAGTGGGGATGGTACAAGTTTTGAGACTGCTTATAAAATAATTGCATTTAGTGAAGAAGCTCGAATGTTAGAGTTTTTTGAGATGGCATTAGAGTCTCGCAAACTGGTTGCTCATAATGACAAAACATATCATTTTTTAGTTGTAATTAACCCTAAAACCAAGAAAAGATATGAAGTATATTTTGAGATAACTAGACTGTTTCAAGCATACAAAAATGATGAAATTAGAAGAACACTCAATGTTCCATTAGCACAGCATTAAAATAACTAGGATTTATGCCACAGAAAAAGCCTATACGTGCGATTACGTGGTGCAAGTCATAAGTGGTAGGTAGGGTTCAGATCGCCCACCATTGATAAATAGATTAGAGAGAACAATGCAATTTTCAGAAAATTGGTTACGTAGTTTAGTCGATACAGAGTTAGACAGTCAGGCATTGAGTCATGCACTCACAATGGCGGGTCTTGAGGTTGAGGAAATGCAGCCGGTTGCTGCAGCATTTAGCAAAGTAGTAGTGGCTAAAATCATTTCTGCCGAGAAGCATCCAGATGCAGACCGTTTGCAGGTTTGTCAGGTGGATGTAGGGCTCTCTGCACCATTGCAGATCGTATGTGGTGCAGCTAACGCACGCGCTGGCTTAATTGCACCATGTGCGTTGGTTGGTGCTGAGTTGCCTGGGATTTCTATCAAACAAGCAAAAGTACGTGGGATAGAATCATTCGGTATGATGTGTTCATCTAAAGAGCTTGGTATTACCGCTGAAGCAACAGGTTTACTTGAGCTGGATAATGATGCGGTAGTTGGGCAAGATATTCGTGAGTATCTGGATTTAAATGACCATCTTTTTACATTGAAACTGACCCCTAACCGCAGTGATTGTTTAAGTTTGACGGGTATCGCACGAGATGTTGCAGCTATTACAGGCGCGACTACCCATTTTACTGCTGTTTCACCTGTTGTAGCCGAGCATGCAGACGCAAAGCAAGTGGTGGTGAGTGAGCCTGTTGCTTGCCCTCGGTATTGTGGTCGATTGATTACTGGTATTAATGCTAAAGCTGAGACGCCTACTTGGATGGTAAGGCGCTTAGAACGTAGTGGTTTACGTAGTATTAGTGTTGTGGTTGATATTACAAATTACGTGTTGCTAGCATTGGGCCAGCCTATGCATGCGTTTGATGCAGCTAAGTTACATGGCGATATCAATGTGCGTTTTGCTAAAACTGGTGAATCTATTGCCTTACTCAATGACCAAACCATAGAGTTAAAAGCAGATGATTTGGTGATTGCCGATGACAGTGGTGCACTTGCACTAGCTGGTGTAATGGGTGGAAAACCTAGTGCAGTCGGCGATACAACGACCGATATTTTCTTAGAAAGTGCGTTCTTCATGCCAGCCGTGATTGCAGGTAAAGCACGCAGATTAGGTTTCAGTACAGATTCATCCTATCGTTTTGAGCGTGGTGTTGATTTTGGTAATACACGCAATGCAATTGAGTACGCAACGTCACTTATTAAAACCTTGTGTGGCGGTCAAGTTGGCCCTATCACTGAAGTGATGGCCTCATTGCCTGCGCGTGACGCAGTGAAGTTGAGAATGTCGCGCTTAATCTCTGTGTTAGGCATTAGCCTTAAACAGCAGAATGTTGCGCAATTATTGACACAGCTCGGTTTTGCATTTGAATGTGCTGACGACGTATTCACAGTGACGCCTCCTAGCTATCGCTTTGATATTACAATCGAAGAGGATTTGATTGAAGAGATTGCCCGTTTGCATGGTTATGATCATATTCCTGCCACACCACCAGTGGCAGCTTTGAATATGCTTGCAGCACCGGAGCAACAGTTACATTTAAATCAGCTACGTGATGGATTAGTGTCGGCGGGCTATCAAGAGGTAGTGACTTATAGCTTTGTGGATGAAAGCTGGGAGCGAGATTTACTGGGCAATCATTCCCCGATTAAACTTAAAAACCCAATTGCAAGTAACTTGAGTGTGATGCGTACGAGTTTATGGGGTGGCTTGCTGGACACGCTTACTTATAATCTGAATCGCAAACAAGAGCGTGCTTATTTATTTGAAATTGGTGCTGTATATCAGCAGCAGGCTAGTGCTTATCATGAAACTACGCGTGTTTCAGGCCTGGCTTATGGTAGTGCCAAGCCGCAGCAATGGGCTGCAAACAATGCAGATGTCGATTTCTTTGATGTAAAAGCGCATGTGGATAGCCTGCTTGGTGCCGATGGTTTGCTGAAACAAGTTGTTTATGAGAAATCTGAGCACTCTGCTTTACATCCAGGTCAGACAGCAAGAATATTGTTAAATGGGAAAGCGGTTGGTTGGTTGGGTAAACTGCATCCTAAATGGCAGCAGCATTATGATTTAGCTAAGAGTGCTTACTTGTTTGAGCTTGATGCAGATGCCTTAGTGAGCCGCACATTACCGGTTTACCAAGAGGTTTCAAAATTGATGCCAGTGCGTCGTGATTTAGCGATTGTGTTAGATGAAAGTATTGCGGTACAAGTGGTGTTGAATGCAATTAATGAAGAAAAAATTCCGCTGATTGCGGATGCTGCATTGTTCGATTTGTATCAAGGTAAAGGTGTGCCAGAAAGTAAAAAAAGCCTTGCATTATCAGTACTTATGCACGATACTCAAAAGACATTAACAGATAGTGATGCTGATGCAGCAATCGCAAATCTGCTACAATTGTTGAAAATAAAATTTGATGCAGAATTAAGAAACTAACTTCTCCATGCAGTTTATGGGGGATTTATTTTTTTATCGTGCATCAATCAATAATATTAAATAGCGATACAAAGCATTAAAAAAACGGGAGTGTTTATGACTTTAACAAAAGCTGAGCTTGCTGATTTACTGTATGAGCAAGTTGGGTTGAATAAGCGTGAAGCCAAAGATATGGTGGAAGCATTTTTTGAAGAAGTGCGTACAGCGTTAGAAGCTGGTGATAGTGTTAAATTGTCAGGCTTTGGTAATTTTGAGTTGCGTCAAAAATCAGAACGACCAGGTCGCAACCCTAAGACAGGCGAAGAAATACCAATTACTGCACGCCGAGTAGTTACTTTTCACGCTAGCCAGAAATTAAAAAGCAAAGTTGACGCAAACTTTGCCGTGTAAATGCCGCGCTAATATTTAATTAGAGGGCGTTGTCATTAAAGCCAGTGTTAATTTGGTTGATAGTATTGTGTAGTAGTTTTATTAATGTAATAGCAATATGAGTGAGAAAGCCGAAAGTATGAGTGAGCAGATCGCCAAGGTGCAATTGCCACCAATTCCAGCAAAGCGCTACTTTACAATTGGTGAGGTTAGCGAGCTTTGTGGTGTAAAGCCGCACGTATTAAGATATTGGGAGCAGGAGTTTACTCAGCTTAAGCCAGTCAAACGTCGCGGTAACCGTCGTTATTATCAGCATCATGAAGTGTTGCTTATCCGTCGTATTCGCGAGTTGTTATATGAGCAGGGATTTACCATCAGTGGTGCCCGCAATCGACTCGATGATATTGAGTTTAGTGGTAAGCCTAGTCAGCATGATAAGCCGGCTACTGTAAAGGCGGCCAATAGTAGCGATTCGTCAATCAATGCAGAGTCAGGTGTTGTTACTTCAACAGAGAGTAAAGCGTTCGATTACGAAAAAGTGAAAGTAGAGTTGCGTGAGATATTAAATTTATTACGTACTGACTTTTCTGTCGTGAGCACTGCACATTAATTATTTATTACGCTCAGTTTTATAGCGGCATTGCTTTTGCGATATAATGCAGACCTTGTTACAAGCAAGAAGTAACAACGGTTCGGGGCGTAGCGCAGCCTGGTAGCGTACTTGCATGGGGTGCAAGGGGTCGTGTGTTCGAATCACACCGTCCCGACCAAAATTAACTTCTTTAACCAAGTCAGCCATGCGCTGGCTTTTTTGTATCCGGGTTTAAGGTTTAAATAGGCGTGAATATTACGGTGATTTCTTGCAATTAAATAACTGTAGTATGTTGTATATTGTGCGCTATCGTATAGTTTGATTATTGATGATAAGTAATCGGGCTTAAGTATCAAGGCTTTATAGGGAATTCATGGAACACGCCACATTTGACCATAATGAAGAGCAGTATATTGTGCATAACCCGAAAGAGGTGATGCAGATTCTGAACGATTTGATCAAGCATAAAGCAATGCTCAAGGTGTCATTTAACCGTGGCGCAGATGAATATCTTACGAATATTATTAGCATTGACCCAAAAGTGGGCGCGGTGTATTTAGATATTGGTGTTGATGAAGAGTTTAATCGTAGACTACTTGCAAGTGATCATGTCGTTTTCTTAAAAGAAGATGGCGTGAAAATTAAATGGACCAGCACAAAAGTGACTGAGGCCAGTTTAAAAGATGGCAAGGCCATCAAAATTGTACTGCCTAAAGACTTAATCCGTCTTCAGCGCCGAGATTTTTTCCGGTTTGCTACCCCTGTTGTGAGCCCTGTAATGTGTAGAATTCTAGTACCTGATGTATTGGACCCAGAAGTAGAGAGTGTTCTTGAGTTGACGTTAGTTGATGTCAGTTTAGGCGGAATAGGCGCATTTGTATCTGCGCCATTAAACCCAGCAGTCGTGATTGGTCAAGAATTTAGTGGTTGTAAGATTGGTTTTCCAGATGTTGGTGAAACAAATCTTACGTTAATGGTTAAAAACATTACTGAGATTCACACAAAAGACGCGGTGACTAAATATCGCATTGGTTTTGTGTATGTTGAGCCATCAAGGGGTAATGAGGGTTTGATCAATCGTTACGTTTATATTTTAGAACGTCAGGCAATCGCATTAGCGCATAGGGGTTAGCACGCGCGCTAGTGGGCGTGTGCCTGTTACCCTATTTATATCCCTAGCGACTCTGCCCATGCTAATGCGGCGATGTGGCACTCGTTTACTTTGTTTGCATCATATTGTAAAAGCTCTGCAAGTTCCAGAATCCGCTTATTATCAGCACCTTCGCAAGCTTCTGTTAGTTGCAAAAATGGACCATACACACCTTCGCGGTTAAGTAGTGCCTCGGATACATTTTCCGGTAACTGAATTTTTTCTAGCACCTGATCCATCGGCATTTTTAGTATGGCATCTAATAAAGAAAAAACGCCAACGATGAATAGATTGTCCCGATCATGTTTATCAAAATAACCTTCACCTAGTAGTTCAGTCAGGCGTCCGCGCGTGATGGATGTTTTCATCAACGCGGGAGGAGTGGCGTTCTCTCCGGCAGTGACCATCAGCAACGTGAGCCAGCGGTAAAGTTGTTTTCTGCCCAAGATGGTGAGTGCATGTTGAATGGATTGAATTTCACATGAAAGTCCAAAGCCTACGGAATTAATATAGCGTAGTAACTTAAATGAGAGTGCGGCGTCACGTTTAAAGCCATTTTCAATGTCTTTGTTGTCTGAATCTTGCGTCACTAGATTAAGTAAATTCAATACGCTATCAAATGACGGGTTGATGACTTTAGCCGTGAAGGTTTCTGGGCGCGCGAAGTAGAACCCTTGGAAGCGTCTAAACCCAATTTCTTTATAGGCATCAAACTGTTCTAATGTTTCAATTTTTTCTGCGACCATTTGTATGTTGGGCGCTGAGTATTTTTGAAATAACTTACTAGCCTCTTGCTGCGTAACACTTTGAGAGTCTATTTTGATGAAGTTGGCGAATTCGACCAGTGGTTCGAGTTTTGTGCTGAGGTGTGGATTATCCAATGCGATTTTGAATCCAAGCTTATGTAGTGCTCTACAGCGTTCAATGACCGCTTCGCCTGCGATCACCGTGCGTAGTATTTCCAATACTGTACGTTGCGGTGGCATGAGCTCAATAAAGTCACTCATTAGCATTGCTTCATTGACGTTAATAAATGCTAGCTTGTCACCTAACAGCCACTGTACATCCATATCGCCCATGGTATTGACTAGCACACTTGAGCATGCCTTCAGTTCGTCTTCAAAGATCGCGGTGTCTGCATCAGCGCTATGTCTAAATAGCAGCTCATAGCCGATGATGTGTTGTTTCACATCCATAATTGGTTGACGCCCAATAAATACTTGATCTTCCATTTTCTAGCCTTAAAGTGTTCTTGATAGTCGGATGCTAAATTTCTGAAATAACACAAGCATGACTATGATGCTTCATGTTGAATATACAGTATAAAATTTTACCTGACTTAAAGTGTACTGCGTGTTGTATTTATTAAATTTTTGGTAAGGTATGTACAATTGTTGTTGAGATGACCAACATCCTTTATATTGTGGCATGTGACTTAAGGAAAGAGCCCACCCCCATGAGAGTAATTGTAACGCCAACCCAGCCATTTAATGATCAAAAACCAGGAACATCGGGCTTGCGCAAAAAAGTTAAGATATTTCAGCAAGCGCATTATCTTGAGAATTTTGTACAAAGTTTGTTTGATACCTTAATTGTTCCCATGGATGCTGTATTAGTGATAGGTGGAGACGGGCGCTATCATAATAGGCAGGCGATTCAAACGATCGTTAGTATGGCGGCTGCTAATGGATTTTCTCGCGTATTAATCGGGCAGGGCGGTATTTTATCGACGCCTGCTGCATCCCATATGATACGCAAATATAAAACCTTTGGCGGTATGGTGTTATCCGCAAGCCACAATCAGGGTGGGATCAATGGTGATTTTGGTATCAAATACAATATTAGCAATGGCGGACCTGCGCCTGAAAAGATTACAGATGAAGTCTTTGCAAAAAGTAAGGTGATTGCAGAATATAAAATTTCAGACTTACCTCAGGTTGATATTGATACGATAGGTGAAACCCAGTTTGATGGGGTTGCTGCTGGGCAGTCCTTTACGGTGCAGGTGATTGATGCCGTACAGGATTATGCTGATTTAATGCAGAGCCTGTTTGATTTTAAGGCAATTAAACAGTTACTTGCTAGCGGATTTGAGATGAAGTTTGATGCGATGCATGCAGTGACAGGGCCTTATGCCAAAGAGATTTTTGTGAATCGACTTGGTGCACCGATTGAAAGTTTGATGAATTGCGAACCTTCTGAGGATTTTGGTGGTGGGCATCCTGATCCTAATTTGACTTACGCAGAAGATTTGGTCCGCATCATGTTCGCTGGCGAGGATGCGCTTGATTTTGGTGCCGCATCGGATGGCGATGGTGACCGCAATATGATTCTAGGTCAAAACTTTTTTGTCACACCATCGGATAGTTTGGCAGTCTTAGCCGCTAACGCAACTTTAGTACCAGCATACGCAGTTGGGATTGCTGGTGTTGCCCGCTCTATGCCTACCAGCGGAGCTGTCGATCGTGTGGCTGCTAAGTTTAATGTCCCGTGTTTTGAAACGCCGACTGGTTGGAAGTTTTTCGGTAACTTGATGGATGCAGGTAAAGTGACGCTATGTGGTGAAGAGAGTTTTGGGACCAGCTCTAACCATGTGCGTGAGAAAGATGGTCTCTGGGCTGTGTTGTTCTGGCTTAATATTATTGCGGTAAAGAAAATAGGCGTAGAGGCTATTTTAAAAGCGCATTGGCTTGAATATGGACGTAACGTTTATTCGCGCCATGATTATGAGTCCATACCAACTGAAGCTGCGAATAGTGTGATTGCCCACATTAAAGCTCAGTTTGCTACTTTGCCAAATCAGAAGTTTGGGAGTTACACCGTCAAGTTGTGTGATGATTTTAGTTACCACGATTCGATAGATGGTTCGGTGAGTAGCAATCAGGGGATTCGAATTTTATTTACCGATGGCTCTCGCATTGTATTTAGACTTTCTGGCACAGGAACCGAGGGTGCTACTTTGCGTATTTATCTTGAAGCGTATGAGCCTGATAGCGCCAAGCACTATTTAGATGCGCAGGTAGCTTTAGCCGAGATGATACAAATTGCTTTGCAGATATCGCAGTTGGTTGAAAAAACAGGGCGTGTTACGCCTACAGTCATTACGTAGTTTCTGTTTGATTGCTGATGATTAAGTTTTTTTAATTTAGGTCCTTATCTAGCGAGTTTGGTTTCTCGCGGATAATGGCTTAATCAACTTGTGTGATGGTCATTTCACCTTTGTAAAGGCGGATGTCCATTCGCCCTAGAAATGACATGCCAAGCAATATGTCACCATCCAAGCCAGGCGCAATCATCGCAGCCACATTATTTGCATGCACGCCACCGATTTTCACTGATTCTAATCTCACCATGTAGCCTATGCTTTCACCGTTTGCGGTATTGGTTCTTACTGCGCTAATGCTCTTTAGGTTAAGTTTGTCTGCTATAGATTGTGATATCGCTACGCCAGTGGCGCCAGTATCAACCAGTACATTCACTTTTACGCCGTTAATGAGTGCTTCTGTGCGGTAATGACCATCTAATCCCCGTTTGAGTACGACTGAACTAGCGTTACCTAGTTTGTAAATCTTGTTAGGGTTCTGGATGCTATCTGCTAGATAGTAAATCACACCTGCCAATGCTAACCAAACCAAAATAGAAATGAATGTGTTTCTTGACATAAGTGTTATGCAAAGTTGAATGCAATGGCAATGATTGCAAAATAGGTGAGGTGATGTAGTAGCTGGTCAAAGCCTAGTAATATCCAAAACCACTCGCTGTTATTTGCCTTTAGGTCAAATTTCATGCTGATATTCATTTTGGCCCAATCAATATGGTAGTGGATTACCATATCAGCAAGCGCAAAAATCCATGCGGATGAACCAAGCCAGTAGATTAACGAGATGAAGGTGCCTGCGCCGTGTATAGCAGCATGTGCTATACCGCCGGCATGACCATAAGTGCCTTTGTTTTTGTACATCCAAGGGGATGCTTGTAATGGAAAGTCGCAGATGAAGTGCTTGATAAACAGGCACAAGAGCGCTACAAACATCGGGGTTTCAAGCATTGGTGCTAGCCTCCGGTGTTAGTCTGCTTCGTCAATCCATGCAAGCTGGATTGCCTCTAGAATTCTTTCTCCACATTTATCTGCGCTATCGCTAAACCCGTCGAGCTTGAGCACCCAATCCATTAGGTCTGTAAAACGAATTGTTTTCGGATCGATATCCGGATGTTTATCGTAAAGCGCTTCCGCGATAGCTTGGCTGTCAGTCCACTTCATGCATCTATCTCCTTATAATTGATTGATTATAGCCTTGTCAGCCATAAAAATCATAGGTGGTGTGTCTATAGACAAAAAAATCCCGTAGCACCTTGTAGGGTGTACGGGCAAGGGGAGCGATTTTGGAGATATGCGCTTGAATATATAAAAGCAAATACAGTGCCAATTAAAATATCATTAATATTCAATTGGTTGGTGATTTTACATTGGTGGTTGCTGCACCAATTTGAGCCAATGTGGTTGATATCAACCACAAATGTGTTGTAAGTGATTTTCTAGATTAAATTTTATAACTTGAATCTTCACTTTAACGATAAAGACTTGGCATGTTAAAATGCGAACAACTCCCTTTTATTCAAATATTTGGAAAACTAAAATACCATGTCGCAAGCACCATTTAACTACGCCAATACTTTAAATCAAGCTGACCCTGCATTGTGGGGCATGATTGAGCAAGAAGTTGTGCGCCAACATGAACACATCGAGCTTATTGCTTCTGAAAACTACACTAGCCCAGCGGTAATGCAGGCGCAAGGTTCTCAGTTGACCAATAAGTATGCAGAAGGCTACCCAGGCAAACGTTTTTATGGTGGCTGTGAATATGTTGACCAAGTGGAACAACTTGCGATTGATCGTTTAAAAGCGCTATACGGTGCAGAGTATGCCAACGTGCAGCCGCATTCAGGTTCACAAGCCAACCAAGCGGTGTATTTCTCTATTTTGAAACCAGGTGACACCGTCATGGGCATGAACTTAGGTCATGGTGGTCACTTGACGCATGGTTCACCAGCAAACCTTTCAGGTAAATTGTTTAACATCGTGCCATACGGCTTAAACGATAAAGAAGAAATCGACTACGACGAGATGGAGCGTATTGCCGTTGAGTGCAAACCAAAATTATTGATTGGCGGTGCTTCAGCTTATGCCTTGCGTTTTGACTGGGCACGTATGGCTGAGATTGCCAAAAAAGTTGGTGCGTACTTCATGGTAGATATGGCGCACTATTCAGGCTTGATCGCTGCTGGTGTATACCCAAACCCAGTGCCGCATGCTGACTTTGTAACGTCAACCACACATAAAACTTTGCGCGGCCCACGTGGCGGTATCATTATGGCTAAAGCTGAGTTTGAAAAATCATTGAACTCAAGCGTGTTCCCAAGCTTGCAAGGCGGCCCATTGATGCACGTGATTGCAGCCAAGGCGACAGCATTCTTGGAAGCAGCACAACCAGAATTCAAAACTTATCAAGCACAAGTGATTAAAAATGCACAAGCGATGGCTGAAACATTGACTGCACGTGGTTTACGCATTATTTCAGGCCGTACAGAGTCACATATGTTTATGGTGGATTTACGTCCAAAAGGCTTAACTGGTAAAGCTGCTGATGCCGCACTAGGTTTGGCACATATTACTGTGAACAAAAATGCGATTCCTAACGACCCAGAGAGCCCATTCGTAACTTCTGGTATTCGTATCGGTGCACCAGCCATTACTACACGTGGCTTCAAAGAAGAAGAAGCGCGCTTGGTAGCAAACCTGATTGCTGACGTTTTAGATAATCCAACTGATGAAGCTGTGATTGCTGCAACCAAAGTTAAAGTACATGCTTTAACTGCAAGATTCCCTGTGTACCAAGGTTAATTAAAGCTAGTTTAAGGCTAATTGTGAAGTGTCCTTTTTGTGGAACAGATGATACCCAAGTCATTGACTCTAGAGTCAATGATGAGGGTGACTCCATTCGTCGCCGCCGTAAATGCGGCGCATGTGATAAGCGCTTTACTACCTATGAAACGGCAGAACTGCATTTACCACAAGTTGTGAAGCAAAATGGCACACGTGAAGAATTTAAGCGCGAAAAGTTAAGGGTGTCATTTACGCGTGCGTTGCATAAACGCCCAGTACCGACAGAGTACGTGGATAAAGCACTAGACCATGTCACACAAAAGATATTGGCGCGCGGCGAGCGCGAGGTGCATGCCAGAGACCTAGGTGAAATGGTGATGCATGAGCTTAAAATGATGGATAAAGTGGCCTATATCCGTTTTGCCTCTGTATACCGGAGCTTCTCTGATGTGGATGACTTTAATGATGTTATCCGTGATTTAGACAAGCAAGCCGTGGCGCCTAAACGCCGCACTACCGATACTTAAAATGCCACCAATCTATCGTTAACCCATCGATATCCTCCAACGTTTTTGTCTACATTATCCACATCTGATTACACATATATGAACCTTGCATTGCGCTTGGCAGCGCAGGGTTTATACACCACGCAACCTAACCCTAGGGTAGGTTGCGTCATCGTTCGCGATAATCAAATTGTTGGGCAAGGCGCACATCTTAAAGCGGGCGAACCACATGCTGAGGTATTTGCACTGCGGCAGGCGGGTGCGCTAACAGAAGGCGCTGATGTTTACGTGACATTGGAGCCATGTAGCCATTTTGGTAAAACACCGCCCTGCGTACAAGCCGTGCTTGCAGCAAAACCCAAGCGCGTGATTATTGCCATGCAAGACCCTAACCCGTTGGTGGCTGGGCGTGGGGTGGCTGCCCTGCGTGCGCAAGGCGTAGAAGTTGTGGTCGGTTTGCTGGAGCATGAGGCCGTTGCGCTGAATGTAGGTTTTGTTGCACGCATGACGCGTGGTTTGCCCTATGTGCGCAGCAAAATCGCTGCGAGTTTAGATGGCCGCACCGCACTCAGTAACGGTAAAAGCCAGTGGATTACTGGTGAAGCTGCGCGGCAAGATGTGCAGCACTGGCGCGCGCAGTCTTGTGTGATTTTAACTGGTATCGGCACGGTGTTGGCTGATGACCCGAGCATGACCGTACGTTTAGACTCAGCCATTCGCCAGCCAATGCGCGTGGTTGTGGATAGTCGTTTACAAATACCATTAGACAGTAAAATGTTGGAGCCATCGATGTTGACACATAGCCCAGTGCTTGTAGCATACGCGGCAGATGCACAGCAGCGTGCTGTGGTCTTGAAAGCTAAAGGTGCCGAGCTGATTGCTATCCCTAATCAAAGGCAGCAGGTAGATTTACAGCAGCTGTTGCAAGTGCTAGCGCA
This sequence comes from Methylotenera sp. L2L1, assembly GCF_000744605.1. Taxonomy (NCBI): domain Bacteria; kingdom Pseudomonadati; phylum Pseudomonadota; class Betaproteobacteria; order Nitrosomonadales; family Methylophilaceae; genus Methylotenera; species Methylotenera sp. L2L1. The sequence continues at coordinate 1,741,227 of NZ_JQMG01000001.1, forward strand.
ACGCGGTGTGAATGAAGTGCTAGTTGAGGCAGGGCAGGGGTTGAACGGTGCATTGCTGCATGCCGGCCTGATCGATGAGCTTGTATTCTATTATGCTCCCAAGCTGATGGGTGGCGCCGCGCACGGTATGTTTGCTATGCCGGAGTTCACATCCATGCAGCAAGTGCCAGATTTGCAGGTGTTGGATGTGCGTCAGGTTGGCGCTGACATTCGCGTGCGTGCCAAGCCTGTAGGATGTGCAGTTTAGTGCTTATAATGGTGCTGTCGCATCAATTTTTAGTAGCGTAGAACTAACGCCTATTGATGTATGGTCACAATCATTGTGCACTTGTATTTGGCATTATGTTAGCGCTTAAATAGAAATGGAATCATCATGCTGATAGATACCCACTGCCATCTGGATGCAGCCGAGTTTGACGCTGACCGCGATAATGTCGTGCGTGCTGCATTTAAGAATGGGGTGTCTGGTATTGTGGTGCCCGCTGTGGTGCGTTCTAACTTTGATGCTGTCATCAACCTATGTCAGCACTACCAAAACTGCGTGTACGCGCTTGGCGTGCATCCCATGTATGTGGAACAATCTTCATTAGACGACATCGACCAGTTGCGTGTCTATGTGCAAAATCACCAGCCTGTTGCCATTGGTGAAATTGGTTTGGATTACTTTTTAACCAATCCAACCAGTCACCCTGAAAACATTAAACTACAAACGCATTTCTTTATAGAGCAGCTTAGGATTGCGCAAGCGTATGACTTACCGGTTATTTTGCATGTGCGGCAGGCGATAGACGATATCTTGAAGCAATTACGCAAATATAAAGTTAAAGGCGGGATTGCACATGCCTTTAACGGCAGCATTCAGCAGGCCGAGCAGTTTATGGCCTTAGGGTTTAAATTGGGGTTTGGCGGTGCAATGACTTATCCCCGTGCGTTACGAATTCGTGCATTAGCGACGCAGCTTCCCTTAGAGGCTATCGTGCTGGAAACTGATGCTCCAGATATTCCACCAGAGTGGTTGGGAACAGCTGGCAGAAACAGCCCAGCTGAGGTGCTAAAAATTGCACAGGTTTTAGCAGATTTAAGGCAGGTTGATGTGGCTCAAGTGCTTGATATTACTGGCGCCAACGCTATAAAAATCATGCCAAAATTAGCTGACTTATGCACACCAGTTAATGCACTACATTAAGAATGCCAAAAAAACGTTAACAATCAATGGGTGTTTTGTAAGTGATTGATTTTTATAGATTAAATAATAGATTAAAAAATAAGCGATTTAAAAAAAACCTTATAAATTGGTATGTTACGTTTTTAAGTCACAATAATTCACAAAGTTATCCACAGATATTGTGGGTAGTATTTTAAGTTCTCGGGAACTTTTTAGAAGTCAATATTTATATTTAATAATTTTTATAAAAAAGCGTATAAATCGTTAGGGTTTTCATGTTAGTAAATCATCAGCAATACCGTACTATTTGGCCCAATTTTGAGTATGCACAAGCCTGTGTGGAGATTATTGACCAGACCAAGCTGCCTCACGTTTTTGAGGTGGCTAAGGTGGCAACGCTGGCACAGATGATAGTGGCGATTAAAACCATGCAGGTGCGTGGTGCACCTTTGATCGGCGCAGCGGCAGCTTACGGAATTGCACTTTCCGCTTTAGATAGCTGTTCTGATCTGCATTTGCAGCAGTCAGCAGAGCAGTTGATTGCCAGCCGCCCAACCGCGGTGAATTTGAAGTGGGCGGTACAGCGTATGCTGAGTGCTTTACTCAGATTGCCAGACACGCAACGTCAATCTGCAGCATGGTCAGAAGCTGCGCAAATTTGTGATGAAGATGTGCGGCTGAATCAGGCAATTGGTGCACATGGCCTGACTTTAATCCAGGCCCAGCATCAGCAAAAAGCACGCACCATTAATATACTCACGCATTGCAATGCAGGTTGGCTGGCAACGGTGGATTTTGGTACGGCGTTAGCGCCGATTTACGCAGCACATAATGCAGGCATTGATGTGCATGTGTGGGTGGGTGAAACGCGCCCGCGTAACCAAGGTGCTAGTTTAACGGCATGGGAGCTGGGTCAACACGGTGTGCCACATACGGTGGTTAGCGATAATGCCGGTGGGCATTTGATGCAGCAGGGGCAGGTAGATATGGTAATTGTGGGCGCCGATCGCGTCACCGCGACAGGTGATGTGTGTAATAAAATTGGCACCTATTTAAAAGCGTTAGCAGCGTTTGATAGCGTGGCGCTGGGGCATCATGTGCCTTTTTATGCGGCGGTGCCGTCACCTACCATTGATTGGACGATAGAAGACGGTGTGAAATCGATTGAGATTGAAGAGCGCGGTGCAGAAGAGCTGTCTTGGATGAGCGGCAAGCTGGCCGATGGTACGATTGCCGCGGTGAACATATTGCCGCATGGTACCCGGGTGGCAAATCCGGCATTTGATGTGACGCCGGCAAGGCTGGTGACGGGAATCATCACTGAGCAGGGCGTTTTTTCGCCACAGCAATTAAGCGCCATGCAACGATAATCGGATGGATATTGCGATGATAGAAAATCTACAGCACGCACGCGAGCAGCTACTATCAATGAGTCGGCAGCTTTGTGCGCTGGAGCTGAATCGTGGAACCTCAGGTAATGCAAGTGTCAGAGTAAGCAGTGCGCAAGGACAGTTAGGTTTGCTTGTCACCCCTTCGGGTATGGCAGTCGATAAAATGACACTAGATGATTTAGTGTGGATGGATTTTTCAGGCAATGCGCAAGGGCATCGTGCACCATCGAGTGAGTGGCGATTTCATGTGGATATCATGCGGCAAAAACCAGAGGTGAATGCTGTGATTCATACCCATAGTATGTTTGCCACTACATTAAGTACGTTGCGTCGAGATATTCCCGCATTCCATTACATGATAGCAATGGCCGGTGGCGATAGCATCCGCTGTGCGCCATACGCGCTCTTTGGCAGTCAGCAGTTGTCAGATAATGCCTTGCTTGCATTGGATCAAAGAAACGCATGCTTGTTAGCAAACCACGGCATGATTGCCATTGGCACTAGCGCAGAAAAGGCGCTCAATGTGACGGTGGAGGTGGAAACTTTATGTGAACAGTATTTACGAGCGTTGCAGATTGGGGAGCCGTACATTTTGACTCAGCAAGAAATGAAAGAGGTTTATGAGCAGTTTAAGGGATATGGCGCGTGGGCCAATAACCCTTAATCATCTAGGTGTGAAGAGGGCTAATGCTTACTCTTTGCTTTGTGGTCTGGCTGTCAGGAATAAACGCATAAAGAATGCCGCCATTAACAGCACAAACACAATGACCCCTAAACTTAATAACCCTGTAAACGTGCCAAACAGATTTGCATACATTTTCTAGTCTCCTCAATAAAACATAATCACCTTTGATTAATGCATTGGTAATTTTATTCGGATGAGAATTCATTTGATTGATTTATATCAAAATTACGTTATTTGCTTCAGATTAAGAATGGCGTTGTTCAAGATTGCCTTAACAAAGCTTTGCAAAAATAACCCCAGTAAAATAAACGCAGAATTAAGAGTTTTTATTTGTAGGTGTTAGGGCTTTAAAGTAAAATAGGCTCCCGTCTGTAATAATAATTTAAGTGCCTTCTCCATGACCAAATATGTATTCGTAACCGGCGGTGTTGTTTCCTCTCTTGGTAAAGGCATCGCCGCCGCCAGCTTAGGCGCAATTTTAGAGTCACGTGGTATCAAAGTGACCATGCTCAAGCTAGACCCCTATATTAACGTTGACCCAGGGACTATGAGTCCATTCCAGCATGGTGAAGTGTTTGTCACCGATGACGGGGCTGAAACCGACTTGGACTTAGGTCACTACGAGCGCTTCATTAGCCAGCGCATGGGCAAGCGTAATAACTTCACTACCGGCCAAATTTACGAAACCGTGATTAAAAAAGAGCGTCGCGGCGAGTATCTAGGCAAAACGGTACAAGTGATTCCACATATTACCGACGAAATCAAAGCGCACGTAAAACGTGGTGCCGAAGGTGCTGATGTAGCGATTGTTGAAGTTGGCGGTACGGTAGGTGATATTGAGTCATTACCATTCTTAGAAGCAATCCGTCAGATGGGTTTTGAAGAAGGCAGAAACAACACCTGCTATATTCATTTAACCCTGTTGCCTTGGATTCCAACTGCGGGTGAATTAAAGACCAAGCCTACACAACACTCTGTAAAAGAGTTGCGTGAAATTGGTATCCAGCCAGATGTATTGCTATGTCGCGCTGACCGTAATATTCCTGAAGATGAGCGCAGAAAAATCGCACTATTTACTAATGTGGCATCTGAGGCCGTAATCAGTGCGATTGATGCAGATTCAATCTACAAAATTCCAGGCTTGCTACATGAGCAAAATCTAGATGGCATTATTTGCGATAAGTTAGAACTTAAGGTTAAGCCGGCTGATTTGTCAGAGTGGGAGCGCATCGCTACTGCATTAGCCAACCCTAAACACTTGGTGAATGTGGCGTTTGTGGGTAAGTATGTTGACTTAACTGAATCTTATAAATCACTGACCGAAGCGTTGATCCACGCTGGCATCCACACTGAATCAAAAGTGAAAATTCACTATATGGATTCTGAAGATATCGAGCAAAAAGGTACTGCTGCATTGCAAGGTATGGACGCAATTTTAGTACCGGGTGGTTTTGGTGTGCGTGGTACAGAAGGCAAAATTGCTGCGATTCAATACGCACGTGAGAACAAAATACCTTATTTAGGTATCTGTTTGGGTATGCAATTGGCGGTGATTGAGTTTGCACGCCACGTAGCTAATTTAGCTGATGCCAACAGTACTGAGTTTAATCCACAAGCGCAGCATAAGTTGATTGGCCTGATTGATGAGTGGCAAGATGCATCAGGTAACATTGAAAAACGTGATGAGAATTCAGACTTAGGCGGCACTATGCGTTTAGGCGCACAAAGCTGTCCTATCGTGCCGAACACTTTGGCTGCAAGCATTTACGGTACAGCTGTGAATGAGCGTCATCGCCATCGCTATGAGGTGAATAATCACTATGTAGATCAGTTAAAAGCCGCTGGCCTAGTGGTTTCTGCAAGAACGCCAACTGAAGACTTGTGCGAGATGGTTGAGTTACCACAGGATGTGCATCCTTGGTTTGTTGCTTGCCAGTTCCACCCAGAGTTTACTTCTAACCCGCGTGCTGGCCATCCGTTGTTTACGGCTTACGTGCAAGCGGCGCTAAACAATAAAAAATAATCTGGCAATTAATACAGGTGTAGATAAACGCAATATGCATTGGGGTTTACAGCTAGCGTTTATCTATATCGGTTTTATCGCTAATATTTAAGGTGTTAATCGTATGAAATTATGTAACTTTGATGTGGGTCTTGAGCATCCACTATTTTTAATTGCAGGCCCATGTGTGATTGAGTCACAGCAAATGGCGATTGATACCGCCGGTCAGCTAAAAGAAATTGCCACAGCGCTCAATATCCCATTTATTTACAAGTCTTCTTACGACAAAGCTAACCGTAGCTCCAATAAAACATTCCGCGGCTTTGGCATGGATGAAGGTTTAAAGATTTTAGACCACGTACGTAGCCAAATCGGTGTGCCAATTTTGACCGATGTGCATACAGAAGAGCAGGTGCCGCATGTAGCTGCTGTGGTCGATGTATTGCAGACACCAGCATTTTTGTGCCGTCAAACAGACTTTATCACTGCCTGTGCACGTTCAGGCAAGCCGGTGAATATCAAAAAAGGCCAATTTATGGCACCTGGCGATATGCGCAATGTGGTGCAAAAAGCCAAAGAAGCTAACGGCGGTGCAGACAATATTATGGTGTGCGAACGCGGCGCTTCATTTGGTTACAACACGTTAGTTTCAGATATGCGCGGACTTGCCATTATGCGTGAAACAGATTGCCCAGTGGTATTTGATGCCACACATTCTGTGCAGCAACCTGGCGGTCAAGGCGATAAAAGTGGTGGTCAGCGTGAGCATGTGCCTGTCTTAGCGCGTGCCGCAGTTGCTAGCGGCATTGCCGGTATTTTCATGGAAACCCATCCTGATCCTGCAAAAGCACTATCGGATGGCCCAAATGCGTGGCCGTTGCACAAAATGAGAGATTTGTTAGAAGTCTTGGTAGATTTAGACAGATTAGTTAAAAAAGCTGGTTTTATTGAAAGTACGTTGTAAAAAATAATTAGGCTGCTGTACGTAACTGTTAATTAAGCGTTTATGCGCAAACAGGTGTGCGTCTGATTTATTGGTAGCCAAACGATTTAGAACTTAGGAGAAAGTAATGAGCGCAATTGTAGATATTATCGCCCGCGAAATTTTAGATTCACGCGGTAACCCAACTGTTGAAGCAGATGTACTACTTGAAAGTGGCGTAATTGGCCGTGCAGCAGTGCCTTCAGGTGCATCTACTGGTGCTAAAGAGGCAGTTGAACTACGTGATGGCGATAAAAACCGTTACTTAGGTAAAGGTGTGTTGCAAGCGGTTGAAAATGTAAACACTGAAATTACAGAAGCGATTATCGGTTTAGACGCTGAAGAGCAAAGTTTTATCGATAAAACTTTGATTGAATTAGATGGTACTGAAAACAAAGACCGCTTAGGTGCAAATGCAATCTTGGCTGTATCAATGGCTTGTGCACGTGCAGCGGCTGAAGAGTCAGGTTTACCACTTTACCGTTACCTTGGCGGTTCAGGCGCTATGCAATTACCAACCCCAATGATGAACATCATCAACGGTGGCGCGCACGCTGACAACAGTGTGGATATGCAAGAGTTCATGATTATTCCAGCAGGCGTACCTTCATTCCGTGAAGCGATTCGCTGTGGCGCGGAAGTATTCCATGCTTTGAAAAAGACGTTACATAAAAAAGGCCTTGCTACTACAGTTGGTGACGAAGGTGGTTTTGCACCAAATTTACCGTCTAACGAATCTGCGATTCAGTACATTTTGGAAGCGATTTCAGACGCAGGCTACGAGCCGGGCCGTGATGTTTTCCTAGGTTTAGATTGTGCAAGTACTGAGTTCTACAAAGATGGTCGTTACCATTTAGAATCAGAAGGTTTGGCACTGACTTCAGGCCAATTCACTGACTACTTGGCTACATGGTGTGATAAATACCCAATCATCAGTATTGAAGATGGCATGGGTGAATTTGACTGGGAAGGTTGGGACATCCTGACTAAACGTTTAGGTAAAACAACGCAGTTGGTGGGCGATGATTTGTTTGTGACCAACACAAAAATCCTGCGTGAAGGCATCCAACGTGGCGTGGCTAACTCTGTATTGATCAAAGTAAACCAAATCGGTACTTTGACTGAAACATTCCAAACCATTGAAATGGCTAAACGCGCTGGTTACACGGCTGTGGTGTCACATCGTTCAGGCGAAACAGAAGACAGCACGATTGCTGATATTGCTGTGGCTACTAATGCATTGCAAATCAAAACAGGCTCACTATGCCGTTCAGAGCGTATTGCTAAGTACAACCAACTGCTACGTATCGAAGAAGAGTTGGGCGATGCAACTAGCTACGCTGGTAAGTCAGCTTTTTATCAATTATTTAAATAATTTTATGATGCATTTGAATCGACCCCTGATTGCGATTGAACGCTATGTTAGTTGCGTAGCGTTCACTTATGCGTCAGGTTTCCGTTCGATAGCCAATTTGAATAATTAAAATTGAAAGCCCTCACGCTAATTTTTGTGATTCTGATTGCCTTGTTACAATATCCATTGTGGCTTGGTAAAGGTAGCTGGTTACGCGTGTGGGACTTAAATCGTCAAGTTGCACTCCAGCAAGAAAAAAATGTCACTTTAAAAGCACGTAATGGTACGTTAGAGGCCGAAGTGCGAGATCTAAAGAGTGGGCAGGCTGCGATTGAAGAGCGTGCGCGTAGTGAGCTTGGTATGATTAAACAAGATGAAGTGTTTTATCAGGTGATAGACCAGCCACTGCCTCAAGCGTTGCCAGTTCCAACACCAGCACCTCAGGCTGGACAGTCCGCACCTGAGATTCCGTAACTAATCTTTTCTAGCTTAAATTTCGGTTTGAACTAGCTGACTGCAGTCAGCTACGTAGTTAATCTAAGCCACCCCTTCACAGTCACTTCAACATCAAATTTTTATTAATGACAGATACTGCCATTGATAAAGTAGCGATGAAGCTTAGTCTAAAGCGGGTAGGGTAATGCTTGAATCGCTAATGCCTTGCCATCGATCAATAGTTGATTGTTATTAACATGCTCGGATCTGATTTCAGCAAGCAAGTCGTAGCCACCATTGGGGGAGACGGCACTTCGTACTACCTTGCCAATCGGTTCGTTGGCAGCATTCAGCACATTATCACCAGGGGTGGGTTGTATAGTGTGATCTAAATGCGCTAAGTATGTGCGGCGCTTGATGCTACCTAGATAATGTGTGCGGGCGACAATTTCCTGACCTGTGTAACAACCTTTTTTAAAGTTGATACCGCCTATTAAATCCAGATTTAACATTTGTGGAACAAACTCTTCTTGTGTAGCAAGTTTTACATCTGGAATGCCAGCTTGTATCTCTAACCATTCCCAATGTGAGGCATCAGTCACGGTTGCATGCAATGATAAAGCGTTCCAAATAGTTTGCGCTTGGCTGATGTCTGTGAAGATCTCAAACCGTCCATGTTTGCTTGGCAGTTTAAGTAATGCAGCGTTTTCAAGTGATACTAACTCATAGTCATTTTGCGGTACTTTTGAGAATAGCGTATTTAGTAGTTCGCTAGCCTTGGCGCCGCTTAATCCAATCTTAATGATGGAGTCACTTACATCTTGTATTTCTACCTTACTACGCATCACGTACATTTTAAGCCGTTTAGCCACTGCTGCGACTAGTTCTGCTGGCATTTGTAAATGAATGTGGTCATGATGCGAGAATGCTAAAAACAGCGCGAGCATACGACCTTTGGGTGTGCAGTAGCCGGAGTAATGTGCTGTGCTGCCGTTTAATAGTTTGATGTCGTTAGTGACTTGACCCTGCAGAAAATTAAACGCATCAGCACCATCAATTTGTAATAGGCCTAAATGAGAGAGGTCACACAAAACGGTTTCATGGTCCAACAATGGCGAGGCCTCTCCTGTATTCTTTGGAGAAACTGATGTTTGAATAAATTGATGCCATTGTTGATTGCTCATGTTAACCTTTTGTATTATTGCTTAGTATTAATAGACCATTTAAAACATATTGCTGATTATAACGTGAAGCCTCTCGACCTGAATTTCAAGCCCTCATTTATTTTATCTACTGCGATATTCCTAATGAGTGTCATGAGTAGCTGGATTGTTTATGTGGTTAACCTATCTTTATTTATACAGAGTTTGTTTTTATTGTTGATTTGGCTGGCGGCTACCTATGCCATTATTGGAGACGGGTTGCTGTTGTTACCGTGGTCACCGGCAAGGCTTCATATTAACGCTAAGAATGAATTGAATGTTATTCGAAAGAATGGTCAGCTTTTAAGCGATGTGTCATTAAAGAGTCACAGCGTGGTCACGCCGGTGCTGACGATTGTTCATTTCTTACCTAAACATACCACATGGTTTCAACGTCTGTTCAGCCAGCGACTTGTGATTTTGCCTGATAGCGTGGATGCAGAAGCGTTTAGGCAGCTTAGAGTATGGTTGCTTTGGGGACAAAAGCGCAAACAGCGTTAGATGGTTTTATCTAACGCTATGTTTCGCGCTTTATTTTGACACTTGACCCCCCCTAGTTAATCACATTAAGTAATGTCTTAAGTGATTGCTTAGATGAAATTACGTTTCTTTTTTAATCGCTTGTCTGCGATTAATTAGATTACGCCAGTGCATTTTTAACTCATTGACCGGATGTTTTGGCAAGTAAGCGAATATAAATAACACGCCTGCTAACGTCGCCAATATCCAGCGTAACTCAAAGTTGGCGTTATCACGGCGTGCAGGTTTTTGTTTTTTCATTGCATTGAGTATTGATGACACGCTATCAGCACGCACATACATACCATTAATTTCTTTGGCAAGATCTTGTAAGTATGTTTCGTCTAACTTAGATAAGTATCGGTCACTCTCACCATTAGCAATGCTATCGTTTCTAGAGCCTATATTGGCTTCTGATATCTGCGCAATACCAGGCTGCATCGCGAAGCTTTCGTTGGCCCAATAACCAATCAGCTGGTTATGCTCATCAAATTTTGGGATAGGGGTGCCTTTGTCCGAACCTACACCAACCAGTAGCCAGTCATCACCACCTTGAAAAGCACTTAAGTCTTCTCGATTAAAAACATGTAACTTAGGTGCTTCCTCACCATCTGTGAAAAACACTACTTGTGCTGGTGCTGGAAAAGAGCGGATGGTTTTAGCCAATACTGGCATGCTCGCCCTGATCCTACTATTGCCAGACCAGCCCGTGCGCCAGTCAAAATGATCAATGGTGTCGTTAATCGCATCAAAGTTCTCGCAGACTTCAATCGGTGTATACAGTGCAGCAACGCTTACCCCTGCAAACAAACCAATACTGACGTTAGTGCCGCATGGTAGCTCACTCACCAGTTTATGTAATGTATCTTGTATATACACTAAACGTGACACTGGTTTTCCATTGAGTGTTTTATCTACCACATTCATGCTTTGTGAAATATCCACAGCAAATATGTAGCTATAGATGTTGCGCTTAACTGGAATCGTCGGATTAAATAATGCGATGACTAATAGTATAAAAGCAGCGAGCAACAGACTTACATCTTTGCGGTGACGTAAATAATTATAAATTGGATGCATAATGAATCAATCAGTCTTAGTTTTCAGTTGGATTTCATTCATCGATTTAAGGTAAGCCAACAGGGATGTTACCCATAATCAAGCCCGGCGAGTCACTATCGCCAACACCTGGAGTTGGGTTCTCTGGCAACATTGTTAGCAAGCGATCTAGGTTATGTCGCGCTCTCCAGTTACTGCTGTCTTGTCTTAAAGAGAGTTGATACGCTGTTTTAGCTTGCATCAGCAAATATTCAGCTTCATCACGCACGGTCATATTGGTACCAGCAATGGCAAGGCCGCGCCTGAAAAAGATATTACCTAAGTTATATTGAATCGCCGCTTTTTGCTCAACCGTTGCACCATTCAGCGCTTTGTTAAATAACAGCGTAGCTTCTTTATAGCGCTCATTTTTTGCTAACCAGTAAGCCGTCGAGAATTTAGCCTCAAAACTTTGTAAGTCAGTTTTTGGTTGTTTACCTGTGCTGACGGCTGTGTTGAACGCTTCAATCTGCTGAATGCGATTAAAGTAGTAAATGCTAGTAACAGCGGCTATTAGTGCTGAGCTAATGAATAGCCATGACAGGACTTTCACATTAAAAAAGTGGGTTAATTTTTTTATTGAAATAAGATTCACTGTTGTATTTTTAATGGTTAATGCCATGTTGTCACCTCAATTCTTTTAACGCCCAGTAAGAGTGCAATCATGATGGCTGCAATCATGAAGCAGATGTTTGAGTAATCTCGTCCCGGTATTTTTTCAAAATATTTAATGGGTTTCTTTTCACGATTATTAATATCGTTCATTGCGAGTTGAAGCGATTTAGGATCTTCTGCCTCGTAAGCTCTAAATGGCGTTTTGAATTTTTGAAAGAATTCATGTAGCTCAATTTGTGCAGGCAATGGCTGGTCTTCAACAGGCACATAGCTCGTATCAAAAATACTAAGCCCGCCAGGCTGACGTAACACAATCCAATATAAGCTGATATTTAAACGCTCAAACCAGTCTTTAATTTTTTGTTGTGTGTTGGCATCTACCCGGCCAGCACCATCCGAAAGCAAAATGACTGCACGTGAGCCAGAGTCTGGAATCTTATCGAATAATCCAGCGCTACTGGTTAATCCACTGCCGATGTTGGTTTGAAACAGTGCGTTACCTGCAGTTGCTTGTACCGCAGCAATAATCGCTTTTTTGTTCTCGCTTAGCGGTAATACATACATGGCAGAGTTGCTAAATGTGATCATGCCAAACATGTCTTGCTGACGTGATTTTACAAAAGCGGTGATAAGCCTAGCTGCCGCGACTGATTTTGTTTCACCTACAGTCACATTGCCTGTACTGTCTGTAGAGCCAGAGAACGGGTCGTCCATACTTGCACTTCGATCTAGTACCAACGCGATTTGTGCACCAATGCCAATACGTTCTACTTTTTGCTCCGTGGTATGCGGCGCAGCTAAGCCTAATATGATAAAAATCAGGGTTAATACAGCCAATATTTTTAGAATTAGACTAATTAAATTAGATAATGGGTCGATAGGGAGCATGTCCACCCAAGAGTAGTGCTTGGCGTGAGCGCGCTGTAATAGCAGGGGTAAAAGTGCTAGTGGTAGTAGCCATAATACCCATGGGTGAGAAAAAACCATGGTTTATGCTCCAGCTTTATTGGTGGTTGGAATCAATCCACGTTCGCAATCGCGGCATTGTTTTGTAAACTTCAGTAACCATTGTGATGGATTATTACCTACGCTATGTTGCGCATTAGGTTCAAAGTAAACTTGACGTGAAAGACCAAAAAACTGAGATATTTCGGACTTGATATGTAAGAAATTAGGATTGTTCTTGAGGAACTCATCTAAATTGTCATTGAAAACACTCATCTTTGCCGTTTGGTTAAGCGATAAATGAACTGCTGAGATTGCTTGTTTAAGCCCTGACTCGTTGTTAGGCAGCTTTTTAATGGTTCGGTAAGCCTTCGCAAAGTTACCGCCCATGCGTGGTAGCCATGCGTGTTTGCCCAATATATAAAGCAGGGCAAGTAAGCTTAATGCAAGTACGCTAACTGCTACTTTAAGCCATTTTCTTTCTTGCTCATCTTTGATTAACAAAGGCTCAAGAAACGGGCTCATATTGTTTTCTACTTTAACCTGTCCGAAAATTGAGAGTGGTGAAACTGCAATATCCAAACTAGGAATGCGATATTTGACCAATTGCTTATTGTTCTTTGTATTAATTAAATTCAAATACTCAGGGCCTAACGCAACATTTTTAGCCACAACACTATTAGTAAATACCTGATAAGCAAGTTTAATTTTGTGCGTGGTAAAGTCTTTGTGCTCAGCTTTACTATGTTCAATATTTTTTAATTCAATACCGATGACTTTTCCTCTGTAACGCTTTTCGTAGCCGACAATCGGTAAAGAAGTTTCAATCAGTTTGTACGGCGCATTAATCGTGAGTGTTACTTCTCTTTCAATGACGTCACCGATGGTATATCCAACACGTTTAGATGGATCGATTGTACTGATGCTCACCACACCTTCATCGACATCAGGGAGTGATTGACTGTCAATCGCTAGCGCCTGTTGTGAGGTGATGCTCAGAATGGCTGTAAGTAGTAGGTCTCTAAAATATTTTGTCATGATTAGTTTTTAATTGGCTTAGGCGGCTACAAATTGGTGAAAGTATTCTGTCAGGGAGTCTGCGTCGAACTCACCTTCTACATAAAAAGGCGGCATGTCAAAGCGCATGAACAGCTCATAGATTTCATTGCGTCTATTTTCAAAAGATTGCACGATTTTTTCACGTAATTCTTTCCGTAAAAACAAGGTACGCTTTTCCCCAGTTTCAGCGTCATCAACATTTACTAAACCAAATTCTGGCAAGTTTTTATATTCAGCCGAGTCCCATAACACAATCGGTACGATATGGTGACGTAACAGGTTGGATAATGCTTCTTCCAGTAAGGTATTTGGCATGTGAAAATCTGAAATCAGAAAGACTAAGGAGCGTTCACGCGGTAAATAACGATAAACTTCAGTAATGCCATTGCAGTTTACTTGTGCAGGGTGAAAGTCTTTCAGTGACTCAGCCAGCGAGATTGCATGGTGGGACTTGAATGAGGTCATGCTAATCCAGTCTTCACGTACTTTTTCATCAAAGCCGATAAAACCAAACGGATCATGATGTTCACTGGCCGACTGTGCAATCGACTCTGATATTTCAGCCGCTAGCTTGATTTTTCTTTTTTTAGCACCAAAATTCATACTGCCTGATAAGTCGCAGATGACATAAACAGGCGTAGCACTTTTTTGGTTAAACAGGCGTACATATACTTGCTCAAGTGGATCACGTATGGTTTGACGTATATCGATGCGACGTGGGTCTGGGTAAGAAAGCAACGTCGTGTGCCCACGAAACTCCATGCCCATACCACGTTGCGTACTGGCGTGTCTGCCTGGATGGCGTACGCGCGATCTCCAGCTAACGTGGTAGTCAAAAGATTTAATATTTTCAATCATAAAAATCCAACATAAAAATCAAACATTGCAATTCAATGGATGGGTGATTTTCAACACCATTTCTTTAGTGATTAGATTGCTAAGTGTCAAAAATCTAGCAGGGGTTTTGCAAGGGCATGACTACCTGCTAGATAACGACTTAAACTTTAAATAACAACCTAAATTCTAAATAACACCTTAAATTTAAGGTGCCGAAACTGCATTCATAATGCCCGATAACATTTCACGTGCAATTTCAGTGCGGCGCATTTCATACACTGGGCTAAACACCAAGCGATGCGCAATTGTTGAGTGAAATACTGCATGGATATCGTCAGGTAGCACTGCATTACGGTTGTTTAGCCATGCATTGACACGTGCTGCACGCAACATCATGCTCATGCCGCGAGGGCTGGCACCAGACAGTACAAGGCGATTCATATCAACACCAGACACTTTTACACCATAATCAAGCGGTGTTTTTGTGGCTTTCCACAAATTCAGTGCGTATTTTTTGAGTGTGTCGCTGGCTTCAATGCTTTTCTGAATCACGCTTGAGAATGCATTTAAGTCATCAAATTGAAGTACATCAGGTTTTACCGTATCCACTAATGCATCTACGTTGTGGAATTTAGTGTCAAACACCAATGCTTCCATGATGTCGTCGTCATTTGGCACCACAATTGGAATCTCCATCATAAAGCGGTCACGTGCTGCAGATGGGATTTCAAACGTTTCTTCTTTTTCCACTTGGTTGCGGTCGGCAAACACAATCATATGTGGGAAGTAGTGTTCGGTATTAAATGCGGACAAGCTACGTTCAGCCATGACGCGTAGTAATAAAGAGTGCACCTGTGGTCGGGCGCGGTTAATCTCATTGAAGAAGAATACAGATAGATTTTCACCAGACATCAGTAATGGGCCTGGGCTCACATGAGGCTTGCCATCTTCACCAAGATAAGTGTGATAAACCAAATCATTAGGCATTAAATCGATAGTGCCTTCGATACGCTGATAGCCACCACCAATGCCGCGTGTAAAAGCGCGTAACAGCGTGGTTTTACCTACACCCACATCACCTTCAAGCAATACGTGACCGCGCGCAAAAATTGAAGTGGTAATTAGTCTAATTGGCGTTTGTTGGCCAACTACAACTTTATTGACTTCAGACTCTAAGGTAAGCGCATGATTGCGCCAATCAGCTAGTTGAACATCACTCATTGAAAATTCCTGTATTTTTTGAAATGGTTGTAATAGAACTTAAATACATAGTAAACGTTTTTTTATTAGGGGTAAACAGATCTGTATACCCCTTTGCTAAATATATCCTAAATATTGAATTAAATCGTTAAAAAGTGAATAAAAGTAGTAATAAAAAGAGAATATCGCTTTCGTAAAAATGGTTTTCCAGCGAAAATAGCGAAAGTTAAATCAAGTGCTTGTATTAAACATCGCTTGATTGGGTTCAAATAGACGTTTAAAACTCATTTACAAAGTCAAAATTATGCAAAGACAAAATAGTTTCACAAAAGAAGAATTACTCAAATGTGGTCGCGGTGAAATGTTTGGTGAGGGTAATGCGCAATTGCCTTTGCCGCCAATGTTGATGTTTGATCGTATTGTTTCAATCACTGAAGATGGTGGTAAATACGGCAATGGCCAGATCGTTGCAGAGTTAGATATCACCCCTGATTTATGGTTCTTTGAATGTCACTTTACAGGTGACCCTGTGATGCCGGGCTGCCTAGGTTTAGATGCTATGTGGCAGTTGGTTGGGTTTTATCTAGGTTGGATGGGTGGCCCGGGACGAGGCCGTGCATTAGGTGCGGGTGAAGTGAAATTTACCGGTCAAGTGTTACCAACTGCTAAAAAAGCAACTTACACCATCGACTTAAAGCGCGTCATTATGCGTAAGCTAGTGATGGGTATTGCTGATGCAACTATGCAAATTGATGGCCGCGAGATTTATGCAGCAACAGATTTGCGCGTTGGTTTATTTACGCGCACGGATAATTTCTAGTTTTCAGATGTTTTTTAGTTTTTTAGTAGAATAAAAAAGTTTTTAAGGAGCACGAAATGCGTCGTGTCGTTATTACGGGGTTTGGAATTGTTTCCAGCTTAGGCAACAATAAAACAGAAGTGTTGGCGAGCCTAAAGTCTGGCCAATCAGGGATTACTTATCAACCAGAATACGCTGCTATGGGCTTGCGCTCACACGTAGCTGGGTCTATCAAGAATCTGAAAGTAGAAGAGTTAATAGATCGTAAATTGATGCGCTTTATGGCTAAAGGCCATGCTTACGCGTGGCTTGCTATGCAAGAGGCTATTGCGGATTCGAAGTTACCTGAAGAAATGGTATCTAATGTACGCACTGGTCTAATCGTAGGCGCAGGTGGTGCATCGCATGAAAGCATTTTAGAAGGTGTCGATACGCTGCGTGAAAAAGGCGTGCGCCGCGTAGGACCATATATGGTGACAAAAGCAATGGCGAGCGGAGTATCTGCCTGTCTTGCTACGGGTGCAAAAATCAAGGGTATTAATTACGGCATTAGCTCTGCTTGTTCTACCAGTGCACATTGTATCGGTGCGGGTGTCGAGCAAATTCAGCTAGGTAAGCAAGATGTTATTTTTGCAGGCGGTGCAGAAGAAGAGCATTGGACATTGTCGTTTATGTTTGATGCCATGGGCGCATTAAGCAGCAAATATAATGACACGCCTGATAAAGCATCACGTACTTATGATGCTGACCGTGATGGCTTTGTGATTTCTGGCGGTGGCGGTATTGTCGTGTTGGAAGAGTATGAACATGCTAAGGCACGTGGTGCAAAGATCTATGCAGAAGTCGTAGGTTATGGTGCAACTTCAGACGGCTACGATATGGTTGCTCCTAGTGGAGAGGGCGCTATACGTTGTATGCGCCTAGCCTTAGAAGGTGTTGATACAAAAATTGATTACATCAATACGCATGGTACAAGTACCCCTGTGGGCGATGTGAAAGAACTTGAAGCGATTCGTGAAGTGTTTGGTGCAAATGGTTTAAACCAAAACCCTGCCATTGCTTCAACTAAGTCTTTATCTGGTCATGCCTTGGGTGCTGCCGGAGTCAATGAGGCGATTTACACCTTGCTGATGATGGAAAATAACTTTATTGCAGCTTCAGCCAATATCGAGACTTTAGATCCAGCAGCAGAGGGTTTAAATATCGTTCGTACTGCGATAGAAAACGTTAAAATTGAAACAGCACTATCCAATAGCTTTGGTTTTGGCGGCACTAATGCCACATTGACGCTATCAACAAAAAATCTGTAATTAATGTTTGTAGTTAACTTTTAGTGATTACAGTTGCGGAAATATGAGTACTAAAGCTAAATTTTTAAGTCTCATATTTCCGTTATTCTTTATGATAGGTTGTGCTGGTTTTTCTAACCACACAGTCTATATCTCCGAGCAACAAATTCAAACCAAGCTGAATGAAAAGCTGGTGATTCCGTTATCTTTGCTCAAAGTGTTCGACCTTAGTTTGAGCAATGCCAATGTTAAGTTTGACCATGCTACAGGTAGGATGCATACAAAATTCGATACACAGTTAATGAATCAACTCACTGGTAAGAAAATGGCAGGGAAGCTAGCGGTATCGGGTAACTTGCAGTTAGACACTGTCACCAATTCAGTGATTCTGAATGATGCAGAAGTTGATGACTTTGTGATTGATGGCGTAGAGCCAAAGTATGCAGATGCAATGACCGGCCTGGCCAAGATGCTTGGCAGTCAGTTACTAAACGGTCTTAATCTTTATACAGTAAAAGCTGATTCACTTAAGGTTGGCTCAACACAATATTACCCAAAAGAGATGAAAGTGACCGACCGTGGCTTGGTGGTTACGCTAAGTCCGCAGTAGTAACGTTTTCGTTAATTTTTTCCACAGCTTTCAATACAGCCTTCAAGACCCATAGAACTTTTATTCAATTTCTTCAAGTCTCAAACGAGAGTATGTGTTCTTTACTTGCTATTCATGCTTGAACTAGGACTGCACCTCGAAGAATTTTGAAATGGTGCGACATGCTTGATTTTGGGCGACTCAAATAAATTTCCCCACAGGCTACTTTCTGCCAGCTTTGGCAGACTGGTGGTTGTAGAGGCGACAGCAGTATCGCCGGAGGGGCGTATCACGCGAAATTGCTTAGGATTCGGGAATGATGATCAAGCGTTCAGTTGCGTGAAATAGCCGCAGCAATCCTAGCATCAGGTGCTGTTCCAGATATTCAGATTGCACATGCTGGACGTAAAGCAAGTGTCAATATCCATTGGGCACAGAAAGCGCGACCTAGACGCTACCTCCACCCTATGTACATTTAGCCAAATATTAAAGCCGAGACTGCGGACTAAGTCGTATTTTATTGAGGGGAAGGGGTGTTGACTTTCCCTTTCGAACTTAGGCTTGGTGTACTTCACTTAGATAATTAAACTATAACTTTGGATAACAAAGTGTGGGAGGTTCATTCGGCATTATGATATGTCTATTGAGACGGGTGAAGTCCATTTGTTATCCAGCGTTATGTCCGCCAGAAAGACGTCGATGCTCGATCCAATTAGTGCCTTGAGGTCTGAATAATTAAGGTCAAATATCTCAAGTATAAATAGCCGCTATCAGCTTATAATAATGTGCTGAATATCAATGCTAAATGATTGATATTGGTGATGGTTTTGCAAAATATTGAATAGATTAAGAAACGATGGAACAAAAAAACTCTCCGATTGAAGCTGCCCGCCAGACCTTAATACAGTTGATGCAACGTAAGTTGCCGCCCACTCCTGATCATTTTCGTAGTGTTTACGATGAAATTATGGGAGTCAAATCAATTGACCAATCTGCAGAACTTGGTAAAACACTTGGAAAAGTACTGAATCAAGCGGGTAAACAAAAGCCAAAATATATTGCTATTGCGCAGGCGATTAGCCCTCTAATAGAAAAAGGCGACTGGTCGAAAGTAGAGGAACAGTTAACTAAGTTATTTCCATCGGCTGCTGCAGGCGCTGATGTTGAAGAAGCAAACTGGTCTGTCGTTATTCGTAATTTACTTAAACAATTAGAAGTTAGCCACAAAGGGGTAACCTTAAGTCGTAAAAAAGAAGGATTAAGTAAAGTTTTAGTTAACTTTGCCAGTGACTCTGATGTTTTAGCGCAAAAAATTCAGGCATTAATTAATTCTTGGGGCTTAAGTGGCACAGCTGATGCCGTGATGTCCTCAGATGCCGATACACTGGCAACGAGTAATGATGCACAACAAACCGTTGGCGATACTTCACAGCAGCTAAAAGCTTCTGCTAATTCAGTCGTCGGCTCTACGCAATGGCGTGACATGTTGTTAAGAGCATTTGAGTTGGTGATTATCCCAAACCTAGAGGCCGTACCGGAAATACATCAAAAAGCAGTAAATTTGCTGGCGCGTATGCGAAAAGCAAGTAATGAACAAAGTTTAATCATATGTGCAGCTGATTTAAAGTCAATTTTATTGTCGCTAGAGATGCAGCGCGATCAGCAGAGTCGCATTCATGAATCATTGTTGCAACTGCTCCGCTTAGTGCTTTCTAGCATGGGTGAGATGGTGCAAACAGAAGATCAGTGGTTATATGCACAAACCACTGTGATTACTGACATTGTTTCTAGGCCCGTCAGTCTTAATACGCTATATGATGCCGAAAGTAGTTTAAAAGAACTGGTTTATAAACAAGCTCAGATTAAACCGGCACTTACTGAAGCAAAAGACACTTTAAAAAAGATGGTGACCACTTTTGTAGATAGGCTAGTGGAAATGACGGAAAGTACAAGCGACTATCACGATAAGATTGAAGCTTATCAACAGAAAATCGCAACGACCGATAACATAGGTGAGTTGAATGTCTTACTCAATAGTATTCTTGATGATACACGCTCCATTGGATTAACCGTGCAACGAACTCGAGATGAGTTCATGAATAGTCAGAAGCAAGCGATAGCAGCAGAAAAACGTATTCAGGAGCTTACTGCGGAGCTTGATTATATTGGTCAGGTGGCACATCAGGATTATTTAACTGGCGCATTAAATAGACGGGGGATGGATGAGGCAATAGAGCGAGAGTTTAATCGCGCTGACCGTCATAACACAACACTATGTATTGCGATGCTTGATATTGATCACTTTAAAAAGCTTAATGACACGCTAGGACATGCAACTGGTGATGAAGCGTTAACACATTTGGTTAAAGTGCTAAAAGATGTATTGCGTACAACGGATGTGTTGGCACGTTACGGTGGTGAGGAATTCATTATTATCTTACCAGATACACCAAAAGATGAAGCGGTAAAGGTCATCACGCGTGTGCAGCGTGAGCTCACTAAAAACTTCTTTATGCATAATAGTGAGCGGATATTGATTACATTTAGTGCTGGTGTCGCAGAGCGTGCGTTGAACGAAGCGCCAGAGGCTTTAATTCTGCGCGCAGATGCAGCACTCTATAAAGCTAAGCATAGTGGAAGAAATCAGGTGGTAGGTGCCGAAATGCTACCAGAAGCGTTGATTTAGTTTTTAACAGATTGATAACGACTTAATAGCCAAATCGCACCGCCGCAGGCAGGTTTTTAAGTTCTTCATCGTTGTACAGACGGCCGCGTGTAATAAATGACAACCCTGAGCCGCAATCTAAAGAAAATGAGCCACTAGAGCCAGGGACTGCATCTAATATCGTATGAGTATTTTCTGCAAACGAGAAATGGCTATCACCCATATAAAAAACAGCGCCTGAGATTTTACCAAGTACCACATCTGATGGACTAGGTTTAAATTCATTGGCGGGCATACACAACGGCCCGCTTCCTTCACAGCAGCCACCCGATTGCAAAAAAACAATTGGGCCATGCGCAAGTGTGAGTTGTTGGATTAGTGCAATTGCCGAAGGTGTGGCAGAGACGCGTTCGATCATGATAAAGCCCTCAAAAAAAGAGGCGGGGTTAGCCGCCTCTCTGTTTTAACTATTTAGAATCTCTGTATTTTAAATAGCAGAGATTCTAAAAAGATTAGCGATAAACCTAAATATTAGAAGAAACCTAATTTTTTAGCGTTATAGCTTACTAAAAGATTCTTAGTTTGTTGGTAGTGATCTAACATCATTTTGTGTGTTTCACGGCCAATACCAGATTCTTTATAACCACCAAATGCAGCGTGCGCAGGATAGGCATGGTAACAGTTAGTCCAAACGCGGCCAGCTTTGATACCACGGCCCATACGGTAAGCGCGGCTACCATCACGTGACCATACACCAGAACCTAAGCCAAACACGGTGTCATTAGCAATCGCTAATGCTTCAGCTTCATCTTTAAAGGTAGTAACAGCTAGCACTGGGCCAAAAATCTCTTCTTGGAACACGCGCATTTTGTTATGGCCTTTAAGCAAGGTTGGTTGAATGTAATAACCGTCAGCAAATGCGCCGCTCAATACATTACGTTCACCACCAATCAATACTTGCGCGCCTTCTTGTTTACCAATGTCCATGTAAGACATGATCTTATTCACTTGGTCTTGAGACGCCTGCGCACCAATCATTGTGTTCGGGTCTAATGGGTTGCCTTGCTTAATTGCTGCAACACGTGGGAGCACTCGCTCCATGAACTTCTCATATACTGATTCTTGAATCAATGCACGAGATGGGCTGGTGCAGACTTCACCTTGGTTAAACGCAAATAGCACTAAACCTTCAACAGCTTTATCAAAGAAGTCATCATCAGCAAGTGCAATGTCTTCAAAGAAGATGTTAGGTGATTTACCACCTAACTCTAGTGTTGCTGGAATCAAGTTGCTTGCAGCTGCCTGTGCAATCACACGGCCTGTTGCGGTAGAGCCTGTAAATGCAATTTTAGCGATACGGCGGCTGTTAGCGAGTGGAGCACCTACATCACGACCATAACCATTGACGATATTAATTACGCCAGGCGGTAAAATATCTGCGATTAATTCCATTAAAATCAAAATGCTGATTGGTGTGAATTCAGCAGGCTTCATCACTACGCAGTTACCCGCAGCCACTGCTGGCGCTAGTTTCCATGCGGCCATCAGAATAGGGAAGTTCCAAGGGATGATTTGGCCAACAACACCTAATGGTTCATGGAAATGATAGGCCACTGTGTTTTCATCAATTTCACTTAAGCTACCTTCTTGTGCACGCAGACAGCCGGCAAAGTAGCGGAAATGGTCAATCGCTAATGGGATGTCGGCATTCAGCGTTTCACGAATTGGTTTACCGTTGTCAATTGTTTCAGCAGTCGCTAATAGCTCTAGGTTAGCTTCTAAACGATCAGCAATTTTTAATAGTAAATTGGCACGTTGAGCAGGTGCTGTACGTCCCCAGCTATCTGCCGCTGCATGTGCAGCATCTAGTGCTAGCTCGACATCTTCAGCACCAGAGCGAGCCGCTTGTGTGTAAGGTTTGCCTGTAATTGGAGTAATGACGTCAAAATACTCACCTTTAACTGGAGCTACCCACTTACCACCAATAAAATTATCATATTTAGCTTTGTAAGGTATCTTTACGCCAAGACCTTTTAATAAATCTAAACTCATGCCAACTCCTATAGTTTTTGTATCGTTAATATAGTGATTCCTGTTGTTAAGCCGCTATTACTTATCAATAAACTTTGTTGTTGTTATAAATGCTTAAAGTGCTTGTAAATAAAAGGGTTTGGTAAACACTGCCACCTCAAAACAATAACCCTAAGGCGTTCGCAAATCAAGCATTAGTCGATGGCATTTATAAAATTAATGAATTTATTGAGGCAACAATCCATGATGTTAATATTGAAAAAATTGCTACTTTGCTTAACTGTTGTATGACGCACTATTTGATTTTTGGTTTCAAAGTAATTTAATGCATTGATTGATTTAAAACATAGAAAAACAGAGTTGCTTAAGTTATAGTGTAACTATGGATTTTACAAAAACTGCATTTTAATGTTCAAATATGTCAGCTGATTTAGCAAACTCATCAATATTTGCACGTAGCTTTTGGGATGGTTTATTTAATCCAACCTCTTTAGGCTTGGGTAAAGCTATCTTATCAATATTAGTGGTTGCTGAGACGCTAGTCAGTTTTTTCTGGATCTACACTTTATCTGGCCTTGGTGAAGGCTATGCCGTCATTGTGGCCGTTCCGTATTTTTACCTGATCATTTCTTACCTTAGTTTATTCATTTTTTATCATTCCAAACGTTTTGAGTACTTCACCTTTACGCAACTAGTCATGTTGTTGGTGATGCCTTTCTTTATGCAATGGGTGATTGGTGGGTTTGAGGCCTCTAGCGGCGTTGCTATCTGGGCTATTTTGTCACCAGTAGGTGCGTTAATGATTTTAGGCACGCGTCAGTCAACCCCATGGTTTTTGCTTTTTATTGGTTTGGCATTTCTTTCCTGGAAAATGAACAATTACTTTGCTATCAATGCCATGCCTATTCCAAGCGGTGTTAAAGATACGTTCTTTTTGATGAATATCACGGGAACGGCTGCCATTTTGTATGGTGTGTTACGCTTCTTTCAGGCACAAAAAGAACGTATTATGCATTCTCTGGAAATTGAGCAGGCAAGGTCAGAGAAGCTCTTACTGAATATTCTGCCAGCACCTATCGCACAAAGACTAAAAGCGCATGATATGCGTATTGCTGACCATTATGAAAGCGTAACGGTGATGTTTGCCGATTTGATTAACTTTACGCAAATGTCCGACAAAATGTCACCAACACAGTTGATTGATTTGCTTTCAGAGATATTTTTACGATTCGACCAATTAGCAGATAAATATCAAGTCGAAAAAATCAAAACAATCGGTGATGCTTATATGGTGGTCTCAGGTGCGCCTGTGGTATGTCAAGACCATGCTCACCGCATTATGGGTATGGCGTTGGACATGCAAGTGGTACTTAAAGAGTTGTCAGAAAAAACAGGGATAGATTTAGGGATGCGGATTGGCATTAATAGTGGCCCCGTGGTTGCTGGCGTGATTGGAAGTAGTAAATTCAGCTATGACTTATGGGGTGACACCGTCAACATGGCGAGCCGTATGGAAGAGACTAGCTTGCCTAATACAATCCAAGTTTCTAAAGAGACAAAAGTTCTGTTAACGCATGATTATTCATTCTCTCTACGCACAGGTGTAGAAGTTAAAGGTAAAGGCGTTCTTGAGACTTTTATTCTGCTAGATAAAATTGAAAGATAAAGCCGGTAGATAAAACCTAGTAATCTGTGAATAAAGAAGCATTGCCACGTAGGCTTTTGTGTTGAATTGCACTATAATTCGCCTCCTAACGGAAGAGTGGATGAGCGGTTTAAGTCACCACCCTGGAAAGGTGGCATAGGGGTAACCTTATCGCGAGTTCGAATCTCGCCTCTTCCGCCAGTCATTTGCTGCAATCCTGCACGCGCAACTAAACAAAATTATCCTCACCACAAAAGCCTTCTGTTAATGATTTTACGTAGCCGTTATTCATGAACAGTGACAGTGTTATTTCTTAATTCAGGTTGATAATGTAATCATTCGAACAAGACAAGATGTCAGTTCAAAACGAATACTTAGGAGAAATATTATGTGGACAACACCAGCAGCGACAGAAATGCGTTTTGGCTTTGAAGTAACAATGTACGTAATGAACAAGTAGTTCTTATTGATGACAGGCATTTGTAAATAGTAAGTACCCGTCATTTAAAGTACTAAAAAAGCCCAGATTAATCTGGGCTTTTTTACGTCCGCTAGTAATAGGCTGTTACCAATAGTTTATCTATATTTCTCTTAGATATTAACCATCCCAACGATATACTTTAACGTTTACTCTAATAGCACTTTTACGGTGTACATCTTTATGTGTACATAAGTGTTGGGAGTGTGGTGTATGTATAGGAGTAGGGTTGATACGTGATTGTGTTGGCTCAGCCTAGTGTGAAACGTAGTGAATAAAAGCAGAACAATGACTGAGATTGAAAGATTAAAAACTGGTGCGGTTAATGGGCGTTATAAAGCCCTTTCATTTAAGCAGCCGTTCGCATGGCTGATTGCAAATGGCTATTTGATGGTAGATGACCGCACATGGGGGACGCCGTATCGTGGCCCTATATTGATTCATGCAAGCAAAGGGTTGTATGATATTTACTATGATTATCTGAAAGCGAATACCGATATTCCATTGCCAGCTAAAGAAAAGCTGGCGTTTGGTGGTGTTGTTGGTATCGCAGACTTGATACTTTGCAGTCGACCAGGGGAGTTGCCTGAAGCGACTAGCCGTCAACATCGTGCTCAATTTCAAGGCGTTAGTAGCAAGCACTATGGACTTTTATTTGAACAGCCTAGGCCGCTACCATTGATGCCATGTTCCGGAAAACTTGGGATTTTTGAGATAGATATTGATGCGCTATTAAATGCACCACCTGCAGCGCAAGCTGAGTTGTTTTAGCATATGGATATGATTGATTTTGATTTATCCAGTTCAGTGTGGATCAATACCTACTGCATAATCGCTAAGCGGTGAAATGTATCGTGCTAAGAATACTCAAGCCGACATTGTGGTTTTTTATCAATTCTTTTATTCTTTTTCGTTGTAATCAAATACTCATCAATTATTTTTAGTTGTAATAGTAATTTGGTAGACTATCTGTTTTATACCTAGCACTAGGTATTGATTTAGATGCTAGCTAAACATAATAAGGATTCTTATGGCAAATTGGTTTGAAGACAATGCTCAATCTATTGGCAACACTCCACTGGTTAAACTAAATAGAGTGACAGATGGTGCTACTGCAACAGTGCTCGCCAAGATAGAAGGGCGTAACCCAGCTTACTCTGTAAAGTGTCGTATTGGTGCCGCTATGATATGGGATGCAGAGCAACGTGGTTTGCTCGGCCCGGGTAAAGAGATTGTTGAACCCACAAGTGGTAACACTGGCATTGCTTTAGCCTTTGTGGCTGCTGCTAGAGGTATTCCATTAACACTGACGATGCCGGAAACCATGAGTATTGAACGACGTAAATTGCTAGTGGCTTATGGTGCAAAGCTTGTACTGACTGAGGGTGCAAAAGGCATGAGCGGTGCAATTGCCAAAGCGGAAGAAATTGCTGCATCTGACCCTAATCGTTATGTGTTGTTGCAGCAATTTAAGAACCCGGCAAATCCTGCTATTCATGAAAAAACCACAGGGCCCGAAATATGGGATGCCACTGATGGAAAAATCGATATTTTAATCTCTGGTGTAGGAACCGGCGGTACTATTACTGGTATCTCTCGTTATATTAAGAACACACAAGGTAAAGCGATTACCTCGGTAGCGGTGGAACCAGCAGCTAGCCCTGTACTAAGCCAAAAACGGGCAGGTGAGGAACTTAAACCGGCCCCGCACAAAATACAAGGGATAGGCGCTGGCTTTGTTCCCGAAATATTGGATATGACACTGGTGGATGAAATCGCTCAAGTGACCAATGAAGAGGCTGTACTTTACGCCCAGCGTTTGGCGAAAGAAGAGGGAATTCTTGCGGGTATCTCTTGTGGCGCAGCAGTTGCGGCAGCTGTTCGCTATGCAAAAAATCCAGAAAACTCAGCTAAGACCATTGTTGTGATATTACCTGACTCAGGTGAGCGTTATTTAAGCTCTATACTGTTTGATGGCTTATTTGATGATAAGGGTATTGCGCTGTAAAGAGAGAAGGCGGTCTGAAGCGTTTATCAGGCCTGCAGTATTTGTATGTTGAGCACTAATCGATTTTTCCCATTAGCTAAGCTGATTAGTAGGTAAGAGGATTAGTGCTTAACAACAATCGATATCTAATTGAATTGCTACCATCTCTTTTCTTTAAATGCAGACTCAATGGTTGGTTTTAGTTCATCTTTCTTGATGATATCAAACATCTTTCCCTAGACACCGTTCGGTGTATACAGCACTTTAATGCCATGCTTCGTGGCATGTTTTCACTTTGTAAGTGATGGAATGATTCACCCACTTTGTCACCAATACAATCACTTTGGTACTTTGTGGAATCACTTTATTACCGTCACCACCATTTCTACCTGACCAATGGTGAATATTGTTAACTTCATAATTGCCAAGTACCTCTTTAATACCATCGACTTGGTCGCCGCCTACAATTAATACTGAACTCATGATAAGAGCCTCCTGTTTAATCACATGTACCAAATTTTGTTTAGTAAGGTGATTTTGATGGTTAGAATGGATTGTTAGTTTTTACCGTTTGGCATGGTATCGATGATTAACTTTTGATAAAAATAATCACGATGGAAATACTGTAGCGCTTACTTTTAACAATGAAAAATAATATGTATTTATATTTTTATAATCTAATGGAATACGTGTGTGCGTGTAATCACATATAAGTTCGAGTTGGGTAGCAAGGTATGTTTTATTTGAAAGCTAATGATTTATTGAGTATTGAAGCGATGACATGGTCTGCTTAAAATAGCTTCTATTCCTAGATATCTAGCTGTTACAGCGACTTAGCGGTTGTATCCCCATGCACCTCACAATGTTATCCACAGAAAATGTGGAGAGTTGTTTGCTGATAGATATAGGTAGGATAGATGCAAACATACTAGCGATTTGTCACAGCGTTGCTTAAATCAACGCATTGTGCGGCCTGATATAAACATATAATAAATACGTTATTTATTAATGTGCACGAATATCATCATGAACCCACTTTTAGCTCCAGAGCAGATTAAGCACTTGCTTGATTCATTAGACCGAATTGCCTCGGCGCTGGAGGCCTCCCCATCTGCTCAGCATCAGCCAGCAACCGATTTTTCACAGGCATTTGCTTACCGCTGGCAGCGCAGCAATGGCATTAACCATGTGCCGCATTTAATCCCAGTCACTGCGCCGCAACTCATCGCCTTTGATCAGTTATGCAATATTGAGCAGCAAATAGAACGGCTACATCAGAACACTTTGCAATTTGTGCGAGGCTATCCAGCGAACAATGCCTTGATGACAGGCGCTAGGGGGACGGGTAAGTCATCTTTAGTGCGTGCCTGTTTGCATGCGTTTCATCAGCAAGGGCTACGTTTAATTGAGGTTGAAAAGCAGCATCTGGATGACTTGCCGCTCATCATCGATGTGGTTTGCCAACGCCCAGAGCGTTTTATTGTGTTTTGCGATGATTTGTCTTTTGAAGATGGAGAGCATCACTATAAAGCCTTAAAGACTGTGCTAGATGGTTCTGTTGCGGGTGCGGCTGCCAATGTGCTGATTTATGCTACCTCGAACCGCAGGCATCTGGTGACTGAAAAAATGGCAGATAATCTGGAGCATCGTAAAGATAACCAAGGTGAAATACACCCAAGTGATAGCTTAGAGGAAAAGATATCGCTGTCTGACCGTTTTGGCTTGCGTTTACATTTTTACAGTTTTAGTCAAGATGAATATTTAACGGCTGTTACGCAATGGGTAAAAAGCTTTGGTTTTGCAATGAGTGACGGTGTGCGGGAGGAGGCGCTACGTTGGGCAATTGAGCACGGATCTAGGTCTGGCCGCATTGCTTTGCAGTTTGCACGTGATTATGCCGGGCGCGCTTTGTTGAAAAATGAACGACCGCTTTAATTGATTATTGATTGCTGTGGATGTGTAATCTTATTCAGAAATCAAATTTAAAGTAAGGTTGAATACTGCTACTTTGTTTAAAAATACTTCTTTTTAGCGTTTTCTATTCACACCAGTTACTTAGCATGCATATCCCCATGCACCCCACAATGTTATCCACAGAAATTGTGGAGCGAAACTAAATTGTAGCAGGCCATTTAGGCATAAACGTGTATAAAAATAATGATGATTGAATTGGGCGTGAATGAATATTCACTGGCATCGTTAATTTTTAATAGAATCTATCGTAAAAAAGTTAATTAGTTTTATAAAATAACGTCAGATAAATTACACTTGAAATATCAATACAAAAGGTTAGATCGATGGCAGAAAAAGAATACGACGCAGATTCGGTAAAGGTACTAAGAGGATTAGAGCCCGTGCGTGCCAGACCTGGTATGTACACCCGAACTGACTCACCTACTCACATTGTTCAAGAAGTGATAGACAACGCGGCAGATGAGGCGTTGGGTGGCCATGCTACCAGTATTTATGTCACCATTTTCAAGGATGGTGCGGTTGAGGTATCTGATAATGGTCGTGGTATTCCTGTAGAGATTCCTAAGGGTGAAACGCAGCCAGCGGTTGAGCTTGTATTTGTGCAGCTGCATGCGGGCGGTAAGTTTGATAAAGAGGATGAAAACAGTTCGTATCGTTTTTCTGGTGGATTACATGGTGTAGGTGTTTCTGTCACCAATGCATTATCTACACGATTAGAGGTAAAAGTTAAGCGTGATGGCAAGGTTCATGGCCTTATCTTTGAAAATGGCAACTGCATCGAGCCCTTAAAAGAGGTTGGAAAGTGTCTGAAGCGCGACACTGGCACCACAGTAAAGTGTTGGCCAGACCCTAAATACTTTGACTCGCCAAAAGTTTCCATTCAGCAGTTAGAACACCTGATTAAATCAAAAGCCGTATTGCTACGCGGTGTTAGCGTGACACTTTCTATTGAAAGTGCTGATGGTTTCGAAGAGCGCTCATGGACTTATGCGGATGGCTTGCCACAATATTTGGATGAGCTGATCGGTGAACGTGAAGTTGAGGATGATGAAGTGCCTATCCCAATAATCTCCGGTGAGTTTTATCATCAGGACAACACGGATGGAATCTCGAAAGGTGAGGGTGCGATATGGGCATTATCTTTCGGTGCTGGTGGCGGACGAGGTGAGTCCTATGTGAACCTGATTCCTACGCTCTCTGGCGGCACGCACGAGGCTGGCATGCGTAACGGGGTGTTTGAGGCGGTTAAATCGTTCATGGAGCATCACAGCATGATGCAACGTGGTGTAAAAGTCTCATCGGAAGATGTTTGGAATAACGTTTACTATGTATTGGCAGCAAAAGTATTAGATCCTCAATTTCAGGGGCAGACCAAAGAAAAGCTGACGAATCGTGATGCCATGAAAATGGTGGCTTCTGCGATTAAGCCGATGGTGGAAAATTGGCTGACGCAGAATGTAGATCATGCCAAACGTATTTCTGACTTAGTTAACCGTACGGCAGCTGCCCGTAATAAATCCACACAGAAAATTGAGAAGCGTAAAACCACGGGTATCAACCTGATGCCAGCCAAGTTAACCGACTGTGAGGCAGCGGGCACCATGGAAGCCGAGCTGTTTTTGGTAGAAGGTGATTCGGCGGGCGGCAGCGCAAAGATGGGCAGAAACAATGAGTTTCAATCTTTATTGCCACTGCGCGGTAAGGTGTTAAACACTTGGGAAGTAGACGCTGGACGCATATTTGCTAACTCAGAAGTGCATGACATTTTTGTGGCCTTAGGTATCGAGCCGCATACACTAAAAGATAACCCGGATTTTTCTGGCCTGCGCTACGGTAAATTGTGCATATTGTCTGATGCGGATGTAGATGGCTCGCATATTCAGGTTTTGCTGCTTACCATGCTGTTAAGACATGCACCTAAGCTGATCGAGCGTGGGCATGTGTATATCTCCCAACCGCCGCTGTATCGTATTGACGTGCCAGCACAAGGCAAGAACAAGCCTTTACGTAAAATTTACGTGTCAGATGATGTAGAAAAAATGTCGATGATAGAAAAGCTAAAACGTGAAGGTATTGCTGAAGAAAAGCTGAGCATTCAGCGTTTTAAAGGGTTAGGTGAAATGAACCCGGAGCAGTTGTGGGAAACGACGCTTTGCCCGGATACACGACGTTTGATACAAGTGCGTTTGCCAGAAGGTGAGGTGGGCGGTGCACTTAAAATGTTCGATATGTTAATGGCAAAGAATGAGTCAGCAGCTAGGAAAGAGTGGATGGAACGTCGCGGTAATGATGTGGAGGCGGATGTTTAATGGATACAGGAATGTTAGAAAATAATAACGAAGAAAATGCAGTACCCATTGGTGAATATGCAGAGGAAGCTTATTTAGCTTATGCCGTATCTGTGGTGAAAGGGCGTGCTTTACCTTCTGTTGAAGACGGCCAGAAACCAGTGCAACGCCGCATTCTATACGCAATGAAAGAAATGGGCTTAGTGGCTGGCGTTAAGCCCGTGAAGTCTGCGCGTGTGGTGGGTAACGTGTTAGGTATGTACCATCCACATGGTGATAGCTCTGCTTATGAGGCTGCGGTGCGTTTAGCGCAAGACTTTACATTACGTTATCCATTGATTGACGGACAGGGTAACTTTGGCTCACGTGATGGTGACGGCGCAGCTGCGATGCGCTACACCGAAATGCGTTTGTCGCCGATTGCCGATTTACTATTGTCTGAGATTGACCGCGGCACTGTAGATTTTCAAAGTAACTATGACGGGGCGTTTCAAGAACCAGTGCTGCTACCGGCACGTTTGCCGATGATGCTGTTGAACGGCGCCTCTGGTATTGCCGTGGGTATGGCGACTGAAATGGTGCCGCATAATATGCGCGAGATTGCAAACGCTGTGCTACATATTATGGAAAATCCAAACTGCACCACTGCGGATTTCATGCAGCATGTGCCTGGCCCAGATTTCCCTGGTGGTGGCCAATTAATTACACAAACTGCGGATATTCTTTCTACGTATGAAATAGGGCGTGGTTCATTAAGGCTACGTGCACGCTGGATAGTAGAGCCAATGGCACGAGGCCAGTGGCGCATCATTATTCATGAGCTTCCACACGGCGTTTCTGTGGAAACGATACAGGATGAGATTCTTGCTATCTCAAACCCGAAGCCGAAAAAAGATAAAAAGACGATTGATCAAGACCAATTACTGGTAAAGCAGTCAGCCCTGAGCATGATAGATACGGTCAAGAGTGAGGGTAAGAAAGACGTACGCCTGATTATCGAGCCTAAAACCAGCAAGGTCTCCAGTGATGAGTTGATGGCTTTTCTGTTGCTGCATACCAGTATGGAAGTGTCATGCCCAGTCAATATGGTGATGATTGGTACAGATGGACGTCCCGCACAAAAAGGCATGATTGCTATTCTTAAAGAGTGGATTGCATTTAGGCTGAATGTAGTGCGCAGACGTTGCCAGTTTGATTTAGATAAAATCAATAAACGCATCCATATTCTGGAAGGGCGCATGATTGCCTTTCTGCATATTGATGAAGTGATTAAAGTTATCCGTAATTCGGATGAGCCTAAAACCGATTTGATAGCAGCATTTCAGTTAAGTGAGATACAAGCGGAGGATATTCTGGAAATTCGCTTGCGCCAGTTAGCTAGGCTGGAAGGCTTTAAGATTGAAAAAGAACTAAAAGACTTGCGTGAAGAAGCGGATGGTTTGCAAACGATTTTAGGTAGCGATACCAAGTTACGTAGATTGACCGCAAAAGAAATTAAGCAAGATGCTGAGAAATATGGTGATGATCGTCGTACCTTGATTGAACCAGTAGAGCGTGCGCAGGGTGGGCAAAAAGCCTTTGTCGTGGATGAGCCTGTGACTATATTGTTATCTAAAAATGGTTGGATTCGCGCAAGGCAAGGTCATGGTGTCGAGCGTGATTCCATTACTTGGAAAGCTGGTGATGGTGAGTTTGCCGTGATAGAGACGCGTACGGTGCTGCCAATTGTGTTGCTTGATACTAGTGGTCGATGCTACGCATTTGATGCATCTACAGTGCCTGGGGGCAAAGGCGATGGCATACCAATTAGCTCTATTATCGAGGTGCAGAATGGCGCTAAATTAGTCCATGCGCTTTCAGGTAAGGATGATGATAGATACTTGTTTGCCACTTCCAACAGTTACGGATTCATTGCACCTTTAAAAGGCTTGGTAGCAAGACCCAAAGCGGGTAAGGCTTTCATGAAGCCAGAAGATAAGGCAATTATTCTGCAACCGATTAAACTGGACGAGCGCACACATATTGCTGTGACCTCATCAGAGAACAAGCTGCTGGTTTTCCCTGTCAGTGAAGTGAATGAGTATCCAAATGGCGGTAAAGGCGTGCGAATCATGGATATACCAGACAAGGTGTCATTGTCTCGCATTGAGTTAAGTGATGGGCAGTCTGCCGCTATTGTAGTGAAAAACAAAACTAAGGTAATTGATGGAGAAGTGTTGTTTAAGTATTTATCTAAGCGTGCTAGAAAGGGCTTTTCCGTGCTTGATAGTAAACCTGTCATAAGAAAACAAGCGGGTCTGTTTTAGCGTTAATCTGAAATCTCATGCCTTTGTGTGTACAGTGGTGATCGTTAGTTGATGCTTTATTGTCTTAATAAAGCATCAACTGAGTGAATGCTCATAGAACTCAACTCTCTTCACCAGCACACAATTATTTTTTTAACTTCTCGTAAAAATTGTCGTGGATTAGCATTCCCAACAACATGGTAACGACAAAAATAATGGCTTCCCTATACCCAGCGCCTAGTGCAACGATTGCTGGCCCCGGACAGAATCCAGCAAGTGCCCAACCTGCGCCAAATATAAAACTGCCGATAATCAGTTCTTTAGTAATATGTGTTTTTTCTGGTAAGTGAATGGGCTCATTAAATAGCGTTGTATTTGTTTTTTCAGCTTTTCTAAAGCCAAACACCCCAACCAATATAGCACCTAGCATCACAAAGGCTAAGCTAGGGTCCCAATTGCCCATAATATTTAAGAAACCAATCACTTTAGATGGATTAGTCATCCCTGAAAGAATAAGGCCTATACCAAAGATAACACCAGCAATTAATATAATCATATTTTTCATCATTTAGATTATTTCCATTTTTAAATCACATGTATCAATAAATAGGTAACGACAAATCCTGAAAGCATAAAACTCATGGTAGCTAGTAGTGAGCGCAAAGATAACCTACTTAGCCCACATATACCGTGACCACTTGTGCAGCCAGCGCCCATTCTTGTACCAAAGCCTACTAATAGCCCTGCGATAACCAGTGTAGAGTAAGAGGCGGAAATCTCTGATACTGGTAAAGGTGTAAATAGGGCATAGAGATAACTGGAGATAAGTAAGCCTGTTATAAACAATACTCTCCACAAATAGTGGTGTTTTGGCGTGTTTTTGAATTGCATTAAACCGGCAACAATACCGCTGATGCCAGCAATTTTTCCGCTTGATAGCACTAGGATGGATGCAGACAACCCAATAAGCAAACCACCGATTAGAGATTGTATAGGCGTGAAATTTTCCATTGCTTTATCCTTGCTGTGATTCCGGCACGCCGCATTTTCGGTTTGCGGGTACGGCAATATCAATCATGGTAGGTTTAGGTAGATTTAAGTTTCGCATAATCTCAATAAATGCTTCTCTTGATTGATTGGCTAAACGTGAGTTAGTTAGTTTTTCCTGTGCGATACAACTGACACGCCTACCGTTGTAATCATGCCCTGGGTAGACTAAAGTTTCATCTGTTAAAGTAAAAAGTTTAGTGGAGATGCTGTCATATAAGATACCAGCATCTCCACTTTGAAAGTCGGTTCTTCCGCAACCATTAATCATTAAGCTGTCACCAGTAAACAGTCGATCTTTCCATAAGAAGCTGACGCTACCTGCAGTGTGACCAGGAGTGGCAATCACCTGTATTTCTTCATCGCCGAACGTAATGACATCATTATCCTTTAGCTGAATATCTGCAGTTTCCGCACCACAGTCTTTGCTAACCGCAGTTTTTGCCGTTGTTATCGACTTTAGTTTCCCGCCACCTGTAATATGGTCTGCATGCACATGCGTTTCTAATGAGTAAACTAAGGTCAATTGATGCTTATTGATCATTGCAAGGTACTCATCAATATTATCGGTAACAGGGTCAATTAAGATTGCTTGTTTACTGGTTAAGTCAGCGATTAGGTAAGTAAGTGTAGATGAGGCATCATCATAAAATTGCTTAAACATGATATTCCTTTCAAAAGCAGTTGTTATATTGTAACTTAATATTATATAATTAAATATTATATAATTAAATATAATATATTTAAATAGAGTTTTGTGAAGATGCAAATACAAGAAGTTAATTTCGAAAAGCTGAGAGCCTCTGCAGAGCTTGCAACGAGTTTATTAAAGGTGATGGCGAATAGTGATCGCTTAATGCTCTTATGTCAGTTATCACAAGGTGAAAAATCAGTAAGTGAGCTAGAAGAAATTCTAGCGATTAAGCAACCAACCTTATCACAACAATTAACTGTACTAAGAAATGCTAATTTGGTCAGTACACGTCGAGAAGGTAAGTCTATCTATTACATGATATCTAGCACATCAGCATTGGCTATTATGAATGTGCTTTACCAAGAAATTTGTATGAAATCTGGAGATTAGAAAAATGACATTAATGATTAATCAGCTAAATAAAGATTTTAGTTATACCAGCCAAATTGCAGTGGATGATATTGCAGAAATTGTCAGCTTAGGTTTTAAAACAATTATCAACAATCGACCTGATCATGAAGGTGGCGCTGAGCAACCCAAAAGTGAAGCTTTAGAAGCTGTTGCGCTTAGCCATGGAGTTACTTATGTGCATATTCCTGTGATTCCTAATAAGATTCAACCTCACCAGTTAGAGACGTTTAGAGAGGCTTATGCAAAAGCGCCCAAGCCAATATTAGGATTTTGCAAAACAGGCAATCGTGCATCAACGATGTGTAAGTTAGCATTAGAAAATCATGGTTGATCCTAATCTAACTGCAATTCTACTGGGTTTAGTCATCGGCTTTTTGATGGCTATCACAGGTGCAGGAGGTGCCATCTTATCGTTGCCATTGCTGATGTATTTTTTTAACATGGGGATTAAAGATGCAGCGCCGATTGCATTGTTAGCTGTTTCCGTAGCAGCAGGGCTAGCTGCAGTCATTGGATTAAAGCAAGGTATTGTGAGATATAAAGCAGCTACGCTTTTAGCCTTGATGGGCGTTTTAATTGCACCGTTGGGAGTTTTTCTCGCACAAAAAGCACCATCTCTTTGGTTGCAGGTGATTTTTACTTTAGTGCTATTCTATGTCGGCTTGCAAGCACTAATTACAGCCAAGAGCTCCAACTACTTGCAAGATACTCTCTTTATTACCCAACCAACACCATGCGAAGTGAATCCAGCAACCTCTAGGTTGTTTTGGACAGCATCATGCACCAAACGTTTATTATTAACAGGGTCTGCTGCGGGTTTGTTATCAGGGTTGCTAGGTATTGGCGGTGGGTTTGTGGTCATGCCTAGCCTTTTAAAAATCAGTAACCTAGAGCATCGCATGATTGTTGCTACATCATTAACAATGACATCGTTAGTTGCACTAGTGGGGGTGGTTTCTTATGCGAGCTATGCAGTTATTGATTGGGATATTGCTATTCCATTTGTTTTAGCTGCCTTTGTTGGTAGTTTAATGGGCAGACTACTCTCACAAAGAATTTCAAAGTTCCAATCTAAGCTGACGTTTGGGATAATCAGTTTATTCATCGCACTCATTATGTTACTGAGGTTAATGACTAGCATTTTGTAGTTTAAGCGTGGGCAGAAGATATTAAGCTTTGGTAATCATGTCTACTTTGCGAAATATTTTAACGTAGCAGCTAGGCGCTATCTAATCAGTAATCAAATCGG
The DNA here is from genome assembly GCF_000744605.1 of Methylotenera sp. L2L1. NCBI lineage: Bacteria > Pseudomonadati > Pseudomonadota > Betaproteobacteria > Nitrosomonadales > Methylophilaceae > Methylotenera > Methylotenera sp. L2L1. Next base: position 1,778,147 of record NZ_JQMG01000001.1, read on the forward strand.
TGATCAATCTAAAAAATAAAGTGCTATATATTTGATTTCCAAAAATGTGTCATTTGAGGCAAATGTGACCCGATATAGGCTAATGTACTTCTGAATTTGTAACTTGGTAACATTTAAAATATATTCCACAAAATCTGTGGATAACTCTGTGATTACTTGTGGTTATTATCCGTAACTTACCAATTTATAAGGCTTTTTTTTAAAAGCTCAAACTTTACACTATTAATTTATTATATATAAATCAATGGTTTAAGTTTTTGCCTTTGATTTGTATAGGTTTTTTAGACACTTAATGTTAAACATTAAAATAGTGTGTATAAGTCAACCTATTTTTTGAAAAAATTAGCCAATTTTTGATGATTTTTAGCTTGCAATTTGTAAATAAATTATTGCATTTTGTATATTTAAAGCGCGTCGTGGCCTTGTTTGTTATAAAGTTTAGTTTATGTTTGTATGCATTTTTAATATGCGTCTTATAAAATCATAAAGCCCGACTAATCGGGCTTTATGATTTAAAACTACAGAATGATTTAAGCGAACAAAGAACTATTTATTCTGAGTTTCTACCATCACTAAAGGCTCACTATTTGCTTCTTCTTTTTTCTCTTTTTGCCAAGAGGCTGGTTTACGAGCACTACGTTTTTCAACTTCAACAGCTGCTGTTACTTTAGCTGCATCTGCTTTTGTTTCAACCAGTTGTAAGCCTGAATCTGTCAGATCGATTTTCTTTGGCTCAGCTTTCGCTTTGCGTGGGCGAGCTGGGCGTTTCTTCTCAGTCTTGCTTTCAGCAGCCTCAGCAACATTTGCATCTGTAGCTTGGGTGTCACTACCAGCGACAGCATCTTTGTTGCTCGATGCAGCTTTATTCGCGGCATTTTTTTGTGGTTTAGATTTCTTAGTTTCTTTTTCCACAGGTGCAGATTCAGATGCCGTAACTTCTGCACTATTCACAGCAGTCACTGGAGCGCTCTCTTGAATAGTAGCTTCTTTTGCTTTAGTTTCTGTCGCTTGCGCAGATGTTGAAGCTACAGGAGCCTTATCTGCTAGTACGTTTGCAGGCGCAGTGTCAGCTTTAGCTGTTGCGTTATTGCTTGTTGTTGCAACGGCTGGTTCAACACTCTTAGCTACGCTAGTGACTTCAACCGCGTTTGTTGATGGAGTCGTGTTGATCTCATCATTAGGTACAAACGTGCGGGTGTTGTCGCGAGTTGCATTTTCATCACGGTCGCGACGGTTGCGGCGGTTGTTACGGTTACGGCGGCTACTGCGTTCACTACGTTGTTCTGTAGATTCATTTGCAGACGCTTCTCCAGTATTTGCTTGCGCAATGTTACGTGTTGACTCTTGGTTTTTGTTGTCATGACGTTGATTATCATTACGTTGTTGCTGAGGCTTTTGCTGACGCAGCTCTTGTGGCTTCGCTTCTACTTGGCGAGACTCTTGTGTTTTTTGCTCAGCATTTTTTGGCGCGCGTTCTTGGTTTGTATTTTTGTCGCCACGCTCGTTACGATTACGCTCGTTACGGTTACGATTACGCTCGTTACGGTTGCGGTTGTTGCGAGGATGATCGCGACGTGCATCACTAGATTTATCAGCAGCTTTTTCAGATTCTGATTTTTCACCTAAACCAAGGAATTTTTTGATTCTAGCGAATAGTGATAATTTAGGCTCAACCTTTTCAACTGACATCGGTGCTGGCGCAGTTGGTGTGATGCCTTTAACCGCAGCAACAGGTTTTACTGCTTTAGCTTCTTCAGCAGCTTTAGTGACATAAGTTGTTTCTGAAGGAAGCTCTACCATTTGGTAGCTTGCTTTGCTTGTATCTTCGTTAACATCATCATGCTTGATGCGAATGATATTGTAATTTGGAGTTTCAAGATGGATGTTTGGAATCAACACCACTTCTACACCCATGCGTTCTTCAATCTTATGGATATCAGCACGTTTTTCATTGAGTAAGAATGTAGCTACTTCAACTGGCAATTGCACTTGAATAATCGCGCTGTTTTCTTTCATCGCATCTTCTTGCGTGATGCGTAAGATATGTAGTGCAGTTGATTCAATACCGCGAATATGTCCAGTGCCATGGCAGCGTGGGCAAGGGATATGATTAGTTTCACCTAGGCTAGGGCGTAGGCGTTGGCGTGATAGCTCAAGTAAGCCAAAACGCGAGATCTTGCCTGTTTGCACACGTGCACGGTCTGCATGTAATGCATCACGTAGCGCATTTTCAACCTCACGTTGATTACGCTGATTTTCCATGTCAATAAAGTCAATGACTACCAAGCCGCCTAAGTCACGTAAACGTAATTGGCGCGCTACTTCTTCAGCAGCTTCAAGATTTGTGTTGAATGCGGTATTTTCAATATCAGTACCACGTGTTGCACGGCCTGAGTTAACGTCTACAGAAACTAAAGCCTCTGTATGGTCAATCACGATCGCGCCGCCTGATGGTAAGCGCACTTCACGTGCGAACGCTGACTCAATTTGGTGTTCGATTTGGAAGCGTGTGAACAGAGGAATTTCATCTTGGTACAATTTCACACGTGCTACATTGCTTGGCATGACGTGGTTCATAAACTGTACAGCTTGCTCATGAATGTCTGGTGTATCAATCAAGATTTCACCAATATCTGAGCTAAAGTAATCACGGATTGCGCGAATCACTAAGCTGCCTTCTTGGTAGATTAAATAAGCACCAGCTTGCATGGCAGAAGCACCATCAATCGCAGACCATAACTGTGTGAGGTAGTTTAAATCCCATTGCAACTCTTCTGCGTTGCGGCCAATGCCAGCCGTACGCGCGATGATGCTCATGCCTTTTGGTACTTCAAGTTGTGCTAATACGTCACGTAGTTCGTCACGGTCTTCACCTTCAATACGACGTGATACACCACCTCCGCGTGGATTGTTTGGCATCAACACCAAATAACGGCCAGCTAGAGAGATAAATGTGGTTAGTGCCGCGCCTTTGTTGCCGCGCTCGTCTTTATCCACTTGAACGATTAATTCCTGACCTTCTTTTAACGCATCCTGGATGCGTGCGCGGCCATCAGCACCTTCTTTGTAGTAGCTGCGAGCTACTTCTTTAAATGGTAAAAAGCCGTGGCGGTCTTGGCCGTAATCCACAAATGCAGCTTCTAGCGAAGGTTCGATCCGAGTAATGACACCTTTGTAAATATTGCTTTTACGTTGTTCTTTACCAGCGTGTTCGATATCTAAATCGATCAGTTTTTGTCCATCTACAATCGCAACGCGTAATTCTTCAGATTGCGTTGCATTAAATAACATGCGTTTCATTGTTTGCTCCTAAGCGTAGCAAGGCGGACAGACACAATGCATAAAGTGATGCAATGCTTAAAAGCTATATTTAAAGTGAAAGTGCTGAATTTGTACTAAAACGACACGATGTGTCAGATGAATTAAGCCTTTGAATCAAGCTCATAGTGTAATGATGAGCTAGAGGCGTTAACGATTTGCAATGTAACAATGGTGCAAATTAACGAAGTCTTACTGAAAAGACATGGGCGGATAATCGTACCTTGGGTACTACTTTCACCCTACATATATAGATTCATCAATTCGGTCAATTGGACTGCGTGAGATTGAATCGTCTAGTTTTGTTGTTTTGGCAGATGTTAATCATGCTAAAACATGTTTATTTATTCGTTAAAGCAAATTTATTGTTAAATTTATGCTTAAATGTGGCCAAGTATTCTGCCAGTTGCAGCTTAAATTCGTTAAAATTCTATCTTTAGTAAATTCTAATTTGTCTAAATTATTTAATGGCTTATGAGCTGATTAAATAATGTGCCAAATTTAACTTTTCACTTTAAGTCGCGCTTTATGTTTATTTGTCTGCGGCGGCTTGAGCGCTAATTTTTACTTACCGCTACTTTATAATGTGGCGAGCGGTGTTAACCAAGTATTTAGTTGTCACTATTATTAACAAACACATCAAGTGCAAGCAATTGTCTTGATTAGATGTATTTATATTCAATAATTGTATTCTTATCAAGAATTTAACTGTGATTTAATTTGTTAAATTCATAAGAATTCGCAGAGTATAAGCTACATCAACCATTTAAGCAAAGCATGAACAATTTAATTACACATGAGCAAGGCAATCCAGTATCTACAGTGAGCGAGTCTGCTGCTGCATTTTTAACAGTAGATGAAGCAAGTGAGGGTCAGCGCGTAGATAATTTTCTGACTAAAACATTAAAGGGAGTTCCTAAAAGCCACGTTTACCGTATTTTGCGTAGTGGCGAAGTACGTGTAAATAAAAAGCGTATTAATGCAGACTTTCGCTTAAGTTTGGGTGATGTAGTCAGAGTGCCACCTACGCGTTCAACAGCGGTTGAGAAAACAGAGTCTGCAGTACCAGCAACCTCAAAATTTGAGCAGGCGATCATTTATGAAGATGATGCCATGCTAGTCATCGATAAAGCCGCTGGTTTTGCTGTGCATGGAGGTAGTGGCATTAGCCGTGGCGTGATTGAGCAATTACGCCTAGAGCGCCCACGTGCTAAGTTTATGGAATTGGTGCATCGTTTAGATAGAGAAACCTCTGGCGTATTGATGCTAGCTAAAAAAAGAAGCGCATTGGTTGCATTACACGAAGCGATTCGTAACAATCAAACCGACAAACGCTATTTGATGTTGGTGCAAGGTGAATGGTTAGAGCCAAAAAAACGTGTTGTGTTGGACTTGCAGAAATATGTGCTGCCTAACGGCGAGCGCCGTGTGAATGTGGTAACTGATGTTTCAAAAGACAAGTTTGGTGAACGCCAAACTTCAGAAACTATGTTTCGGCTGCTTAAGAACTTTAACAGCCCATCAGTGGGTAAATTCAGTTTGTTAGAGGCACAGTTGGTCACTGGTAGAACGCATCAATTGCGCGTACAGCTATCGCATTTGGGTTTTCCGATTGTTGGCGATGATAAGTATGGTGATTTTTCTTTAAATAAGGCTTTAATCAAACATGGCCTTAAGCGCATGTTCTTACATTCATCGGTGACTAAAATCCGCCATCCTTTAACTGCTGAAAAGTTAGAGTTAATTGCACCAACGCCACCAGAGTTAAATAAATTTTTACTAAAGTTAGAGAAAGAGTAATTTGTAATGCCAAAGAAGTTTGATTTAATTGTGTGGGATTGGGATGGTACTTTAGCTGATTCTACAGGGATGATTGTTAACGCCATTTTAAAAGCAGCAGAGCAGGTAGGTTTGCCAGCCATCACGCGAGAAGCTGCGAGTAGTATTATCGGTCTTGGTTTACGTGAGTCTATCCATGCGTTATACGGAGATATCCCAGTAACACAGGCGCGGGCGCTTGCTGCGCAATATAACGCTAATTATTATGCTGAAGAGAGTGAGATTGTCTTGTTTTCTGGCGCTACAGACACCATTGTTGAGTTAAATAAACGTGGTTTTAAATTGGCAGTTGCAACAGGTAAAGGGCGTAGAGGGCTTAACTTTGCGTTAGAGCATTCGGGTTTAGGACGGCAGTTTCATGCCACGCGCACTGTGGATGAGTGTTTTTCAAAGCCGCACCCACAAATGCTTGATGAGCTAGTGGATCACTTAGTTGTGTTGCCTGAGCGTACTTTGATGATTGGTGATACCAGTTATGATTTGCAGATGGCTAAAAATGCAGGTGTTAGTTCAGTCGGTGTGACTTATGGTGCGCAACCGGCAGAACAATGGCAACACTTTGATCCTATTGAGCAGTTTGATGACTTTTCTAATTTGAGCCAATGGTTACTAGAGTACGCCTAAGGAATCAGCACGATGACGATTGAACAGGATGTGGTTGTGATTGAAAGTTCTGCAGTGCAGGATGGCGGTAAGGGTGTTAGGTTTCCACTGCCAGCACTAGGTGAGTTTGCAACAGGGTTTGTGGTGAGATTCAATCAATTACCTTATGCATATGTGAACCAATGCGCACATGTCTCTGTAGAGTTAGATTGGAACGAAGGTGACTTTTTTACCTCACAAGGTGACTATCTAATATGTGCTACACATGGTGCACATTATCGCCCAGACAATGGTTTTTGTATCATGGGACCATGTAAAGGCAAGCGCTTAACGCCTATTGAATTGATTGAACAAAATCAAAAAATTATTATCAATATAACGTCTATTACTAAATAAAATAAAACACAGGTGAGTTAAAAATGACTGAGCAGAATCAACAAACGGTAGACACCAATACAGGCGTTAAGCCAACAGCGATAGAAGATGCTACTTGGCAACGCAATGTGATTGAGAAGTTAGCAACAGCGGCACTAAGTGAACAAAAAACAGCACGTCGCTGGAGTACTTTTTTTAAAGGGCTGACATTTAGTTATATCCTTATTTTGTTACTCATACTGTTAGGTGTGTTTGGTGACGATAAAAAAACGTTTGATGAACATACCGCTTTAATTGAAATTAATGGCGTTATTCAAGCTGGTGGTGATGTGACGGCAGATGCTGTGATGGCTAGCTTGAATGATGCTTATGAAAGTAAAGGTACGAAGGGGATTATTTTAAGAATCAATAGTCCAGGTGGTAGCCCTGTTCAGGCTGGGATTATCAATGATGAGATCAGACGTCAGAAGAAGCTGCACCCTAATATTCCTGTATACGCAGTGGTAGAGGATATTTGTGCATCAGGTGGCTATTATATTGCCGCGGCAGCCGATAAAATTTATGTAGATAAAGCGAGTATTGTAGGGTCAATTGGCGTTTTAATGGATGGCTACGGTTTCACTGAGGCGATGAAGAAAGTAGGCGTAGAGCGCCGATTGATGACAGCCGGTGAAAATAAAGCCATGTTGGATCCGTTCTCACCAGTGAACCCTAAGCATCAAGAGTTAGCGCAAGCGATGCTAAATGAAATTCATGAGCAATTTAAAACAGTGGTACGCCAAGGTAGAGGTGCGCGCTTGAAAGAAACACCAGAAACGTTCAGTGGTTTATTCTGGAGTGGTGAGCAGAGCATCAAAATCGGTTTGGCTGATGCGGTAGGCAGTGCGAATTATGTTGCGCGAGAAATTATCAAGCAGGAAGAAATCGTAGACTTTACCTATCAAGATGATTTTGCTAGCCGCATTGCTAAACGTATTGGCGCTAGTGTGAGCACAGCAATTGGTGAAGTGATTTCAAAGCAGTTAGTTGATTCTGGTGAAATTAGATTGCGTTAATCAATGACGATAGATTTGAACGCCTCTGGTACTGGGGGGTAGTTCAAATCTAATTTTTTCAGTGTATTGAGTAGCAATCTGGAAATGAGCAGGTTCCGGTTAGTTTTTGAGTCAGCTGGCACAATGTACCAAGGCGCATGTTCGGTAGACGTCGCCTTGATTGCTTGCTCGTAGGCGTCTGTATAGTCTGGCCATAGCTCGCGTTCTTTTAAATCATTCGGATTGAATTTCCAAGCTTTAGTTGGATTATCTAAGCGCTCTTGCAGGCGCTTTTTTTGTTCCTGTTTGGAAATATGTAAGAAACACTTAATAATAGTGGTGCCAGTTTCTGCCAGCAAGCGCTCAAAGTCGTTGATTTGAGCATATCTACGTTTACATTCAGCATCATCAATCCATTTGTGTACTTTGACAATCAGCACGTCTTCATAATGGCTACGGTTGAAAATTACCAATTCACCGGTACGAGGTACTTGTTGGTGGACGCGCCATAGGTAGTCGTGCGCTAGCTCTTCGCTGCTTGGTGCCTTAAAGCTTGCCACGCGTATACCTAAAGGGTCGGTTTCTCTGAATACATGGCGTACTGTGCCATCCTTGCCGCTAGTGTCCATCCCTTGCAGAATCAGCAGTACTTTGTGCTTTCCCTCAGCGTGCAGGATGTCTTGGAGCGCATTAATTTCGCTTGCCAACTCATACAGTGCGGCTTCGTTCTCCTCTTTGCTGCCGCTGCGCTCGGTTTTATCTTTAGTATCAAAGTCTTTGAGCGAGAATTTATTAGGGTTCACACGATATTTATCAAGGTTTGCCATAGTTTTCTTAAATAGTATGCTCAGTATGTTTGATGTTTAAGCGGGCTTAATTCCAGATAACAAAAAGCCCAGCGAGATGTGTCACTGGGCTTTTATCATAGCAAATAAAACCAAATTAAAGTCAGGACTTAGTCATTTTAATGAAATGAATGAGTCGAGTTTTGCTTAGTCTGGTTTAAGCGCTTTAGTGTAATTAATCAAACCGTTGGTAGAGCTATCGTAATTACCTACCACTTCATCGTTGGTGAGTTGTGGCAAAATTTGCTGTGCAATTTGCTTGCCATATTCAACACCCCATTGATCGTAGCTGTTGATATCCCAAATAATGCCTTGTACGAAGATTTTATGTTCGTATAGTGCGATTAATTTACCCAAGGTGTTTGGCGTTAACTTGTCAAACAAGATTGAGGTGGTCGGGCGATTACCTTCAAATGTTTTGTGCGGTAATAACTGCTCTAGCGCTTCACCTGATAGACCTTGTTTCTCTAGCTCAGCACGTGCCTGCTCGGTTGTTTTTCCTAACATCAGTGATTGCGTCTGTGCCAGGAAGTTTGCCAACAGTATTTTGTGATGCGCATAACCATTACTACTTACTTTGTAGTGGCTATGTACCGGAATCAAGAAGTCAGCAGGTACAATTTGTGTTCCTTGATGTATTAACTGATAGAACGCATGCTGTCCATTGGTACCAGCTTCACCCCAAACCACTGGGCCAGTTTTGTAAGATACGCGACTACCATCACGGCAAATAAACTTACCATTACTTTCCATATCCGCTTGTTGCAAATATGCTGGAAAGCGAGATAAACCTTGATCGTAGGGTAAAATCGCTTGTGAATCCACATGGAAAAAGTTGTTATACCAAACACCAACTAAGGCCATGATCACTGGCATGTTTTGCTCTAATGGGGCATTTTTAAAATGCTCATCCATTTCAAAAGCACCGGTGAGTAGGTCTTCAAAATTATCCATGCCTACGTATAGCGCGATTGATAAACCAATGGCAGACCATAGTGAGTAGCGCCCGCCAACCCAATCCCAGAATGCAAACATATTAGCAGTGTCGATACCGAAATCTTGCACTGCTTTTGCGTTGGTGGAAAGGGCTACAAAGTGTTTAGGCACATGTGCTTCATCTTTTGCAGCTTTTAAAAACCATGCACGCGCAGAATGTGCATTGGTCATGGTTTCTTGAGTGGTGAATGTTTTAGATGCAACGATGAAAAGCGTCGTTTCTGGGTTGCAAACATTCAGTGCGCGCATTAGATGTGCGCCATCAATGTTAGACACAAAGTGTACTTTTAGCTCAGGGCTTGCATATGGTTCTAATGCGTCGCATACCATAACCGGGCCGAGGTCAGAGCCACCAATACCAATATTCACAATATCTGTAATGCGTTTACCTGTGTAGCCTAACCAAGTGCCATTGCGTACTTTGTCTGAGAATTCGCGCATTTGGGCTAGTACAGCGTTTACATCAGGCATCACATCATGGCCATCTACCATCACTGGGGTATTGGCACGATTACGTAGGGCAGTGTGTAATACCGCTCTATTTTCGGTGATATTGATTTTTTCACCGGCAAACATTTTATCGCGCCATTCTTCAACATTGGCTTCGCGCGCCATTTGGAACAGTAATGGCAATGATTCGTCCGTAATGCGGTGTTTTGAATAATCGAGCAGTATGTCAGAAAATTTAAGGCTATATTTACTAAAGCGATCCGCGTCATTGGCGAATATATCGCGCATATGGAGTGATGCTATTTTCTCTTGATGTTGACAAAGTAGTTGCCATACAGGGTGTTTGTTAAGTCTAGCCATTTATTTTAGTACTTTATTTTCAATAGGTTATTGTATTTTTAAAACGATACCAGCTAAAGGTGGCAGGGTGATGACAAGTGATTGACCATGATGCATCCAAGGTATGTTTTCTGTATGCATACCTGTGCCATTCCCCTTATTACTACCGCCATAGCAACTTGCATCACTGTTAAATATTTCTGAGTAACTACCAGCTTGAGGAACACCAATACGGTATTCATTACGTAACACAGGCGTAAAATTCAGCACTATTATAACAAAACTATTGTCTAATCCACGCCTTACGTAACTGATAATTGATTGTTCTGTATCGTGGCAGTCAATCCAATCAAAACCGTGTGCTTCAAAGTCTAGCGTGTGTAACGCGTTTACTTCTTTATAGAGACGGTTCAGGTCTGTATGTAGTTGTTGAATACCTTGGTGCCATTGACTGCCTGCGTAGCTGTCATTGAGCAGATGCCAGTCTAAGCTGCTGTTGACGTTCCATTCACGACCTTGTCCAAACTCATTACCCATAAAGTTGAGTTTTTTACCCGGTGTGGTCATTTGGTAAGTCGTTAATAAACGTAGATTTGCGAATTTTTGCCAAGAGTCACCTGGCATTTTGTCTAATAACGATTTTTTACCATGGACGACTTCATCGTGTGAGAACGGCAATACAAAATTCTCAGAGTAGGCGTAAAGCTGACCGAAAGTCAGTTTGTCATGGTAGTAGCGCCTATGTACAGGGTCGTTTTCGATATATGACAATGTGTCATTCATCCAGCCCATATTCCACTTCATGCTGAAACCAAGCCCGCCTAGATAGACAGGGCGAGATACCATCGGCCATGCAGTTGACTCTTCTGCAATGGTTAGCACCCCTGCAAAATCTTCCCCGACCATAATGTTCAGTTGTTTTAAGAAATCAATCACATCCAGATTTTCTCTGCCACCAAATTTGTTTGGCAGCCATTCACCTGGGTTGCGTGAGTAATCAAGGTAGAGCATGGAGGCTACCGCATCTACACGTAAGCCATCGATGTGGAATTCTTGAAGCCAAAAATAAGCATTGCTAATTAAGAAGTTACGGACTTCATTGCGGCCGTAATTGAAAATATAAGTGCCCCAATCTTGGTGTTCACCTAGGCGTGGGTCTTCGTGCTCGTACAGTGCGGTGCCATCAAAGCGCGCTAGTGCCCAATCATCTTTAGGAAAATGCCCCGGTACCCAGTCTAATATCACACCGATATTGGCTTGGTGGAACGCATCGATTAAAAAACGCAAATCATCGGGTGAACCGAATCGGTTAGTGACACCAAAGTAACCGGTGGTTTGATAACCCCACGATTCATTGAGTGGGTGTTCTGAAATGGGTAGTAGCTCAACGTGCGTATAGCCCATTGTCGCTACGTGCGGCACTAGCGTTTTCGCTAACTCTCGGTAAGTTAAGAAATGCCCTTTGTCGTTGCGTTGCCATGAGCCTAGGTGAACTTCGTAGCAGTTGAATGGTGCATGCAGCCAGTCACGTTTTTTGCGTGACGCTAACCACTCTTTGTCTTCCCATTGGTGGTTGCTGGTGCTGATTTTTGTAGCTGTGCCTGGGCGCGGCTCGAACTCAAAGCCATAGGGGTCTGTTTTAACTAAAATGTTGCCTGTGTGGCGATTTCTGATTTCAAATTTATAAGTGTCATTTGTTGTTAAGTTTGGGATGAATATATCCCAAACGCCGCTAGAGCCATGTGTGCGCATCGAATGAATGCGACCATCCCAATTGTTGAAGCTACCAATGACGCTTACACGCTCAGCATTAGGTGCCCAAACGGCAAAACGGACTCCAGCGACATTATCTTGCGTGATGCATTGTGCACCCAGCGTTTTGTATGCAAGTTTTAGGCGGCCTTCACCAAATAGATAAAGCTCATCTTGTGTGATGCTAGAGCTAAAACTATAGGGGTCATGGGTTTCGTATGTTTGGTCGCCAGTTGTAATTTGAAGCAGGCATGGTGCGGTAAAAGCAGTTTCGCATGAATATTCAAATAAGCCATCTTGGTGCGTTTTATCTAAATCTACCCATGATTTGCCAACTTTTAATTTAACGCTAGTGGCATATGGCAAAAAAGCACGGTAAGCATAAAGCTGATGGTTATCAATATGGACTGCGTGTTGCCCTAAAAAGCTGAAAGGGTCGTGATGACGCGCTTCTAAAATACGGTGAAGGGCATTCGCGTGAGCTTTAGACGATGCCTGAATTGATTTAGATTTTACCAAAATATCACTTCCCTAATAATTTTAAGGTTTTTAGCTTTTATTTCTATTTTTTGCACTATATTTAGCTAGATTATAGTGCTTTAAGCTGATTATAATGTAAACGAAAGCAGTCGTACGTAAAATAAGCTAGAGAGCCCAGCTGGCGCAAATTAAGTAACTAACAAACTTCAGGAGGGCATCATGTCGCAAACCCGACAAGCGGACCAAAATTCAGATCGTTTTATTAGTACCTTAACCAAAAACACCGTCGCGATGATTTTAGCGGGTGGTCGAGGCAGTCGTTTAAAAAGCTTAACTGATTGGCGTGCAAAGCCTGCTGTACAGTTTGGTGGAAAGTTTAGAATTATTGATTTCCCACTATCAAACTGCGTTAATTCTGGCATTCGCCGTATTAACGTAGCCACACAATATAAAGCCCAAAGCCTAATACAACACATTCAACGTGGTTGGGGTTTCTTGCGCGGCGAATTCAATGAATACGTTAACATCATACCAGCTCAGCAGCGGATATCTGAAGAGTGGTACAAAGGGACAGCGGATGCCGTTTACCAAAATGTAGATATTTTGCGTGAGGGCGGTGCGGAATACGTGTTGATTCTCGCTGGCGATCATATTTACAAAATGGATTACGGTAAGATGTTAGCGACGCATGTGCGTAGCAATGCTGACATGACAGTTGCATGCATTAATGTACCGTTAGAGGACGCTAAAGGCTTTGGTGTGCTAGCGGTAGACGATACCGATAGAGTGGTGGAGTTTGCAGAGAAACCAGCTAATCCTAAACATATGCCTGGCGACCCAACTAAAGCTTTTGCAAGCATGGGTATTTATGTATTTAACGCAAAATTCTTGTACGAGCAACTGATTCGTGATGCAGGTGACTCTAAATCTAGCCATGATTTTGGTGGTGACATTATTCCGTACATTATTAAAAAATATAAAATTCAGGCACACCGATTTACTGATAGTTGTGTAGGCGCACAAAACGGCAATTACTATTGGCGTGATGTTGGTACGATTGATGCTTATTGGGAAGCTAATATGGAGTTAACGAAAGTGATTCCTGAGCTTAATTTATACGATAGAGAGTGGCCGATCTGGACTTATCAAGAGCAGTTGCCACCTGCTAAGTTTGTATTTAGAGATGAGGGACGTACCGGTAAAGCGACAGACTCTCTTGTTTCAGGTGGTTGTTTGATTAGTGGCTCGTGCATTACCAACACTGTGCTGTTTTCAGATGTACGTGTACATAGTTACGCCAATATTGATGGGTCTGTGATTTTGCCTAAGGCAACGATTAACCGGCATGTTGTGCTGAAAAATGTCGTTGTGGATAGAGGTTGTGTGATTCCTGAAGGAATGGAGATTGGTGTTAATCTGGCATTAGACGCAGAGCGTTTTTATGTGTCAGAAAAAGGCATCGTGTTAGTGACTCCTGATATGTTGGGTCAAGATCTATATCGTGTGGTATAAAAGATTTATTGTGTATGTGTCTTGTTATTCATGCATCTAAGAAGATGGCGTTTGTTTATATTGGTTAAATTCTCTAATCATGCGCTGTCTTCATTGACGTATTTGTTGTTTTAATTTTAATCGTTTAAGGTTTCTGCTGAAGTGAATACTGCTCGTCCAAAGTTATTTCTCAATCTCTACTGGCATATGCATCAGCCAGACTACCGAGATTTGGCAACCAATGAATATGTCCTGCCATGGACATATTTGCATGCTATTAAAGATTACAGTGACATGGCATATCACCTTGAGGTCAATCCTAAAGCACGTGTTAGTTTTAACTTTGTGCCTATTTTGTTAGAGCAATTGGATGATTATGCTCAGCAATTTAAAGAAAACACGATTCGCGATCCATTACTTGCTTTGTTAGCCAAAGAAAATCTTGCTGACATTAGCAATAATGAATGCGATTTGATTGTGCAGAGTTGCTTTAAAAGCCATCACGAAAAAATGCTGAGTCCGTTTCCGCATTACCAGCGCTTGTTGCAAATGTATCAGTTGGTAGAGCCGATGATGACCAATAATCAATTTCATTATCTGTCTGGCCAATATAAGGCAGATTTACTGGTTTGGTATCACTTGGCTTGGTGCGGTGAGAGCTTACGTCTCACGAGTCCAGTCGTGCAGGCACTGATGGCTAAAGGTGTATTGTTTACGCACGAAGAGCGGCTGCAATTATTTGAGGTCATTGCAGAAACTATCTCTGGTTTGATACCACGTTATAAAGCATTGATGCAAAGTGGACAAATCGAGATTTCTACCACACCGTATTACCACCCAATCCTACCTTTGCTGCTAGATTTTAAATCTACATTAGACGCAATGCCCAATGCGCCATTACCTGAGAGTAAGCAGTATGCTGGTGGGCAAAGCCGATCTGTTGCACATATTATGTCTGCTAAAAAGGCGCATGAGCACTATTTTGGTGCTAGCCCACGCGGTATGTGGCCTGCTGAAGGGGCTGTTTCTCATGCTGCACTTTCTTTAATGGCCGAGCATCATTTAGATTGGGCTGCTACTGGGCAAGGTGTGCTGGCCAATAGTTTATTGAAGTCGCAATTAAGTGCAGATAATAAACATGATTACTTATATCAACCTTACCGCGTGACTAATGGTCAGAGTGATATTTTATGTTTCTTCAGGGATGACCAGCTGTCAGACAAAATCGGTTTTGAATACGCAAAAATGCATTCAAATGACGCTGTGAATGATTTTGTTCAGACCCTAGAACATATTCAAATCGGTAATCACGGCAGTACATCGAAGATAGTCAGTGTGATTTTAGATGGTGAAAATGCTTGGGAGTACTTTCCATATAATGGTTTTTATTTCCTCAATGAGTTGTATGCGGCGTTGGCAAATCATCCTGACATTGAAATGACAACTTTTAGTGATATCGTTGATATGTATCAAGCCAATAATGCGATTGATGAGGGATTATCCGCACAGGTCTTGCCACAGATTGCAGCGGGTAGCTGGGTCTACGGTACTTTTAGCACTTGGATAGGTAGTAAAGATAAGAATTTGGCTTGGGATTTACTGTGTGCAGCTAAGAAAACGTATGACAAAGTGTTGGCCAGAAATGCCTTAAATAAACCGCAGTTAGAGGCTGTTGAACGCCAGTTGGCTATTTGTGAAGGTTCTGATTGGTTCTGGTGGTTTGGGGATTACAACTCATCCGACAGTGTTGCCAGTTTTGATCAACTTTACCGTCGCAATTTAATAAATTTATACACACTGCTTGGCGAACCAATACCAGATGCCCTGCATCATAAGATAAGCGCCGGCGGTGGTAATGCAGATAACGCAGGCACAATGAGACGTGGACAGGAATGATTAACACTGTTTAAGTTTCAATGCCCTTAATAATTAAGTAGGTATTTATGACGTTACAGACTCAAGCATCACTTTTAAATCAGCGCCAAGCCGGTGTGTTATTACATATTAGTTCTTTACCAAGCGCTTTTTATACGGGTGATTTAGGCGTTGAGTCTTATCGGTTTATTGATTTTTTACATGAAATAGGCGCTGGTGTTTGGCAAACCTTGCCGATTAATATGCCCCATGCAGATAACTCACCTTATCAATGCCTATCTGCGCATGCGGGCAATCCAGATTTTATTAGTTTGGAATCACTACAGTCTCAAGGGCTGCTGACAAAAGAAGATTGCGCGGGTTTAATTACCAGTAAATTAGCGTTACTCGACAAGGCCTACCTTAACTTCAGTCAACAATCTGAAGACGTGCCAGAACACAAAAAATTTCATCAAGCGTTTGCGCGGTTTTGTAAAAAACAGGCGAGTTGGTTAGATGATTTCTCATTATTTCTGGCCTTGCGACATCACTTCAACGACGCTGGCTGGAGTGATTGGCCAGAACTTTATAAGAATCGTGATCAGAAAACACTTGAACAAGCGCAAGTACAGTTAGCACATGAAATTGCAGTGGTTAAATTTGCACAGTTTGTGTTTTTTACTCAATGGCTTGCGCTGAAAAAGTATGCCACCAAGAAAAGTATTGCATTATTTGGCGATATTCCAATATTTGTAGCTTTCGACAGTGCTGATGTTTGGG
This sequence comes from Methylotenera sp. L2L1, assembly GCF_000744605.1. NCBI lineage: Bacteria > Pseudomonadati > Pseudomonadota > Betaproteobacteria > Nitrosomonadales > Methylophilaceae > Methylotenera > Methylotenera sp. L2L1. Next base: position 1,794,303 of record NZ_JQMG01000001.1, read on the forward strand.
CGCATTCTGATTTGTTTAAATTGAATGCGGATAAAACAGTCAGCGTAGTGGCAGGGGTACCGCCCGATTATTTCTCTGAAACAGGCCAACGTTGGGGAAACCCGCATTACAATTGGGAGGCCATGCAGCAAGATGGCTTTAGCTGGTGGGTTTCTCGCATGACAACACAAGGTGAGTTGTTCGATATTGTGCGTATCGATCACTTTAGAGGGTTGGAAGCCGCGTGGGAGATTCCTGCAACAGAAGAAACTGCGATTAATGGTGAGTGGGTGCTGGCGCCGGGTGATGCGTTGCTAGGCGCGATCAAGCAAGCCTTGCCGGAGATTAATCTGGTTGCTGAAGACTTGGGTATCATCACGCTAGAAGTTGATGAACTGAGAAAAAAATACCATTTACCAGGCATGAAAATTCTGCAATTTGCGTTTAGCGGTGCAGGTGATAACCCATATTTACCTGAGAATATTTCAGAAAATAGTGTGGTATATACAGGTACGCATGACAATGATACGACTTTAAGTTGGTATAACAGATTGGATGATTATCAGCGTGGAAATCTGCATGCGTATTTAGCTGCAACGCATGCCGAGGGGCATGAGCCGAAAATGCCTAATGATTTGATTGAGTTGGCCTTGGAGAGTAAGGCATTGTTAGCAATTGTTCCTATGCAGGATATCTTGCAATTAAATGGTCAACATCGCATGAATACGCCGGGCACTGTCACAGGAAATTGGCACTGGCGATTTGGCTGGCAGCAGTTAACGCCAGCGCAAAAAGAGTCGATTCGTATTGCTATCTCTCAATCTGGGCGTTAGTAGGGATTGCGCCTATGCTCATTGGAATTGATGTCGGTGGTACTAATTTACGTTTAGGTGTAGTCGATATTGCAACCTCAACTGAATCAACCAAACCGCGCTTAATTGAAGAGATGCGATTTCAGGCAGACTTCTCTGCCTTTTGTAAGTTACATCAACATGCGCCGGCACTAGCATGGCAAAAAATACTCTCGACGATTGCAAATGCAATCGAGGTGGTGCGGGCTAAATATCCGGAAGTATCAGCAGTGGGAATTGGCTTCCCGGGATTCATCGACCCGCATACACAAGTGATTTCACAGTCACCTAATTTACCAGGCTTACAGAATGTTGATTTAAGTACAGATTTGCGTGCATTAATCGAGCTGCCTGTTATCACCGAAAATGATGCACTTGCTGCGGCCTATGGTGAGTATGTGATGCATCCATATCAAATCAATCATTTAATCTACATGGGCTTAGGCACAGGGGTTGGTGGTGGTCTGGTGCTAAATGGGCGTCCATTTCAAGGCTTGCACGGCGTTGCCATGGAAGTAGGGCATATCATCGTGCAAGAGGGTGGTAGATTGTGCGGTTGTGGCAATCTAGGTTGCATGGAGCAATATGCTTCAGCCAGTGGTGTGGTAATCAGCTACTTTGAATCGACTCAGCAACATTGTACTGCGGCTGAAATCGCCAGCCGTGCCGAGTTGGGTGATCAGGCGGCAGTTGTTGCATACGCGTTAGCAGGTAAATCATTGGCGCAAGCGTTAGCACATATCCTTAAAGTCATTGATGTGACCGATGTTGTCTTAGGTGGCGGCATGAGTGCTGCATGGCCTTTGATAGCACCTTCATTTCAACAGCAGTTAGCGCAAGATTTGATTCCAGCCTTGTGTGGCAAGGTAAAGCTACGCGTTTCTGAGATGGGAGATCAGGCTGGTATTGTTGGTGCGGCAATGTTAGCATCGCTTGCAACTAATTAAAGTTACAAAGTTAGAGGCTAGCCAAGATATTTTTTATGATTGGTGCTGGTGATGCGTTGTTTAATGATGCGGCTTCGTTTATTAGTGATTTCTCAATGCTTATGCTAAATGACGGCTAAGTGCCCAGCGCACATGTTCTTGAACGATTTCATTTTCGTGATGCATGTGTTGTTTGAGTGCGTTGATGATTTCTGGGGTTGTTTCTGCGTTGCCTAGGCCTACTGCAATATTTCTTAACCATTGTGTATAACCGATTCTGTAAATGGCGCTACCTGCCATTTTTAATTTGAACTCGTCTTCTGTCCAATTAAAGCAATCAATCAGGCTCACATCATCTAAACCGTGTTTTACTGCAAAATCAGACTCTTTGGTGATTTGTGCAAATTTATTCCATGGACAATAAAGCTGGCAGTCATCGCAACCATAAACACGGTTGCCAATTAATGGGCGATATTCTAACGGAATGCTGCTTTTGAGTTCAATGGTGAGATAGGAAATGCAACGTCTAGCGTCTACCTCATAAGGCGCTGTAATCGCCTGTGTAGGGCATACCTCTATGCATTTGCTACAACTGCCGCAGTGGTTGCTGGCAGGTTCATCAATGGGTAATGGCAAGTTGGTAAATATCTCACCTAGAAAAAACCAGGAGCCATTGTTTTTGTCGATTAACAAGGTGTGTTTTCCGCGCCAGCCAAGACCAGCTTTTTCAGCTAAGGCAACTTCAAGCACCGGCGCGCTATCGGTGAAAACGCGGTATTCGAATTGGTTCAACTGGTAATGGTGTAATTCACTTTGAATTTTTTCACATAGTTTTTGTAATTTGTTGCGGATGACCTTATGGTAGTCACGGCCGAGTGCGTAGCGTGAAATAAACGCCTTACTACTATTTTCAAGAATCAATGTGCTATTTTCCGCTTGAGGCGGCAGGTAGTCTAGGCGTGCTGAAATAATGCGTTGGGTATTTGGGATTAATTCATCGGGGCGCGTACGTTTAACCCCATGTTTTGCCATATAATCCATATCACCATGGAAACCTTTTTCAATCCAAGCTTGATGTTTAGATTCTGCAGTTTGCAGATTGGTATCAGTAATGCCTATTTGATTAAAGCCAAACTCAAGCCCCCATTTTTTAATTGCATGGCTCAGGTCGCTCAAGTTTTTAGTAGAATTGCTCATGGATAATAATTTTACACTTGAATTGGTAGATGAAGCGGCAACACTCGCTTTTGGATCTGCTTTAGGCAAAGCTATCATACCTAATCTCACTATTTATTTACATGGTGATCTTGGTGCAGGCAAAACCACATTGGTGCGAGGGTTGCTACACGGTTTAGGATTCACCGGTAAGGTTAAAAGCCCAACTTATGCATTAGTCGAGCCTTATGAGAACCTTCAGACAGCGAACGGTACATTAAATCTTTATCATTTTGATTTGTATCGTTTCAACGATGAGGAAGAGTGGGAAGCTGCCGGTTTTCGAGACTATTTCAATGCGGCAAGTGTTTGTTTAATTGAGTGGCCGGAAAAAGCAGAGCATATATTACCAACACCAGATATTGATATTTACTTTAATATTAAGCCTTCTGGGCGTGATGTGCGCGTTGATTGGCATACTTTAGCAGGCCAGGCTTGTGTAAAAAACATTAAAGAACTGTGCAACTAACTCATATGACTAAATATTGTTTCTCTAAATTACTGTCTTTCACCATCTTGCTGAGTTGTTTGTTGCTAAGTGCAACAGCTGAGGCGAACACAGTGACTGCAGTGCGTATCTGGCCAGCTGATATCTATACAAGAATTACGATAGAGGCTGAAAAACCCATCCTCTATAAAATGACAACCTTAAAAGATCCTGAGCGTGTTGTGGTTGATGTTGAAGACATTGACTTAAATGCAGTGATTAAAGCATTGAGTGATAAGGTGTCAGAGAGTGATCCCTATATATCTAAAATACGCGTGGCTAACTTTAAGCCTAAGGTCGTACGTTTAGTTGTCGATTTAAAAGCAGAAGCTAAACCTGCCATATTTACGTTAACACCAGCTGGGGATTACAAGCATCGATTAGTGTTAGATATTTATCCAACCAAAGACCCGTTGATGGCGATGCTTGATGAGCGTGATAATCCGCTTCAAGCGGCTGATGTGGCTACAAATAACAAAGCGGCGCAGGTCGTTACATTGCCACAATCAACTGATGTTCCTACTGTCACTGTAGACAATAATACAGTTGCAGTGGTGAAAGTTGATGAAGGTGCGAAGGCAGTTAATACGACGGCCACAACTACGACTGGAAATGTCGTCGACAGTACACCACAAACTAGCTCTGTTAGCCCGCAAAACGATACTGTCAAAGATAACTTAGAGAATAAGCCATCAACTAAAGGATTACGCCAAATTACCATTGCGATTGACCCTGGGCATGGTGGCGAGGACCCCGGCGCTATTGGTGCTACGGGTAGCCGTGAGAAAGAGATTACTTTATTGATTGCTAAAAAGCTAAAAGCAAAAATTGATGAGGAGCCAGGTATGCGCGCTTTGCTAACGCGTGATGGTGATTACTTTATTCCTCTACACATGCGTGTACTAAAGGCGCGGAAATTACAGGCAGATTTGTTTATTTCAATCCATGCTGATGCATTTACTAACCCAGCTGCACGTGGTTCATCTGTATTTGCGTTGTCCGAAAAAGGGGCAACCAGTGCTAGTGCGCGTTATTTAGCAAAGAAAGAAAATGAGTCGGATCTGATAGGTGGTGTGAGCTTAAATGTGAAAGATCCACTGCTTGCGAGAACCTTATTAGATTTGTCTCAAACTGCAACGATTAACGATAGCTTGAAACTGGGTAAAGCGGTATTAGGAAATATTGGTGAGATTAATAAATTACATAAACACCATGTCGAGCAGGCTGGTTTTGCGGTATTGAAATCACCTGATATTCCTTCTATTCTTGTAGAGACTGCGTTTATTAGCAATCCTGACGAGGAGCGTAGGCTTAATGACAGTGCTTATCAAGATAAGCTAGTACTATCAATTTTGACGGGTATTAAAAAGTATTTTTCGACCAATCCGGCCTTAGCTAAAACAAAGATTGCATTAGATTAACATTCATCCACTAGATTAATACGCACTAATTTAAAGGGAGAGTTTGTATGGAGCTCACATTTTTAGGTGCAACAGGGACCGTCACTGGCTCAAAGTATTTGTTAAAGAGTGGTACAAAGCAAGTCTTGATTGATTGTGGTTTGTTTCAGGGGCTAAAGCAGTTACGGTTGAGAAACTGGTCGAAATTGCCTATCAATCCAGCCAAAATTGATGCGGTTGTATTAACGCATGCACACATCGATCACAGCGGTTATTTACCCCTGCTGGTTAAAAATGGATTTTCCGGCAAAGTCTATTGCAGTGAAGGCACTGCTGATTTGTGCAAAATTTTGCTACCAGACTCCGCACACCTGCAGGAAGAAGAGGCTGAGTATGCGAATCGTCGTGGCTTTTCTAAGCATCATCCAGCGCTGCCTTTATATACCAAAGAAGATGCCGAAAATGCACTCGCTTTATTGATTCCTGTGAGCTTTGATCAAGATGTAGATTTAGGTGATGGTTTAACCTTAAGACTTTCACCAAATGGCCATATTTTGGGGTCTGCATTCGTACGTATTCATAACCCAAAGACTTCTATTTTGTTTTCAGGTGATATTGGGCGTGCTAACGATATTTTGATGAAGCCTCCCGTCCGTATTAAGCAAGCAGACTATTTGTTAGTTGAGTCTACTTACGGCAATCGGCTACATCAGAATGATGACCCCAAAGCTAAATTAGCAGCGATTATTAATAAGACGGTGAAGCGCAAGGGAGTAATTGTCATTCCTGTTTTTGCTGTCGGTAGAGCACAAGAGCTACTGTATTACATTCATTTATTGAAAACCTCAGGTGCAATTGCAGAAGATATTCCTGTCTATTTAAATAGCCCTATGGCTGTTGATGCTACTGAGATTTTTAATCTTTATCATGGTGAGCATCGCTTAAGTGCCGATCAATGTCGTGCGCTATTTCAAACTGCACATATGGTGAATAGTATTGAGCAGTCAAAAGCGCTTAATGAGGCTAAAGGCCCGATGATTATTTTATCAGCAAGTGGTATGGCTTCTGGAGGGCGGGTTGTGCATCATTTAAAGGCTTTTGCACCTAACCCTAGGAACACTATTCTGTTTGTCGGGTTTCAGGCGGCGGGGACTAGGGGTGCTGCTATGTTAGATGGTGCAGAAAGCATTAAAATTCATGGTGAATATATACCAGTACGAGCAAATGTTGAATTGATTTCGAATCTGTCTGCGCATGCTGATTATGCGGAAATATTGGATTGGTTGGGCGGGTTTGAAACACCTCCTAAGAAAACCTTTATCGTACATGGAGAGCCTGTCGCAGCGGATTCGATGCGACGCCATATAGAGGAGCAGCTACACTGGCAAGTGGAAGTGCCTGAATACCTAGAAACGGTGAGACTGGACTAATTTAACATTAGATTGCTCGTGTCAGAATCTTCTTTTTGTCATGATGTAATCAATCTCTCTGCTGGTGTCGCCATACCCAGCTTGGGTGAGTAGTGCCCGCTCTATGTAACGACTTACTTTTTTGCGTAAGCTCGGAACATCTGCACCTTCTGTAAAGTATCGTGGAAATTTAAAACCTAGCCAAGCGTACAAGCTTAAGTTATGGCTAAGTAGCTCAGCTTCTTCCAGATGTTTTGGGTTCTGTGCATCTAGCCAGTTTGGTGCTGGTGGTAAATGTCGAATAGTCGATTCTGCTACGCTTTTTAGACACATTAGGTAATAGTCTTTTTCAAACGCAACATTCAGTGATATCGGAGCACATACGAAGATATACTTGTCTTTTAAAGACATTTTAGGTGCATATTCATCTACGAGCATTGCTTGTGAAATTTGTGACTCTAGTGATGCTTGCTCAAAAAGAGGGTGTTGAAACCGAGTTCTTTCTTGGTGGTAACTGAGTACTTCAGCAATTTTATTTGTATGTAGTAAGTGTGCAACGCTACTGATCTGCATTAAATTAATGCTCACGGGGAGCTTGTTTAAATCGGCAGTGTCATCGGTTGATAACATATGTTCAATATGAATAAGCTCGTCATTCTCCAGTACGTTGACATAGCCTGTTTCATAAATTCCAAATCTTCCTGCACGCCCAGCAATCTGGCGCACTTCAGTCATATTAAGGGGTCGAGAAGCTACGCCATCAAACTTATGAATATTAGAAAATATTACACGACGTATCGGTAAGTTTAAACCCATGCCTATCGCATCGGTTGCTACTAAGATATCTGCCTGACCACTGTTAAAGCGTTCTGATTCCGTTCGCCGGACCTCTGGTGAAAGTGCACCGTAAATACTTGCTACACTGAAGCCCCACTGGCGGAATCTGGCTGAAAATGTGAGTACATCTTTGCGGCTGAATGCAATGATTGCATCGCCTTTTTGTAGTTTAGGCTTGAGCTTCTGGCGGCTGTAGTGTTTTCCACACATGCTTTCATGCTCCAGCAGTAGAGGTGTCTTGCGCACTAGCTGTGTGATGTCATAAGTTTCATTTAGTGACTCAATGGTTGCAATGCAAGGTAATGTGACTGCTGTTGAGCCACAAATGAAAACCGTTGAGGCAGGTGCGCCTACTAGCGCAGCTGTCCATGCTGCACCACGGTCTGGATCTTGTAGCATTTGAATTTCATCAATGACTGCTACATCCACCTCTTTGTTGGTATTCATCATTTCAATGGTTGATGCCGTATGTTTTGCTCCCTCCATGATGTCGCGCTCCTCACCAGTAATCAGGTTGCAGGGAACGCCGGATGCTACCAGTCTGTCACGTATCTCCATTGCAAGTAGTCGAAGCGGTGCTAGATACACACCGGATTCTGCCTTTTCTAATGCGAGTAGTGCCTGATAGGTTTTACCTGAATTGGTAGGGCCAAGGTAAAAGTGATGGTGCCGTTTAAGCTTGCGAGCAAGGGGAAAGCTGTCTGTATAGCTTGTAGGTGTTAAATCTTGGATGCTTAGTTTCATGCTGATGTGAATTTATATCAAAACAACTAAAACACCAACATGCAAATGTTAATAATGCCGGTTTGTTGTTTTTTATGGGTAGAGAAGCATTTTGTTTAGAAATATGCATGGATATTCAGTGTGTGGGTACATGGAATAGAAATTGCTTATTTGAAAGCGAAATGTGAATAGTTTTAAGTGCTGAGTAATTGTACTGATGACGTTCGTTGTTAATGATATCAATAAAAGGGAGAATATTTTGTTAGCAGATTTAAAGCCTCATCAAGCCATACAACACAGTCATCAGTTCAAGACAACAAGTTTAGCTGTCAGTGCAGAAACCTTTGGCGCATTGATTAACTTGGCTGGACGTCAGCGCATGTTATCGCAACGTATTGTATTGAATGCAGTACTTTCAACCATGGGGCATGAAACCGCGTTAGAAACAGCACGTGAAGCATTGGCCTTGTTTAAAGTCAGTCATGCTGCATTAGTGCATGGAAACAGTGAGTTGCCGGGTGTGTTCTTTGAAGAGCTGCGCTTGGTTTATTTTGGTGAAATTGAGGGGGATAGAAAAATTGTTGATTTCACCAATTTGGTAGAAAAAGCATTAAGTGCTTGTGAGTCTGGTTTTCGTACCGTGCCGGACTTGCTTAATGAGCTGGGAAGGCAGGCTACGCCTATTGTTGCGCTACTTAACCGTATTACTATTGTTTATGAAGATGAGTCAAAAAAACATGCAAAGGTACAGCGTAAGCAACATCATGAATTGATGAGCAGTATTCAGAATATCGCTAAACAAGCACGCATTGTGTCGGTGAATGCGCAAATTGTTGCAGCACGCGCGGGTGAAGTAGGGCGCGAGTTTGCGGTGGTTGCGGGCGAGCTCACGAATATTACCGCCAAAATTGATGAGTTAGTAAGAGTTGCGGTAGGCAATGCTTCTATTTAATGCCCAAACTCAAATGTAAGTTTTATCGTATATCTCGTATTTTCATATGTTTGTGTTAAGTCTTTGATTGTTTAAATGGCATGTGCAGTAGAGCTTCACATGTCTAGTTAATTCCTCCCAAGTTAATTCCACAGATTATTGCTATTCTCCCGATACTCAGAGTAGTGCGTTAGCACTACTTTGGGGCGTTGTTAGACGGGCTTATTGGTGCATGGTCAGCAACTCTTCAATTAATTTCAGCCATTGTTTTAGTGATTAACTTCAGCTTAATATCCTCGTCTTTTATGCACTGAAAATTTACTAACTAAAACATCTGGAATTTCATTAGACGGTAGTTTTCTTTCGTTTTTATTTCTACTTGAATAATGATTGGCTATACGTAATAGTTAAATCGCTTTATATAAAGCGGGTTAAAATATCGTCATCAAAAAATAAATAAATTTTTATGGTAACTATACGTTTACTTCCAGACCAGCTTATTAGCCAAATTGCCGCAGGTGAAGTGGTCGAGCGTCCTGCATCCGCCTTAAAAGAGCTGTTGGAAAATAGTCTGGATGCGGGTAGCACTGACATTCAAGTATCTTTGTTGCAAGGCGGCATTAAGCAAATGCGCGTGACAGATAATGGCGCAGGCGTTGCTAAAGAAGATTTGATGCTAGCGTTAACGCGCCATGCTACTAGTAAAATAGCTAGCCTTGAGGATTTAGAGTCGGTCGCTAGTTTGGGTTTTCGTGGTGAAGCTTTAGCGAGTATTGCTTCAATCTCTCGTACACAGTTATTAAGCCGCCAAGTTGATAGTAAGCATGCATGGCGTATTGCATCTGAAGGCAGTGATATTTCTGCGATTGAACCGGCTGCGTTGGATGCCGGCACGGTGATTGAAGTATCTGATTTGTATTTCAACACGCCTGCGCGTCGTAAGTTTTTAAAAACAGAGGCCACTGAGTTTGGGCATTGTGAAGAGATGTTTACGCGGATTGCACTCTCACGCCCAGATGTGGGGCTAATGTTGCAACACAACGGGCGAGCATTAAGTCGTTTGACGATAGGCCAGCCCGAAAGAAGATTCTCCGAAGTTTTAGGGAGTGAGTTTGTGGCAGAGTCTATCAGTGTGGATGAATCGGCCGCTGGTTTGCGTCTATGGGGAATGGCAGCAAAACCGACTTTTAATCGCAATAGTCGAGACACACAGTACGTTTACGTGAATGGCCGCTTTGTTCGAGATAAAGTGATTGCACATGCAATACGGCAAGCTTATCAGGACGTATTGCATCATGATAGGCACCCTGCCTTTGTCTTGTTTTTAGAGCTGGACCCGAATTTGGTGGATGTTAATGTTCATCCAGCTAAAACTGAAGTCAGATTTAGAGATAGTCAGTCTATCCATCGTTTTATATTTCATTCGCTCAATAAAGCGCTGGCGATTCCAACGGGCGTTTCTAATGCGGTCACTGCAAATCAGGCGCAATATAACCCGTTCAGCCCACAGGGTGCGAATACAGCATCTGCTAATCCAGTGCTATATCCAACTCATCAATCTCAGATTAACTTGAGTGCCCATGAAGGCCCAAGCTTTTACCAGTCAATGTTTGGCGGTAATCAGAGTCAGGTATTCAATACCACGTCATCACCTGTGAATCTATTACCTGACGATTTGGCAAGTAAAGAAACTTTACATGACTGTCCGCTTGGCTTTGCGGTTGGGCAGATACATGGCGTATACGTACTTGCTCAAAATAAAGAGGGCTTGGTGGTCGTTGACATGCATGCGGCACATGAGCGGATTATGTATGAGAAATTAAAGAATGCATTAGATAATCAAACTGTACAGATGCAGCCATTATTATTACCGGTTAGTTTTAATGCGGATAAGTTAGAGGTTGCTACTGTACATGAAGCGTTGGCAAGCAATCATGCAACGCTTCAGCAATTAGGGTTTGATATTGCGATATTGTCACCCACTACACTTGCTGTGCGTGCTGTGCCAACCATGTTACAAGATGCGGATGCAGTGACTTTAGCGCGAGACGTATTACGTGATCTTCGAGAATATGGCGCTAGTCGTGTGCTGACTGAACGTAGAAATGAGTTACTTGGTACGATGGCATGCCATGCCGCGGTGCGTGCAAATCGTAGTCTTACTATTCCGGAAATGAATGCTTTACTGCGGGATATGGAGGCGACAGAACGTTCAGGGCAATGTAATCACGGTCGACCTACTTGGTTTCAAGTCAGTATGACGGATTTAGACAAGATGTTTATGCGAGGAAAATAACGAAATTATAGGCACGTGATACTCTAGTATTTGTAATATTTCAGTATTCTTAATATTTCACTACTAACGTGGATTAGTTATTTTTTAGGACGACTCTTTCTTTTAAATTTACTTTCAAGCCATCGCCAAACCAAACTGTTTGGTATCTCAATACCATCAATAATATAAGTCAATGTTTTAGTGTTGTTTAATATCGTGGGTAATATTGATTTAGTCTCTGGACTGCCACAGAATAAAATACGGTCGCCAGCTTTTAATCGGGTGGCAGGATCTGGCACAAGGTTAGGTATGTTGTTGCGTAGTAGCAATATAGGCACAAGGTCTAGCGGCTCTTTTCTGTTGGCTGGGTCTTGCATTAGATGCTGCACGGTGACATTTAAGCCTGACTTAATGAGCTCTATTACTGCAGGAGTATTTGCTTTATCAATTCGTACTGCCCAAGTCTCAGGCACAGTTTCACCCATTGTCATGACAAGTTGGCTAATTAGTTTGTTTGCCCAGTCATTGGTTTGGCTGCGTGCTAGGCTGAGGAATTGTGCCAGCAACGGTGAAATCATGTGCGCCAAGCATTCATGTGCGATGATTTCAGTAGGTTGCATGGTGATGTCTGCATTAAACTGCTTAAACAACCGTCCATTGTGACGTCTGTTTTTGCGAATCACCACAAATAGTTTTGGGTTGAGCTCAAAGGCTGTCATGACAATAGACAGGTTGTTCGTGTCATTGTCTGTCCCTGCAACGATGCCTACAGCGTTGGTGATATCGGCCTCAAGCAAGGTCTTGGCTTCAGTGCCGCTACCTACAATACAGTAATCACAACCAGTCAATTCTGGCATGGCCTCAATAATCGTGGTGGTGATATGCTCTCGTTCCAGGTTCTCTACAACAGACTTACCAAATCTGCCATAACCACACACTACCCACATGCCTTTGGGAGGGGTTTCTGGTGGCGGCAATGTATCGCCAGGCACGCCTGTGAGCCATTCGTGTAGTAGGTAAGTACCCAATGCATGTACGCGCATTGCTAGTTGGTCACCAAACAGTGTGTAGGGGTTGATAATATGGTCTGTACCAAATGAGGCCATGTTGGCGGCAATGTCATCACGTTCCGAGCGCGCAATCACTAGCAAATCTGGATTCATAAGCTTCACGGCAACAGCTACCGCAAGGTTGACATTGTCGTCATCGGTAAGGGCGATCACACCGCTACATAGTGGGTGAAGTACGCCAGCCCTTTCCAGATTTTCTGGCAGTATGGCGTCTGCACACAGATATGGGATGATATTTCTAGTGTCAATAAGTTCTAGCTCGTTGAGACGCTCTTGCTGCGGTTCAATGACAACGACACGCATGCCTTTTTCATCTAAAGCTTTTGCTAATAGACTAGATGACTGACCATAGCTGCAAAGAATATAAAACGGTTCTTGGAATTGACGTACTTTATTGGCAAAGCGTTCGGTGGTGACTGCTTGGCGAAGCCCTGTGTCCTGCAGCAGCGTGATAATTTTACCGACAGCATAAAACCATGGAATAACCGTGAGATAAATCGACAATGTTAGCCATAAGCGCTGTGCTTTACTGTAAGCGTAAGGGATTTCACCAAAGCCGATGGTCGTAGCTGTGTAGCTGATGACATACAGCGCATCAAAAATGCTCATCTTCCAAGGCTGACCTTTATCATCAACCCCAGGCATTAACGTTAAGCCGATAATGGCAATGGCAAAACTAACGATGATTAGAATCAGCGGACGTCTTAATCGACGTAATATTAAAAACAGTATGCTATCCATGCTGATTAACCATGTTGATTAATTTAGTGTGCTGATGAATTTAGCGTTTCTGGCTGATGGTTTCAGAAATTAGTAGCACTACTGAAATGATATTCGCCATGAGTGCACCGCCTGATAAAGAAACGATATAGACAGTTAGGCTTGCTTCGTCATAGCTGCCACTCAGTGCTGCCCATAGAATAGCAGCGGTAATCAGTTGTAAGTCTGCAGCTAAGCTTGTTGATAACAATATTGCACCTACGTGGGTACGGTCGCCAAATTTAAGTACGGTTGCAATTAAGCTAACGGTAATTGCCGCGTATAACTCGTAAACATGGTGGTGAGTTGGATTATCAATGTCACCAATAAAAAATCCAAAATTCAGTGTCATTGCAAGGACGATGAAAAAACCAAAAACAACTTTTTCTAAATTCATGGATAATCCTATCAACAAATAGAGTGCAAAAAATATATACTAATCTGCAGGGTGCGCCAGATGGCTACAGCAAATTAGCATGTGGCAATAGCGGTATTATACAGATTTCATCTAGACCTGATTGCAAGAAGTAACGGCCCAAAAGGGTCGTTGCTATGTTTAACGAAAGTGACTCCACCTGAGAGTGGTGTCTTAATTAAGAATGTATTGAATGAACTTAACAACATTGCCACCAGCTATTTTTTTAATGGGTCCAACCGCTAGCGGTAAGACCGATTTGGCAGTAAGTCTTTATAAAAAACTACCGATAGAGTTGATTAGTGTAGATTCTGCATTAGTTTACCAAGAAATGAATATAGGTACGGCTAAGCCTAGTGTTGAAGTGTTGGCAGAAGCGCCGCATGCTTTGATCGATATTATTCCGCCAACGGAAGTGTACTCAGCCTCTCAGTTTAGAAATGACGCATTAAGATTAATGGCTGATATCACTGCACGTGGAAGAATTCCATTGTTAGTAGGCGGCACCATGCTTTATTTCAAAGCGCTAGAAGAGGGCTTAAGTCAATTGCCTGAAGCTGATGCTGATGTAAGACAAAAAATTGAACAAGAGGCATTAGAGCTTGGTTGGCCAGCCATGCATGCAAAGTTGGCGTTGGTCGACCCTGAAAGTGCGGCACGCTTACAGCCTAACGATGTGCAAAGAATAGAGCGTGCTTTAGAGGTTTACCGAATCACCGGACGCTCCATGACATCATTGCATCAAGCAACAAGTGGCGATGCACTGCCGTACCGATTACTGAAGATTGCATTAGTGCCTAGTGATCGCAAAGTGTTGCATGAGCGAATTGCTATCAGGTTTGATCAAATGCTAGCGGATAGATTTATTCACGAAGTGAAAGCATTAGTGAAGAAATATCCTGCATTGACATCTGATAGTACTTCAATGCGCTGCGTCGGTTATCGTCAGGCTTTAGAGTATTTGGCTGGTGTGTATAATCAGGATGAACTGCGGGATAGAGGTATTTTTGCCACGCGACAATTAGCCAAGCGTCAGTTGACATGGTTGCGCAGTATGGAAGGTTTACAACAAGTAGATTGTTTAAATGCGCAGATGCATGAAGATGTGTTGAATACTGTCATAACATTTATTAAAGGACAATGATGAAAAACTTTGTTAAAGAAAACTTGGTGTTGATTGTGGGGCTGACTTTCCCTCTATTGTTGATTCTCATTTTCTTTGCATCGACTGTGATTCCAAAGTTAATGAGTCCACCACCGCAATATGAAATGTTGTTTACCACTAAACAGTATGATTACCAAAATAAAACAGACTACTTGATTAATTTTTCAGTAAAGAACCAGAAGTTAATGGTTAAAGTGAATAAGAATGAGAACAAAGACCGCAGTTATGATTTAACGCGACTGATGGCTTACGACGCCAAGGCTGACACTGTGCGCGAAATTACAGTCGATATTTCTAAGGCGATTGCAACTGCGGCTGATGGTGCTGTGGTGTTGCAGGAAACGGAAAATATGACGATTGATACTGCAATGGTCTCACCAGATGGCTATCGCCTAGATGGCCCCCATTATGGTGGGGGCGGTATGGTAGGCGGGCTGTTTGGCGGTGGTTATCGCGACAGTGGCTTTAGGCTTAGAAAGGGAAGCATTGGTTATAAAATCCCTCATACACAGCAGCATTATTACTACAACCAAGTCCAGTTTGTTGGGTGGGTCATCAAAAAATAAGGGGTTGGTATGTCACTTAAAGATGATGCTTTGCAAGATATTGTTTCGTTAGCGAAATATAATCAAATCACCTTGGCTGAGATTGCACAGGCGCTTGATACCTCCATGCAGCAGCCAAGCAAAGAGCCAGCGGGGGTGCTGTCCAAGTTGTTTGGCTATATAGGCGGTATTTTCATGTTTGCAGGCATTGGTGTATTTATATCAATGTATTGGGATGACTTTGGCTCTGCATCACGTGTAATTGTGACGCTAGGCACAGGGCTGACTGCTTTTATCATGGGTTTAGTTTGCCTAACTAACAGTAAATATGAGCGTGCTACAACGCCGTTATTCTTAATATCGTCGTTGTTACAACCAACTGGCATTATGGTTATGTTGCAGGAGTATTCATCCGGTGGTGATGTGCGTCATGGATTGTTGTTCATGGCTGCTTATATGCTGATTCAGCAAGGGGCAGTTTTTTGGGAAAAACAGCGCACTGTGATGGCGTTTAGTGCAATATTGTTTGGGTGCATCTTTTTTGCAAATTTATTTGATATATGGGATGTGGATGAAAAGCTAATTGGCATTGTGATTGGTAGCTCTTTGTTGTGTATCGCTTATGCTATTAATCAATCCAAGCATATTGCAATTGCCCCGTTTTGGTACTTTGTTGGAGCAGTGTTGCTACTGTGGTCAATATTTGAATCTGTAGAAAATACCTTGTTGGAACCTTTGTATCTTGGTGCTACGGCTTTTACAATATTTTTAAGTACCTATGTGCGCAGTAGAACGCTATTGCTGGTAGGTACGCTAACGATGCTGCTTTATATCGGATACTATAGTGCAGAGCATTTCGCAAACACGGTGGGCTGGCCTATCGCTTTGGTGATTATCGGCATTGCTTTAATCGGCTTGAGTGCACTTGCTGTACGTTTAAATAATCAATACATTAAGTAGCTTGTTGAGGTTCGAGTGATGGCATTATCACTAATCTGTTTTCATCCAGATTAGTGATAATGCCAGTAGGCTAGAAATGGGCACTGATTCGATTAGCCGCTTCTATACACTCTTCATAAGAGGCAACTAAGGCCATACGGATAAAGTTCTTGCCCGGGTTTACACCGTGGGCCTCACGCGCTAACAGGCTGCCTGGAAGCACAGTAATGTTGAGGTCTCGGTATAGTTTCACTGCAAATTCTGTATCAGAGATGTTAGCGTCTTTGATTTTTGCCCATAGGTAAAATGCCGCATCTGGTACCGCTACATCCAATACACTGTTTAGCAATGGTGTGACGTCTTTAAATTTTGCAGCATAAAGTCTGCGGTTTTCAATCACATGCGCTTCATCGTTCCATGCTGCAATAGAGGCAGCCTGCACGGCAGGGTTCATCGCGCAGCCGTGGTATGTGCGGTAGAGCGTGAATGATTCAATAATTTTGTCATCGCCAGCCACAAAGCCTGAGCGCATACCTGGTACGTTAGAGCGTTTGGAAAGCGAACTGAACACAACCAGATTTTTATAGTCTCTACCCAGTAGATGCGCAGCTTGTAATGCACCTAGTGGTGGTGATGCTTCATCAAAATAGATTTCTGAATAGCATTCGTCAGCTGCAATCACAAAGCCATATTGGTCTGATAAGCTAAAAATAGTGCGCCATTGCTCTAAGGTCATGACCTTGCCGGATGGGTTGCCCGGGCTGCAAATATAGACTAATTGTGTACGCGCTAATACATCAGCAGGTACGCTTGAAAAGTCCATCACATGGTTATAGTTTGGATCTTGATGTGGCAGCGTATTTAAAAAGTAGGGGGTAGCGCCAGCTAAAAATGCAGCGCCTTCGTAAATCTGATAAAACGGATTGGGTGAAATCACGATAGGATCAGGTTTTTTATGATCGATAATCACCTGGGCAAAAGCAAACAATGCTTCGCGGCTGCCGGTAACAGGCAGAATGGCTTTTTCAGAATTGAGTGCAGGCACTTGGTAGCGACGTGAAATCCAATCAGAAATCGTAGTTCTTAGCTCAATAGCGCCTATAGTCGTGGGATAATTAGCTAAGCCACTTAGGTTCTTGACTAAGGCGTCTTTAATTAATAGTGGTGTTTCGTGTTTGGGCTCGCCAATTGATAGGTTAATCGGCTTAAAAGCTGCATTGGGTGTAACACCTTTAAATAGATCGCGCAGACGTTGAAACGGATAGGGCTGTAATAAATTTAGATTTGGATTCATAAGGTAACATTATAGTGAGCAACGCCAATAATAAAAACTTTTTTGCAGTATTTGGCCTACTTTTTGGTGCATTTTGCTGGGGCATTATTTGGTATCCATATCGCTTAATGTCCGAGGCTGGTGTGTCTGGGGTAGCCTCCAGCTTTTATACATACGCACTTGCTGTTGTCTTCGCCAGCGTTTTATTAGGTAAGCATTGGCGAGGCGCCAACAAGCTACCATTGAGCATTGTGTGGTTGGGGATGGTCGCAGGTTGGACAAACCTGAGTTACGTACTAGCGATCATTGATGGTGAGGTGATGCGTGTGATGTTGCTGTTTTATTTATCACCAATTTGGACCTTAATTCTCGCCCACTTTTGGTTAAAAGAAAAAACTCTGTTCACAGGCTATATTGCGATAGTTGCTTCCTTGATAGGCGCATTTATTATGCTCTATGACGTTAAGCTTGGCGGCCTGCCACTACCGAGAAATATGCCGGAGTGGCTGGCATTATCTTCAGGCATCGGCTTTTCCTTAACCAATGTGATTACGAGAAAGTCTAGCCATTTAACTTTAGTGGCTAAGTCCTATGCAATATGGATTGGCGTGATGATGGTTGCGCTGTTGTTTGTGCCGATTATGCAAACCAACATACCAAGCCCGACTGTATTTACCCTAACCGAGTGGGCCGTGATGTCATTCATTGCCTTGCTGTTAATTGCGGCAACTTTTTTTGTGCAGTATGGCGTGGCAAAAATTGAGGCAACACGTGCATCTGTGCTCTTTTTATTTGAGCTGGTAGTGGCTGCCATCGCTTCGTATTACTTAGCGCATGAAACCATGGAGCTGAATGAGTGGCTGGGCGGGAGCCTCATTGTGATTGCGGCAATATTTGCGGCGATTCAACATCAGGATGCTGTTTAATTAAGCTTAACGGGTGATGTGCTGGCTATTGTGAGCGGTGTGGCGTGGTTGAAAATGGTGGGGTTTGTTATGGGTGCAAGGTGTTTAGCTGTTTATCTGGGTTAGCAAGAACTGTTCAAACTGCTGCTCGGGTAATGGCTTGCTGTAATAATAGCCTTGCAGTTCATCGCAGCCTATGGACTTTAGGTAATCATACTGATATTGCGTTTCTACGCCTTCAGCTATCACCTCTATGCCTAAGCTTTGTCCTAAAACGATGATGGCTTTCAGTATTGCTTTATTTGCAGGGTCTTCTTCAATACTACTTACGAATACTTTATCTATTTTCAGTCTATCGATAGGAAAGTCTTTTAAATAAGCCAAGCTGGAATAACCAGTACCAAAATCATCAATTGCCAGTTTTACGCCAATTTTCTTGAGAGAATGTAATGTCTCTATAAATTTTGATGAATCATCTATCAGTGTATTTTCTGTGATTTCTAGCTCGAGGTAGCTGGGATCTAATTGCGTAACGCTTAAGATTTTTTTGATGGTGTTGGCTAGGTTGGATTGTCTGAATTGTCGAGGTGAAACATTAACTGCGATAGGAATGTATTGGCCAGTTTTTTCCTGTAAGGCTTTGGCTTTATAGCAGGCCGTGGCGATTACCCATTCACCAATCGTTTCTATTAAACCCGTTTCTTCGGCAATGTTGATAAACTTAAGCGGCGATATTAACTCCCCCCCTGCGGGTTGCCAGCGAATTAACGCTTCAGCGCCACATATTTTACCTGTTGCAAAATTTACTTTAGGTTGGTAATGCAGTATAAACTCTTCTGATTCAATGGCTTGGCGCAGATTATATTCTAATGTGACGCGCTCAGTTAATGCGGCATTGAGCGCCTGGGTGTATATCTGGAAGTTATTTCTACCCGCTTTCTTAGCCTTGTACATGGCTGTATCGGCATTGCGGAGCAGTGCGTTTGCATCAAGTCCGTCATCAGGGTAGATGCTAACACCAATGCTACAAGTGACTAAGTAATCTAGATTGTGAATGGTCATTGGCACAGCAACGGCTTCAAGTACACGCTGCATGCTCAGAAAAATATCATTGGTGTCATCAATATTGGTAAGTAGTATGACAAACTCATCACCGCCTAGCCTTACCACCGTGTCGATTTCTCGCACTGCGCTGGATAATCTTTTGGCCATGATAATGAGCAGCTGATCACCAACTTCATGCCCCATACTATCGTTAATGAGCTTGAATTGGTCTAAATCTAAAAATGCAACCGCCATTTTGTTCTTATAGCGATTTGCAAAATTGATGCACAGCTGTAACCTATCATTGAGCATGTTGCGATTGGGTAAACCAGTTAAGCTGTCATGCATCGCCTGATATTCTAGCTTTTCTTCGTAGCTCTTACGGGCAGTGATGTTTTCAACGGTTCCCTCGTAGTAGAGCAGGTTGCCTGACTCGTCGTGTACTACCCGTGCGTTTTCAGAAATCCATATCGTACTTTTATCTTTCCGATACACTAGTGATTCAAACTTTTCTACGCTATCGTTTTCTTTAAGTAATTGTACAAACTCTTCACGGCGACCGGGTTTTACATATAGTTGTTCTTGTATATTGTTGAACGCATGGATAAGTTCTTGAGGTGAGCTATAGCCGTACATCCGCGCCAGTGAATGATTCACAATCAGGTAATGCCCGTCAGCGGTGGTCTGAAAAATACCCTCAAGGGTATTTTCAAAAATTGAACGGTATTTGAGTTCTGCTGCCAGTAGTGATTGTTCAATATTTTTGCGTTTTTCAATATTCTGGATATAACCTTCTAGGGCGATGACGACGCCTGCATCGTTGTAAATTGGGTTGCCACGTTCTAACACCCAAATAACACTGCCATCTGCATGGCTCAGCCTATATTCAACTTCATACCGATTACCCTCACGGAGCGCGTTTTTGATGGTTTTACGCACCATGGCTCTATCATCTTCAAACGTCATTGCTTCATAAGAAATGTATTTATTATGAAGCAGGTCATCGGTGTCGTAGCCCGTTAACTCTTTGCAGCCATTACTGACAAACACCATGGTCCAGTCTTTGTCATACAGGCAGCAGTACAGCATTCCTTCAAGGTTGTGCATCAATGCATCATGCATGTGCTTATCATTCTTAAAAGCGACCATGGGTGTTCCAGATTGATGTCGTGATGATGCAAGTTTCATTGATTTTTTATTATGCAAAAGTTGATGCTTGTATCGATTAAGCATTAACTATGCCAGTTTTTATTGAACGCATTTTTTGGTATTCAATCATTCAAGCTCTGCTTTTTAAAAGGCGCTAATGAAAATGCTTATCAATGTTAAATTTCTCTATCTTGGTGTTTTTGCACACTAATAGTGCATGCTTAGTTATGGTGCACCATCTTAATTTCTACAGTCAATAGAGTAAGTGACTAAAACTTATATCAATATTAAGTGTTGTTCGATTGATATTTTGTATTGGCTCATATATTGCTTACTTGATACTTATGCAAGTCACGCGCCTAACTATCAATCACTGTTTGTGAGTTAATAATGAATCAGATTTCTTCGTTCCAAATCGATAATTACCTACCTTTCATGAGGGATGTTGTTCGTTGTGAACAGTCTTTGCATGAGCTCAATTTAATGTGGAGAATTATTGAATCATCAGCAAAAATGAACTGTCCTGTGGAGGCGAAAAGTATACTGCCTACCATGGCTGAAACCCGTGCTGGGTTTAATCGTTTAGAAAAAGAGTTGGTCTTAAGTTTGGTGCAGGAGAAAGTGGCGACTGTATTTAACGAGATTGGCACTAAGGCAAAGTATGTCATTGATATATTGGTACGTAACCTTTATGAACGGACAGCGGATGTTGGGTTTTTAGCCACAGACCGTGAGTTATGTAGTTTTGTGGCAGGGGTTGGTGGCAGCGTTGATGATATACGTTTGCGTTTACGTGCTTACCGCAGCAAATATACGGTGTATGACGAGATTATTTTGTTGGATGTTTCTGGTAATGTTTTGGTGCAGATTAACGAAGAAACGCCAATTGAGGGCAGTTTAGATTCTTTGATTCACGAAACGTTAAACTCTGAAGACTATGTGGAAACTTATCGTCATACTGATTTACGACCTAATAAAAATAAAGCGCTGATTTATTCCAAACGGATGCTGCACCCTGAAACTGGTGCTGTCATTGGTCTGTTGTGCCTATGTTTTAACTTTGTGGAAGAGATGGCGGGTATTTTTCATTCCCATCGTGACCCTAGTCTGCGTTCGGTGATGCTGCTGTTAGACCAAAATCAACAGGTCATCGAAACCAGTGATGCACGCTGGATTCCTGTTGGGGCAGTGGTGCCGGTGAATCATGACGCTAAATCAGGGCTAATGATATATGGCGGGCGGGAGTATCTGGTTGCAACTTTCAAAGCGAATGGCTACCAAGGTTACATGGGGCCAAAAGGCTGGCAGGGTCAGGTTATGACGCCTGTAGATATTGCATTTACAGGGCAGGAAACGAGCGCATTAAAGTCTTTAGATGCAAAAGTGGCCAGAGGGTTGTTATCGCATGCGCAGTCTTTTTGCCCGCCACTTTATGAGGTAATGACGGCTGCCTCGACCATCCGACGGGTGGTATGGAATGGTCAGGTGATGACCGTTGGGCAGACCGGTGAACTATTTAAACTTAAAACCATATTAGACCAGATTAGCGAAACCGGTACACGCAGTAATGAACTGTTTGCACAATCCATTAATGACCTTTATGAGACAGTGCTTGCCTCAAGGTTGCAAGACTCGGAGTTCATGTCGCATTTGTTGGTGGATTTACTAGACCGTAATTTATACGAACGCTCCGATGACTGCCGCTGGTGGGCCGTGACGCCTGAGTTAAGAGTTGCACTTGCTTCTGGACGTGTAGATGTGTCGAGTGTCTCGCGTATCACAGAGATATTGAACTATATTAATCAACTGTATACCGTGTACACACGTATTTTTGTTTATGATAAACATGGCGTTATCATCGCTAGCACTAACCCAGTAGATGAGAGTGGTTCAATCATCGGGTCGACCATTGATGATGTCACATTGGCTGAGGTGTTATCTCTGCGTAATGAGCAGCAATATTATGTGTCGCCATTTGAGCCTAGTTCAGTGTATAAAAATGATCCCACCTATATTTATCATGCGGCCATTATGTCGCCGGATGGAGGGGATGTCGTTGGTGGTATTGGGATTGTTTTTGATGCGACACCTGAGTTCAATGCCATGTTGCTGGGCGGTATTGCAGAGAACCAATCGATTAAAGCATTTTATATTGATAGGCAGGCTAAGATTATATCCAGCACCGATTCCTCTCGTCCGGTAGGTTCTGTATTAGATATTGACCTAGATTTACTCGGTTTGCCTAATGGGAAAAGTGCCTCTCGTATTGTGGTGCGTGATGGGCATTACTGCATTCTTGGGTGTAGTGTATCTAACGGCTATCGGGAGTTTAAAGTCACTGACGGATATAAGGAAGACGTGATTGCCGTGGTTTATGATGCATTTGGAGAGGTGCGAAATCACTTTAGCTCTGGTAATGATTCAGCATCTATTATTCACTCTGATTCTACACAGACCACTGACCCTGAGTTTGCAACATTCTTTGTGGATGAGAAACTGTTTGCATTGGAAGCTGAAATTGTTTTAGAAGCCTTGTCTGCGTCAGAGATATCTTCAGTATCGATAGGTAGCCGTTCAGAGCGAGTGGGCGTGATTGCAGTGCAGCATGAGGGCAAGGGCAACAATTACGTTTGGGTTTATGATTTTAGCTATCTATTAAGCGGTGTGCCTTCCGTTGTTGATAGCAACAGTCAGGTGATTGTCATCATGTGCGGTGAACATAAAGTTGGCTTGCTTGTGGGAGCGTTGCATTCTGTTGCACAGATTAGCAAAACACAAATAAGCACGACGCCACTAGCCAATGATAAACGAGGTAATTTAATTAAGTGGATTATTAAGGCGAATGAAGGCAATCTGTTTATTCAATGTGTGGATGTGGATTTTTTATTGAAAATGCTGAGTAATCCGTTTGATCCGGTAAAACAGCAATAGTGCGATTGTAATCACGCTGTTAACATTCATGCGTAATGGTGCGCATGAATGTTAACAGTAAGTGAGATATGACGCAGTTGAAATGGCTATCTTAATTTGATCACCATTCATTTGATACTGACTATGTTAATTGTGAATATGGCGTATGGGGATTAAAGTCCTATGCCACCATTGCCGTTGCGTGTGCCTTCGGCTGCAAAGCGTATTTTTAGTGATAAATCGTTACGGGAGTCCGCATAAGCTAATGCATCCTCTTCCTCGACTTTGCCATTGGCATATAGTTTAAATAAGGATTGATCGAAGGTATGCATGCCAATGTCGACATGTTCACCCATAATTTCCTTGATCTCACCCATTTTTTGTTTCTGAATTAACTCACCCATGTATGGTGTGTTAATCAAGACTTCTGTTGCAGCAACACGCTTACTTTGCTTACCTGGAATCAAGCGCTGCGATATGATTGCAACGAGATTCATGGACATGCCTAGTAGTAAGCCATTTCTGCCATCTTCTGGGAAAAATGAGATGACGCGTTCTAATGCCTGATTTGCATTATTAGCGTGCAATGTGGCTAAACATAAATGGCCAGTTTCGGCATAGGCGAGTGCATTTTTCATGCCGTCCATATCGCGTACTTCGCCAATCAAAATAACATCAGGCGCTTGGCGCATCGCATTTTTAAGGCCATTTTCGAATGATAATGTGTCAATGCCAATTTCGCGTTGGTCTACTACTGATTTTTTATGTGGGTGAATAAACTCAATAGGGTCTTCAAGCGTAAGAATATGTCCATTGCTTGTTTCATTTCGGAAGTCAATCATGGATGCTAATGTAGTGGATTTACCAGAGCCAGTTGCACCAACGACTAGAATAAGTCCACGTTTGCGCGTGATTAGATCCTTCAGCACAGGTGGTAGCCCTAGGCTTTCTAGGGATGGTATTTCAGTTTTAATATGGCGAATCACCATGCCCACTTCACCGCGTTGTTTAAACACATTGACCCTGAATCGCCCAATGTCTTTCTTCCCTAGCGCAAAGTTAGCCTCTAGTTCTGATTCAAATTCTTTGATTTGATCTGCACTCATCAGTGAGTAAGCAATTTCTTTAATCATGCCAGGCTGCATGATTTGAGCGTTGATAGGGGTGGTTTCACCTTCAACTTCTATGTGAATACTGGTCCCTGAGCTAAAAAATAAATCTGAACCACCTTTGTCCAGCATAAATTTCAATACAGGGGTGATGTCAATTGCTGCCATGGTTATTTCCTGAACATTTTAAAATGTGTTTGTTTTTATGGGTTAATGCAGTTGTACATAAAAGACTTTAGCATAATTTTAATCGAACGCATTAGCTTGTGTGCTGCTTTATGTCGCTTGCCAATGTGCCTTATATCGCATGATGCACCATCATGGTTCGATAGGTTTCCTCAAGCGATTGTGCAAACTTAGCCGTGTCAAATAAAGGCGATGTCATATTCTCAGTGCATAATTTTTCTTTGATACGCGTGAGCGTGTCTTTATTTTGCATGAGACTCATGGCTATGTTTTCATAATCTTCCAGTGAGTCACTGATGAGTTGTGTTAAGCCTGCAGCTTGCAATAAACTGCCTGCGACACGTGATGCAAATGTGTCGCCTGTGCATGTTAATACTGGCACACCCATCCATAAGGCATCGCTACAAGTGGTGTGTGCGTTGTAGGGCTGAGTATCTAAAAATAGATCGGCATGCGCATGCCTTGCGAGGTGGTCTGCGATGGTAACCCTAGGTGCGAAAATAATGCGTTCTGCTTCAATGTCTCTGATGTTAGCTTCGCGCAATAAGTTTTGTTTGGCCCAAGGGTTGCAATCTAGCAACCACAACACACTGTTTGGTTGTGCTGTGAGCAGGCGCATCCACACACTAAAAACATCTGGCGTAATTTTGAATGATTGATTAAAACTACAGAAGACAAAAGCATTTTCGGGCAGATTACATGCTTCGCGTGTCGGTTTTTTTCCTATCGGGCGTTTACGATCATTCGGCTGGTAGCTGTGCGGCAGTAAGGCCAGCTTTTCTGCATAATGCTGAGCAGATGTAGGCGGGGTAATAAAACTATCAGATAAAAGGTAGTCGAATAAAGGCGTGCTTTGCTCATTGTTGTGATGAACTTCACCCATCGTGCCTGGAAAACCAAGCCAGTTAACGTTGATTTTTGCTGGGCGTAGTGCTGCAATGCCACTGCGGCTAGTTTGCGTAAAGCCAGTTAAATCCACCAAAATATCAATGCCAGCACTATGTATTTTCTTTGCTGCGTCTATTTCAGACAGTGTGCGAATATCATGGAATTGGTCAAAGGCTTTTTCTAGCCTTGTTCTAGCGCTAGTTTTATCATTAATGCCATATGAAAAAGCGTGAATTTCAAATTGGTTTTTATCATGCAGTTCGATGAGTTCACTAATCAGAAAAGCCAGTGGGTGTAATCTGAAATCTGCAGATAAATAGCCTATTTTAATTTTTTTGTTAGAGGCTACTGCATGAGTAAAGCTTAGTTGTTTTCCATGTTGAATCAGTTGCGCGTAGCGATTGTTGACCCAGTTGCTAGCGCAAATCTTTTGCTCTTCTGCCGTGGTAGAAGGCATCGCCAAAAAAGCGAATGGTGATATTTGTGCGCTTGGCTCATGCTTTACCCACTGGCGAATCTGTTGAATATCATCTTCTAACCCCTGCCAATCACACATATGCTGCTTTTGGTGAACCAGATGCACTTTGGCATGGTGTAGCTTGGGGTTGAGTGTGAGCGCTTTTTGATAACTTGCTACGGCTAAATCTAGCTGGCCTAATTCGCGCTGTACGTTACCTAAGTTGTTATGCGTATCGGCATCATTCGGTGCCAACTGAATGGCTTTTTGGTATTGCTTGGCAGCATCATTAGCTTTGCCTAGTTCGCGTTGTGCGTTGCCTAGGTTATACAGCAGTGCTGCATCTTGTGGATTAAATAGCAAAGCCTCTTGAAAGCAGGCTTCCGCTTGAACGAAATTGCCAAGCGTATGTGCCTGATTGCCCAGTGACGATAAACAGTGGCAAAGCGCCTCACGTATATCGTCGGCTTTTTGCTTCACTCTTAACACACGGCGATAGTAGCCTGCGGCTTCTTCAAACCTGTTGGCGGCCAGCATTGTGTTGCCAAGGTTAAGTTGGATGTCTAGGTCTTTAGGCTGTAATAAAATCGCTTGTTGAAAGCTTTTAATCGCAGCTTCTACTTGGCCGTTTTCACGTAATGCCAAGCCGTAGTGGTTTAAATATTCAACCTGCTTAGGGTTAATCGTGAGCGCTTGTTCAATATGTGTCACTGCGAGCGTAGTTCGATTGGTTTGATAGTACACAAGGCCTAGCATATGGTGTGCGTCAGCATGCTTGGGTTGCATAGATAGCACTTGTTGGTAAAGTGACTCTGCTTCTGCTAATTGGCCTACACGATGATGTTGTACTGCTGCTAAATAATGAGATTGCGCCATAAGCTCATTTTAACCTGAAATTTTATGCTGAGAGGCGATGGTTTTTGCTAATTTCTTTAATCCTAATGCTTTGAGTAAGAATCGATTGGGGTTAAGTTGGCAAGCTATATCACTGCTAATGGGTAAAGGCTGTTGGCAAATCATACTGGCGAGTAGCTCTGCGCATAATGGGGCACTGGTGAACCCTTTGCTGCCATGTGCCGCATTGATGTACAAGCCAGATAGCCACGGTAGTGCTTGAGGTAAAGCACTTGGTCTTACAGGATTTTTTGTGAGGTTAGCACCATCGATTAATTCACCTACCAACGGCCAGTAGT
Source organism: Methylotenera sp. L2L1 (assembly GCF_000744605.1). Lineage (NCBI taxonomy): Bacteria > Pseudomonadati > Pseudomonadota > Betaproteobacteria > Nitrosomonadales > Methylophilaceae > Methylotenera > Methylotenera sp. L2L1. Next base: position 1,821,343 of record NZ_JQMG01000001.1, read on the forward strand.
CGCTGGTGGTACATCGGTAAGAAACGCGTCCTCCTGTCAGGCTTGCTTGCAAATCATGATAGAGCGCTGGTGAGATGTTGTTGAGTTTATTTAAGTTGGAGATATGGTCTGCCTGTGTCGTTGTTAAATCAGGCGCTTCGGTAGAGATGGCCTCTGCGTCAGAAAATGAAGCCCCTAAGCAATGAGATTGTGCAGCATAAGCAGATGGGCTTAAGTAGCCATCGCTACAAATAATCGTGTTGATTTTCTGGCTATTACTTGTTGAGTCAAGCACGCTAACCTGACCGCGTACGGCTTTGGTGTGTAGCGGTAAATCAGGTAAAAGTTGTTGTGCATCGTTAGCCGTTGCAATAATCAATACATCTGCAGTTGCGAGTAACTGATGATGATTATAAACCTCGAAGCCATACGCTTTCTGAGCAAACTGAATGACTTGCTGTGTATTGATAATCGTAATGTTTGGGTGCTGGGTTAAATGCTTACATAGGTTTTTTGGTTGTATCCATGCCGCTGTTGGGAAATATAAGGAGTCATGGTCAATCGAGATGCCAGCAATGGTGCTAGCTTCATTATGCGACACATACTGGAGCACGCTCGCAGGGTAATTGTGCGCAGCCACCTTTTTAATGCGCGATAGCTCTCTAGCATTAAACCCAAGTTGCAACATGCCGCACATAGAAAAATCAGCATCAGGCAGATTAAGTGATTGATAAAATGCTAAGCTGTATAAATAGCTATCCAGTGCAAATTGGCTACTTAAGTCATCACCACTTAAGCGTGGATATAACATGGCGAGCGGATTGCCCGAGGCTGCACTAGCAACTTCTGCGTTACGCTCAATCAGTGTGACTTTAATGCCGCGTTTAGCCAGTGCATAGGCGCTACTAGAGCCAGCGATGCCACCACCGATCACGATGGCTGTATTAGTCATGCTGGGTACCGATGAACTCGCCACAGAGCATTTCACGTTTTTTACCAAACCCTGCGCGCTTATTTACCTTGAAACCTGCATTGATTAAGCCTCGCCTTACATCTCCCGCACTGGTAAATGTTGCGAATGTGGTTGAGGGGTGGGCGTGTTTTGCCATCTCTGAAAACAAGCCGCTATGCCACATCTCTGGATTCTTAGCAGGGGCGAACCCATCCAGAAACCATGCATCAGCGATGTTAGAAATGCATGCTAATTGTTCGGTGGCATCGCCGGTGTATACAGATAATTGAACTCTATGATTGTAAAGACTAATAGATGATGTATTCGCCTTTGTATTCATCAATGTTTCATACTGATGAATCAGGGGCGTGCTTAAGTCAGTGAGTTCTGGCCACAACGCTAACGCGGTTGAGATATCACTTAATTCAAGTGGATATTTCTCTACGCTAACAAAATGCAATACAGCATGCTTTGGTGCGCTTGCTAACCATAATCTAGCTGCACATAAAAAGTTTAAGCCAGTGCCAAACCCAGTTTCAATAATGGTAAAGTGATTTAAATCAGTCTGTTGCCAGCGTGTTGGCAAATCGTTGCCTTGTAAAAAGACATATTCAGTTTCTAATAGGCCATTATCACTAGAAAAATACACATCCTGAAACTTGGTGGAGTAGGGTAAGCCATCTCGCCATGCTAATTGCTCTCGCATTGTGCTATCTACGGGGTTTAAATGAGCGTTATTGTTGTCTGACATGCGTTTTAATATCGAGTTAAATTGAGGCCAAATCGCGTACGAGCAAGTTGACCCCAATTTTAAACCATAAAGGTAGCGTAAGTCAGATAACTACATGTTAGATAACTATAAGTAATGTAACTAGAAGAATTGAATACTACTATTTAGTCTTTTGGTGTGAGTGCATCTCTTTTGTTATTTGGCTTAGCTAACAGCATGTGTACATCACCCAATGCACGCTCAATAAAGCCGCCTTCACAGTAGCAGAAATAGAACTCCCACATTTTGATGAATTCTTCTGAGTAACCTAATGCACGTACTTGGTTGATATTTTTAAAGAAATTCATCCGCCACATCCCCAGCGTAGTTGCGTAGTGTGGACCAATATCTTCAAGATCAATTAATCTCATATCACTCATCCGCGTAATGCTATTAAGCATAGCAGTGTTAGAAGGGATGCACGAGCCTGGGAAAATATAGCGTTGAATAAAGTCTACTGAAGATTTAGCTACTTCATAGCGTTGGTCAGCAATCGTAATCGCCTGAATTAATGCGAGCCCATCAGGTTTAAGTAATGAACCTACCTTAGCAAAATAAGTGTCATAAAACTGATGCCCTACGGCCTCTACCATTTCAATTGACACTAATTTATCGAACTCACCATCTAAATGGCGGTAATCTTCAAGTAATAATGTGATTTTGTCACTAAGCCCAGCACCCCCCACGCGCACTTTTGCTAGCGCATATTGTTGCTTAGAGATAGTCGTCGTCGTGATTCTGCAACCATAATGTTTTGCCGCATAAATCGCAAAACCACCCCAGCCAGTGCCAATTTCAACCACGTGGTCAGTTGGTTTTAAATCGAGTTTATCGCAAATGGTTTTTAGTTTTAATTCAGATGCCTGTTGTAATGTTTGTGTTTGGTGGTTAAATATCGCGCTGGAGTACATCATCGTTGGGTCTAAAAACAACTGAAATAACTCATTGCCCAAGTCGTAATGTGCTGCAATATTCTTACGGCTACCTTCCGTCGTATTGCTGTTTAGCCAATGTAATACCTTCAGAATCGGCTTGGTCAGCCATTGGTAACCGCCTTCTAGCGCATCCATCACTGATTGGTTGATGCACATAATCCTGATTAATTCAGTAAGGTGATCTGTGGTCCAGTAGCCGAGCATGTAGGCTTCACCAGCACCGATGCTGCCACCAAACGCAATTTCACCATAAAACCGACTGTCATGAATTTTAATCACAGCGTGTAATTCAGATGATGCTAGACCAAAACTATATTTTTCGTCACCATCAATCAGTGTTAAATAGCCTGTGTGCAAATGTGTTAATCGGTGCAATATTTTACGTTTGGCTAAATCAGCTACCCATCGTGCACGATTTTTTTGGCGTAGATTGCTGGTTAGTTTTTCTTGTTGCAGGGCTGGTGTCGTCATGAGTATTTTTGTGCATCAAGGTTTAGTGGTTGAGTTCGGATGTGAATAAAACGGTACACGTTTTAGCCACAGTTTTAATGCGCTCCAATAAATTGCTAGCACGACTTTAATTGTCATAAAAGGATACTTGATGAGTAGCGCATTGAGCTTGGATGGATTGAATTCTGTTCGATGTAGTGACAGTGTCGCATTGAAGATTAGCTGCTCGTTTTGAAGATTTTTCATGTGTATATGCAATTGTTCTTGGTCTAGTTGAAATGCCCAGTCGTAATCAATATTCATCGGCATAAATGGCGACACATGGAATGCTTTACTAAACTTAAAAATAGAAAGTTCGCCATTATTTGTAAATTTTATAGTTCTGTTTTTTGAGTAATCATGCACATAAGCAAATGACTCATTCCAAGGCGTATTGGTAATGTGGCTTACGATTGCCTGTAATGTTTCTCCGTCATCTTCAAAACAGTAATAAAAGGTGACGGGGTTAAAACAATAACCAAAATAACGCATATTGGTGAGCATGCAAATTGGTCCAGATGGCTTTTTCCCTGTGTTGACCTCAACCAATTGGCTGATTTCATCTTTTAGGGGTTTTGCTGGATCCCCAAAATAGTCGGCACGTTTAAACCATGCAATATTTTTAGATTCAAAAGACCAAAAAATACGGTTGTTAAACATTGTTGGCAGCTCATCTAAATTTAGAAACATCATAAAGACTTGATAGCGAAATCCATGTGCTTTGGGTTTAAAACGCTGATGCGATACCCAGCCTTGATAAATAGCGTTGCTAGATAATTTATTTTGCGGCATTTAAGTATTGCTCAAAATGTTTGAGTGCTTCTAGTGCGCTGACAACCCCATCTTCATGAAAACCATTTCGCCAATAAGCACCTGCATAAGCAGTGCGGTTTATACCACTTATCTCACTGTGTCTTGCCTGCGCAGCGGCACCAGCTAGGGTGTAGACAGGGTGCATATAGATTAAGCGTTTAATCACTTTTTCTGGATGAATACCATGGGTATGGTTGAGTGTCACCAATAGTGGCTCGATCGTTTGTAAGTTTTGCAGTATGTTCATGTTATAAGTCACGGCTACCTTGCTTGATGCTGGGGTAGTGACGTGATAATTCCACGCTGCCCATGCAAGTTTTCTTTTGGGCAAAAGGCTGATGTCATGGTGTAAAAATATGGTGTTCTCTTGATAAGGGATTGCGCCAAGTATTTGTGCTTCTGCTGTTGTTTTATCTTGCAGCATGTTCAGTGCTTGATCGCTATGACATGCAAAGAAAACAAAATCAAACTTTTCTTCTTCGCCGTTCACTGGTTTTACACGCACAGATGTTTTTAAGCGGCGCACACTTTCTATTGGTGTGTTGAGCCTGATTTTATGTTTAAACGGTGCCGTTAACGCATGGACATAACTGGCTGACCCATCTGAAATAGTGCGCCATTCAGGTCTATTGTTAACGGTTAGCATGCCATGATGATGAAAAAAACGCACAAAAAAACGCGCCGGAAACGAAAGCATTTGTTTTGCATCTGTTGACCAGATAGCAGCACCCATCGGCACAATATACTGATCTATAAATTGTTGGCTATACTTGCCTTGTCTTAAGTAGTCACCAAGTTTTATTTCATTTCCATCTGCCAGTAGTTCCAATGATGATTGATTAAACCGCAGAATGTCACGAATCATGCGATGAAACGAAGGTTTGAATAGATTGATACGTTGTGCAAACAGGCTGTTCAGGCTAGTGCCGTTATATTCTAAGCCTGTGCTCTCACAACGTACACTAAAGCTCATGCTACTAGGTTGCCACGCGACATTTAACTCATTCAATAAACTGATAAAGTTTGGGTAGGTACGGTCGTTAAATACAATAAAGCCTGTGTCTACATTGATTGTTTTACCTTCATGCTGTACTTGATGCGTGTGAGTATGGCCGCCAATATGGCCTTCTGCCTCAAATATGGTGATGTCATGTTTTGTATGCAGATGATGTGCAATCGTATTGCCTGCAATGCCACTTCCAATAATCGCAATTTTCAAACTGAAGTCTTTCAAAGGTATCTAAATGACAAGCCGCATTATTTTTTAAGCTATTTGCTTAGATTGCTGTTTAATTTTACGAGACTCTCTTATTGATACAGGCACTGTGCGTAAATCCCAAATTAGCCCACACATCGCCAGTATTTTTAAGCCGTAGTAGGTGAAGTCTACTTCCCACCAGTAAAATCCTTGTTTGGCAGAACCAGGGTAGTGGTGGTGATTGTTATGCCAGCCTTCACCTAGTGTCGCTAGTGCAATCCAAAAGTTATTTCTGCTTTGGTCAGTTGTGGCATAACGGCGCTTACCCCATACGTGTGCCAGTGAGTTAACGGTAAACGTTGCGTGGTAAAGCACCACGGTTGAAATGGCAAACCCCCAGACCAGTAACTGCAGCCCATTTGTATTTAAATCTGGATAGGTACTTTCTAGACCATTGCCTAGCGCGTAGATACCGACTGCCAGTAATACTGGAATGATCGCGTCAAAACGATCTAAAAGCCTAAGTTCTATGTATTTAGATAACTCCTTTACGTTTTCAACCTGTGCTGTAAAGTGCTGGGATGATAAAAACCATCCGATATGGCTCCATAAAAATCCATGTTGCACAGGAGAGTGCGCGTCTTCTGATTCATCAGAGTACAAATGGTGGTGCCGATGATGGGATGCCCACCAGATAGGGCCTCGCTGTACTGCGGTTGCACCAACCAGTGCCAGAATAAATTGAAAAACGCGAGTGGTACGAAATGCTTTGTGTGAAAAGTAGCGATGATAAAAAGCGGTAATTGCGAACATTCTAATCAGGTAAAACCCAATGGCAAAGCTTAATGCAAACCAGCTTACGCCTACCCAAAACACAGCCAAGCATGCAATATGAATCAAGATAAAGGGGATGACACGGAGCCAATCAATGCTTAGCCATTGGTTTTTACCTACATTACGATGCGCATGAAGTTGAACCGAGTGATTATCAAACCAAGAAAGTAATTTTTTAAACATAGTGTTTATATAGTGTTTATGCGGTATTTGTTGATATCTCTTAGTGCTTGAGTGAGTTAATTGTGATGAGGGACTTTACGAAGCTTACTCATGTCGTAACCCAAGTCGCTGACAAATCCTGTTAGTTTTTTGTAGTCATCTTCACTGATCTTAGGTGACCTAGCCATAATCCACACATAATCCCTGGCATTACGTGCAATCACGGTTTGGGTGTAGTTCTCGTCAAGGTAAGCGATTAGGTATTCGGCTTTAATAGGCCATATAAATTGCATACCCCATTGGGCATTCCCTGAGTCTTTGGTAACAAAACCTCTAGGCTCATAGGTTTTCTTTTGTCCATTTAAGCTACCTTTGTTAAACGTAAACGTAGTGGCAATCGTGCCATCGTCATCAAGTTTGTAGCTTTCAATCGCGTTGTAAGACTCAGTCTCAATCGCTGTTGGAATCGCAGCAATGACATACCAATCTCCCATGAATTTAGGTAAATCCACTTGCGTTGCGGTAGTAATAGGGGTGAGCTGCTTACCCGCACAGGCAGATAATATGCTGGTGAGTAACGACATAATGACTAGCCTTTTGCTAATGTTGATCATGGTGTAAGTCATTTTAATTTATAGTAAATGTTATAACCTTCAGGGGTAATTGATTTCAACCCAACCCATTCCTGATGATCTGCTGTGTACCATAACTCAATGTTTAATTTTGGCTTTCCATGCAAACTGGCATTGAGCTTATAGTGAAGAGTTTCTGTTGCTTTACCTTTTACATCTAATACCTCTGCCCCAATTTTTTTGATTGAAACATCTAAAAACTCGGCATTTTGTGGATTAAGCAGATTGGATTGCGCTAAGATTTTTTGGTTCCAATAAGCAAACGTCATCGTACAAATAGGTAGGTTTTGTGTATTCTTTCCATTACCCACTTCAAAATGATTGGATCGGCGCAACCCTCTAACGATAGTCTTGGTTTTATTTTCTAAGGTATCTGCTTCTAAACTTTTTAAACAATTGTTATCCCAAGTTTCTATGGCTTGATGGTCGTATTGGTACGCATTAATAAATAGTACTTTTACATTAAATTTTGCACGGCTAGTGAGCGTTTTATCTTCACTTAATGTGAATATGTGTTCACCGATTTTTGATTTATCCAGATAGACGTCAAATGCCCACTCTTTGGCGTAAATGCTGTTTGAGGCTAATGCGATTAGCGCTGTCAATATAGCCTTACTGCATAGTAAATATGATGGCTTCATTGATTTTTAGTTCGCAAAATGGATTGATACAAAATATTAACTTTTACGTTTACCAGGGATAAATGCATTGGTGGTTTTGATGTATTGGAGATATTCAGGACGGCGCTCTGCAATATCTTTTTCTAATAGCGCCACGCCACTTACTTTGAGCAACAATAGTGTCATCAATATCACTGAGGGAAGTGACCACCAAGCACCACTGGCTAGCGCAATAAGGAATAATCCCCACCATACACAACATTCGCCAAAGTAATTTGGATGTCGAGAATAGCGCCAAACTCCAGTATCAAGCACTTTATATTTGTTAGGGGCGTGATGTTTAAATCTGCTCAGTTGCCAATCTGCAATTGACTCCAAAATAATGCCAAAGACGGCAATTAGCATACCCAGGATGTCGATAATATTTAAAGGTGTGGTAGAAGTGACTCCGCCTAAAATTGGTAATGAAATAATCCAAGCCAATACGGCTTGTAGGCCAAACACGATATAGATGCTGCTCCATTTGAAATGCGGCGCATTGTTTTTACGTATTGCAGCGTAGCGATGGTCTTCATGCGGCCCCCAGTTTCGCCACGTTAAATAAATGCATAAACGTAACGCCCAAATGGCTACTAAAGATGAAATAAGTATGCCTCGGTCACTTATCGTGCTGAACGACTCAATGTAAGCGAAACCCGCGACGAGAAAAAACAAACTCCACATGCTATCGACATGTGTCACGTTATTCCTGTAAACACTTAATATCCAGCCAATTAAGCCAAACCCAAGCATTGCCCACAACCCGTTTAAATATAGATCCAATATCATCGGCATCTCATCACCTCTTAATAGTATTCACACGACGAGCAATATAAAGTAGGGTGGGAGTGATAGTAGCCCAGCCAATAGCCAATACAACAAAAGATAATTGACCAGTGATTGTTACTGCACCTAATTTTTCAGCGGCAAGATAAGCTAATGGACCACCAATCATGCCAAAAATGATGCTTACGTAATATCGTTTTTGCATCCATGCAAGACTCATATTCAAGGTAGTCCCAAACGCTAGCCAAAGGGCTAAAATCCATACAGGTACGATAGATTGATGCCAACCATGATGTAGGTAATTGACTAGGTTAAATGAAAGTAAGGCTTGATCTAAAAATGCACCAATCACTACTGTGTACATTAGTAGCTTCAGTTCATTTTTCACGTTTTTAGACTTGCATAAATGCCAAGTTAATATAACCGCTGTGATCAAAACACCTAACCATGGCATCGCATTAGCAGTCCCCAATACACAGGCAAACCATGCAATTTGAAATAGAATGAAATTAAGCACTAGCATGAATCATTTTTCATCTATTAAGAAGGACGTTCGAATTGGTAGTGAGTTACCCACCATTCCTGACCATTTTTATAGCCAAACAACTCGGCACAGGCCATAAAAAATATGCGCCAACGGTTACGCCATTGCTCTACATGCTCAACCCCATAAGTGTTTTCTAAAATAGGGGTGATTGCATCATGTTGCTTGTCCATGTTTTCAAGCCAAGCATTGGCAGTTTTTTCATAGTGTGTGCCATCCCAGCGCCAGCGTTTCACTAATTGTAGGTCTGATTGAAAGTTCAAAGGTAAGTCATCGCTGGGCATCATGCCACCAGAAAAGAAGAACTGACTCATCCAATCATCATCACCCTGTACTTCAAATAAGTAAGGAGTGCTTTTATGTACAAAAATATGCATAAAAAATTTACCGCCCGGGATTAGCCAGTCATGTATTTTTTTGTATAGCACTTTGTGGTTGCGCATGTGCTCAAACATCTCAACTGACACCACTCGATCAAAACCACTTTTGGGGTGGAACTGCTCATTGCCGTAATCAGATGGGTCAAAATGGTTCATGTCACAGGTAATGACGCGTATGTTATTCAAGCCTCTTTCTTTTGCGCGTGCTGTAATGTATTCACGTTGAGAGTTAGCGTTGGACACTGCTGTAATTTTAGAGTTAGGATAACGAGCGGCCATCCAAAGTGTAAGAGAGCCCCAACCACAACCTAACTCTAATATGGTTTGCCCATCTTTTAAGTCAGCATGTGCGCAACTTAAATCTAAAGCATTTGCTTCAGCTTCATCTAGAGATTTAGTATCCGGTAGCCAGAAGCAGCTGCTATATTTTTTGTGAATACCTAAGCACAGAGAAAAAAACTCGGATGGAAGCTCGTAATGTTGTGCATTAGCAAGCTCTGGCACAAGCGCTACGGAAGCTGTATTCATTGCCTCGATAAACTTAGTCTGTATTTCAGCACTTTTTTCACAGTCGTTTGCATCGATTTCAGCTAAACGTTGTTTAGAAAGGTTACGGATGCCATATCTTATTAAGCAATCTGGAATTTTCCCATTCTCTGCAAGATTAATGGCTAAGCTTGTAAGCTGCATAGTGATCTTTCTTTATTTTATTATTGCTAGATACAGCGTATTGTTAAGCACCAGCTCAACCTTGAATGCAACAATCACGTGGCTGTATTTTTATAAATGCTCGACCAATTTGGTCAAGTATGGCTGGTTAAAGTTCAATGAAATTGAACAGATTGAAATAATTCAGTATTTTTGGTCAAGTCAGACCAGAATTTTTTAATAGCTTAATGTTTATCAGTGTATCCAATGACGCCTAAAAATAAGCGTACTAGACCATACGCTACCCAAGATAGTAAGCGCTTTGCAGTGTTACCTTTAGACCATTCATTCGCATTAATTTGATGCGCGCCGTCATTGATAGCAATGGCAATATCTTGGTGTAGCGTGGCTGAAAAATGTTTGTCTTTCACAAAAATATTTGCTTCTCGTGCTAAAAATAAGCTAAATGGGTCGATATTGGATGAACCTACTGTGGCCCATTCTTGGTCAATCACAGCAACCTTACTATGCATAAAGCTTTTTCGATATTCATAGATATCAATTCCATTTTTTAGAAAAACCTGATAAAAAGCATGGGTTGCAAACATTAAAAAGTATTCTTTGCGGCCTTGTAGCAGCAGTTTGACTTTGACCCCACGTTTGGCCGCACTGATTAAAGCCTTACGAAATCGCCGGCCAGGGATAAAGTAGGCATTGGCAATCATGATTTCATGCTTGGCACTATGAATGGCTTTCAAATACGCGGCTTCAATATCACGTCTGTGCAGTATGTTGTCACGCGTTACAAAAGCAGCTTTGATGCTTTCTTTTGCATAGTGAGTTGGTGTGCGAGGTGTAGGGCTAAAGGTGGGTTTACTGTGAAAGTGTAGCCATGCCAGATGTTGCCATAGTTTCTTTACACTATTTGCAATCACAGGCAACAGCGCCCCTTGTATACGTACCGCATAATCAATTCTTGGCGCGGTTTGGTGTGGGACATTATGGTCATCAATAATGTTAATACCGCCAACAAATGCAACGAGATCGTCCACCACCACCACTTTTTGATGTAACCTGCGTAGTCGGTTTTTTTTAAACGTCCATGGCGATATCTTTTGGCGATAAATCATGACATTAATGCCAGCGGCTCTTAGGGACTCAATGTAAGCTTGAGGTAATGTCTTTGAGCCGAACCCATCAATCAGCACGTACACTGAAACACCGCGATTCACAGCCCTCATCATGGCATCGCCAATACGTCTGCCTACCTGGTCAGCTTCGTAAATATAGGTTTGTAAATAAATGTGGTGTTGCGCATGGTCAAAGGCATGCTCAAGGGCAGGGAAGTACTCAACGCCGTTTCGTAACAGCTGAATATGATTTCCGCTGATGAAATGCATCACGCTTAATGCCCCTTGATTAATGTTGCAGATAACATTGCATGATCGGAGAGTTTAACAAAATGTGCACCGGAGTGAACCTCTACATGCTGAATTTTAAACCCGCGAGTATAAATACGATCTAGCCTTAGAATCGGCAGCCAAGAGGGAAAGCTACGTGCAGGCTTGCCTGTGTGATGATCAAACACCTCCTGCAGCCCAACCTGATGGGCAAAGTTTCTGCCAGAGCGCATGCCCCAGTCATTAAAATCACCTGCAACAATTAATGGGGAGTGTGGTGGAATCTGCTGTTGAATATATTCTCTAATCATCAACAGCTGTTGTTTGCGCCAGCGTGCAAATAGTCCTAAATGTACACATATGGTATGTAACGGCTCATTCCAGTTAGGTACGTGGATTTCGGTATGTAGCATGCCACGCTCTTCTGTGCTGTGTGCTGAAATATCGATATTGGTTGTTTTAATAATCGGGAATTTTGATAATAAAGCATTACCATGATGGCCTGCAGGGTATACTGAATTTTTGCCGTAGGCGTATTCTTTCCATACGGTATCCGCTAAAAACTCCATCTGCCCAGTTGTTGGCCACGCATCAAAACGCTTACTGTGGTCGTTATGCACATCACGCACTTCCTGTAGAAACACAACATCTGCATGTAGTTTGCGTAACAGATCGCGTTGGTGATGCAACGAGAAACTAGTATTAAAGTGTGTTAATCCTTTGTGGATATTGAAAGTGGCAATGCGGAGTGTATTGTGCACGTTAATTTCACTTCATTATTGGATGCAATTTAGATATCCCTAAATTGCATGCTAGCACAGAGTGATGCCGCTTGCTATTTGATCGCTAATGGGTTGTCGTGTAACCACGTAATGACATCATCCGCATTGCGATCTGGTGGAAATACAGGGTAAAACACTTTTGTAATCTGCCCATTGTCGACAATCATCGTTAAACGTTTGTACAGCGTCATGCCAAGAACAGAAAACGTTGGTAGCTTGAGTTGATCTCTTATTTGCAACGTATGGTCGCTTAATAATTGGAATGGAAGATGTAGTCGTTCGCGCGCTTCAAGTTGATATTCAGTTGACTGACTACTCAGGCCGAACACATTAACATTAAGTGCTTGTAGTTCTGCATAATGGTCACGAAATGCACAAGACTGTGGTGTGCAACCACGCGCTCCGGGTATTTGATCCCAGCCATCTGGCAAAGGAATCTCTGGTCGTCCTGTCATGGGGTAGATGTAGATCACATGTCTGGCTTTTAGCTCAGCCAAATCAATGCATATATTGTCTGTGCCTGTCAGTGTCAACGCAGGTAAGCTCATGCCTTCAAGATGCTGTGCTGCATTGTCATCAATGGGGGCTACAAGATCTGCTGGCAGTGCTGATAGGTTTGCCATGATGGGTCTAGTCTATAAAAGTAACTTCTATTCCCTGCTCTGACCCTAAATTTTTATCAGGATTATCTATCCAGTATTGATAAAACTCACGGATTACTAGCAAAAATAACTGCTTGTTTTCATCAATTTTAAATAAAGGTAACGTTACATCAACTGCAACCCGATAAACCCTTGCATCATCAGTGGGGGCGCCTTTTAATTGTAAAAGCAGTATTTTTGCAAGGTTAAGGCGGTTATCTAGCAGTTGTTGATTTGCGCCTTTATTTTTTAATGCCTCGGCGTAAGTAGTCAACAGCCTAGTATCTGTTATGTCATATTTCGCAGTTTTTAAATGGTCAGTCAGCACTTTAAGTGAGGTTGGTGTTGGCTGCCATTTTAATGGTTGTATATCAAAACCACCTTGTCGGCTAAATGCTGCGATAGCTTTGATGTCTTGCATCCAAAATGGATAAAACTCTCTAGCCGTATTCAGGCTGTCGTGCCAGATATCAGCAGGAATGGTTTTGATTACTTTTTCAATCGCCTTGCTGTAGGTTGAGCGCTCAAGCGGCTGATTTTTCAGTAAAGGAATAAATTGATCTAAAAATAATGAGCGCTTATAAAGCATGCCGCTCTTTGCACCTTTCTTTTCAAGTAGCTTGAAATAGGCGCTGATTGCTTCTTTTTCACGAGCGGTACACATCTATTTTTGTTTTTCACCAATATGTGTTTCACCACGTTGTTTTGCTAGGGCAACTTGTTTTTGTCTTTCTAGCAATCTTGTGCGTTTTTCCTCTGATACCTTATCGTAACAATGCGGACAGGAAACACCAGCAACGTATTGTTCACTTTTCATTTCTGCTGGCGATAGCGGATGTCTGCAGGCATAGCACTGGTCAAACTCTCCAACCTCTAAGTTGTGTTTAACAGCGACGCGCTGGTCAAATACAAAGCATTCACCTTCCCACATACTTTGTTCTTCAGGCACGGTTTCTAAGTATTTTAGAATACCGCCTTGTAAGTGAAAGACTTCATCAAACCCTTGGTCCAGCATATAGGAAGACGCTTTCTCACAGCGAATCCCACCGGTACAGAACATCGCTACTTTTTTGTGCTTAGTTTTGTCAAAATTCTTCGCCACATACTCTGGAAACTCACGGAAAGTCGTTGTTTTTGGATCAATTGCACCTTTGAAGGTGCCAATATCCACTTCATAGTCATTCCGTGTATCAATTAACACAACGTCAGGGTCTGAGATTAAAGCATTCCAATCCTCAGGTTTCACATAGGTTCCCACTTTTTTAGTAGGGCTGACGCCAGGCACACCTAGTGTAACGATTTCTTTTTTAAGTTTTACCTTCATGCGATAAAACGGATGTTCATCAGCAAAAGATTCTTTGTGTTCCAAATCTGCAAATTTTCCGGCAAATAGTGGATTGGTGCGCAAATAGCTCAGTATCTGATGAATATCATCCGGTAGGCCCGCAATTGTGCCATTGATACCTTCTTCCGCAAGCAGTAGCGTGCCTTTGATGTGGTGAATTTTACAAGCAGCAAGAATAGGCGCTTGCAAGGTTTCGTATTCAGGCAAGCTAACAAATTTGTATAAAGCGGCGGTCAAGTACTTAGGCATGGCAGTTGCAGTGATATGTAATACGGTATTTTAACAGATGATTTTATAAAAAAATGCTTATCTACATCAATGTGCTAGCGCGATAGAAATTAAGATAATGAGATATGTGCTTGCATCAATATCTCATTAATTCCCATACACACTTATTGTAAACAATTGTTAACTTAGAGCCTGAGTTAACTTTAATGCAAGCGTGTCGGATATTATTTCTGAAAATAATCATCATGCTGATAAATGACGTGTGGGTAACCTTAACGTCATCACCAACAACGCTCAAATACAAGTCATCACGCTCACCATTAGCCCGCATTATGCATAGAAACAGATGCCGAAGTAATCAAATCAGCATGTTATACAAGCCTCTATGCATCGTAGATTATGTTTGAGTGTAATGAAGCTCAAGTCTTACTAAGTAAATAAGACCAGCCACTATTCATTGCATAGCTTTATCTCATCAGTATTTTTATTCACTTAAACTTTTTATTACCACCCTCATAGGAATTAACTAAAGATGCAAAAACTACCTTTAACCCTTGTGCTATCTGCTTCGCTTGTGGTTGCCATATCTGCCTGTTCTACAACACCAGTCACACCGAAGAATGTTTTAAGAGATGCGGTATTAAATAGCCACGTCGCGGTTACACCTATTGCGAAACCAGCTGAGCTTTCAGAAAGAACAAAAGCACAAGCGGTTGGTAATTTCGTCGTGGCATCAGTTGTTTCCAGTGCGGTGGGCAGTAGTGCTGGCGCTGTGAATGCACAACAAATGCAAGCCAATATGCAGATAATGCAATCGTTTAATCAGAACTTACAACAAGCCTTACCAGATAGTTATGTGGTAGCAGCAGGCAAGGGTGCTGACTTAGCACTTGCAAAAAAACTTTCTAACTATCTCACTACTAAAGCACAGCCATCGACCCCAAATAATCGTGAGTTATCTATTGCGGTAAATACACCATTGTGGGAGCTAGGTTATGTATCTTTCCTTACCAGCCAAGATTACGCTTTGAACTATCACCTACAAGTTAGTGTACTGGAACAAAAAGAAGGAAAACTACATGCGCTGAAGACAGTTAGTTGTGCCAACTCGGCAAAAAATAAAATGCCTCTTGAGCAATGGAAGGCTGAAAACTATAAGGCTGTTGATATAAATGCTGAAGTGATTGTTAATGAATGTTTTAATCGATTTTTAGCTGAAACCGGCCTTAATTAAACTGTTAAAAAAGTAATTAGGGACAGACCAAGATTAATGATGACGCTTCAATGTGCTGGATTTAAGAAATGAGGTCTGTTCCCTATCGTTAAAGATTGATATGAAAGCTGAGCATAGTATTATTATTTTAATAATATGTATTTTTGATGGATTGCTGGATGAGTTGTAGTAGGCATTGATGTTAAGAACTTAAATCATGTACAAATCAGTGGATCAGGCACCATCAACTTTTAAATGGATTGCATAGGTCAACTTAACCTGAGTTAAGTATTTGAAGTAAAAATGACTTATTTAAATATCCTCAAAATGGATGCGGCATGCGTGCTAAGTCACCACACAAGACCTACTCTTTTAAGCCGCTTTTATGGGCGATACGTGCTAAATCCAGCACATGATTTGCGCCAGTTTTATGCATGATGTTAGATTTATGAATTTCTACAGTGCGATGGCTAATGCCAAGCTTTCGTGCGATGTCTTTATTGTGATGTCCTTGGATTGCCAACAACATTACGTCATATTCTCGCTCGGTTAGGCTGGCGATGCATTTTTCAGCTTCTTTACAGCTGGCGCTTTCTGCGAGTGTTTTCTGTGACTCCATCATCGCGGTGGTGACAACGTTGATTAGTTTTTCTCGTCTTACTGGTTTTGTTAGAAAATCTATCGCGCCAGCTTTAATGGCTTTAACGCTGGTTGGAATATTGCCGTGACCTGTTAAGAAAATAATCGGTAGTGATATGTTGCGTTTTGCGAGCTCTTCTTGCAGTTGCAGGCCGTCCATATCTGGCATTCGGTAGTCGATAATTGCACATCCTGAGCATTCTTGTGGGCAAACGGCTAGAAATGCCTCTGCGCTTTCAAATGCCATCACTGGAATATTTTCTTGGGCAATCATCAGTGCTAATGAGTCGCGAATCGCATGGTCATCATCAATAATATAAACAGTAGGGGTTGTGGTTTTCATTGTACAAATGGAAGCGTGAAGTGAAAGGTTGCACCTATTTTGATATCGGGATCTAACCAGAGTTGGCCACCATTAGCTTCTGCTAATGTTCGACTAATGGCAAGCCCCATGCCGATACCTTTAGGTTTTGTGGTAAAAAATGGTTCAAATATACGTTTGGCAATTTCGTCGCTAAGGCCCGGGCCAATATCTTGTATGGTGACATGCGCCATATTGATATTTGAGTTAGTGCGAACGGTAATGCTAATTGCCGATGATGTTGTTTCTGCATCACGCATCGCTTCAACCGCATTTCTTAACAGGTTGACTAATATTTTTAGCACTTGAGTTTTGTTACCTAGTACCTGCCGCATGTTGGTTTCCAACTTTAACATTGGATGAAAATCGGAGTATCCATAACTTTTTGCGATGACCAACGCTTCTTTTACAGCATGATTAATGTCTAGGTGGTCTCTGATTAATTCGCCTTTTTGCAGAAAAGCGAGTAGTTCGTGCAGGCTGCCACCAGCACGTTGCGCTTGTGTTACACAGCCTTCTAGCGCACGTCTTAGGCTGTTTGAATCAATAATATTTTGCTCTAGTGCGTGTAGTGCCACTTCGCTATAGGCTGAGATTGCAGTTAACGGTTGGTTAATTTCATGTGCAATGGCTGAAGCAGTTTGTGAGGCAACTTCTTTTGCAAAAAGTGTTTCAGTTTCGGTATGTTGATCTTGCAGTTTCTTTTCAAGCAGTTTTTGCTCGGTGATGTCTCTTGCTACGCCCAATAGTCTAGTTGCATGGCCATCTTTAAAATGTGCTTTGCCGATTGCGGATACCCAGTGTATTGAATTGTCTGCTGGGTTGATGACACGGTACTCTACGTTAAACTCACCATCACTTGCCGGGTCGGTTGCATGGCGCATGGCTGACTCTCTAAGCGCACTGTCTTGTGGGTGGATCATTGAAACTTTTGTGTCATATTGATCTGCTTGTTTGGGGTCTGCTCCCCAGAATGCGAGCAATTGATCATTTTCGTTGCGCATCTCTAGATTTGCATCAAAGTCGAAAACATTTAATCTCGCAGCTTTTTTTGCAAGTCTTAACCGTTCTTCGCTGATGCGTAAGGCTTGTTCCATTTCTTGGCGTTTATATACGGTGTAAAAAGTGACTAGTATATAAAGCTGATCTTCATGGTGAATGGGGCTAAGCCCGATATCGATGGCGAGCTCTTTGCCATCTTTGGTTAATACAAAAAGCTCATTCCCACTAGCCATGGGGCGTTTTTCTGGGTTTTGTATAAAGGCCATTCGATAGCGGCGGTGATGGTCTCGATAGCGCTGAGGGATGAGCGCCTCAACTTCAAGGCCGATGATTTCTTGTGCTGTATAACCTAACAGCTGCTGTAGTGCAGTGTTTGCTTGAGCCACTTGCCCAGTGCTGCTCATTAGTAACATCGCATCAGCGACTGCGTCAAACAAGGTTTGAAAGCTTAAGCTCTGTAATGGGTAGGCCAAGAAGAATCCTTATCAAATATCGAGATACACATAAGGTAACTTGCTGATTCATTATAGATTAAAAGTTAATTGATGTGTGTTTTATACAACCGCTCTAACAGGTTAAGTGCTCGCTCGTATATTAGTGCTTGATTGATTGCAGTAGATTACGCATATCGGCGTAATAACATGGCTGATAAAGGAATAATAAAAATTAATTGCCGCAAGGTGAGGAAACACTAAAGCAGTAAGCAATTGTAGTTTTGTAGCACGTATTTTTCAATAAAAAGGAGTTTCAAAATGAAAAGTTTATATTTAGGTTTACAGCGTTTCATTAACGACGAAGAGGGCGTTACTGCTATTGAATATGCGTTGATTGCAGCGCTTATTGCGGTAGTGATTATCGCCGCTGTGACAACAACAGGTGATCGTGTTTGCGAAACTTTCAGAAGTGTTGCAACTGCACTCGGTGGTACACCTGCAGCTTGTCCATAGTGGCATATGGGACGGCAATTGTAGTCTTGATGTGTAGTAATAAACCGATGTTACTTGGAATTTCCAAGGGGGATAGGTGACATTAATCAAGGCTACGATTGCTAGCTGTATTGATTGAAGATTTAGCAAGGTGAAGAGGTGCCAAAATGACGCCAAAACTGATGGGTTTGTTAGCGATACTGCCAATGGTTTTGTTGCTGTTATTGGCAGCTAGACAGGATGTTAGCAGCCACCGTATCTCTAACAAAATAGTGTTAATTGGCGTAGTGCTTGGTGTTGTTTTAAATGGAGTATTACCTGAAGGCTGGGGATTTAATACACAGATACCTGGTGCATTAGGTTGGTTGGCTGCACTGAAAGGGTTTGGGGTAGGGATGGCAGTATTGTTACCACTTTATTGGTTACGTGCTATGGGTGCAGGAGATGTGAAGTTGATGGGGATGGTAGGTGCTTTTTTGGGTCCTAATGATGTGTTAGGCGCTGTGTTAGCAACATTTGTAGTAGGAGGCGTGATGGCGATATTGGTGGTGATGTGGTCAAAACAGTTAGGGCCTATGTTGCAAAACGTTAAGCTCATGCTCTACGGTAGTGCGGTTAAATTGAGCGCGGGTCAGGCACCGTTGATGAATGATTTACCAGTTTCGGTAGGAAAGTTACCTTATGCAGTAGCAATTACATTAGGCACCTTTGCTTACCTGATTTGGCAGCGCTTGTAGTGATTGGGTATGACATTACTAGGTATGACATTGATAGTGAAGAAACTAAATGTTAATGAGTAAGTTGATGTGATGGAGAGTTAAAGCGCGCTATGTTTGGTTATTAAGTTTGCTTGTTAAGTTTACGTATTGGTTAAGTGAGGGTGTAGCCCGAAACGAATAAAGATAATACAAAAAATAAATTAAAAAATTAACCGAAAAAGTGAATGAGATCATGAAAATAGGCCTCACAGAACATGCGCAGCAAGAGCAGCAAGAACGGCGTAAAACCTTAGTTCCGATGCAGCCGCGCACTATTGATGAAACTGGGCTTAGTTTTCAATTTATTGTAGAGCTTTTGACAAAAGCTTTATTTTTACGTGGCCAGATGCGTTTAATGGATCTGGTTTTTTACGCCAAATTACCCGTTGCAGTACTTGAGCCATTGCTTGCATTTATGCGGACAGAACGCATGTGCGAGGCTGTGCGTAGCAGTGAAGCGGAAACAGCGATTGCTTATAACCTCACTGAATTGGGACGGTTACGGGCAGAGGATTATCTACGTAAAAATCAATATGTGGGTCCTGCACCCGTCAGTTTATCTTCTTATATCAAACAGGTTCGACAGCAGTCCGTCACTAACATGCATGTGACACGTGAACAGTTGGCTCATGTGTTTGATGGTTTAGTCATTAAAGAGCGCATTCTTAAACAATTTGGCGCAGCCATGAACTCTGGCCGCGCGATATTTGTATATGGGCCCGCTGGTAGCGGTAAAACGTTTATTGCAGAACATTTGGCTGGCTTGTTATCAGGAGATGTTGCGATTCCACATGCAATTGTGGTGGATAACGAAGTGATTCAGGTATTTGATCCGCTTAGTCATCGTCAATCTTTACCAGAAGATGATGTTGGCGGCCTCAGCCTAGACAGAAGAACGCAGTCAGACCAGCGCTGGGTGACATGTCACCGGCCTGTGATTAAAACTGGTGGCGAGTTAACGCTTTCCATGTTGGATTTAGATTTTGATGAGAGCGCTCGCTTTTATCAGGCTCCCCCTCAAGTAAAGGCCAATAATGGCTTGTTAATTATTGATGATTTGGGTCGTCAGTTGACGCCAGCCATCGATATTATGAATCGTTGGATTGTGCCGCTAGATCGTCATGTAGATTATTTAGCGTTACATACCGGCAAAAAGTTCATGTTGCCCTTTGATGTGATTGTGGTGTTCTCCACTAATTTAGCCCCTAGCAAACTGGCAGATGAGGCGTTTTTACGTCGTCTTGGTTACAAAATTTATGTTGGGCCATTAAGCGAGGATGAATATCGCGTGATTGCTAAACAGGTTTGCGATGAGATTAATATTCCATTTAGCGAAGAGGGGTTTAATTACCTTTTGCATGAGCATCATTACAAGACAGGTAGGCCATTATCTGCCTGTATCCCTAGAGATATATTGGAGCAATTAAGAGATATAGCACGTTATGAGAATCAGCCGGCAACCATGAGTAAAGATTTGCTGGATTGGGCATGGAATAACTATTTTGCCCACGATTAATGAATGCGTCACGACATGTTGATGAGAACAGAAAATAAAGGGGATGACAGATGAAAAATCCAAGAGCATTTTTAATGATTGTGGTTTCAGTCGGTATAGGGTTAGGTGCTGTTGTATTGGCCTCACGCTGGATCTCTCAACAAACGGCTACGATGGCCTCTAGTAAAGTGGTTGTGGCAGCCATTGATATTGATTTAGGTACGCCACTTACACCGCAAATGCTTAAGTTGGCTGATTGGCCAAGAGGAAGCGTGCCTGCAGGTGCGACTGAAGATATGAAAACTTTAGATACGAGGGTAGTGAAAACTAGTTTGTTACGAGGTGAGCCTGTGCTGGAGTCTAAATTGGCACCGCTTGGCGCAACCGGTGGTTTGTCTGCAGTGATTGCGCAGGGTAATCGCGCCATGACTGTTAGGGTGAATGATGTGGTGGGTGTGGCTGGTTTTGCTTTACCCGGTAATTATGTCGATATTGTAGTGAATACCGAGGATGAAACAGTCAAGGCTGAGAATGTGAACAAGAGCATTTCAAAAATTGTACTTGAGCACATTATGGTGTTGGCTGTGGCACAAGAGCAAAACCGAGACGAGACTAAACCTAAAGTGGTGAATGCAGTGACACTTGAGGTGACACCAGATCAAGCAGAAAAGCTAGACCTTGCACGCAGTGTTGGCACTTTGTCATTGGTGTTGCGTAACCAGATTGATACCAGTGTGGTGACTACCGAAGGATCAACCAAGAAAGACCTGCTTAATCGTGTAGAGCAACCGATGGTGGCGCTACAACAACCTCAGGTTAAAACGGTTGTGAAGAAAGTGTCTGTACGTAAAGTGTCTGCAGTAAGAAAACCATCTTTTGAACAGGTTGAGGTAGTACGTGGTGCAACCAAGACGGTTGAGGAGTTTAAACCTGCTGCTGAGTAACCTTTTCGTTTAAATGTTCATGAGGCATTAATGAATTGAAGGATGAGTTGAAGCGCTTAGTTTCAAAAGACAGTGAGATCGAAGCAATGGTGATGGGTTAAGTGGGTACTGTGAGGTGAATACTTAGGCAGCGCCTAGCTCGTATCGAAATTTGGAAGCGAAACGGCATATTGTCAGGGAGAAATGAGATGAACAAGCACAAGATCAGACGCGATCAGTTTTTACACAGTCAGTTAAGGAACTGTGTGAGTAATCTTTTGGCTGCCATGTTAGGAATGACGTTGCTTTCAATGGCACCAGTATATGCAGCGGAACCTCAAGTAGGTATGCAAAATATTTTGGTAGCCGCGGTAACACCCAAGAAAGCAGTTCGGCCTGTGCCATCTTCTACAGAGATTGTGCCTAGCGTTGAGCTCTCTCTCGGGCAATCGCATTTAGTGAGATTGCCTGCCGGTGTCAATCTGCAACGGGTAAAAGTGGACGACGAAAAAGTGGTTCAAGTAGATGTTACTAGCCCGCGAGAGGTGGTGTTACATGCTAAATCCATCGGCTCTACCATGGTGATTATTTTAGATAAATCAGGCCAGTCTGTGGTGATGGATGTAAGGGTCGTTGCTGTTACTACCGCAATGGATGCTGTTTCCTTACAGGCTAAATTACAGCAAATCATGCCGAATGAAAAAGGCATTAAAGTTAGTACAGCGTCAGATTCTTTGGTGCTTAGTGGCACGGTGGCAGATGCTGTGAAAGTAGATAGAGCCATGGCGCTGGCAGAGGCTTATGGTGGTAAAGATAAGGATAAAAAAGTTATTAACATGCTACAGGTAGCAGCACCACAACAGGTGATGCTTGAAGTGAAAATGGCTGAAGTATCAAAAAACCTGTTAGATAAGCTGGGAGCATCATTTGGAGCCTCTCGTAGTAATGGCGGTGTTGCTTATGCTATTGCTTCTGGATTTTTAAGCCTGACTGGGGCTGATCCATTATCTCCAGGTGGTTTGTTAACAATTACGCACGGTAGTAAGGCAATTAAAATCGATGCCGAGAACAAAGATGGTGTGGTTAAGATTTTAGCTGAGCCTAATATTATTGCCATCAGTGGGCAAGAAGGTAGCTTTTTGGCGGGCGGTAAAATTTTCATCCCTGTACCACAAAATAATGCAGGTGGTGGTGCTTCTGTACTTACCTTGGAAGAGCGTGATTTTGGTGTTGGCCTCAAATTTACCCCGACAGTGTTAGAAGAGGGAATGATCAACTTAAGGGTAGCACCGGAAGTTTCAGAGCTTAATCAAGGCGGTACGACAGTGGGTGGTAGTGTGTTTCCATCATTTACCGTTAGGCGTGTTTCTACCACAGTGCAACTTCGTGATGGTCAAAGTTTTGCCATTGCTGGTTTGATCAAAAACAATGTGACAGAGAACATCCGTCGCTTCCCAATTTTAGGAGAGATTCCAATTCTTGGCGCGTTGTTCAGAAGCAGTTCTTTCCAAGAAGATAAAACTGAGTTGTTGTTTGTGGTGACACCTAGGTTGGTAAAACCATTACCACCTAACTATGCGTTGCCTACCGATAGCTTTAACCCACCAAGTAAAACAGAGTTTTTCTTGAATGGGAAGTTAGAAGGTAAACCTGCTGAACCTGACAATGGTAGCCCAGCATCAGATAGCTCAGCAACTGATAGCCCAGCACAAAGCGCACCTGCACCTCAGCCAAATACGGCAGTGCCAGCGCCAAGTGGGGCACAAGATGGCTTTGAAGTGAAATAAGGAGATAGTCATGCACACCTCAATATTAAAAACCATTCTATCTGCCTTGATTGCATCTGTTGCAATGGCTGGTTGTGCAACTAATACACCAGTACTTGATGAGCATTTTGGTGAGGCAGTGAACGCTGCGAAAGCGCAGCAGACAATTAACCCGGATGCTTCGATGAATACTGACCCTGTCGCTGGGGTAGGTGGTCAGCCAGCAGATGCCGCAATAGATAGATATCACAAGTCTTTTGCACAACCACCTGTTAGCCCCAACGTGTTTAATATTGGCATTGGCTCGAGCGGTAGTGGTGGTGGCGGTACTGGCAGCACTGCTAGTGGAACAAGGTAATACTTTGGCGCCCACTGGGTAACGAAGGAGAGCAGCATGAGCAAGCATACAAAATATAGCAACCGCAGCATACAGAAACAGCAGGGTGCGGTAGCGATTATTGTTGCAATATGCTTGACGTTGCTGGTGGGGATGCTTGGTTTGGTGTTGGATCTAGGGCATCTCTATGTTGCTAAAACTGAGTTACAAAATGCAGCAGACTCTGCTTCGCTCAGCGGTGCGAAAGAGCTCAATGGCAGAGTTACTGGCATTACCAGTGCGGTGGCTCGGGCGATTGAAGCTGCAGGTAAAAATAATTATGACTTAAATAGTAATCCCGTTGTGATTAATGCTAGCAATATATGGGTAGGTAGTTGCCCAAGTGATGGCTGTATGGTGCCAATTAGTTCGGTCACTACCGATGCCTTGGCGGGAGATAAGACTTTTGTCAAAGTAGACACAGGATTACGTAGCCTAAATACTTGGTTTATTCAGGTGTTGCCAAGCATTGCAAGCACCACGCAGACTTTTGGCATGGCGGTAGCAGGTAAATACAAAGTTGATATTACGCCAGTTGCTATCTGTGAGTTGCCAGACCCTGGCACAACGCATGAGTTTGGCTATGAGCGCGGTGTGTCGTATAAAGTGAGCGAGGCTAATCCTATTGGTCCTGGTACGATGTTTTGGATCGACCCTGAATCAAATGTCCCTGGGGTTTGCCCTGCAACCAGTACTAACGCCACACTTCCTTATGTATGCACTGGTAAAACTGGTTTTACACCAGTTGCAGGCGGTACGGTTAACACCAATACTGGGATATCTGTCCCGCAATTGTCTGCGCTTGATTCAAGGTTTGGTGACTATACGCCTCAAAACAATTGTGATCCAGCTACCGCACCACCTGATGTCAACGTCAAAGAGTATCGTTATAACAATGCAGGCGTTGGCGCACCTAGAGATTGGATGGGCACAGACCCTAATAAGCAAACTATTCAGTTTGTGCAGAGGGCTAATGTTAATAATTTGTGCTCACAACCAAGCCGCCCTTGTATGTCTAAGCCATATGGCTTAAGAACAGCAACAGATTATGGTGTGCTGTGGTCAGGTTTTCGCCGTTCAGGCGCCACAGTAGGGCAGTGGCCAGCCTTGTATAGCGGCAATACGGCTACGTCTTATCCAGAACCATCTCCATATTCCCAAGGAAGCGGAAACTTCTTTACAGCGCCGCCAGTGGCTACCCAACCAGGTAAAGCCGGGCGCAGAGTGCTCAATATGGTCATTGTTGATTGCACAACAGCGGGTGGTGTTTGCAGGCCAGCACCAGTGCTTGCTGTTGGTCGGTTCCTCATGCAAAGGAGATCTAATGTCCCAGGTGACCGAGATATTTTTGTAGAGTTTGGCGGTTTGTTACCAACGCCTTTACCAACCAGTGATATTAAGCTTTACCGATAATCATGAAAATCACTCAATTAAATTTTAACTGTAGTTCATGGCTGCCACAACAGCATGGTGCTGCTGCGATTGAGTTTGCCTTGTTATTGGTGATATTGCTGATGTTTGTGGCCGGTATTGTAGAGTTTGGTAGAGCTTTTTGGTACTACGATGCATTGACCAAAGCGACACGTGATGGTGCTAGATACCTTTCTAATACTAGAGTTAGTGCGTTAGTAGCAATCGATACTACAACAAAAGACAAAGCAAAACAGATGGTTGTTGATGCCGCATCGCTCGCACAAGTGCCTAGTTTTGCTGCGTCTGATGTTGCAGTGATTTGTGAGCCTAATTGCGATGCACCGGTGTATGTCACCGTAGCGATTAATGCGTATCCAATGACGATTGGTGGATGGATTCCAATTTTTCTGCCAATTGGGTCAACAACGTGGAACGCTACGCTATCACCTTCTACCGCGATGCGATACATGCATTGAAGGAAATGATGATGCTTAACATGATGAAAATCTACAGCAAGCATAAACCACAGCAACGAGGCGCTGCGGCGGTTGAGTTTGCGATTATTGCCTTACTGCTATTCACATTGCTGTTTGGCATTATTGAGTTTGGACGGTTGTTTTATCTTTATAACAGCGTTCAGGAAGTGACGCGTCACGCAGCGCGTGAAGCTGTGGTGAGATGGGTTGATAACTCTAACACTAGTCCTGCAAAAGTGATGGCACTTTTTGGTGGGGCAAGCTTGCCAGCAGGGGCTGAGATCACTGCAAGTAATATCAATATTGAATATTTGACTGCAAGTGGTGCGGTTCCTAGCCCATTTCCGGCAAGTGCGGCAGATAATATAGCCGCTTGTTTATCAGGACCAGCAGGTTGTATTGCACTGGTGCGGGTTTCTATTATTAATGCATCTTATGTGCCGATGGTTGGGTTGTTTACGTTTCTTGCGGTGCCGATTCCAGCATCAACAGTCACGATGCCAGCGGAGAGTTTGGGTTACACGGGTTAAATAGGGTATGTAGGTTAAATTGAATGGCGGCAAAAAAATGAAAATAATCGTGATTTCGCCTAACAAGGTGCTTAGAGAAGAAATTGTACATAGTCTAAAAAGCGTAGATGCGACTAGGTATTCGTTAGTCTTTGATGACGGGTTAAATGATCTGGGGCATATCACAGAGGGGCAGCATCCAGACATGATAATCATTGATGGACTCTGTGTAGAGAGTGGAAGGCTCAGTATTTTAGAGCATATTTGCCTTAGGTATCCAGATGTGTCCATTATCATTTTGTCTGAAAACGCATCGTCAGAGTTTTTGATGGCGGCAATGCGTAGCGGTGTGAAAGATGTGTTGAGTTTGCCGCTACAGGCAGGCGATTTACAAGCATCCGTGGATCGCCTTGATATTAAGCTAAAACAAGCCATACCAAATCACAAAAAAGGCAAGGTCATCGCGTTTGTTGGTAGTAAGGGTGGTAGTGGTGCTACTTTCTTGGCATGTAATCTAGCCTACATATTGGCGGAAACTAGCAAAGCTAAGGTAGCGTTGTTAGATTTGAATTTACAGTTTGGCGATGCTGTACTGTTTGTCAACGACCATGTGCCATCTAATACCTTAGCCGATGTAGCCAAGAATATCAGACGGTTAGATGCGTCATTATTAAGTTCTTCGATGGTGAATATCTTACCTAACTTTAGTGTACTGGCTGCGCCAGAAGACGCAGAGTCAGCTCAGGATGTTAAGCCTGAGCATATCGATGCACTACTTAAATTGACAACATCCCAATATGACTTTGTGGTAATGGATATTGGTAGAACCCTCAATGCGACAGGCGTTAAGGCGCTTGATCATGCAGATATTATCTTTATCGTGTTACAGGAAACACTGCCATTTATACGTGATTCAAAACGTTTATTACATGCTTTTCACTCATTAGGATACGCAAAAGAAAAAGTGAAGATAGTGCTTAATCGACATGAAAAAGGTGGGGATATTCGATTAACCGATGTGGAAATTGCATTAGGCATGAAGGTGTTTAAAACCATCCCTAACAGTTATCAAGCGGTTTCTGCTTCCGTTAACCAAGGTGTTCCCATCATGGAAATCGCTAAAAATGATGCAGTGACTAAGGCCTTACAGGAGGTTGCACAAGATTTAGTAGAAGTATCAAAAACTAAGAAATCTGGCTGGTTAGATAGCTTGTTACATCATGCATCGTTATTTTGAACGAGATTGCAGCATGGTCGATTAACTGATTGTTGATAAGAATAAATGCTGAATTGAGGAAGGAATTTGATTATGTCATTACGTGATCGATTAGAAGATGTAAAAAAAGATGCGGTGCAAGAACTGCAGAGCAACCAAACTGATGTTGTGATGGGTAATAAAGTGTACCAAGAGTTAAGGTCGCGCATTCACCGTAAACTGCTTGATAGAGTTGACCTAGCCATGATGGAGAATATGGCACCAGTACTATTGCGGTCTGAGCTTAAAACGTTGGTAGAGCGTCTTCTTACTGAAGAAGCTGTCGCGATTAATGATGCAGAGCGTATTAGCTTAGTGCGTGATATTCAGCATGAGGTGCTAGGTCTAGGGCCACTGGAAACGTTAATGGCAGATCCAACAATTTCAGACATATTGGTCAACACCTACAATCAGATTTACATTGAGCGTAAAGGTAAGTTGGAGCTCAGTGATGTGCGATTTGAAAGTGAAGAGCATTTGCTAAAAATTATCGATAAGATTGTGTCTGGTGTGGGGCGACGTGTGGATGAATCTAGCCCAATGGTGGATGCGCGCTTACCTGACGGCTCTCGTGTGAATGCGATTATTCCACCACTGGCTGTTGATGGCGCTATTTTGTCGATTCGTCGTTTTGCGGTGACACCATTGCTGATGAAAGATTTTTTGCAATATAAAAGCTTAACGCCAGAAATGGGAGAAGTGCTTGAAGGCTTGGTGAAATCCAAAGTCAATATATTGATATCTGGTGGTACTGGTACAGGTAAAACAACTTTGCTCAATGTGTTGTCTGGGTATATTCCATCCAGTGAACGCATTATTACCATTGAAGATGCTGCTGAGTTACAACTACAACAGCCACATGTTGTGCGCTTAGAAATACGCCCACCTAATATTGAAGGTAAAGGAGAAGTCACGCCGCGTATGTTAGTGAGAAACAGTTTGCGGATGCGTCCTGACCGCATCATCGTCGGTGAGGTGAGGGGGCCTGAAGTGGTCGATATGTTGCAGGCAATGAACACAGGGCATGAAGGCTCTATGGCTACTGTGCATGCCAATACACCACGCGATGCTTTGACTCGTTTAGAAAATATGATTGGCATGGCAGGGTTTAATTTGCCTACTAAAGCCATGCGAGAGCAAATTAGCTCGGCATTGACCGTCGTAATTCATGTTTCTCGTTTAAGTGATGGTAAACGTAAAGTAACCAGCATTAAAGAAATCACGGGGATGGAAAGTGAGATTATCACGATGCAAGACATTTTTGTATACGAGCAAACTGGCGTGGCAGAGGATGGCAAAGTGCTAGGACACTTCAAAGCAACAGGTATACGGCCAAGATTTGTTGAGCGCTTGCGTATACATGGCGTGCATGTATCAGACGACTTGTTTGACCCGATGCGATTGTATGAGTAGGAGCTTAATATGGACTATCTCTATTATCTATTTGCGGTACTAGCGTTTCTCGCAGTAGTGCTTTTTTTAGAAGGCGCGTACTTGGCATGGAATGCTTACAAAGGCCCTGAAGCAAAAAGAATCGAAAAACGCTTACAGGCAATGACGATTAGTAATACCCACGAAAGTAGTTTGGTTAAGCAAAGGTTACTTGCACAAGCACCAGGCATGCAAAGATTGTTATTGCAGATTCCTCGTATCCATCAATTAGATAAAGTCATTTTACAATCAGGGCTCAATTGTAGCGTGGCAAGATTCATTGCGCTTTGTCTACTCATGGCTGCTGGTGGTTTTGTGGTAACGCTACTGCTGGGTTTAAGTTTTACCGCAGCCATTGTTGTGACAGTGTTTGCAACATGTGTTCCTTTGTTTTATTTGTTAAATGCTAAGCAAAAGCGTATTCATACGATAGAGCAGCAATTGCCCAGTGCCTTAGATTTAATGGGTCGTGCAATGACAGCTGGGCACGCTTTCCCTAGTGCCTTGCAGATGGTGAGTAGTGAAATGCCAGAGCCAATTGCTTCTGAATTTAGAATAGTTTTTGATGAAATCAACTACGGGATTCCAACGCCTGAAGCCTTGATGAACCTTGCGGAACGTGTACCAAGCACTGATTTAAGTTACTTCGTGATTGCAGTGCTGATTCAGCGTGAAACTGGCGGTAATTTGGCTGAGCTATTAGCCAATATTAGCGAGTTGATTCGGGCGCGTTTGAAATTGCTAGGGACGGTACGTGTTCTGTCAGCGGAGGGACGTTTATCAGCTTGGATTTTAACAATATTGCCATTTGTCTTGGGGGCTATCCTACAACTCATGAACCCTAAGTTCTTGAGCATACTGTGGACAGATCCAAAGGGCGTGAAAATGGTAGTGATGGCACTGATATTGATGGTGCTTGGTATTTTTGCCATGTGGCGCATTATCAAAATCAGGGTCTGATACAGATTAAATAAGCGAGAACATCATGAACACAATTCAAATAATTTATCTGGTTCTTATTTTTATCACGGCATTTGTCATTGCAATGGTTATCTTTGGGCAGTTCAACTCGCGCCCTGTAGATGCCAGATTGCAAATATTAAAAGGAGATTCTCCACACTTATCAGAAGCGACAGATGAGCCTGTTTGGTTAAGCCATATTGTTAAGTTAACAGGCCCAATTGCCAAACTCTCATTACCTAAAGAAGGATGGGAGACATCGCAGTTACGTGTTCGGTTTATGAATGCTGGGCTACGTAGTGCAGGCACACCAATCTTATTCTTTGCTGCTAAAACGTTACTCACCATTGCATTACCCGCTTTGTTTGTGTTGTATACGGTGATTGCAGGAATGATTGTGAGCCCCAATAACTTCATGATGATGTTGATACTGTTGGCGGCAATTGGTTACATTATTCCTAATGTCGTTTTAGCAAGACGTATCGCGTATCGCAAACGTGAAATATTTGAAAGCTTTCCAGATGCGTTAGATTTAATCATTGTTTGTGTTGAGGCAGGTTTAGGGTTAGATGCAGCACTTGCTAGAGTGGGTGAAGAAATGCACGTAAGAAGCCCAATTCTAGGGGAGGAGCTGCACTTAATTAACCTAGAGTTGCGCGCAGGTAGCTCACGTGAAAGGGCATTACGCAATTTAGCATTACGTACAGGGG
This sequence comes from Methylotenera sp. L2L1, assembly GCF_000744605.1. Classification (NCBI taxonomy): domain Bacteria; kingdom Pseudomonadati; phylum Pseudomonadota; class Betaproteobacteria; order Nitrosomonadales; family Methylophilaceae; genus Methylotenera; species Methylotenera sp. L2L1. Next base: position 1,851,732 of record NZ_JQMG01000001.1, read on the forward strand.
TTGAAGATATTGATACGCTCGTGGCCATGCTGGTGCAATCAGATCGGTTTGGTACCAATGTGGCAGATTCATTAAGAGTACATGCTGAAACTTTACGCACTAAACGCCGTTTGCTAGCAGAAGAAGCTGCGGCAAAAATTGCAGTTAAGTTATTGTTTCCACTTATTTTCTTTATTTTCCCGTCGATGCTGTTGGTCTTGTTAGGGCCAGCCTTTATCAGTATCCACAACATTTTGTTGCCGACACTGGCGGGGCAATAGCTTTCGGGACAATAGGTGGATAAGACAAGTAGTTAAAGCTTTAGCTTAAACGGTTGTATGGAGGTGAATGATGAAAAGTAAACGTAAAATACTGCCTTTAGCATGTTGCGTTGCAATATTGAGTGCATGTGCGTCTAATCAGAAGGCAGTCGAAGCACCATCATGGATGATTAGTCCAAATGTGAAGACCAGCAACTTAAATGCTAATCCAGAAGCAATGTATAAGTTAGGTCGATATTATCAAGGGCAGCAACGCGATGACCTTGCGATAGCGTATTACCAAAAAGCAATTGCAGCCGATCATCGCTATGTAGAAGCCCATAATGGTTTGGGTGTTATTTATGCAAGGCAAGGTAAATATCAAGCGGCAGTTGATGCATTTAGAACTGGACTTCACTATGCACCAGGAGCCGCTCATTTATACAGCAATATAGGTTATGCCTATTATTTGCAAGGGCAATATACAGAGGCAGTTAGCGCTTTAAAGCAGGCAACAACGTTAGATCCGTCCAACCATAAAGCACTTAACAACCTTGGGTTGGCGTATGCAAAGGCCGGTAGTAAGGGTGAGTCATTTCAAGCTTTTACGCAGGCGGCTAATGTTGAGTCTGCTCATGTAGCATCACTAGAGGCTTCTTCATTGCAAGGTGAATCAGCCGTCATCAATGAGCAAAGGTCAGCATCGATTACCGAGATATTTGCAGGTAAATCTCTAGCAAAACAATCTGATGCACAGGAGCTGGTACTCCCTAAAAATGTGGGAATTATCAGGCCAGCATCTCTGTCAAATATAGTACCAGTAGTGGATAGTCGCGTGAAATTAGTACAGTTAGCGCCTAACGTCTATGAGCTACATACACAGCCAATGAGCGATATGCCAGTTCAGGTTGCAAATATTGCTGAAGAAGTTAACACAGCACTACTACGAATTGAAGTATCTAATGGTAATGGTGTGACGGGAATGGCGGCTAAAGTAGGGACATTCTTAGTAGACCAAGGGTACGCAGCAACAAGGCTCACTAATCAAAAGCCTTTTAATGTGAGGAAATCGCAAATTCAGTATCGTCATGGTCACCATGCAGAGGCTCTGCTTTTAAAAGATAGTTTGCCAGAGTCTCCAGAGCTTATTCTACGGAGTGACATGCGTGCAGATGTTGGCGTGAGATTAGTCCTTGGTAAAGATATGAGCACACATTTGGCATATTTTGGCACTAAACCACAAAACACGCAGTTAGCGTTAATGATGGATGAGCCTAAAACATAAGGGCATTAAATATTGAATTAACTTTTGTTTAAGACTGTTTTTTGTAGTGCGGAGTAGTAGGTCGGTGAGTTGTTTAATTTTTAATTCTTTAATTTAAGGGAGTGTGAAATGGCTAATATGGATAATATTATTGAACCAGATAGACAAGGGCTCTGGATTGCAGCAACGTTCATTATTGCATTGCTAGCATTAGTCGTCGCAATTGTTGGGGTTACTCGTACGAATGATTTAACGTACATGACACAAACGGAGCTGCTGTTAATTAACGATAAAATTGAGGCTATACAAACAGGTGCGCCTCCAGCAGCAGCGCCTGCTGCAACACAGGAGTAGTCATCAATGTGCTGTATATTCAACACACGCTGGAAAGTTGCCCATTAGCAATATTTTCAGCGCATGTTGAATCTAATGGCGCCTTAATAAAGGAGATTAGCGTTTTATCAATTGATGAGCATATGCTCAATGGGTCCAGCCTTAGATGATTTGTTAACGCTTAGATAATCTAAAGCCGAGAGGTCTTAAATCATAAATTGGTGATTTGTTGCCATGCATGTTTCACTTTTTAATACAGAGCCTTGCATCACAAGTTAACCATACAAAAAGGATGATGCTATGAACATTAAAGAGAAAGGGGCGGCGCTAGTTGAGTTTGCGCTAGTAGCGGTCATGTTCTTTACCGTACTGTTCTCAATCATAGAGTTCGGCTATCTTTTTTGGGGAAATTTGAGCATGCAGCATGCAGTGCGAGAAGGTGCGCGTTTTGCGGCAGTGGCAGGCTTTGATCCAACTCAGCCTGACCCTATACAAGAGCGGTGTGACAGAGTTGTTCAATATACTGAAGATAACTCGATGGGATTTTATGATCGTGTTTCACCGGTGGTAACCTTTAAAACGGTCGATGCTGCTGGAAATGTCGTCAACATAGGGAGTGGTTGTGGAGCCGCTCAGCAAATTGTTGTCACGCATATTAACTGTACGCTTCCGTTAATAACTCCGTTTACTCAGTTGTTGGGGCTGTTAGGCACAAGTACTTTTACTGATGGTAATTATCATTTTTCTGTCAGTGCAGCGATGAGAAACGAGGCATTCAAATGATTCACTATTCTAGCTATAAAATTAAAATAGTATCGCATGGGCAGAGCCTCATCGAACTGGCAATACTTTTACCTTTGCTCTTAATGTTAGTGTTTGGTGTGATTGACTACGCACGCGCTATTCAATTTAACAACATTCTTGTGGCGATGAGTCGTGAGGGGGCTAACTTAGCGTCCAGAACTAGTGCCTTACCTCAAGATATCATTCGCGCATTAAACGTTACTGCAGACCCTTTGGTGATGAGTACCCGAGGGCGCATATTCATCACGCGCATTATAGGCAGAAAAGTAGTGCCAACCTGTGTGGATGCACCGCCAGCTTTCTGTACAACCTTTCCTAAGGTGCAGTCTCAGACTAGAGCTGTCGCTGGTGCTGCAGCGCTCACAAGCAAAGTATGGTCTTGCGCCGCAGGATGGAACGGTAGTGGCACTTGCACTTTTGTTCCAGGGAGCGCTAGTGCCACTATTCCGATGACACTCAGTGACGGTGAGGAAGTTTATGCAGTAGAAACGCTTTATGACTATAACGTGATCGTCAATTATGTGATGCAAACAGGACCGAAACTTTATTCGCTGACGGTGCTGTAACACACGGCCAGCTGTAGGAGGTAATATGAAACGCTATTATCCACATGATAACAAAGGTCAAGTTGCGATTATTGTCGCGATGGCGCTTGTTGTGCTGATTGGTATGGTTGGTCTTGCGGTAGATTCAGGTCGTGGCTATGGTGTAAAAGCTAAGCTAAGTGCTGCTGTGGATGCTGCTGCGATTGCAGCAGCAAGAGGTTTAACCGTAGGCGATGATGATGCCGAGCGTATCGCTAATGCACAAGTCGCCGCACAAAAATTCTTTAATGGTAATTTCCCCAATGATTACTTGGGCTCAACACCTACATCACTTAGTACCACGGCTGTGCATAAAAGCGACGGTTACTGGCAGGTCAATGTTACCGCTACTGCTAATATGCCAACAACATTTATGCGAGTGGTTGGTCAGGACGAATTAGATCTTAACGCTGCTAGTGAGGTGATTCGGCGAGATGTTGATATTGTATTAGTCATGGATACTTCTGGATCCATTGGCTCAGCGATGACTGGGCTGAAAAATTGTGCAAAAAACTCTTTTGTGAATAAGTTTATTGAAGGCCCTGGTGGGGATAGGCTAGGTTTAGTGAGCTTTGCATCTGGTGCGGTACTAGATGTGCCAATCAACAAAGATGCAACAAGAGGGTTCAGCAAGACCCAGATGAACAACGCGATTGATGCATTTACCTCTAGCGGCTGGACAGGTTCTGCAGAAGGCATGCGCAGAGCGCTTAATGAGATTAACGCAATTCCCGCATCGATTCGTTCTAGCTTGCGAGTCATTGTGTTTTTTAGTGATGGTGCGCCAAATGCCTTACCCGCAACCTTTGATCGCCTATCTGGCACGCCCAACCCGGTAGTCGGTGATTTAGAGTCTGAAACAAACGGCGCTGCAACTGGGCGTGCAACGCAATTGTATCGTGAAGATAGGCGCGATACGCTGCGCGCGACTTACAATAATATCGATGTGTTGAGGAGTACCGGTTTTAATATTACCGGTGTGGGAGATATTCCACTTGCTAGCTATAATAATGTGCGGACCTTAACCGGTAGCCCCATTGCCAATACGCGGTGCAATGTTAATAAGGCTGCAAGAAACATGGTTGAAAATGCTGCTAACACAGCACGCAACCAAGGTATTTATGTACACTCCGCAGCGTTAGGGTCGGCTGTTAATAACCCAGAAACCAGCTTTAGCGGTGGGTGTAGCACTAACAGTGAGGTTGGGGTTACCATTCTCAAGCGGGTGGCAAATACTACTGACTCTACTCATTACAATGTAGCACAACCCACTGGTATTTATGTTTCAGCAGCAACAATTGCGCAGTGTGATGATGCGTTTAGTAAAATTGCAAGTGAGATATTACGGTTGACTAAATAATGGATGCTCAAAAAGCATGATATGTATATGGCTGTATACTGCATGTGCGATTAGTCATTAATTGATGGTTTTTACCTAACAGCTAAGCAGTTGTTAGGTCTGCAGTTGTTTTGTGGGGTCATTTTTTAAAGGCGCCTAGCATTTTTTAACATCTTTTATCAATATTATTTTGTTGATATAAGGGTTAGCCCTCATGTACGGATTTCATCATTCAAGGTAAATTGTCACCTCAATCTCAGTGGTTCCAAATTGGTAGCCGATGACGTAATGTCGAGTCAAACGGAGCTTCTGTTTTTTTCAATTTATCAATGAGGAGGTATTCATGGTGCTTGAAACAACAACCATTAAAGGTAAAAAACCAAAAGATTCATTAGCTTCAGTCGCTCCAGCCATCAAAACAGCGCGTTCTCGTAAGTTGCAGCAGCCGACTGGGTCAAGCAGTGCGATTGATGATAAATTACTGCACATTGCGGTAACAGCCTATTACAAAGCAGAATCCAGAGGGTTTGAGCCAGGACATGAAATACAGGATTGGTTGGAGGCGGAAGCAGAGGTGGTGCAATGAATACCTCATCAACCACACGTCAAATTAAAGGCATGATTGCCAATAATCTATTAAATAATATCCCTCATCATGAAGATGTTGGTTTAAATCTGCCAGTATTAACCATTTATGAAAACGGTATGATTAGAAGTTGCAGTAACGCTGCTATTGAGTTGCTAGGTTGTTCGTTAGACAAGCTCAAGTGGCGACACATATCTACATTTTTCCCGCAATTAGCTGATATGGTGATCATACAAGGCGGAAAAATTAATCCTAACTTACGCTTCCTCTCACACATCGGGTATAGCTTTGATGTGATTAATATGCGCGGCGTACATATTGCATGCGCATTGTTTTTTAATGAGATTGAGCACTTTGATCGACATTATTTAAGAGTTATCTTTCGTCCAGTTGAGCCGCAATATTCAATGCTCTAATATGTAAGCTTTCATTGTGCTGCTCAAGTCAGCATGCACCATGATTGCCTCTGGTAATGGAGGCAATCTTTTTTCTTAAGCGATGGAGAAAACAGACAGTGATTATCTATACGTGATATAACAGGCTATCAGTTTTAAGTGATTTAATAAATAAGTAGCTTAATAACAATAAGGAGAATACCAATGCAACATTTAAAGCACATCGTTACTACTATTATCGTTGTGCTAGGGTTATCAATCTCAATGGTGACACTAGCATACACAGACGTACCTGAAGAAATCATCCCTGAAGATTCCGCAGAGCCTGATATGAGCGCAGTGAGTCCTGTCACTGTCGGTGATGTGACCTATTTATCCGGCGGCATAGGCAGGGCAGAGTCCGTCGCCATGCGTCAAAATGCTAAAAATTACGCATTAGAAATCGTCTTTGTAGAGAAAGCTGGTACTTTAGAAGAATACCTGTCAGAAGTTAGTCTACAGATTCAGGATGTTAATAAAAATAATGTATTAGAAATTGCCACAGAAGGACCATACTTTTTGGCGAATTTGCCACAAGGCAAATACTTCGTGAGTGCTGAGTATAAAGGTGAAGCTAAAACACAATGGGTCACCATCAGTAAAAGCAAACATAGCAAACTAGTGTTTTGGTGGCGTGCTCAGTAGTGTATTGTTTAGGGTAAGTTAAGTATTCAAACTTAGCTTATCACACCAAGCAATATCAGCTAGATAACAAATCAAGCTGATGGTAACGGCTCTAAAGGTAGGCTTTAAAGCCGTTATTATTCAAGCTTATCTCTTCTGTAGTTATTCTTCAAATATCCTTAATTTTTAATTTTCACCCCCGTCATTCCCGCGCAGGCGGGAATCTAGTTAAGGTGATGATAATGACAGCATCAATATTATGCCTCAAGCGCCTTGCGCCATGCTGCAACCTTCTGCGCTAAAGGCAGTGTATGTGCAGGGCTTGAAGAGGGTAGGCGGACAAAGTTGATATCGCTTATATTGAGCAGTGGTAAACATAACTTGTTAAAGCTCTTTTCTGCTTTTTCACCGTTAAATCCAACGAGCTTGATATTTGGGTGTTGTTTGAAAAACAACTGAAAGTCATTCGCTATCTGCGACCTACTTTCAATCGCACTATCTAAGCTACCAGCACGTACACAAGTATGCAAAACATCCCAAACTGCAACACCAGATTCGGTTAATCTCTCAACTCTATATTCATAAGCTGATTCAGCATCAAAACCATAGAGGCTACCCATAATACGCCAAAATGCGTTGCGCGGGTGAGCATAATATTGGTTAGCGTTAAGTGAAAGTGCGCCTGGCATACTGCCCAAGATGAGGATTTTGGCTGATTTTTCTGTGATAGGAGGAAAGCTAGTAATGGTGTTCATCTTGACTCCTAACGTTCAAGGTCAAGCACGCTGTGCTGCACTGCACGCAAAGTACCAAGCGTAGCGCAGAGGTAGGCATAATTATTCTATGAGCATCCATGTGGAACCTGAGTGTTTAACTTGCGCAACGCCACACGGTTTGAGACCAGTAGGATTAGTTTCCGCTGCTGCATAACACTGCTTTTTGACTAGCGCATGGTTAGCGCTTTCCCAACCTCCATCATGCGGGCCCCACTCGGGCTCGTAGTTTGCTATTCGGTGAAAATCACTCAAGCCCACCTGCCAAATTTCGACATTGTTTGGGCGATAGCCAGCGAACATGTCATTAGAAATTGACAGAAAGTGCTTCCCGTCAGGAGATGCCAACGGAAAGCCAGATGGAAACACCTGTTGACCGGAGTGATGATGGATAACCATATAACTGTCACCTTCATAGTATTGAACATGGATGATATGGCTATTGAGCTTCCGGCTGTAGCCAAGATAGCTGTACCAAATTGCGCTATCTCCACTTTCTGTTGGATAGTCCACAAGCGAAACGACCTTCTTCTCCAAGCGAATCAGCAATGTGTAACCTGAGCGGCTAACCACCTTGCTCCTAGCTGAGAGTTCCTTTTGCTCAATTCCTCTCGCACAGCTAAACATTTTGAGATTCTTCTCTGCGCATTCGGCCACACCAGCTTCTATCGCTTCTGGAGCGATGTACCCAAAAGCAAATGCCTTTGGCACTACTCCCACGACAAGGGCTACTATCAAGCAAGCAAGGGCAATACGCATTGTGGCTAATATTTCACATAGGGGGCGCTGTTCGTCACACTTGAATGATGAGTTAAGCGTTTACGAACAAATGAACGCACAGCACCAAATGCATAACGTTCGCCAAGGAACCAAACGGATACAGGCCAGAGGTATAGCGCTAGCCCAATAATCAAAATATCAAAATTAATGAGCATCTCAGACCCAGGGACATAGCAGTCACCGACAGGAGGGCAGCCAATACTATCCATGAACTGCCGCTCTAAATTGTGAAGTGCGGCAGGGATGTATAGCACACCAAGCCACCACAGCCATTTGATTGCTAAACCAATCAGTTTCATAAGCACCTAACGAAAATTAAAGGACGCCACGTATTTTCGGCGTTGTGCTTGACCGCAGGGTTACGTGGCAATAAGCAAATTGTTAAATGATTGTCAGTCTTCAATCGGAACGTAAATATCACCACGTGGGAGATAACCCCAGCCATTTTCTATACGAAAAACGGCACCCTCATAATCAAGTTCTATTTGAATCTCTGTTGCCGGGCACTCTGGTCCAGCTTTTATTTTTACGGTTGTCTGAGGTTGTTTGAAGGTTGTGATAACCCCAAAACCTGGTTTTTCAGTATTAAAGCATTGGATAAAAAATTGCTGCCCTTTATCATTGACTGTTACCACTAGATTTATTTTGTTTTTCATCGTAGTGGTATATCCGCCCGTGTCCTTATTTCTTATATTGCTATATGTACCAGATAATGGTGTATCTGATGCATGTAAACTATCCGTTATTATCGTCAATATTAGGAAAAAGAGTAGTCTCATATCAGTACCAGTGACCAGTCGTCAGAGTTGCCAAACGTTTCAATTATTAAGATATACAAGGGGCGTGTTTTAGTCCACAGTCCTGCTTGGTGAATGGGTTAGGAGTTGCGTGGGTCATTTAATTTTTGAAATTTTGACCGTTGACGAGAAAATTTGTCTTCTTCGTCCCAGGTAAAAAAAGCCTTAACTGAATATACTGACCCCTCAATATCAGTAAACATAAGTAGAATATATGATGTTTTGGGCGTGGTTACAAGATGACTGTCAATTCCTGTATTTGTGTCGTAGAACTTTTCGAGTCGAGATATAACCTCATTTGCAGTGTATGGAGATGTATTTATAGTAATGGAGGAACTTTCATTTGGCTTAATTACAACCTTTGTTGTTTTAGGGTAGCGAAATGTTTTTTTCTCATGTTCATAAAGAATACAAGAAACATCACGAGCTAGCTTATCCCCCGGATTTACTAAACTTAATGATAAATCCTCTGAGTCGTCGACTCTTTTCAAAGTGCCTGCATATATAAAGGGGGTTGTTGATACAAAGTGTTGTCTTTGCGCTATCTCGAATTGATTAACTATTGCTTTTCTAGAGGTCCTGGTTTCTAAAAGGTAGAATACAGTAGTGATAGCTAAAATAAAGTTGAGAGCAATTGGTATTAGTATTTCGGGTTTAAGAAATGTATCCATGCTAAAAAATAACTCCTAACGTGAAGTAGACACCGAATTAGGTGTATATCTTAGTGATGTTAAATGTGAATTTAAATCATTATTTTTATTAAGTTATTAATTCTTATGAGGTTAGTACTTTCATCTGCTTATTTTTCTGCTAAAAAGTACATCTAAGTAATTAACAGCCAATAGTGATTACGACAGTTCAAAAGCGATAACGCTATCATTATTATGATAGGCGGATAGAGTAAAGCATCCGCCTATTTCTTTTATTTCACTACTTCCTTTAACTGCTCCAAGATAGCTGGGTTGTCTAGGGTTGAAATATCCGAAGTAATTTCTTCACCTCTTGCTAGTGTACGTAACAACCTACGCATGATTTTTCCTGAGCGAGTTTTCGGTAAGTTGTCACCAAAGCGGATTTCATCTGGTTTGGCAATTGGGCCAATTTCTTTGCCTACCCATTCGCGTAGTTCTGCGACGATTTTTTTCGCGGCTTCACCTTCTGGGCGGGCACCTTTTAGTACAACATAGGCAACTACAGACTCACCTTTCACATCATGCGGTTTGCCTACGACAGCGGCTTCTGCCACTAGCGGGTTAGCAACGAGTGCAGATTCAATCTCCATCGTACCTAAGCGGTGGCCAGATACGTTGAGTACGTCATCAATACGGCCCATGATGGTGAAGTTACCTGTTTTTGCATCGCGAATCGCGCCGTCACCTGCAAGGTAAATCTTACCGCCTAGGTCCACTGGGTAGTAGCTGGTTTTGTAGCGTTCTGGGTCGTTGTAGATAGTACGTATCATAGATGGCCATGGCTTTTTAATCACCAATAAGCCACCTGTGCCCCAAGGCACGTCTTTACCTGTTTCGTCTACCACGTCAATATCAATACCAGGGAAAGGTAGCGTACATGAGCCAGGTACCAGTGCAGTCGCACCTGGTAGCGGGGTAATCACATGACCGCCTGTTTCAGTCTGCCAGAACGTATCAGCAATAGGGCAGCGGCTTCCACCGACTTGTTCAAAGTACCACATCCATGCTTCCGGGTTGATTGGCTCACCTACTGAACCTAGTAAACGTAAGCTAGATAGGTTGTAGTTTTTTGGGGCTACTTCTGGGGTGGTTTCAGAAGCTTTAATTAGTGAGCGGATTGCAGTCGGCGCAGTGTAAAAGATAGAAACTTTGTGTTTTTCTATCATTTGCCAGAAGCGGCCAGCATTTGGGTAAGTGGGGATGCCTTCAAAAATGATTTGTGTTGCACCCATGGCAAGCGGACCGTAAGCTACATAAGTGTGGCCTGTAATCCAGCCTACATCGGCCGTACACCAGAATACATCGTTTTCATGAATATCAAAGGTCCAGCGCATGGTATTCATGGCATGTAGCAAGTAGCCAGCGGAACTGTGTTGTACGCCTTTTGGTTTACCAGTAGAGCCTGATGTGTAGAGTAAAAATAGTGGGTGCTCTGCACTCACCATCATTGGTTCACATGTGTTGGCAACATCGGCAATCAAGTCGTGCCACCAAATGTTGTTGCTGTTCCATGCAATGTCTAGCCCAGTTTTTTTCAACACGACGACATTTTGAATGGCCTCACAGCCGCCCATTGCTATGCCTTCGTCCACGGCTGATTTTAATGGCAAGGTTTTACCACCACGGAATTGACCATCAGAAGTGATGACGGCTTTAGCGCCAGCATCAATAATGCGCTCGTTTAAGCTTTTAGCAGAAAAGCCGCCAAACACCACAGAGTGAATCAAGCCGATGCGCGCGCAAGCTTGCATGGCGACAACAGCTTCAATCCCCATTGGCAAGTAGATAATCACGCGGTCACCTACACTGAGGTTCAGCTTTTTCAAACCATTCGCAAACTGGCAAACTTGATGGTACAAGTCTTTATAAGTGACTTCTTTAGTGTTGCCATCATCACCTTCAAAAATAATGGCGACTTTGTTCGGGATAGTGTTTAAGTGTTTATCTAAGCAGTTGGCAGAAACATTAAGCTCGCCATCTTCAAACCATTTATAGAAGGGTGCGTTGTCTTGATTGAGGGTTTTAGTGAAGGGTTTGTTCCAGACCAGTAATTCACGCGCTAGCTTTGCCCAGAAACCTTCATAATCAGCAGCAGCTTCTGCACAGAGTTTGTTGTAAGCTTCCATGCCTGAGACATTGGCTTTTTTAACAAAGTCTGCACTAGGTTCAAAAACGCGGTTTTCGTGAAGAACTGATTCGATTGACATGCTTAAAATCCCCTTAAATCTTTGTGACCCGTTTATAATTTGGTACAAGGTTATCTAATTAATAATAGATAGATAACCACTAAAAGTAAGTTGTTACATCTTTGTAACTACGTCATATTACCTGAAAAATCTTATGCTAACACTCGATAATTTGTTATCTCAAAACCGCGCCCCTGCTAGTGATGAGGCTTATGTTTTACATGCGGTTACTTGCAGCCCATTTGTTGAAAGATTGTTTAGAAAAGATGCGCTTTTACTGCAAGATTTGTTACAAAATCTACATCAAGCCTATCTTTTAAGTGATATGCAAAATTTTTTAGCGGCTCAACATGTCGTCGATGAAATTAGCTTGAAACGAGCGTTAAGATTACTGCGTAGTCGTGTCATGGCACGTATGATTGTGAGAGACCTAAACGGCTTAACTAATTTACAAGAGATTATGCTCACGACATCAATGTTGGCTGAGTGTGTGATTAATACGGCGATTGAATACCTACACCAATGGTTGGTTACCGTGTATGGTCAGCCTGTAGATATGCATGGAAAAGCACAGCAACTTATTGTGATTGGTATGGGTAAGTTAGGCGGTGGTGAGCTAAATGTTTCATCTGATATCGATTTGATTTTTGCATATGAGTCAGAGGGGGCAACCCAAGGCGCTAAACCGATTAGCAATCAAGATTTCTTTTCACGGTTAGCTAAAAAGTTGATTGCTGCGATTGATGAAACTACTGAAAATGGGTTTGTGTTCCGTGTGGATATGCGCTTAAGGCCGTTCGGGTCAGAGGGTGCCATTGTGTGCAATCTTGATGCGCTTGAAGATTATTATCAAAATAATGGGCGAGAGTGGGAGCGTTACGCGTGGATTAAAGGTCGCGAAGTCACGGGTGGGGATGCAGTTTCCCGCCTATTAAAGCCATTTGTGTTCCGTAAGTACTTGGATTTTGGTGCCTTCGCCAGCATGCGTGATTTAAAAATCCAGATTCAGCGCGATGTGAACAGTAAAGGCATGCACGATAACATTAAGCTAGGTCGGGGCGGTATTCGAGAGATTGAGTTTATTGCGCAGGTGTTCCAGTTAATTCGTGGCGGCCAAGATGTTAGCTTGCAGATTAAACCAACCTTATCAGTATTAAACCTACTAAAAAACAAAGGCCTACTGCCAGAAAAAACAGTGACAGAACTCAGCGAGGCTTATGTTTTTTTAAGAAACTTAGAGCATCGCTTAATGTATGTAGATGATGTACAAACCCAAGAGTTGCCAAAGTCGGATGAAGCCAAGGCGCGCATCGCAAAAGCGATGAACTATCCAAACTGGTCGGCATTTATACATCAATTAGATGCGTATCGCGCACAGGTACAGCAGCATTTTGATGCCACGTTTGATGATGCAGGCAGTGAAGATACACTCGATGCAGAAAAGTCTATCTGGAATGCTTCTGTGAGCGAGGCTGATGCAATTAGCCAATTAGAAAACATAGGTTTTACCGAAGCGCATGAAACTTATCGTCGCTTAAGTGTGTTGCATCAAAGTAGCCGCTATAAGCAATTGCCAGAACTGAGCCGTCAACGCTTTGATGCAGTGATGCCACATGTGATCTCCCAAGCCGGAAAAATGCAGAATGCAGATATTACGCTAACCAGAGTGATGGATCTGCTAGAAAGCATCTGCAGGCGTGCAAGCTATTTAGCACTTTTGGCTGAGCATCCGCAGGCCATGCAATTATTAGTGAACTTGTGTAGTAGCAGTCCATGGCTCACTAATTATTTAATAAGCCATCCTATATTATTAGATGAGCTTTTAGATGTACGCACATTACATGCCGCTCCCGATTTTTCTGCAATGCGTGAGGAGTTGCTTGCAAGGTTAGCTGAGTTCACTGGCGATGTAGAGCGGCAAATGGATGTGATGCGTCACTTTAAGCATGCTTATATCTTTCGCTTTGCGGTACAAGACATTAATGGTGAGTTGCCGCTTGAAACAATTTCAGATTACTTAAGTGCACTTGCCGATTTAATTTTAAGCGTAGCGTTAGACATCATATGGCCAAATGTGCGAGGCAGGCATTTAGACGTGCCTAATTTTGCAGTGATAGGCTACGGAAAGCTAGGCGGGAAAGAGTTAGGCTATGCTTCTGATTTGGATATTATCTTTCTTTACGATGATGAATCTCCTGAGGCAAGCGAAGTGTATGCCCGATTTGCACAACGCATCAATAACTGGTTTAACAGCCTGACCTCGGCTGGCTTGCTATATGAAACAGACCTGCAACTACGTCCAGATGGAAATAGCGGCTTACTGGTAAGTAGGGTAGATGCATTTAGAGATTACCAGCTAAATAAAGCTTGGATATGGGAGCATCAAGCGTTAACGCGTGCTCGTTTTGTTGCAGGGGATAGCAAAATTGGTCAGGCTTTTGATGAAATTAAGACAGAAGTCATGACGCAGGCGCGTGATGCCGAAATCCTTAAAACAGAAGTATTGGCCATGCGTGAAAGAATGCGAAAAGCACAACATGTGCATGAAGGTATGTTTGATTTAAAGCATGGGGTAGGCGGCATTATTGATGTGGAGTTTTTGGTACAGTATCTGGTGTTGTTATACGCACCTAGCTACCCAGAACTTACTGTGAATATCGGGAATATCGGCTTGCTAAAGCGCATGGCAACTTTGAAAATCATCGATGCAGAACTGGCTGAAAGTGTTGCTGATGCCTATAGGCAATATCGTCATATGCAGCATATGCTTAAGTTGCAAGGCGCTACCCAGCTAAATATTAAAGCAGAAGAAATTGCTCAGGAAATTACCAAAGTCACGGCGCTATGGCGTCAAGTTTTTGGGAATCAAGTGCTTGCATAAAGCTAAAGAGTAGATAAACCGCAACTACTTAAGATCTATTTTAGGCCTATTTTACCGAGGACATGGTTGTCTACGATGTAAAGAGTGCAAATTAGAACAGCTCGATTTCGCCTTCTTTTTTATTATCTTGTAAGTCGCCACTGGCGATTAATAACTCATATGAATCTACACGGTTACGTCCATGATTTTTTGCATAATAAAGTGCTGTGTCTGCACGGTCTATAATCTGGCTTGAGGTATCAAACGGTGAAATTTCAGTAAAGCCAGCACTTACCGTCACTTTACCCACTTGTGGGAACTCGAAATTGGCGACTTTTTGTTTAAATCGTTCAAAGATATTTTGAATATCAAGTGTGCTACCACATTCAAAAAAACCAACAAACTCTTCGCCACCAAAGCGGAAAAGAGGGTCGGTTTCTCTAAAGCTTTGACGCATAAGCTGCGAGAACATTAGCAAGACTTCATCGCCGATTAAATGGCCAAATTGGTCATTAATCCTTTTGAAATGGTCAATGTCAAAAATCGCCAAGAAGTAAATCTGGTCAGCTTTATCTTCTTTGCGGTTTGTACTGCTATGCATCTGGGCAAGGATTTTATTGATTTTAAAATCAAAGGTTTTACGATTGAGTAAGCCCGTGAGCGTATCGCACTCGTTCTCGTTATTCAGTAAAACAAAGTTCTGATAAATCTCTAATATCATGCCAATCGGCACATCAAGGTGTTGATCTGCATGGTCACTATCTATTGCAATCACACAGTCTATATGTCCCATTTCACCTCTAAGGGGGTGAAGCTTAATGATATGGTTGTTTTCAGATTGATATGTGGAACGACTATCTGTTTGGATACAGTTAAGTATGACTTGCTTAAACTCTGCAGAGATGACGGCGCTGTTTGGATTGTTCTCAGCCGTTAATACTGTAATTATTTGTTTTTTTATATCTTTAAGGTGGTAGATAACTACCGATTTTGTTGCACCGACATGTGCTGAGTTGATAAAGTCAGACAGTGTTTTAATGAGTGCGACTTGCAGAGACAGGTCATCACGCTCTTTGGTGAGTGTTACTAGTTTGCTCAATAATGAGTTGATGCAGTAAGTTTGCAAGGATTGGCTTGATTTAAATGATTAGTAATTAACTAATACTTAATCATTTTAAAATTAATTTAGTTTATCTATGTTCAATCATACTATATAACCATGATGATGGGTAGGGTTTGAAAAAAGGCGTTAGTCAATTGTTTAAATTAATGGTTTTGGTTAACCCTAATGGGTTGTTTTAGCCATTTTAATGTTGTTTTACATTCCCCATCTAAGCGCCGCAGTATGCACTGGACTATCCCAATGCTGTTTAATTTCATCATCTAATAAGCATAATGTAATCGATGCACCTGCCATATCCAATGCTGTGGTGTAGTTGCCGACTAATGAGCGTGTAATGTTGATGCCGTGATTGTTGAGCAACTTTGCCGCGGTATTGTAAATAAGATACAGCTCCATTAATGGGGTAGCGCCAAAACCGTTAATGAGCAACAATGCCTCGCTATTTTTTGCTGGTTTTAATGCATCGAGTATGGCATCGACGACATCTTGAATAATGGCATCAGCTTCACGCATGGTTTCGCGTTTTCGACCAGGTTCACCGTGAATACCCACGCCCATTTCAAGCTCGTTATCGTTAATGTCAAAAGTAGGACGTCCTGCAGCGGGCACTGTACAACTGGTCAGGGCAACGCCCATGCTGGCTGTATGACTATTTACTTTGTCACCTAATGTTTTGCAGGCTTGCAAACTAGCGCCAGTTTCTGCCAAGCTACCTACACATTTCTCTACAATCACAGTGCCAGCGACACCGCGTCGTCCTGTGGTGTAAGTGCTATTAATCACAGCACAGTCGTCGCTAGTGAGTACAGTGGCAGATTCAAATGGCAGCATCTCCGCGGCCATTTCAAAATTCATGACATCGCCAGCATAATTTTTAACAATAAATAAAATGCCTTTGTCTGCATGCACGCTTTCAGCTGCGGCTAACATTTGGTCTGGTGTGGGAGATGTAAAAACATGGCCCGGACAGGCTGCATCTAGCATGCCATAGCCAATATAGCCTGCGTGTAATGGTTCATGCCCAGAGCCGCCACCAGAGATGATGGCTACTTTATTAAAGGCTTTTTGTTGACGGGTTAAAAAGTTGGGGGCTAGATGCAGCTTCACTAAATCATGATGCGCACCAGCGAAGCCACTTAGGCTCTCAACTAAAACATCGTCAATTTTATTAATAAACTTTTTCATCTTGAGACCTTTTAAATCTTGAGCAATGTTTAATTTGGCGTTAATAGTAGCTGTTTGCAAACGGCTTCAATCATTAACTGACAACTCTTCGCACCCGGGTCTATGTGCCCAATCGCACGTTCGCCTAAGCTTGCGGCACGACCTTTGGTTGCAATCAGTGCTTTTGTAGAGAGCATACCTTGTTCTGCTGTATGTACCAGTGCTGTACAGATTTCTTTTACATGGGTATTAGATGCACTCAAGCTTAAAAACTCTTTTGAGACTGGGATAAGTACATCCAGCATGGTTTTTTCACCTAAATCGGCTTTCCCGCGCTGTTGAATAGCCTCTACACCAGCAACAAAAGCGGCAGCATAGCTATGAGTACTGTCATCTGCTTTTTCTTTAAGTATTTTGGCCATGCTGATAAAGAAACTCGCCAAAAGTGGGCCTGAAGCACCGCCAATGGTGCTGAGTAATTTCATGCCAATTTTATTGAGTGCTGCATCTGGCGTCAGTGATTCAAGCTCTAAACGCATTTCAACAATAGCATTCGCACCACGTTTCATATTAATGTAATGGTCACCGTCACCAATTGCACGGTCTAGCGATTCCAGTTCTGATTCATGGTCTAGAATGGCGTCACGTATGGACTCTGCTGCAGATAATATAAATGATGTTTTCATGAATAACACTATATAGCGAATTGATTAAAGTTGTTAAACTCTACACATGTCATCAAGTGATTTCAACTCATGAGCTTACGTTTCCGTTTAAATTTACTGATTACCTTATTGTCATTTGCCTTTATATTAGTGGTAGGGTCTATATTAGTGACTGATACCCGTATTTCAATCCGTGAGCGGGTAGAGGCAGCCAGTCGTGTCACAGTGCAGTTGCTGGATACGGTGATTATCAGCTCAGCATTAAATCCTGAAATGGGGCCTACTCATGTGGTATTGCAGGGGTTTTTAGGTTCATTGGGTTATGTGCGCAGTAGTCACATCACGCTTTATGATTACCGAGGATATGAGCTGTATCGCTCACCGGAATCCACCTTTAAAAGCGATGTTGTTCCGCCGCAGTGGTTTGTGAAACTAGTACAGCCAAAAGTCGAAACCGTTGAACGTAGAATTCGCTACGGCAGATTAGTTGTGAAATCTAGCGCAGCAGGCTCCATTCGTGAGGCATGGGCTGGGTTTAATCAATTAATGTGGGTAGGGCTGGGGTTTTTTATCATACTCAATACTTTGGTTTACATACTATTAAGCCATTCACTAAAGCCTATTGGTAGAATTTTAGGGGCGATTAATCGTATAGAACAGGGTGATTTAACAACGCGCTTACCTACCTTCCCTTTGCCTGAGTTTGATACGATAGGGCACAGCTTAAATCGCATGGCTGAATCGCTGACTGCAGAGCGTTTGTTAGAAGAGAATCGGCAACTCACCCATTTGATTCAAAAGCATATAGAGGAAGAGCGCCGTAGTTTAGCGCGTGAACTTCACGACGAACTTGGACAGTATGTGACTGCCATCAAAACTTTTGCTGTGAGTATCGCAAATAAGGCCAAGACAAATAGCACTAGTGCAGGGATGACAGAAATTGCATCAAGCGCACAGGTGATTGTCTCAGCAGCTAACCAAATATATGACGGCATGCATAACATTGTCCGTCAGTTGCGCCCAGGAGCACTTGATAATTTGGGTTTGGCGGAAACGTTGAAAGACTTGGTCAGTAGTTATCAGGTGCAGCATCCAAAGCTGAATATTCAGCTTTATTTGTCTGAAAATCTGCAGTCAGGAAATTTACAGAGCTTGGGTGAAACTATCAGCATCAATCTATATCGAATAGTGCAAGAGTCGCTGAATAACGCATTAAAATATGCACAGGCAAGTACAATAGAGATACGACTGATTAAAATGTCTAATGGTGAGTTGCAATTAAGTATTAAAGATAATGGCATAGGCATGGATATTAATGCAGTAGATCAAAACCGGCATTTTGGATTGCTTGGTATGCGTGAACGAGTGCAGGCTTTGCATGGTACTTTTTCTATAACCTCGGCGCCTAGCCAAGGTACTGCAATTAGCATCAACGTACCTGAAAGTGTTACGAATTAATGTAATTTATGTGCCCAGTAATGGGAGAAGGTAAGTGAATGAGCCAGATTAATGTGATGTTAGTAGATGATCACGCAGTTGTTCGTATGGGATTCAAAATGTTACTTGAATCTGACGCAGATATTAAAGTGGTAGCAGAAGCCGAAAGTGGCGAGCTAGCAATACAGCGCTATGTTGAGCATAAACCCAATGTCGTTGTCATGGATATTACGATGCCTGGTATCGGTGGGTTGGAAGCGATAGAACGCATCTTGGCAAAAGATAGCGCTGCGAAAATACTCGTATTATCCGCACATGAGGATTCTGTTCATCCTAAACGAGTACTCAATGCGGGTGCCATGGGGTATCTTACCAAGCGTAGTGCGGCCGAAGAGTTGATTAAAGCAATACGTACTGTTGCTGGTGGCAAAAAATACCTAGAGGCAAGCGTTGCTCAGCAAATGGCAATTCAGCAATTATCAGGCGATCAAAACCCTGTGGATGTACTCTCGCCACGTGAGTTTGAGGTGTTTATGGCGTTGGCTAAAGGTAAGACGACTAACGAGATTGCGGAGACCTTATTTTTAAGCCCACGTACAGTAGGTACGCATTTGTATAATATTAAGCAAAAACTGAATGCTAATAACTCTGCGGAGATTGCATTGATTGCAATGCGTAGTGGCTTGCTGGACGCCTAGTATTCTAGTATTTAGGATGCCCAATGCTTGTATGCTTGGTATTTAATACGCCCAGTATTCATCAACCATCAGTAAAACAATCACTAGTAAAAATGGCGTAAAGCGATAAGCTGATCTTACGTCATTTTTTAAACTCAATTTTTATCAACTAAGCTTTAATTTTAGCGGGCGGTACGTATGCTGATAATGCCGCTCAGTATAATCAAGCCAATAGCAATCCACGCATCTAAGCTTAAGTGCTCCTGCCACCAAATCACGCCAATGATACTTGCCAGTAAAATAGTGACATAGGCAAGGCTAGCCACAACCAACGTATCTCCAGTACGGTAAGCGCGTGTTAGGGCAAGTTGTGCAATTGTGGCCGATACACCTAAGCCTATCAGAATAGGTAAATCACGCCAGACCAGCGCATGAAAGTGATCAAACAGCATCCATGTGCCGGCACAGATGGAAGAAACCAGCGTAAAGTAAAATACAGTGCGCCAGTCAGGCTCGTTGGCCTGACCTAGTTGTTTGACGTGTACATAAGCTAATGCAGCACCTATCCCTGATAATAAACCTAAAAAACCGGCTAACCATTCCGATTGATTGATGGTGGGTTTCAATAATAAGCTTACCCCAACAAAACCAATTGCTAGTGCAATGAGTAATGTCCTTTTTGGTTTTTCATGCAAGAAGAAAGGCATGAATATCGCTAAGAATAAAGGCGAGGTATAGTTGAGTGTGATAGCAGTCGCTAGTGGTAAATGAGCGATGGCGTAGAAGAATAAAATCAGTGCAGTGAAGCCTACAACAGCGCGCGACATTTGTTTGTGCATGACTGGTGTCGCTAGCGGTAGTTTTTTCTGAAAAATGAACAAACCGATAAATATCAAGCCGAATAATGAACGATAGAATACGAGTTCGGCGCTACTGAATTTTTGGGCGCCGAGTTTAACCAGTGCACCCATGATGGCAAATCCCAAGGCGGCTACCAGCATCCATAAGCTACCTAGGTTGGGTAGGGCGTAGCCAGTCTTTTTCATGTAGGGTATTTGGTTGGCATCAAGCTCAAACTGATGTCATATGCTGTTGCATTTGTTGGCGGTACCATTGATGAAAATGCTCCATCCCTGTTTCCATTGGGTGCTGGTATGGGCCCCGCTCATCAATGCCTTGCCCAAATAAAGCGTGGCGGCCATCGTGCATACGTTGGCATATGTCGTTATCTTCTACTGCGGTTTCCTCGTAGGCCGCTTGTTGTGCAGCAACATATTCGCGCTCAAATAAACCAATATCTTCCGGATAGTAAAACTCAACCACATTAGTGCATGCGTTAACGCCACGCGGGATAATGTGTGATACAACTAATACGTTTGGGTACCATTCAATCATCAGGAAAGGATAGTACACCATCCAGATTGCGCCATATTTAGGCGTTTTGTCTGTGTGGTACTTTGCTACCTGCTCTTGCCACGCTTGGTAAGTTGGCGAGCCTGCTTTGCTAAGCGATTGTTTGAAGCCTACGGTTTGCACGCTGTAATTGGCAGCAAATTCCCAGTTTAGCTGTTCACAGTTAACGAACTGATTAAGGCCTGGGTGAAATGGGCCAACGTGGTAGTCTTCCAAATATACTTCAATAAAAGTTTTCCAGTTGAAGTTATATTCTTCAACCGCTACGCGGTCTAACATATAGCCAGTAAAATCAAAGTCTTGTTTACACCCAAGGTTTGCAAGGTCTTTTGCAATATCACGCTTGGTATCGAACAGTAGGCCTTGCCAGTTTTGTAAAGTCTTTTTATCAAGATTCAAGCATGGGTTTTGCTCGAAATGCGGAGCGCCTAATAGTTTACCCTCTAGGTCATAAGTCCAGCGATGCAGTGGGCATACAATATTTTTTGCTTGTCCTCTGCCTTTAAGCATCAGCGCTTGGCGATGTCTGCATACATTGCTGAGTGCGTTAATGCCATCCTGCTGGTGCACCAAGCTTTTTGCTTGTGCCATCCAGTCTAGTACATGGTAATCGCCAACATTAGGTACCATTAGCTCGTGCCCAAGGTAATGCGGCGCATGGGCGAACAGATGCCTTTGTTCAATGGCATAAATATTTTCATCAACATACCAAGCGACTGGAAGTTGAGGTGTAGTGTCTTGTTGGGAAACCAAAGTTAAAGATGCCATATAAAAATATGATTGGCAGTTAAAATTTTAGGGATGGCGATTTTTGCCTAAATTGCTATTTTTATCAAGTGATTATTATATAATTATCTATAAGTTTTGTGCTGTAAAACTTGCCAATAGTGAGGTTTTCGGCTACTCTCGTGAGAGTTTCTTTGCCCTTCAATAAAAATATTATCGTCATCTTTTTTTAATTAATAAACCAAAGGTGTTGTTGCGATTCTTCATTAATTGATGAATTGCGGGATTTTTATTTTTGCGGGTTTCCTATTCGTAGGTTCCCTACTATCTACTGAGGGTAGGGTTTAGGCATATCTAATAATTTGTATTTGAGTAAATAATAATGTCAGACCACTTAATGAACACCTATATGCGCCAGCCAGTTACCTTTGTAAAAGGTGAGGGCGTTTGGCTATGGGATAACAATAATAATCAATACCTTGATGCACTAGCTGGTGTAGCAGTAAACGGCTTAGGTCATGCACATCCAAAGTTGGTAGATACGATTGCCAAACAAGCAGCTAAGTTGATTCATGTTTCCAATATCTACAATATTGCAGAACAAGAGGCGTTGGCAGATAAGTTGTGTGAAATATCTGGCATGGATAAAGTGTTTTTCTGCAACTCTGGCTGTGAAGCTAATGAGGCTGCCATTAAATTAGCGCGTCTCTACGGGCACAACAAAGGTATTAATACCCCTGAAATTATTGTGATGGACCAGTCTTTTCACGGACGTACTTTAGCCACGCTTTCTGCCACAGGTAATCGCAAAGTGCAAGCTGGGTTTGATCCATTAGTGAGCGGTTTTATCCGTGTGCCTTATGATGATGTGGAAGCTGTTAAACAAGTAGCGCTACATCACCCAAATGTTGTTGCTGTACTAGTTGAGCCTGTACAAGGTGAGGGTGGGATAAATATTCCTAAAGATGCGGGTGCATATTTAGAGCAGTTGCGCGAGATATGTGATGCTAATGGTTGGTTACTGATGTTAGATGAGGTGCAGACTGGTATAGCACGCACCGGTACTTGGTTTGCTTTTCAGCATACCAATATTAAGCCTGATGTCATGAGCCTTGCTAAAGGCTTAGGTTCAGGCGTGCCGATTGGCGCCTGTGTTGCAAGTGGTAAAGCGGCTGATGTATTTACCTATGGTAAACATGGCTCAACCTTTGGCGGTAATCCTTTAGCGACAGCTGCTGGTTTAGCGACTATCAATATTATTGAAGAAGAAAAGTTACGTGAGAATGCTGAAAATATCGGCAATTTGATACGTGAAGGCTTTGCTGCTGAGTTTAAAGGTACGCAAGGTGTTGTGACGGTACGTAATGCTGGCATGATGATTGGTATTGAGTTAGATCGCCCATGCGCAGAATTAGTAAAAATGGCATTGGAAGCTAAATTGCTGATTAACGTAACAGCCGACAAGGTTGTACGTTTGCTACCTCCGCTCGTCATGAATGAAGCTGAAGCAAAAGAGTTAGTGCAACGTTTGTCTGTGTTAATAAAAACATTTTTATCACAATAAATCATTTATAACATAACTAAACTGTAGTCAGTTTTAATAAAACTTGAGCTACCAACTATGATGGCAATAAAACATTTTTTACAATTTAATGATTTAAATCGCGACGAGATTGAGTATGTCTTTGAGCGTACACGTTGGATTAAAAGCCAATTTAAGGACTACCAGCAGTATTGGCCATTGCAAGATCGCACATTGGTGATGATTTTTGAAAAAGCCAGTACGCGTACGCGCTTGTCATTTGAGGCGGGTATGCAGCAACTGGGCGGCTCTGCAATTTACTTAAATACCAGAGACTCGCAGTTAGGTCGTGGTGAGCCAGTAGAGGACGCAGCACAAGTGATTTCTCGCATGAGTGATTTAGTGATGATTCGCACCTTTGAGCAAGAAATTATCGAGCGCTTTGCTGCGAACTCACGCGTACCAGTGATTAATGGCTTAACTAATGAATATCATCCGTGCCAAATTCTTGCGGATATTTTTACATACATCGAACATCGTGGGTCGATTAAAGGTAAAACCGTGGCTTGGATTGGCGACAGTAATAATATGTGTCATACATGGTTGCAGGCGGCTGAATTGTTAGATTTCAATGTACATGTTTCTACGCCACCGGGTTATGAGGTTGAGCCTGAGCGCGCTAATTTGTATGGTACAGATCACTTTGAAGTGTTTGCTGACCCGATGGATGCAGCTCGTGGTGCGGATTTAGTAACGACTGACGTATGGACCAGCATGGGTTTTGAAGCTGAGAACGAAGAGCGCATGCGCGATTTTGCCGACTGGCAAGTGGATAGTGACATGATGCGTGTTGCCGCTAAAGATGCGTTGTTTATGCATTGTTTGCCAGCACATCGTGGTGAAGAAGTCTCTGCTGATGTGATTGATGGTGTACAAAGCGTGGTGTGGGACGAAGCTGAAAATAGATTACACACCCAAAAAGCATTGATGGAATATTTGTTATTAGGAAAAGTTTAATTAGTAACTAACGTACTTGAGTTGATGGCGGTGTTTAGTGACATCGACATTTGACACTGGGTAGTGAGTTGCTAAATATCTATAGATAGAAAGAGATCATGAGTAAAGTAAATAAAGTAGTGTTGGCCTATTCAGGCGGTTTAGATACTTCAGTTATTTTGAAATGGCTGCAAGATGAATACAAATGTGAGGTTGTGACTTACACGGCTGATTTGGGTCAGGGCGAAGAGTTAGAGCCTGCACGTGCAAAAGCAAAAGCTGCGGGTGTAAAAGAAATTTTTATCGATGACGTGCGTGAAGAGTTTGTACGTGACTTTGTATTCCCAATGTTCCGCGCTAACACCGTATATGAGGGTGAGTATTTATTAGGTACGTCTATTGCGCGTCCGCTTATTGCTAAGCGTTTAATTGAAGTTGCGCGCGATACCAAAGCTGATGCAATTTCACATGGCGCAACAGGCAAGGGTAATGACCAAGTGCGTTTTGAGCTTGGCGCTTATGCGTTAAATCCAAATATCCAAATTATCGCACCATGGCGTGAGTGGGATTTACTGAGCCGTGAAAAATTGATGGCTTATGCTGAAAAACATGGTATTCCTGTAGATATGAAGCACAAACAAGGCGGCAGCCCATACAGCATGGATGCAAACTTGTTGCATATTTCTTATGAAGGCCGTCATTTAGAAAACCCAGCAGCAGAAGCTGAAGATTCTATGTGGCGTTGGAGTGTGAGCCCAGAAAAGGCGCCTGATGCTGCTGAATATTTAGATATTGAATACGTAAACGGTGACCCGGTAAGCTTAAATGGCCAGCCGATGAAAGCGCACGACTTGCTTGCGCATTTAAACAAAATTGGTGGTAAACACGGTGTAGGTCGTTTAGACCTAGTTGAGAACCGCTATGTAGGTATGAAGTCACGTGGTTGTTATGAAACACCAGGCGGTACTATTTTGCTTAAAGCACACCGCGCGATTGAGTCTATTACTTTAGACCGCGAAGTGGCGCATTTGAAAGATGATTTAATGCCACGTTACGCAAGCATGATTTACAACGGTTACTGGTGGAGCCCTGAGCGTCTTGCCTTACAAACCCTGATTGATCATACACAGCAAACGGTAAACGGCTGGGTGCGCGTGAAGCTTTATAAAGGCAACGTGATTGTGACTGGCCGTGACAGTAAAACTAACTCTCTATTTGACCCTAACATCGCAACGTTTGAAGATGACAAAGGTGCATATGACCAAAAAGATGCAGGTGGCTTTATTAAGCTTAATGCTTTGAGAATGCGTATTGCAGCAAATCTAAGAGATAAAAAGTAAGCGATTAGTTAAGTCTTGAAAAGTATTTTTGTTTAAAATACTTGAACTGAAAAAGCACCTAGCGACCACTAGGTGCTTTTTTATTTTAGGATTGTGGAGCCCCCCCCGATCAGCTTAGCCCCGATGTGGCTGTGTCTCATCAGTTTAATCAACAATGAGCCGACCATTCAGTGCTTGTATAGGACGATTGTTTTGTGATGTGACTACTTCTGCTAATGCCTCTATTTGCGCTTTACTAGCAGTGATTGGCGTTTTAATCAAAATCCAACGTATGCCCTCAGTGCAAGGTGGCGTGGTCAGTGAACCGCTAAAGCGATAGTAGTCTTGATTGCTTGGCATCATTTCACTGGCAAGCACTCTTGATTTTAGCGTAGCAGGTTTTTCACTTTCGGTTGGCAATTGTTTTAATATTTTTTCTAATGCAGGGTTCGGTTTTCCCTCTCTAAAGAGAACGGCAACAATCGCAGTACTGCCTTTGGTGTCAGTATGAAGAAATTGTGCTTCTAAAGGAAAAGACTTCCCTTTGATGCTGTGTTCGCTAGGTGTGTGAAAGTTGATCTGTTTCAACTTAAAGGTCATGTTGTCTATCGCGACAATATTACCATCCTTGAAGTTTAGCTGTATTGAGTGATTGGTTTTCAATACCTCTTTAACTGGAAACTTCTGTAACAACTTTAATGGTTTTAAATTGGCATCTAAGCTTTCTTCTATATCAATCGGGGATTGACTTTTACCAGCGTCGCACATTGAATATTCGCTACTTAGTTTCCCCCAGTGACTAGGACCTTCTTTACCATCGTAACTCCAAGCCGCTGGCTTTTTGCTTTCCTCTACCTTCTTATTGCTGGGCTTAGCTGGAGATTTATCAGCAGGCTTTGTTTCTGAAGGCTTTGCTTCTGCTGGTTTACTGTCTACTGGCTTACTTTCTGCATCGGCAGGTTTGGCACTCGCGTTAGCTTCAGTTTTTGTTTCTGCAGAAGTTGGCGCTTTGGATGGTGTTGGTGTCGCAGCTTTAGTGTCAGCGCTCTTATGGCTGGCACATACATACTGCATTACACGATCAAAATCCGACTCTGGCACAGGCTCTATAAATTGAGCGTCTTTTACATTATCAATCGCAGCGGAATGTACAAGCTCAGTATTTAGGTATTGGAACACCTGTGTCGCCGCAGATTTTTGTGACGGGCAATCAAAATACCATAATAATTTTGAAAGGTTATATTGGGTATCTGGTGACTCTAAATTTTTTTGAATCGTTTTGTATTCAATTTTTACCCAGGCACGCTTGAGTTTGTCTTTTTCTAAGATAGATTGCTTGTCTATCATTAATTTGGAGGTGCTGTTCTCATTAAGCTTCGCCCAATTGGCAGCCGAGCATGTACCAATGCTTATAAAGAAACAAACGAGTGATAAGGTGAAATAGGATAACGCTTTTTGCATATTACATTCCGACTTTATTATTGATGCCTATCGTTAATTAACTTTTAACTGAGAGTTTGGCGCTTAATTTAGTATTGATGAAAGTGGTATTCAATTCATATATATTCAGTTAACGGCTGAATTACGTATTTGTTTAATAAAAATTGCACATCTTTGCCATACGGATTTACGCTACAAATTTTTATATTGAAATTTATGCTGACTGTATGAATATTTAAGTGCATTAACCATGCTAGGTGCTGTGATGTTCTATAATCATGATTAATTTAGAGTGAAGTGAAAATTGATTGATGACAACAGAAGTAACAGCTAAACGTTCCACCGTAGAAATTTATGCAGATGGTGCATGTAAAGGTAATCCAGGCCCAGGAGGATGGGGCGCATGGGTCAGTTATGATGGCCATGAAAAAGAGCTGTTTGGCGGTGAACTATTAACAACAAACAACCGTATGGAGCTTACTGCTGTGATTCGTGCCTTAGAGGCATTAAAACGAGCATGCCACGCAAAAGTGTTTACTGATTCTGTGTATGTGCAGAAAGGTATTTCTGAATGGATTGTTGGCTGGAAAGCACGTAACTGGCGCACTGCTGATAAAAAACCAGTTAAGAACGATGATTTATGGCGCATTCTGGATGTATTAGCGCAGCAACATACGGTAGAGTGGATATGGGTCAAAGGCCATGCTGGTAATGTAGGTAATGAGCGTGCGGATATGCTGGCAAATAAAGGCGTAGAGCAAGTGTTGCAGAAAGGGGTTAATGCGTCATGAGGCAGATTTTCTTAGATACGGAAACCACAGGTTTGTATCATGCCCAAGGGCATCGTGTGATTGAAATTGCAGCCGTCGAGGTTGTGAACAGACGCTTAACTAAACACCATTTTCATTATTATTTAAATCCAGACCGTGAAATTGACCAAGGTGCACAAGAGGTACATGGTATTTCACTTGAGTTTTTGCAAGACAAACCACGCTTTGCAGATATCGCTAATGAGCTGATTGCATTTATTGCTGATGCTGAACTGATTATGCATAACGCACCATTTGATGTGGGTTTTTTGAATTGTGAGTTGGGTTTGATTGGCCAGAAAAAGGTTGAGGCTATCACTGCCAAAATTACCGATACACTCAAAATTGCAAAAGAGATGCGGCCTGGCCAGCGTAATAACCTAGATGCCTTATGTCGGCACTTTGGTATTGATAACTCAAGACGTACCTTGCATGGTGCGTTACTTGATGCTGAGTTATTAGCTGATGTTTATATGGCGATGACGCGTGGTCAAGAAAGTTTGATGATTGGATTAGACCAGCCTAGCCATAACGTTGCTGAAGTGAATGCGCTTAGCCATGCACCAATATTAGTGAAGCATGCAACTGCTGATGAAGTGACTGACCATGAGGCGTATTTGGCTGGACTTGCAAAATCAGGTAACTGTGTCTGGAATAGTTAGCGCTAGTTTAGTCAGCCTAGGATTAAGTAAATTTAAGAAAGTATAAATCATGAATAACACAATTCTTGTGACAGGTGGCGCTGGTTTTATTGGCTCTAATTTTGTATTAGCGTGGGTAAAGCAGGGCTTAGGCACTGTGGTTAATTTAGATAAATTGACCTATGCAGGTAATCTGGAGAACTTGGTTACGCTAGAACATAATGCTCATCATGTATTTGTGCATGGTGATATTGGTGATCAGCATTTAGTGGCCAATTTATTAGCCGAGCATAAGCCATGCGCCGTGGTGAATTTTGCAGCTGAGAGCCATGTAGACCGCTCAATACATGGTCCTGAAGACTTTATTCAAACGAATATTGTAGGGACGTTTCATTTACTGGAAGCGGTGCGAGCTTACTGGGGCACTTTAAACACTGCGGATAAAGCAAGTTTTCGTTTCTTACATGTATCTACCGATGAAGTTTATGGTTCATTAGGTAAAGACGATGCTGCGTTTACTGAAACTACGCCGTATGCACCCAATAGCCCTTACTCTGCCTCTAAAGCATCATCTGATCATTTAGTGCGTTCATATCATCATACATATGGCTTACCTACATTAACGACTAATTGTTCAAATAATTATGGCCCTTACCATTTTCCTGAAAAGTTAATCCCACTTGTTATTCACAATGCACTAGCAGGCAAACCATTACCAGTATATGGCAATGGTTTGCAAGTACGTGATTGGCTTTATGTTGAAGACCATTGTGCCGCGATTAGGCGCGTACTGGCTGCGGGTAAAGTTGGTGAGGTCTATAACGTGGGTGGTTGGAATGAAGAAACCAATATTGATATTGTCAGAACGCTGTGCCGTATGCTCGATGCTAAACAGCCACGTGCTGATGGCCAGTCTTACGCGGATCTCATTACTTATGTGGCTGATCGACCAGGGCATGATATACGTTATGCGATTGATGCCACAAAAATCGCAACAGAGCTAGGCTGGAAACCAGCTGAGACATTTGAAACCGGCATAGAAAAAACAGTGAATTGGTATTTGGCACATCAAGATTGGGTCAACAATATTACCAGTGGTGATTACAGAAACTGGATTCAAACACATTATTCAGAACGTGGTGAGGAAATGGCATGAAGGGTATTATTTTAGCGGGTGGTTCTGGAACACGATTACATCCAGTCACGCAGGTTGTTTCGAAGCAGCTATTACCTGTTTATGATAAGCCGATGATTTATTACCCATTAACCACACTGATGCTGGCGGGTATTCGTGATATTTTGGTGATATCTACCCCAGAAGACACGCCACGCTTTCAGCAGTTGCTGGGTGATGGCAGCCAATGGGGTATTTCAATTCAGTTTGCAGTGCAGCCATCACCTGATGGTTTGGCACAAGCGTTTATCATTGGCAAATCGTTTATTGGCAATGATAGCTGTGCGCTAGTGCTTGGCGATAATATTTTCTACGGGCATGAGCTAGCAATTAAAACGCAGGCTGCAGCAACTATTAAGAACGGTGCTACTGTTTTTGCATATCCTGTGAGTGATCCTGAGCGTTATGGTGTGGTTGAGTTTAACGCGCAAGGGCAGGCAGTTAGTTTAGAAGAAAAGCCAGCGGTACCCAAGTCTAGATATGCGGTCACAGGGCTGTATTTCTATGACAATGATGTGATTCGTATTGCAGAACAATTGAAACCGTCACCACGAGGTGAGTTGGAAATTACTGATGTGAATAGAGCATACCTAGAACGCGGTGATTTACAGGTAGAGGTGATGGGGCGCGGCATAGCATGGCTAGATACTGGCACGCATGAGTCACTATTAGAAGCTTCAATGTTCATTGAAACCATAGAAAAGCGTCAGGGTTTAAAAGTGGCAAGTCCTGAAGAAGTGGCTTATAGAATGCAATATATCGATGCGGCAGCGCTAGATCAGCTAGCTAATCGTTACATTAAAAATGCATATGGCCAATATTTAAAAATGCTATTAACTGAGCAGGTGTACTAAATGCAAGCGATTCAAACTGCAATTCCAGATGTGCTGATATTTGAACCTAAAGTATTTGGTGATGATAGAGGATTTTTTTTCGAAAGCTTTAACCAGCGAACTTTTGAACAGTTAACAGGGGTTAGAACACAATTCGTACAGGATAATCATTCTAAATCTGCAGCCAATGTACTGCGTGGCTTGCATTACCAAATTCAGCAGCCACAGGGTAAGTTAGTGCGCGTTATTGCTGGTGAAGTATTTGATGTTGCAGTCGATTTACGCAAACAATCTAAAACTTTTGGTCAATGGGTAGGTGCTGTGTTGTCTGCCGAAAATAAACGTCAAATGTGGGTGCCAGAGGGCTTTGCGCACGGATTTTTAGTGCTGAAAGATAATACTGAGTTTTTATATAAAACGACAGATTACTATGCGCCTCAACATGAGCGCTGCATTAGATGGGATGATCCAGAGCTTGCTATTGAATGGCCAGCGATGGCTGGGAATGCTAGCCCTGTGCTGTCAGCTAAGGATCAGTTAGGCTTAAGTTTGTCAGATGCAGACGTATTTGAATAAAAACCGTTAATCACAAAGCGTTTAGTATGTACAAAAAAATATTATTAACTGGTGTTAACGGACAGGTAGGGCGTGCATTACAGCAGGCATTTTCTGAACATGATGCTTTATTCAGTGAGTTAGTCTGCCTTGATAGAAGTCAGCTTGATTTATCAGACCCACAAGCAATACGTGCTGTGGTGCAGGCCATTAAACCAGATTTGATTATCAACCCAGCAGCCTATACTGCAGTGGATAAAGCCGAAACTGAGCCTGAACTTGCTTATGCGATTAATGCAGTAGCACCGGGAGTGCTTGCTGAAGAGGCGGCTAAACTTGGTGCTAGGCTCATTCACTTTTCGACGGATTATGTCTATGCAGGTAATAAAGTGGGCATCTATGTTGAAGATGATGCCACCGCACCTTTAAGTGTTTATGGAAAATCTAAATTGGCTGGGGAACAGGCTATCCGTGCTGTAGGGCTGCCACACCTTATTTTCAGAACCTCATGGGTGTATGGCGCTTACGGAAAGAACTTTCTCAATACGATATTGCGATTAGCGAAAGAGCGAGAGCAACTGCGTATCGTGGGGGATCAGGCTGGTGCACCTACCAGTAGCCATAGTATTGCTAATGCGATTGTACAAGTGTTGGGGCAATGGCAGGGCGATGTGTCTGGCGTATATCACCTTGTGAATGCAGGTTTTACCACTTGGCATGGCTTTGCTACTGCCATCGTAGAAGAATGCTCACGTTTACAGTCTGTAAAAGGCTGGCAGCCACTTAAAGCTCAGGTGGAAAATATTCAGGCAATTACCACAGAGGAATATCCAACGCCGGCGACGCGCCCAGCTAACTCATGTCTAGACTGTACTAGGTTGGCTAAAGACTTCTCTATCACTATGCCTAGTTGGCGTGATGCGCTCATTGCCGAGCTTAAAGCACTGCCAAGCAATTAAGTCAGACAGTAAGCTTAAGCATCTAAGCTAAGAGGCTAGGTTAGCCTAGCGCATCTGCCCAGCTGTTTGGCGTTTCATATAAGCGCACTTTTTCTAACTTTAGGTGATTACCATAAGTGTCTTGATAACGTGCTTTTAAAATTCTAAACGCTTCTGCCGCCATGTTCTCTGCAGTGGGTACGGTTGGAAATACAACCGTTTTATGGTTTTGAAGTGTATTTAAGAAGTTTAAAACCTCCGCATCATGTTGATATACCAAAAATGCATGATCCCAAACATTGACGACAGCATCTTTCGCAATGGCTTTTACATCTGAAAAATCCATCACCATGCCGTTATCAGAGGTGTTTTCTGCGGTGATGATGTCTCCAGATAGTGTAATTTCGATAGCATACCGATGACCATGCAAGTTTTTGCATTGACTCTTGTGGTTGGGAATGCGATGGCCTGCGTCAAACTCTAGGCGGGTAGTAATATGCATATTGGATTGTCATTAAATAGGGGTTTTAATAGTACGTCCAGCCAAGCTGAACGTAGCAAACAAACACTATTATACCCTCACTCAGTACACTTGTTGGCTTAGAGATTCTTAAGCTAATGTCTGAGTCAGTGATTGCTGATGTTGACTAATTAAGAAGCGTTTGTTGGCCCTTAAAATTAGGAAGCCACACGTTAAAGTCATCCAGTGACATCGATTTTGAATAGTAATAACCCTGAATTTTGTCACATTGCATTTCAACTAGTATGTTGAGGCAATTTAGATTCTCAACACCTTCTGCCACAACTGTTTTTCCTAAGCTATGCGCTAATTGGATGATTGATAGCACAATTTCCCTATCTTGATTGGACTGTTCAATTTGCTTTACAAAAGATTGGTCAATTTTAACCAAGCTAATCGGCATGTTGCGCAACCTTGTCATGGATGAATAGCCTGTACCAAAGTCATCTAGCGCAAATGAGCAGCCCAGTTGTGAAATTCTACTAATGACAGACATTGCTTTTTTCTCGTCTAGTAGCAAATCACTCTCGGTGATTTCAATCACAAGTGCTTTTGCCGGAATGTCCCACAATGCAATGGACTGAGCAATTAACTCTGGTAGGTCTGCATCTAGTAAATCTGGAGATGACAAATTGACGGTCAATGAGAAGCTTTTTTGATGCGTCGTGATGATTTCGGCAATGCGCTGGCATGCGGTATTGATTAGCCAGCGGATGAATATTTTGCCAAACCCCTTTTTGTAGATAGTGTCGATGAGGCGCATTGGGGAAATGCCAACCCATTCTGGGTGATGCCAACGTAATAGAATTTCAGCACTGGTACAAGTTGCAAACTTTAAATCATGATTGGGTAAACTGACAATTGGCTGTAAGTAGACCTCTAGCTCATTATTCTGTAAAGCCTCAATAATCGCTTCTTCTAGTGAATGGGTGCTGGAAAATACGCTGGTAATGTGCTGATCATACATTTCAATTTGATAATGATTAATCATGGCATGATGTAATGCCAATTTAGCGCATTCGTACAACGAGTGTTTTTTTGAGGTGTTTTTGAAGGTGGTCACACCACCAAAGTAGGGCTTTACA
This sequence comes from Methylotenera sp. L2L1, assembly GCF_000744605.1. Taxonomy (NCBI): domain Bacteria; kingdom Pseudomonadati; phylum Pseudomonadota; class Betaproteobacteria; order Nitrosomonadales; family Methylophilaceae; genus Methylotenera; species Methylotenera sp. L2L1. The sequence goes on from NZ_JQMG01000001.1 coordinate 1,885,064, forward strand.
ATTAAGCTATTATTCACCAAAGGCAGTGATGACTCAAAGGCGTGAATAAGCTCTGATGCAATCAGATTCAGCTGTGCAGGGAAATGCAAGTCTTCAATCACAATTGCAAACTCATTGGGTCCGATATAGAACAGCCTAGTATCTTTGCTTAAGTGTTGCTGGATTAAGTCAACTGCGGCCAATGATAGTTTAGATTGATCGGCATTTATTTTTCTCTCTTTATCTGAGTTGATGTTCAGGTTAAGTAAAAGTAAGCCTAGATTTGTATGCTCAGCTTCTGCCTTTTTAATCAACTTAGCCATCAATTTATGATTTGGTAAGCCGGTTGTTAAATCAAAACTTTTTGAGTAATCACGCTGATATTGATCAAACTGGTTGGTCGATATGGCTAATAAATGCGTCAGGACAAGATGAAACTTGTCGTCATGTAGTGAAGTAATTGCGTTTATGTTGATTTCAGGTTGTAACTGAATAGATTGGCTGAGTATCAGCGCATCTCCTAGTTGAGCGCCAGTTTTGTAGTCCTGTAGCCAGCTATAGAGAAATTCATCAATATATTGATTGAGTTGTGACCAATTTAACTGCTGAGGCCAATGTTGCAAAACATTTAGCAACTTGTCTGGTGTAGGGTTGGCGCTAGGGTTGCTTGTAGCAACCTGTTCAAATATTTTGGGGTCGTAATAATAGGGACCCGAAAGATCGTTCGGATTTAATTGATATCCCTTGATGATGTTCAGCAAATGGTTAGGTGATAAATTCAGTGTAAATTCTTGATCTATTAAGCTGTAGATTTCTTCTTGGATTTTCATATTGGATCGATGACAGGCTAACTAAAGTAGTTGTTAATATTGAGCCCGTAGCTGTCAGGCGGTAATCCTCTTACAATTTGGTAAGGTTCACCGCTTGGGATTAATGGCAAATTAATTAAATTGAGTGTAGGTGGGTATTCGTTCTTTGTTTTATCTGGGTTAAGTAGAATCATCACTTTGGGTAGCAGACGGCGCACACTATTCTGCTGAATGACGACTCCGACTTCCCCAGAGTTTAGTTCAACCAAAGAGCTGACGGGGTACATCCCTAAAAACTGTACCAATTGATCAATCAGATGGCCGTCAAATTTAGTATCTCGTAGTGCATGTATTTTCTCCAGCGCAAACTGATTATAGACACTTTTAGCATAAGCTTTGTTACTTGTTAGCGCACAGTATGTGTCAATCAGCCCCGCCATTTGTCCTGCTAGGCTGATTTGCTTTGCTTTGAGCTGATATGGGTAACCGCTGCCATCAATGCGTTCATGGTGCTGTGATACCGTAATCATCGTAGTGCTGGAGATATTATTCGTTACTTCTAGCAGCGCTAAGGCATGGTCTACATGCTTTTTAAATACGTCAAACTCTTCTGCGGTGATTTTTTCTGTCTTTTGCAACAGTTCTTTAGGTATTTTAACTTTCCCTATATCTTGCAATAAACCAGCAAGGCCTAGGTCTTTGATTTGTTTCTTTGGCAGCGCCATGAAGTTGGCAAGTGCCATTAATGTAATCGAAACATTGAGCGCATGGTTATAAGAGTAATCATCGGTTTGTTTTAAACGTGCCAGCCATACCAGCGCGTCTGAGTTACGCTCAATACTATCTACCATGTCATTAAGCGCTTCATCCACTTTGCTCAGGTCTACCAGCTGGTTTTCTGCCATTGCATTAAAGAACTCTTGCGTGACTAACTGTGTTCTCTCATAAATGGGATAGATTGTGGTGATTTCTTGCTCGATAGGGTACTTCTCTTCAATCACTGTATTGTGTAAGTAATCTATTGGGGTGGTTGCTGCTACCTCATCACCTTGGATGGTGGCTGAACTAGCGTGGCGACTTTTCTTTTTCCATGTTTGACGCCAGCCTTTTAACCCCAATACAAAATTCGATAAATCAGTTTTGATTTGTTTGGATAAAGACAAGCCGCTTGGCGTGCTTTCTGTATCAAGCTCTGCCTCTTGGCTTAGATAGCTTAAGTTTAGATTAGTATTGTTTTGGTTAGGTATTTGCGGTGTGTTTTGATTGAAATCCTGAATTTCTCTAATGATATTAAAGAAAGAGCGTTGCTCTTTATTGGTATCAATCTTGTTGTCTTGCGCGTGAGTAGTTGGGTTAGGGTTGCTTAGTGCTGCTGACTGATAAATGGGCACTGAAGCACTACGGGTAATCGCGATAGATTTCTTTGGAGGTGCTAGATAATGCTGCCCCAGTGACACTGTACGGTCTATATAGACAAACTCACATAAACTGGTTAGCGTAGCAATTTGCGTTTCATCTTCGATTAATACGCCTTCTAGTAGAAAAGGGGTACCAAGCCAAGGTCTGTCAAGCTCACATACAAACATGCCTATCTCTAATGAAGATACAGGTATTTGTTCTTTACGCATATCAGTCAATTGATTTGATCCTGAATACTGTTGTTGGCTTCATGTTGTATATTCTAAACTCAATAGGTAGAGGTTGAATAGCGTAGTCAGTGTCTATTCCTTAGTTTATGTTTAAAAAAGCGCTAGGGTTAGCGTTTCAATCCAGCGCTATTTTAATCTCTGCCGCTTTATGTCTGCATCAGTGCAGTGATATGTGCACAGGCAGCTTGGCCTAGTGCTGGCAGGTGATAACCACCCTCCAATAAAGACACGACTCTTGCTTGCGCATGTTGCTTGGCTACTTGCTTAATAAACGCTGTCATCCATGTGTAATCCTGATTCACTAAGCTCATTCCAGCAAGCGGGTCATCAATATGTGCATCAAAACCTGCCGACACATAAATGATTTCAGGTTTAAATTGGTTAAGGGCGGGTAAGAACTCGTTGTTAAATGCTTGCTGATACGCTTTTCCATCGGCATTAGCGGCTAACGGCACGTTAATCATGGTCTTGGTTCGTGTGTCAAATCCGCGATGTGGGTAGAAAGGGTGCTGAAAAGTCGAGCAGAGCATCACTTGTGGATTGTGCTTAAATATTTCTTCTGTGCCATCTCCATGATGCACATCAAAATCAATGATCGCAACACGCTTAACTTTGTATTGCGTTAAAGCATGGGCAACACCAACAGCAATATGATTGAAGATGCAAAAGCCTGCGCTATTAGCTAGTCCAGCATGGTGCCCGGGTGGCCTGGTGCAACAAAAAGCATTATCAACCTTTCCTTGCATCACCAAGTCTGTCGCTAATATTGCAGCACCGCTTGCATGGAGTGTTGCAGATAAACTCATCGGGCCCATTGCGGTGTCTGGATCTAGCCTAACCAATCCTGCCTTTGGCGATAGCGCACGAATACGCGCTATATAATCAGCGCGGTGAACCTTCGTCAACTGAGTATCTGTGGCGACAGGCGATTCATAGATGGATAGCTGACTGTAAATACCTTGCTTAATTAATGCATTTTTAATCGCTGTGATACGCGCTGGCGACTCAGGATGATTGCCATCCATCATGTGCAATAAGGTGTCAGGGTGAGTAATGAAAGCCGTAGTCATACCATACCTGTGATGGATTAATGTGCTGAGTGAGAAATCTCAGTACGTAACATTTTATAAATCGCCAGTCTTTCTGCTGAAATTTTATCTTGTGCTAGTGCTTCTGTAATTGCGCAGTCAGGCTCTTGCAAGTGCTTACAGTTATTAAATCTACATTTCCCAAGAAACGGTCTGAACTCGACAAATGCATGCTCAAGCTCATCTGTGCTTAAGTGGTGTAGACCGAACTCTTGCAGGCCTGGTGAATCAATGAGTCGGCTACTGTCATCGAGATGGTATAAGTGAGCCGCTGTGGTTGTGTGCTTGCCGCTGTCCAGTACTTGGCTTACCTCTTGAGTGCGTACCGCTTCGCCTGGTAACAGTGCGTTAATCATGGTTGATTTTCCCATGCCAGATTGCCCCACTAAAATGCTTACCTCGTTTTGCAAAAAAGGTCTAAGGCTAGAAATATCTAGTTTTGCAGATAGCGGCAATACTTGATAACCCAGTTTGGTATAAAGCGCTAGTTTCTGCAGTGCATCATGGTTATCTGCTAAATCACACTTATTGAGTACAATCAGCGCTTTAATGCCTGCGGCTTCAGCAGCAATTAAACAGCGATTAAGTAGCGCTTCATAGAAGCTAGGTTGCGTCGCTAACACAATAATAATTTGGGTGACGTTTGCCGCGAGCATTTTGCTTTTAAATGCATTGCTTCGAAACAGCAGCGTTTTACGGGGTAGGGTAGATTCAATCACGCCCTCATGCTTATCAGTAAGCTTGACTGCTACTAAATCACCACAAGCAATATCGGTTTTCTTGCCACGCGTCACACAGCTGATGCGTTGCTTGGTCTCGGTGAGCTCTACTTGAAAACGTTTGCCATAAGCGGCGACAACGGTGCCTTGCAAGCTTGTTTCATCTTGCGCATTATTTGAGATACTCACGTGCTCGCTATTCTGTATATTTATAGTATTGTTGATTAAGATATTTTGCAACGTTAAGCTCTTCATCTTCAAACCACTTTAAGCCCAACATGGTGTTGCAATTACGAACTTGTGCAGCTAAAGCGTTGGCGTTTTTTACTTTACGCAACTCACGTGTGTATATACCCGAGCCATCACCACCAAAACTAGATGCATGGCAGCTGATACAGTGCTGATTTACCAGTATTTTTCCAGCCTGTGCATCCGCATTTTGAAAAGGTTCCGCTGAAGCACTGCTACTGATGAGCAGCAATACCATATATCGCAATAACTGCATCTGGGTCACCTTTTCAAAGACGTTGCTAACTAGTATACGCCGCTAATTTTGAAATTCTAATACTTGCTGGTGGGTGTGAGTCATAAAATGCAGAATGCAACGGATCTGGCGTTAACGTAGATGCATTGTCACGATATAACTTCACTAAAGCTTCGATTAAATATTTAGCATCAGCATGCTCAGCAGCATAACTGTCGGCTTCAAATTCATTCTTACGTGAGTAACTTGCCATGATTGGCCTTAATACGAACAGAAATACTGGTGAAACGAGTAAAAATAAAACCAGTGCCATGTAGTTACTCATTTCACTAACACCAAGGCCTGTATAAAACCAAGGCTGATTCATGAGCCAGCCTAGCAAGGCTAAACCTACAAAGCTAATAAAGAACATCATCGCGATACGTTTAATCACATGATGATGCTTAAAGTGCCCAAGCTCGTGGGCTAATACTGCCTCAATTTCATCTGGGTTAAGTCTATCAAGTAAGGTATCAAAGAACACGACACGTTTTGATGCACCAAAACCAGTAAAGTAAGCGTTACCGTGGCTACTACGTGCTGAGCCATCCATCACAAATAAGCCTTGTGATTTAAAACCGCATTTAGTTAATAAGGTTTCAATTCTTTGTTTTAAGCTTTGATCTTCAAGCGGCGTGAATTTATTGAAGAATGGTGCGATAAATGTAGGATAAACCGCAAGCATCAGGAGATTAAATACGCTCCAAATTATCCAAAGATATAACCACCAATATGCGCCAGCACCTTGCATTAACCACAATGCTGCAAAAAGAATAGGAGCCCCTAAAATAATGCCAACTACACTTTGCTTAATCAGGTCACTGAAAAACATCGCAGGTGTCATTTTATTAAAACCAAATTTCTCATCCACAACAAACGTTTTATAGTATTCAAAGGGTAAGTCAATCAAACTACTCACAAGCATTGCACTGACAATGACGAGTGCGCCACGTGCAATTTCATGGTTAACGATCAGGTTACGCCATACATCATCAATCCACTGTAAACCACCACCGATGGTTAACGCTGCTAATAATATAGCTTGTACGGAAGCTTCTAGTAGCGCTAATTTTGTTTTATCCGTAGTGTAATCAGCAGCTTTTTGATGTGCTTCTAGCGCGATGTTTTCGCTAAATGCATGAGGCACCTGATTGCGATGCGACTGTACATGTGCAATATGTCGTCTTCCAAGCCATATGCGTACAAATGTGGTTGCAATCAGCAATGTAATGAAAGTGATCGTAAGTGTGTGAGCCATTTTATCGTTCGTTTAAAAATTGAATTAAGTTAATATATGTATTGTGAAGCATTTTAGATATGATGGTTCACCAAGTTTACTTAATAATACTCATTTTAATGGAAATCATGATGGCAGCTGCAGACAATACGACGAATCAGAATAATTTAATTTGGCTTGATATGGAAATGAGCGGTTTGCTCCCAGATTCTGACCGTATTTTGGAATTGGCAGCGGTGGTGACCGATGCAGATTTAAATGTGATTGCTGAATCACCAGTGTTCGTTGTGCATCAGACTGATGCCGTATTGGATGGTATGGATGCGTGGAACAAGGGCGCACATGGTCGTTCTGGCTTGATAGATAAAGTAAAAGCTTCTACATTATCTGAAGCTGAAGCTTCAGCGCAAATGATTGAGTTTCTGAAAGCGCATGTTCCTGCTAGTAAGTCACCAATGTGTGGCAACTCTATCTGTCAGGATAGACGTTTTATGGCGAGATACATGCCTGAGTTAGAAAGTTTCTTCCATTATCGCAATTTAGATGTGAGTGTGTTTAAAGAACTTGCACGCAGATGGAAACCAGAGATTTATTCAGGTTTCAAAAAGGCTAGTCGCCATGAAGCATTGGCGGACATTTATGAGTCAATCGATGAGCTTAAGTATTACCGCGAACATTTTATTGTGAAGTAATTACCGCAAGGCAATATAAAAAAGAGGGCGCCTATAAAGGCGCCCAAAGGGGAGAAAATCGGCTTAGGAGAAATATGTAAGCTTGATTTTATATAAGCATCAAGCATGCCAACTTTCATCCCCTTGTTTTTTTGCGTGGTTTTAAATGAGTGATTGATATAAAGCTAAGTATTCTTGTGCGCTTTTATCCCAACTCAAATTCTGAGACATTCCGTTCTTTTGTAATTGCTTCCAAACTTTGGGGCTGTTGATGAACATATCCAAGGCTCGATGGATGCTTGCAATTAAACCATCCGTACTTGCTTCCACCATCACAAAACCATTGGCAGTATTGTTTTCTAAATGGGCTGCATTAGCATCGATAATCGAGTCTGCAAGGCCTCCAGTCGCATTAACGATAGGCGGTGTGCCGTAAGCTAGCCCATACAGCTGATTCAAGCCACAAGGCTCAAAACGTGACGGCATAATAAACATATCACTGCCAGCCATAATCTGGTGAGATAAAGGCTCGTTGTAGCCAATCGTAGCGCTGACGCGATGTGGGTTTTTAGCTGCAATCTCTAGAAAAGCTGATTCCAAGTCGGTTTCACCACCACCCAGTAATGCAAATTGGCAGCCTTGGTTAATCAGCTTTTGCAGATGGGGCAATAGCATATCTAGACCTTTTTGATGCGTCAGACGGCTTACTACGCCCAATAATGGTGCGTTAGCATCGATGTCGAGTCCAAGTTTTTGCTGCAGGGCCTTTTTAACCTGCTTCTTGCCAGCTAGCTTGGTTGCACTGTAGTTTTTGATTAAATGCTGATCTGTTTCCGGATTCCACTCGTCTGTTTCAATCCCATTCAAAATGCCTTTAATTTCATCGCCCCGTTTACTGAGTAGACCTTCTAAGCCAAAACCAAAAGCGACGGTTTGTATTTCTTGAGCATAACGTGGGCTAACGGTTGATATTCCATCCGCATAGAATATCCCAGCTTTCAAGAATGATAATTGGTTGTGATATTCAAAGCCCTCGATACTGAACCCAGCGCTAGGTAAGCCTAAACTTGTTACCCAATGTGGTGGGTAGCAGCCTTGAAATGCCATATTATGCAAACTGATGACTGATTTAGCGTGGGCGTGTTCAGTCAGCTTCATATAGGCAGGGGTCAGCCCAGTTTGCCAATCATTGCAATGCACAATATCCGGATGCCAGTCGCTAATCGGGGAATGATCGCTTGCTAAAATTGCTGCAACCTTTGACAGCACGCCAAAGCGGATGGGGTTGTCCTGCCATTCCTGTCCCTGTGTGTCTGAGTAAGGGCCGCCATCTCGTTCATAGATATCAGGTGCTTTAATCACCAACACAGTGACTTGTGTATCCGCTATCGTGCCAAGCTGTAGCTCTGCATCGCCAATGTGTGGTAGTTGGTCGATGACTGCCACTGTTTTTAGGTTTTGTAATGATTTCAATACTGCAGGGTAGCCTGGGATCAGTATACGAATATCTACGCCTAGCCCTTGCAACGCATTGGGCAGAGAGCCGCTAACATCAGCTAATCCACCTGTTTTAATCAGTGGAAAAACTTCGGAGCTCACAAATAACACTTTCATTGCCATGATTTTCTCGCTAAAGTTCTTATGTTTATTCTAGTATTGGCTAAATTTATTAGAAGATTTTACTATACGGCGATACTAATCTGGGTTTAAGAATATGAATTCCGCGATAAATTTTACAAATACACTGGCAGTTGGCTTAGGTGCCGCATTAGGCGCTTGGAGTCGATGGGGTTTAGGGATTGCATTTAATGCAATTTTGCCGAATCTGCCGCTTGGCACTTTAATTGCCAACCTAAGTGGCGGACTGTTTATGGGGGTTGTTATGGGTTTGATTGGTCTTGGTGGGTTGGATACGCCAAGTTTACGATTATTTATCACCACTGGTTTTTTAGGCGGGCTCACTACATTTTCTGCGTTTACCGGAGAAAGTTTATCTTTATTACATCGGCATGAGTACCATTTGGCGGCTTTGCATACGTTTACTCACATGTTCGGGGCGCTATTGATGGCGGCGCTAGGTGTGGCTGTGGTGCAATATCTTAAACATTAATGATGGTGGATTGAATTTTATGCTGAGCGCTTAGTCATAGCATCATCTATATTATTGATATACTAAGTTGAGTAGAAATGCGCTTATTAACGAATGCTTCAAAAGTAAGTCTATCAGTACTAATTTCAGTAATTCTTTTATCGGTGGCTAATATGGCAGATGCTGCTTGCTCTGGAATATACAATCATCAATTTTCAACCTTACAAGGTGAGAAGATTAATTTATGTGATTATCAAACCAAACCAATTTTGGTGGTCAATACAGCAAGTAAGTGTGGATTTACACCGCAATTTGAAGCGCTAGAAGGCTTATATAGCCAATACAAAGATCATGGTTTGCTGGTGATTGGCTTCCCATCAAATGATTTCAAACAAGAGTTAAGCGATGATAAGCAGATTGGTGATTTTTGTAAGTTAACGTACTCAGTTAAATTCCCCATGATCACTAAATCTTCTGTGAGTGGTAAAACCGCTAACCCATTTTATAAGCAGTTAATCGCAAAAACAGGGCAGTCACCAAGTTGGAATTTCTTTAAATATGTCATTTTGCCAGGTGGTAATGATGTTTATGCGTTTAGTAGTGACGTAAAACCTAACGCAGCAGAAATTGTGAGTAAAATCAAATCAGGTTTGAAATAGTTATTTTGCTATTGGGAATGTAAAAAAGGTGCTAATCGCACCTTTTTTATTTTATGTTCAGCAGCTTACCTATTACTTGCTAATTGCTGGATGTCTCATTTTTTCCAGAATAATCGCTGAGAGCTCTTCGACAGAGCGACTAGTAGAGTCTGCCCAGGTGATTCCTGCTGTGCGCATCAAATTTTCAGCGGTTGCAATCTCTTGGCGACAATTATCCAATGAGGCATAAAAGCTTCCAGCTCTACGTTCATTACGCACAGCATGAAGCCGTTCGGCCTTGATGGTTAACCCAAAAATCTTACCTAAGTGTTTATGTAGTACTGCAGGCAATGTGCCACGCTCAAAGTCTTCAGGGATGAGCGGGTAGTTTGCTGCCTTAACCCCAAACTGCATGGCAAGATAAACGCTGGTTGGCGTTTTTCCGCAGCGTGATACACCTACTAGTATCACTTCGGCTTCTTCCAAACCATTGTTGGTCATGCCGTCATCATGGTTAAGCGTAAAGTTAATCGCCTCCATGCGCTCATTGTAGCTACTGCCCATGACACTATGGGCAATACCGGCGCCGGTAAGCGGTTTTTGATCCAACTCTAAGCCTAGCGGGTCAATAAACGTATTGAACAGGTCGATAAAGTAAGCGTTACATTGCTTTAACGTATTACGCAAAGCAATGTCGCCTAATGTCATAATCACTACTGGTCGACCGCCATCTTCTTCGGTTGCTTGCGCAATTGCCTCTTGCGCTAGTTTTATCTTCTCTAGCGTATTGGTAAATGGGAGGCGCACTTGCTTAAAGTGAGTGCTAGGAAAGTGCTCTAGCAACTTACCTAAAGCGCCTGCCGTAATACCAGTGCCGTCCGAAATGAAGAATGCGGTACGATTGATCATGACAGTTTATCCATATTGACTAGCTTTTGTTTTTGGTAAGAAGCTGCCAAGTTGCCACGACTGTATCAGGGTTAAGTGAAATAGATTTAATACCTTCATCTACTAACCATTCTGCAAAGTCAGGGTGATCTGATGGCCCTTGACCACAAATACCTACATATTTGCCTAAACGGTTGCAAGTGCTGATGGCCATTTTCAGTAATACTTTTACTGCATCGTTACGTTCATCAAAGCCATCTGCAAGGATGCCTGAGTCACGATCCATACCTAAAGTTAACTGTGTTAAGTCATTAGAGCCAATTGAGAAGCCGTCGAAGTAAGCTAGGAACTGCTCTGCCAGTAATGCATTCGATGGAATCTCGCACATCATGATCAGGCGCAAACCATTTTCACCACGTTTAAGGCCATTCGCAGCCATGATCTCAGTCACTGCTTTTGCTTCAGCAATAGTGCGAACGAAAGGAATCATTAACTCAACGTTAGTGAGGCCCATTTCATCACGTACTTTTTTCATGGCGACACACTCCATTGCAAAGCACTCTTTGAAGTCTTCTGCCATGTAACGTGCTGCACCGCGGAAGCCAATCATTGGATTTTCTTCATCTGGTTCGTAAATCTCGCCACCCACTAATTTTTTGTACTCATTAGATTTAAAATCTGATGTACGTACAATGACTGGTTTCGGGTAGAACGCAGCCGCGATGGTTGCAACACCTTCAGCTACTTTGTCGATATAGAATTGTTTAGGTGAAGCATAACCACGTGAGCGGTTTTTAATCGTTGTTTGAATCGCACTTGGCATTGCATCCATGTTTAAAATGGCTTTTGGATGGATACCAACCATGTTGTTAATCACAAACTCTAAGCGGGCTAAGCCTACGCCGTCATTTGGTGTTTTGGCAAAGCTGAACGCCATGTCTGGGTTGCCAACGTTCATCATGATTTTACATGGCGCTGGTTTGAGTGCTGCAGCCGCTTGTGTGTTTACGTCATATTCAATCTCACCGTGGTACACAAAGCCTGATTCACCTTCAGCGCATGATACGGTAACGATTTCACCTTCACGTAATACATCAGTAGCGTTAACCGCACCAACAATTGCTGGAATACCTAACTCACGCGCGATAATCGCTGCGTGACAGGTACGACCGCCACGGTTAGTCACTAAAGCGCTCGCGCGTTTCATCACTGGTTCCCAGTTAGGGTCTGTCATGTCAGCAACTAATACGTCACCTGGTTGCACTAAGTGCATATCTGCGGGGTCCAGCACGATACGCACAGGGCCTACGCCTACTTTTTGCGTAACAGCACGGCCTACCACTAATGGTTTCTCGCTATGTTTGTTAAGTTTGAATGTCTCTGTCACGTTGTTCACTGCTTCTTGTGATTTTACGGTTTCAGGACGTGCTTGCAAGATGTAAAGCTTGTTGTCTACGCCATTTTTACCCCATTCGATGTCCATTGGACAGCCGTAATGTTGTTCAATCGTCATTGCATAACGTGCAAGCTCTAACACGTCTTCATTTGATAATGAATAACGATCGCTATCAGTTGGGTCCACGTCAATCGTGTGTGTACTTTTTCCAGCACGCGTTGCATCACTGAATACCATTTTAATCAACTTAGAGCCCATAGTACGGCGCACGATTGAAGGTTTTCCTTGTGCTAATGTTGGTTTGTGTACATAGAACTCATCAGGGTTCACAGCGCCCTGTACTACGGTTTCGCCTAGGCCGTAAGATGATGTGATAAACACTACATCTTTAAAGCCAGATTCAGTGTCAATTGTAAACATCACGCCAGCACAGCCAATGTCACTACGCACCATTTGTTGTACACCAGCTGAAAGTGCAACATCCGCGTGCACAAAGCCTTTGTGTACACGGTATGAAATCGCACGGTCGTTATATAAAGAAGCAAACACCTCTTTAATTGCGTGCAAGATGTTATCCAAACCTTGGATGTTTAAGAATGATTCTTGTTGGCCAGCAAATGATGCGTCTGGCAGATCTTCTGCGGTTGCTGATGAACGAACGGCAAATGTAGCGCCGTTACCTGATTTAGCAGTCAGAATTTCATAGTTTTCAGCAATTGCTTTTTCTAATGCAGCAGGGAATGGTGCTGCCATGATCCACTCGCGCACTTGTTTACCACATATGGCAAGCGCCTGTGTGTCATCGACGTTTAATTTATCAAGTTCAGCATTGATTTTGGCATCCAAGCCATTTTGAGCTAAAAATTCACGATATGCATCTGCAGTAGTCGCAAAGCCAGTAGGGACCCTTACACCTTTTGCAGTTAGCTGAGAAATCATTTCGCCTAACGATGCATTCTTACCGCCGACTGAAGGGACGTCTACGTTGCGTAAATTTTCAAATGGAATAACGTGGGCTGACATGATAGTTCCTTAGATGTTTCTAACAAATGATTAATTTTCTAACTTTATACTCGCGCTTCATTTAAGACTTAATTCATTCCGTTGGAAGAGCCTTTTGAACAGAAGGGAGATGAAATGCGTTAGATTATTTTAGTAATCCCTTATTTTGCCTAATTATGTTGGGGTTGTCACCTGAAAAACTACACATTGAATAAAATCTTTGGTTTTTTAAATGTGGGTTAACCCTAAAGCGTTGGAACATCATGTTGAGAATTATGAAAATTGCCTAGGCTAAGCTAAAATATGGCAAGAAACCAAATTATCATCATTAATACAATCACTATGCAATGTTACAGAGTACAAAACGACGTCACTAATGGCGGTCTTACTAAAGTCATTTTGGTAGGAATTTTCAATGGCTGCTAGCATTGAAGTGTCAACCAGTGGCCGTTTGCACATGGGTTTTTTTGATTTACATGGTGGCTTAGGCCGTAAGTTTGGCAGTATTGGCTTAAGTCTTGCCGAGCCTAATTTGGTGTTAAGTGCGAAATCATCTAAATTGCTTAATGTATCAGCGGCTGACGCTGTGCCGGCGTCTGTCACTGCAAGAGTCTACAAAGTCGCACGCCAGATTTTAGATACGATGAATGTATCAGGAGCTGTCGACATCAGTATTAGTGAATCTGTGCCTGAGCATTCTGGTTTAGGTTCTGGTACTCAAATGGCGCTAGCGACTGGTGCTGTGATTAATTATTTATACCAGCTTAATCTAAATACAATGCAGCTTGCAGCATTAACAGGACGCGGTAGGCGTTCTGGTGTTGGTATCTCTGCTTTTGATTATGGAGGTTTATTGATTGATGGTGGTCGTGTGGTATCTGCTACGCATGCAACCCCGCCGCCGATGTTGGCAAGATATGATTTTCCTGAAGAGTGGGCTATATTGTTAATCTTTGATACAAGTGAGCCTGGCATTCATGGTGAGCGAGAGAGGATTGCTTTTAATGAATTGCCTGTATTTTCAGAAAGTCTGGCAGCGCATTTATGTAGGCACGTATTGATGCAGGCGATGCCGGCACTAGTGGAACAAGATTTAATAGCTTTCGGGCAAAGTATTCAGGTGTTACAGCAGCATGTAGGGGACTACTTTCTGCCCGTGCAGGGAGGACGCTACGCGAGCCGGTTGGTGAGTGCTGTGCTTGAACGTCTTGAGACGATGGGAGCGCCGTGTTTTGGGCAGAGTTCTTGGGGGCCGACAGGTTTTGCTATATTTGCCAACCAACATGAAGCAGAACTGCATTTGCAACAGTTAAAAACAAGCTTTACCGACCATGCACTTTCATGGAAAATTTGCAGTGCATGCAATCATGGTGCAAAATTCAATAAATTCGACGTAACCGTATAAATTTTACATTGGTTAGGTTTAAAAATTAATACAAACAAACTACATTTAAGGAAAGTAACAATGGAAAAAGCTAGCATTTTGCATGTATTCACGGCCGCTAAGAACGCAAGTCCGTTCGATGTCAACATGGCCTTTGACGCTGGCTTTGATAAAATTGTGCCGTATACCAATGTTGAACTTTCAGAGGTAACGGGTTTAACGCAAGATGCAATTTTCTCACGCGGGCTATCTGGTGTTAAACGTGAAGGTATTTTTATCGGTGGTCGCGATATTGATTTGGCGATGGATATGCTAACTGCTGCTAAAAAAGCAATGTTCGCACCTTTTGCTTGTTCAGCATTTGCTGACCCATCAGGTGCGTTTACTACTGCAGCAGCGATGATTGCAAAAGTAGAAGCACACCTTAAAGAAAACTTTGGTGAGAGCTTAACTGGCAAAACATTAAGCGTGTTTGGCTCTACCGGCCCAGTTGGAAGCTGTGCATCAATTATTGCAGCGCAGCAAGGCGCTAATGTGCAAATGGTCGCGCATAGTTCAGTGGCTTCTGTCGAGCCTAAGGCTGCTGTTTGGAATGAAAAATACCAAGTGAGTATGAAAGTGGTTGACGGTACAACTGAGGCTAAAAAAGAAGAGATTCTTGCACAGTCTGATATTGTAATCTGTTCAGCAGCTGCTGGTATTCAAGTAATTAGCAAAGCGCAGTTGGCACTTGCTAAAAACCTAAAAGTGGTTGCTGACGTTAATGCCGTTGCGCCACTTGGCGTGGAAGGCGTGAATGTAAGTGATGATGGCGTGAAAATTGAAGGTACTAACATTTACGGCATTGGCGCAATTGCTGTTGGTCAGTTGAAATACAACACGCAACACCAATTGCTTAAACAAATGCTACCAACAGACCAACCGTTTGAAAAACCAAAATATTTGGAATTCTCAGCTGCATTCAAATTGGCACGTGATCTATTAAAAGTTCACTCTTAATCATCGCTTTATCAGCGCGGTCTTATGTTGAGGCTGCGGTCAATGCGGGCTACAGGGTTGTAGCGATTGATGCATTTTCCGATGCGCAAACCGTAGCATTGGCAGAAGCTGCGCTGATAGTAAAATATGATGACCTTGGGTTTGATGCAGAAGACCTGCTGCAAACACTCCATAGCTTAGACAATGAGCGTTTAGATAGTGGCGCATTACGGCTAAACCAGTTTGCAGGGTTTGTGTACGGAAGCGGGTTTGAAGCGCAGCCAGATTTGCTCAAAAAAGTGGCGGCGTTAGTTCCCGTGATTGGCAACTCTTCTGCTACTTTGGCTGCCACCAAAGATTTAAGCGTGTTTTTTGCAACCATGCAAAAACTAAATATTAAGCATCCTGAGACAATTGAGCAGTTACCTGCTGATGTCGATTTGAGTTTGTATGTGCATAAGTTTTCTGGCGGTAGCGGTGGTGTGCATATAAAGCCTGCAGCGTCGATACAGAATCACTGGTTAGAACAGCATTACTTTCAACGCAGGCTTGAAGGCGTGCCAGTTTCGCTCTTGTTTATAGCTAATGGCAGTGATATTGAGGCGGTGGGCTTTAATGAGCAGTGGGTTTGTGCCAGTGCGCATATGCCGTTTCGCTATGGCGGTGCAGCCAGTTATGCTGCGCTATCTGTAAATGTACAGCAACAGTTATTAGATGCGGCTAAACAGTTAACCGTTGCATTTGGTCTGTTAGGTTTAAATAGTTTGGATGCGATTGTGCATCAAACAAGCGCAGGTACGGAGCAGGCGTCTGTGTTAGAAATTAACCCGAGGCTAAGCGCAACGGTTAATTTATATAGTAATGACGGCGTTTTATTTGAGCGACATATACAGGCGTGTGTGCATGGGCGATTGTCTGATGCGCACGAACTGCAGGATGATGTGGCAGTATCTAAAGCGCATGCTATTGTGTATGCCGATATTGATGTAACGTTAAATACAGAAATGGTTTGGCCAAGTTGGGTGACGGATACGCCCATTCAACTGGCTACACCGTTAAAGATTGTAGCTGGTGCTCCAGTTTGCAGTGTGCTTGCGTACGCAGATAATGCAGTTGCAGCAAAAAAAGAAGTGCTGGCTAGAGTGCAGCAGATTAAAAACTTATTACAATCTACTCATTAAACAAACCTCTCTACTACGGGGCTAGTGAGTAGTGCAAAGGAAAAAAATGCAAAATACCTCTTCAACTCAAACATCGGCGACAGCGCCTAGTGTTAATCAGCTTAGTGCGCCATTGGTAAAAAGGCTAATCGAGCAAGCAGAGACTTTGCACGTTGGTGTATCTCAACACGCTTCTGGTTGTACCATCATTGATGCTGGCATCCAGTTTCCAGGCTGTGCTGAGGCTGGCCGTATAATTGCTGAAATTTGCATGGGTGGCTTAGGCGAGGTGCGTTTGCAGGCGGATGACCGCTTTGCTGATTGGCACGACGCAATTGTCGTGAGTTCAGCACAGCCTGTATATGCTTGCTTGGCTAGTCAATACGCAGGTTGGGCGCTTAGCCATGAGAAGTTCTTTTCATTAGGCTCAGGTCCAGCGCGTGCATTAGCACAGCGTGAAGATTTATTTAAAGAGCTGGCCTACGTAGATAGCGGCACTAGCACTTGTATCGTGCTGGAAACGGATAAAGTTCCGCCAGTTGAAGTGATTGAAAAAATCTTGCGCGACACAAAAATGTCTGCGGAACAATTGACTATTATTTTAACGCCAACAACCAGTGTGGCAGGTGTAGTACAGATTGTAGGTCGAGTATTAGAGGTAGCCTTACATAAGGCACATACTTTACATTTCCCACTTGAGAATATTGTTAGCGGCACGGGTCTAGCTGTATTGCCGCCAGTGGCCAATGACTTTATGACTGGCATGGGTCGCACTAACGATGCTATTTTGTTTGGCGGTTTTGTAAGCCTGCAAGTGAAGGGCGATGATGCAGCAGCAGCTAAATTGGCGCAAGATTTACCAAGTAGCGCTTCTAAAGACTATGGCAAAACGTTTGCTGAAGTATTCAAATTCTATGATATGGATTTTTACAAAATTGACCCAATGTTATTTAGCCCAGCTAAAGTGGCTGTTACTAACATTGATACAGGTAACGTGTTTGAGGCTGGTCAGTTAAATGCAGATTTAATTAATTTGTCATTTCGTTAAGCACGTCGATTTAACTTAAGCCCTGAATTTGTTTAACCTTTAGTTAATAGTCCTTTGAAAATACCTATTTTTACCGATGACGCTGGTTGGCAGGGCAACCAGCTCAAGCTTGCATTCGCAAAACAGGGTGTTGAAACCACATTCGTATCTCTGCAGGATTGCGTGATTAATTTAGCGCAACAAGCCCCACATATCGAGATTCCATACTTTAATGCCAACCCACAAGCTGCATTTGTGCGCGGTGTAGCCGGCGGTACATTACCGCAGGTTATCACTCGCTTAAATGTGCTGCATATGCTTACGATGCAAGGGGTTCGCATTTACAATCAAGTGCGAGCTATTGAGCGTACGGTTGATAAAGCCATGACAAGCTTTTTGTTACGTGAGCATCAGGTAATGACGCCCGCTACGTGGGCTTGTGAGTCAAGGTCGCAAGCAGAAGTAGTTCGGGAGCAAGCCCAGAAAAATCATCAGGACTTAGTATTAAAGCCGCTGTTTGGATCTCAAGGGCAAGGTGTGCGTAAACTTGATGCCCATGAGTCCTTGCCTGTGCCGATGCAGCAATATGTGGATGGTGTGTATTACTTCCAAGAGTTTATCGAAACAGCTGATACACCACATGATTACCGTGTATTTGTAGTGGCTGGTAGAGTGATTTCAACCATGCGCAGACTAGGTAGTGGGTTTGTCAACAACGTTGCTGCTGGTGGGCGTTGTGAGGCGGTAAAAGCCAATGATGCAATGATAGAGATTGCCTTAAAAGCAGCGAAGGCCGTTGATATAGATTATTGCGGTGTCGATGTGATTCAAGCCGTGACTGGCGAGTATTATGTGCTAGAGGTGAATAGTATTCCAGCTTGGCGTGGCCTTCAAAGTGTGACTGATTTTAATATTGCTGAAGTGCTAGTCGATGATTTCTTGCAGAAACTTTAAGTGAATGCACTGAGCTATTGCAAATTAAACCATCGCAAATCCAATCATGACAAATAAATTAACACAACAACAATTAGCACTCGCCTATAAAAATGCATGTATGGCTGAGTTGCAGGCATTGAAGCCAGGTAACGTGCACGCATTTGCAGATGGACACGGTATGACGATTCAGGACTTTATTCAAAGTGCTGAAGTGACCGCTGAGCCCATCACTCGTCCTGGCTTTTCAGTAGGTGAGCGAGTGTTCTACTCGGTAGAGGCTACGAAGAATGCAGTTGGGCAAAATACTAATTTGGGTATGCTTTTGCTGTGTGCGCCGCTAATACATACAGCCTTTAATTTGCAAGCTGGGCAGGCTTTATGGAATCAGTTGGATATCACATTGAGACAATTGACTGTAGATGATGCAGCACTCGTTGCTAGAGCAATCGTGTTAGCTAATCCAGGTGGTTTGGGTACATCTGATCAACATGATGTGCATGAAGCACCACAAATTAGTCTGCTTGAAATGATGTGTTCAGCACAAGATAAAGACCGCATTTCTTGGCAATATGCAAATGCGTTTCAAGATGTTGTGAGTTTTGGCGTTAATTTATACGCAGATGCCTTACTTAAATGGGAGAATGTAGCTTGGGCAACAACAGCATTGTATTTGGGGTTTTTGACTAACTATGCTGACACACATGTGCAGCGTAAACATGGTATAGAAGTTGCTAAAAGTTTGATGCAGGAGGCTAAAGAAATTGAGTCTAGTTATTGGGCTACGAACAACCCTAAGTTAATGCAGAAGCAGTTACTTGTGTGGGATACATCCCTTAAAGCAAGAAAAATTAATCCAGGAACAAGTGCTGATTTGACGGTGGCCACTTTGTTGGCTAGTAACTTAGTGCTGGTCACATAAAAAATAATGATTGTGGTGTCTCGCTCTAGTTTTGGCTATTGATTGTAATGAGTTCAAAATGTGCGTGTTTAAGTAGATAAGTGCTTCAGATATTAAGAGTATCTAGGCAGTGAACGTCAACAATTTGGAATAAAAATAAAAATGAAAATTGCGCTGTTGGAAGATGATCTGGCTTTTGCCGAAATATTGATTGAGTGGCTGCAGGAAGCTGGTTTTGAGGTGGATCATTTTAAAACAGGGATAGACTTCTTACGTCAGTTTCCGCATGAGCAATATGATTTATGTGTATTTGACTGGGCATTGCCAGATATGGAGGGCCCGGATGTCATGGTCAGTATTAAGCTTAGAGCTAATAAGCTTCCTCCCATTATATTTTTTACCGGTAGGTCCGAAGAGCAGGATATTGTTCGCGTGATAGAGGCCGGTGCTGATGATTATGTCGTCAAACCAGCCAGTCGACCTTTGTTAATGGCGCGAATCAATGCATTGCTCAGGCGCACCTCCAATCAGTCTGTCGATGAGGCTAGCTATGAGTTTGGTAGTGTAAAGTTTGATACAAAACTAAGAATTACTACGCTGGCAGGCGAGGAAGTTAAGCTGACCGACAAGGAGTTTGATTTAGCGCTGTATTTCTTGAAAAATGAGGGCGCCTTATTATCAAGAGTACATTTAATGAATGTGGTGTGGGGCGCTAGTTCAGAAGTAGAGACTCGTAAGGTGGATGTGCATATTAGTCATTTACGCTCAAAATTAAAGCTTACGCCAGAATATGGCTGGAAGTTGACGTCAATTTATCAGCAGGGCTATAGGCTCGAGCGCAATCGCTAGTAAGTTGTAACTGATGGCGGTAATAGTTTACAAAACTTAACATGCTTGCATAGTTAAGAATCAGTAATCTTGTGCCTATTCATGGTATTTTGTTCATTACTGATTTAGGTTGAAAAGTTAACTTGCATGATCGTTATAAAAATAATTTCATCATGTTCGATGATTGCTTCGTTTTTGAGTGTTAGCAGTATTACTTTCGCTAATCGCCTCATACAATCCATCTGCAGATATACAGTCATTAAAAATTGCTCTTTTAACATGGGCAGTCAACACTGGTTGCTTAGTACTCTAGCTCTTGGTTTTCCATCTTTGCATTATCATCAAAAACTGAGTGAAAGTTTACAATCAGAGCAAGCTGTTCATATTGCTGGTATAGGTTTGTAAGTTATTGATGCAAATGAATGATAAGTTATTTACAGCAGTCGTACTTGCCTTGTTGGCTTGTGTATTAGCGTTAAGTGAGGTTTTAGTTCGGTTTGATAATTTGTATTATGATTTAGGTCGGCATTTAAGTTTCAAAAGTGCGCCAGACGATATCGTGATTATTGCAATCGATGAAGCGAGTATAGAGGCGATTGGTAGTTGGCCTTGGTCTAAAAGATTTCATACCGAGCTCATTAATCACTTAATCAATGAAAAGCCAAAGGCGATAGGGTTTGATGTTGCCTTTTCTGAACCTGAGCGTGATGCAGTAGAGGTGGACTATGTCTTTGCTGATGCGATTAGGCGTGCCGGCAATGTAGTCTTGCCTATTTTTCTTGAAGTGCCGTATGTAGGCGCCGCTATCAAACAAAGTTTACCCATTCCTATGTTGGCCTCAGAAGCTGCTGGCTTGGGCCGCCTAAATGTGCCGTTAGATGCTGATGGTGTTGCTCGTAGCCTTTACTTATGGGAAGGGCTGTCAGAAGATGGTTTGTCTGCGGTTGGACTACCTCATTTTTCACAAACAGTATTACAGGTAGCCAATTTGCTACCGGCTCATATGAATATTATTCCTCCTATTTTTCAGTTGACGGAGCCGATTATGTTGAATGAAGCGGGGCATGTGACGCAACGTTTGGTTTCATCTTCACAACGTAAAATTAGTTTTTATGGGCCGCCAAGACACTTTAATCAAATTTCCTATGTGGATGTGCTGGCAAATAAATATTCATCGGGTTTTTTTAAAGACAAAATAGTACTTGTTGGTGTAACAGCCTTGGGGTTAGGCGATGCATTACCTACACCTGTTGCCGCGACCTCACAACCAATGTCGGGCATAGAGTTTCATGCGAATGCGATCGCTGCCATGCAAAGCTCTTCATTGGTGGTGGATGCGCCATGTTGGATAGTCAGTTTGCTCTGTGCGTTATTAGCAATGCCGCCGCTATTATGGCTATCTAGGCTGACAGCATTGAAGTCTATGTTAATGATTGTGATCTACTTCTTTGTCGTCATTTTGATTTCACTCTCTATTGTGCACTGGTGGGGTGTTTGGGTTCCTGCGTCTGGTGCGCTGATTGCGATATTGTTGGCCTATCCAGTCTGGAGTTGGCGTAAGCTAGACTCTGCTCAGCTATCTTTAGATAGAGAGTTGCAAAGATTGCGTGATGAGTTATCAGCCTTAGGTATGGTGACTGAAGATAGTGTAGATGGGGACAATATAGATACTTTGCAATCAAGAATCCTGAAGGTGAATCTGACAGCACAACACTTACGTAACTTGCACAAAAGCAGGAATGATACGTTAGCGTTTATTTCACATGATATACGTGCCCCTCTTGGTGCTGCAATGATGTTGCTGGATAAGTTTGAAAGTAATAAATATTCCGAACGCATGAGTAAAATGCTAACGCGCGCACATAATATGGCTGAAGGTTTTTTACAGGCGTCACGTGCTGAGATGGCCAATGTGAACAGGTTTCATGAGCTGGATATGGTTAGTCTTACGCAACAAGCGCTTGATGATGTGTATGAAATATCCATGGCCAAGCAACTTAAGTTACATACAGACTTTCCAGAAGAGTGTGTATGGGTGCGAGGCGACTTTGGATTGCTCCTGAGAGCAGTTTCTAATATTTTGTTGAATGCAGTTAAATACTCACCAGAACGAAGTGTTATTAACGTGATTCTGAAAAGCGACGAGCATTTTGTTGTGCTGAAGGTGATTGATCAAGGTCTTGGAATACCAGCAAAAAGAATCACAAAAGTATTTAAACGATTCAGCCGAGCAGAAGGTGAGCATCAGGCACAAGAGGGAAGCGGTTTAGGCTTATATTTTGTGAACGTGACAGTCAAGAAACATCGTGGCAGCGTTTCTGTTCACAGTGAAGAGGGGCGTGGAGCAACATTTATTGTTTCGTTACCACTTGAGCGCCGTAAAAGTAATAGCCCTGTTGAGGATGATCGAAGAAAGCATCATGTATCGCCATTTAATGACACCATATAATTTTTAACATCATCACTTTTAAGATATAATCTTGCACTTGATTTTGTATAAGACTGTTGTATTCAGATAATTTTACGGAGGCATGTAATGGCTACTTTATTAGACCAATTAAAAACTATGACCACTATCGTGGCAGATACTGGTGATGTTGAAGCGATCAAGGCAGTTAAACCTGTTGATGCAACAACAAATCCATCATTAGTGTTAAAAGCAAGCCAATTGCCACAATACGCACCTTTAATTGAAGCTGCTATTGCATACGCAAAAGCACAAGGCGGCACTAAGGCTGAGCAAATTGACAATGCAGCTGACAAATTAGCTGTATTGATTGGTACAGAAATCACTAAAGAAGTACCAGGTCGTATTTCAACAGAAGTGGATGCACGTTTGTCTTTCAATTTAGATGCAATGGTGGCTAAAGGCCGTAAATTGATCAAACTTTACGAAGATGCAGGCATCAGCAAAGATCGCGTGTTGATCAAATTAGCATCAACATGGGAAGGCATTAAAGCTGGCGAAATCTTAGAAAAAGAAGGCATCCAATGTAACTTAACATTGTTATTCGGTTTTGGCCAAGCGCGTGCTTGTGCTGAAGCTGGTGTATTCTTGATCTCACCATTCGTTGGCCGTATCTTAGACTGGTACAAAGCTAAAAACCCAACAACAGAATACACACAAGAAACAGATCCAGGTGTGGTTTCAGTACGTGCTATCTATCAATACTACAAAGAGCATGGCTACAAAACAGTGGTAATGGGTGCTTCATTCCGTAACACTGGCGAGCTAATTGCTTTGGCTGGTTGCGATCGTTTGACAGTTTCACCAAACTTGTTGCAGGACCTAGCAGCTACTGAAGGTACATTGACTCAAGTGTTGAAAGATACTGGCGCGACTAAAACACCACCAGCAAAAATGACAGAAGCTGAGTTCCGTTTTGAATTGAACCAAGATCCTATGGCAACAGAAAAACTTGCTGAAGGTATCCGTGGTTTCGTTGTTGACCAAAACAAACTTGAAGCAGCATTAAGCGAAAAACTTTAATACTTTGGTATTAATTTTGTAATTAAATCGTAATCATGTCGCTTTAGAATTGACATAATTAAGCTGGGCATTTACCATAAGTGTCCAGTTTTTTATAAGGCCAAATTTAGGCACTTAAATTCGAACTAGTGAAAGTCGAAACACAGTCAATCTTAGTTGACTATCTCGTAGTAAATTGCGAATGTTGGTTAAGTATGATGTGGAACGAGTTTCGCAAAATAGCAATAAAATGTAATTCTTAAAATTATTAAACGGAGAAACACCATGGCATTAACACAAATGGCATTAGATTCATTAGATTTCGACGCAACAGTTGCATTAGCAACAACAGTTGCTCCACACGTGGACATCCTTGAAATCGGTACACCATGCATCAAGCACAACGGTATCAAATTGCTTGAAACATTACGTGCTAAATTCCCAAACAACAAAATCTTAGTTGACTTGAAAACAGCTGACGCTGGTTTCTACGAAGCTGAGCCATTCTACAAAGCTGGTGCTGATATCGTTACTGTATTAGGTATTTCTGATATGGGTACAATCAAAGGTGTAATTGATGCTGCTAACAAATACGGCAAAAAAGCACAAATCGACTTGATCAACGTTGCTGACAAAGCTGCTGTTACTAAAGCTGCTGCTGCTGCTGGCGCACACATCATTGGCGTGCACACTGGTCTAGACCAACAAGCTGCTGGTCAAACTCCATTTGCTGACTTAGCATTGGTTGCTGCTTTGAACCTAGGCGTTGAAATCTCAGTTGCTGGTGGCGTTAAAGCTGCTACAGCTAAACAAGTTAAAGACGCTGGCGCAACAATCATCGTTGCTGGTGCTGCAATCTACGGCGCTGCTGATCCTGCTGCTGCTGCTGCTGAAATCACAGCTATCGTTCACGCTTAATTTAAGCTCTTTTCAATAAGTTTTTTATTGAAATGAACGATTAAAAAATCCTGACTCAGTAATGGGTCGGGATTTTTTTTGATATTTTATGTGTTCACTAAAATCATTGATTCGATAAGGAAATATCATGAGTAGTAGTCAAAAATTAATTTTAGACAAGTTAACCAGTATCTTGGCTGAAACAGACAATTCTAAATCAGCTGAGCTTTTAAAGTTTGTTGAAGGTGCTGGCCGTACATTTATCGGTGGTGCTGGCCGCTCTTTACTTGTATCACGTTTCTTTGCTATGCGCTTAGTGCACGCTGGTTACAATGTAAGCATGATCGGTGAAGTAGTAACACCAGCGATTAAAGCAGGTGATTTGCTGATCTTGGTTTCAGGTTCTGGTGGTACAGAAACTTTATTGCCATTTGTTAAAAAAGCAAAATCAGTAGGCGCTAAATTAGTGGTGATTTCTATGAAGAAAGCTTCACCAATGGCTGATGCAGCTGATTTAACAATTCAAATCGGTAATGACAGCAGCTTCCCATTAACGAATGGTATGCCAATGGGCTCACAATTCGAACTTTCAACGCTTATTTTCTTAGAAGCAGCGATTGCTGATTTGATTTTTGCAAAAGGTTTGACTGAAGAGGGTATGCGCGCTATCCATGCTAACTTGGAATAGTCGCAAGCTGTACTTTGTTTAGCTGTTAAAAAGTTTAGTTGTTAAAAAGCCCGACTAGTCGGGCTTTTTTATTGTTGAAGTGATGATAATTGTTCGTGTGATAACTGCTTATCGTGTAAGGCAGTGGCAATCAGTGCACCATGAATACCTATAGATTTTAGCGTATGTAAATCTTCTACTCCACGCACTCCGCCAGCTGCATATACGTTGAAAGCACCGGCTTTCTGTTTTATTTCGGTCAGTAACTGTACATTTGTACCTTGATTTGCACCTACATGCGCTAGTGACATGATAATCACGTCCTGTGGCCAGTATGTCGTGTCATTCAACAGCGTTAATGGTCCTTGGTAGCCATGCGGCATAAAATCAAGCGATAGAATGTGTTGGGTATTGCTTGCAGGATATGAAGTTATATATTGATTAATACTTGAAAAATTTTCGCTACCTAGTATGAGCTTTATATTCAGTGTTGACCATAATGTAAACTCAGTCATGTTGCTGATACCAGCATCCAGCCAAATGGTTAGGTTGGGGAAGTGACTAGCAATTGATTCAATGACGTTAAAATTGTTAGTTTGCGCGGCTGCATTAGGGTTGCTTAGTTTTTGTATCGCATTCAAATCTGCGATATATAGTTGCTCGAAAGGGTGGAGTATCAGTAGCGCACTGATAATATCCAAAGGCTTGCTCGATGACGTCAGTTGCGAGGCAATTGCTTGGTAGTGTTGACGATCACCTTTCTTTGCGTGAACCACTATGCCGTTCAATAAATCAATTACTGGAATTATCTGCATCAATTTCTCAAGAAAAGTAATGGTTAGTATGTTTTTTCAGCATTTTTATCACTAGTCACTTTGTTTAACTTGAATGTTAGCCTACACTTTCAATGGCTCCAAGTGCGTGTGACTAGGCTATATTATCTCAGCTTCTGTGTGCCTTGGCTTGAGTCTAATGCGTAGCGTTGTTGCTGGACTATCGTCTGCTGACGCAGGAAGCTTGCCAAACTATGTAATTAAAAAGGAATTTTGATCATCGAGTCATTAAAAAAAATATTAGTCTGTGAGTTTATTACAGGCGGAGGTTTAAGTGCAGAAGTGCTGCCTGAGTCATTGGTGAATGAAGGCTCGCTCATGCGGGATGCTTTGTTGCACCATTTAGCTGACATGAGTCAATTTGAAATTGTGACATTACATGATGCTAGGCTTACACCATCTCCATTAGCAAGTCACAGCGTTGAAGTAAGTGCTGGGCAATTTAATCATGTATTTACTGAAACACTGGGGACAGTGGAGTTGGTGTGGCTAATTGCCCCAGAAACCAATGGCGTTTTGCTTGAGTTAAGTGAGTTGTGTTATGCGAGCCATGAAAAAGGTGCGCTGTTCTTGGGTTGCGGTTTTGATTCCACCTTAATTGGTACCAGTAAAACGTTGTGCTGCGAAGCATTACAACAAGCGAATATTCACACCTTGCCTGTGTATGCAGGTGAAGACCTCATGCAAGAGGAATATCAAGTCCTAGGCGCACAAGATATCAAGCAATGGGTCGCGAAGCCAGAAGATGGCGCTGGTTGTGAAGGGATTCGGTTATTTGATTCATTAGATGACTTAAAGGGTTGGATTGCGCAGGATGAGCGATACCTCTCCTATCTAGCTCAGCCATATCAAGCAGGAGTAACTGCTAGTTTCTCTATGTTGTGTCGCAATGGTAAGGCTTGGTTGCTCAGCTGTAATCAGCAACATATCGAGCATGATGGTAGCCATTTTAAATTAACAGGGATTACGATTAATGGCATGTCAGCCTACTGGCAGCGCTTCGAAACGATAGCGAGGAAAATTGCCAAGATGTTGCCAGATGCATTAGGTTATATTGGTGTGGATGTGATTGTGGACACAGAAAATGCCAATAAAATTTATGTAATCGAAATTAACCCACGCTTGACTACAAGCTATGTAGGGTTGGAGCAGGCCTTGGATTATAATCCTGCTAAGTTGATTTTGGATTGTGTGTTAAATGATAAGTTCTCTATGCCGAATTTAGCTAAAAAGCAGGTTGCAATTAAACTATGAGTCAAAAACGTATGATGGGTTGGGATGTAGGTGGCGCGCATCTTAAAGCCGTGTTAATTAATGACCATGGGCACGTGTTGGATGCAAAGCAGGTCTATTGCCCATTGTGGAGAGGCATCAATGAGCTGGAGTCTGCAATAGATAGTATTTTGGTAGAGATGCATGCTGAATCACACGCGGTGACGATGACCGGTGAGCTTGCTGATATATTCCCAGACCGCCGCAATGGTGTGTTGGAAATTTCGCAGACAATGCAGCGTAAACTTAGTATGGGTAAACGTGATGTCGTCATTGAGTTCTTTGCTGGTGATAAAGGGTTTGTTGGCATAGATGCAGTAGAACAAGTGACGGGCGATATTGCCTCGATGAACTGGTTGGCGAGTGTCCATTTTTTAGCAAAAAAAGTACCGCAGGCGATTTTTATCGATATTGGCAGTACGACGACCGATATCGCGTTAGTGTGTGATGGTAAGCCACAGGTGCAAGGTGTCACGGATGCGACACGCATGCAGTTTGATGAGTTGGTTTATACTGGGGTAGTACGTACGCCTTTAATGGCTTTAGCCCAAAAAATTCCATTCTCTGGGCAATTGGTGAATATTGCCGCTGAACATTTTGCTACCACAGCAGATGTTTACACATTAACAGGCGATTTAACGCCAAGTGACAATATGGCAGATACCGCAGATGGTGCTGATAAGAATGTTGCATCCAGTGCACGCCGCATAGCAAGAATGATAGGATGGGATGCACAAGAGGCACCCTTGAGCGCATGGGTGAAACTGGCTGATGCGTTTAAACATGCGCAGCTTAACCTTGTACGGCAGGCTGTGTTAACAAAACTGTCATCTGAACAAGAGAGTAACGCTGACCTGCAATTGATTGGTGCTGGTGCCGGTGAGTTTTTAACAGTGTCTCTTGCACAGCAATTAGGTATCCAATATCGCTCAGTGAGTGATTTTATTTCTGCAGAAAGTATATTGATTAAGAATATGGCAAAGGTTTGTTTCCCAGCATTTGCAGTCGCTTCGCTAGGGCTGTCTAAATGAGTTTTTTAGAGCATCAGTTGCAGTATCGAACGGATAGTGCGCAATATTTTGCACGCATCGCACATATGCCTTGGGCGATGTTCTTAGATAGTGGCCAGTTGCTAGACCCTTTGACGGGTAAGGCAGGTAGCCAATATGGGCATTATGATATTTTGGTTGCTAAACCATTCATGACATTCTCTACTCGTGCTGAGCATACTGAAGTGGTGAAGCATAATGAAAAGTACATATCAACGGAAGATCCATTCAAGTTAATCAACGAGGCTTTAACACCGTTACGGGCAACTAAGTCAGCGTGGCCATTTACAGGCGGTGCGGTTGGCTATTTTGGGTATGACTTAGCTAGACGGTTAGAAAAATTGGAAAGTATTGCCGCAAATGACGGTTTAGTCCCCGATATGCAGATTGGTATTTATGACTGGGCTATCGTAGTGGATCATCGCAATAAGTCCGCGCATTTGGTTTCAAACGGTTTTGATAATAAAACGCATGAAGAGTGGGTGTCGTTGTGTGCCTTATTTGATAAGGTAGATGAAGTGGATGCTGTGCAACCAGCCCAATTTGAAGTGACCTCTGCTGTTCATTCAAATATGGATAAAAGAGCCTACGCCACCGCTTTTAATGCAATCCAGACCTATATCCATGAGGGGGATTGTTATCAAGTGAATCTTGCACAGCGATTTTCAGCCTCTGCTCGTGGAGATGCATGGCGTTTTTATCAAAAGTTAAGAGAAGTAAGCCCTGCACCTTTCATGGCATATATGAATTTTGGCGATATGCAGGTGGTTTCTGGCTCTCCTGAGCGATTTTTACAAGTAGCAGATGGACATGTGGAGACACGACCTATTAAGGGCACTAGGCCGCGCGCAGAAGATGCTGAACAAGACGCACAATATGCAAAAGAGCTACAAGAGAGCATCAAAGATAGAGCTGAAAATCTCATGATTGTCGATTTGCTACGAAATGACATTAGTAAAAATTGTGTCACCGGCTCGGTCAAGGCAAACAACCTTTTTCAGTTGCAGAGTTTTGCGAATGTGCATCATTTGGTGAGTATCGTCACGGGTGAGTTGCAGGTACATAAAACGGCAATCGATTTATTGCGAGGGTGTTTTCCTGGCGGATCGATCACTGGGGCACCAAAGTTGCGGTCCATGCAGATTATTGAGGAGCTGGAACCACATCGGCGTGGTGTATATTGCGGCGCGATTGGTTATATAGGTTTTGATGGCAATATGGATACTAATATTGCCATACGCACGGCGGTTTATGTGGCAAACAAAGAGGGTGATGGTGAAATTAGTTTTTATGCTGGCGGCGGGATTGTTGCAGATTCAGATGTAGAGAGGGAATATGTGGAAACTTGGGATAAAGCCTCCAGTATGTTGAAAGTGGTGGCGTGCTTTAGTCACAAGGCCGATTAACAGTAAGCCCTCGCTTAAAATCAAGGGGTCGTATATGTGGGTGGTTAAATTAGGGGGTAGTTTGTTAGGCTCGCCTGAGCTACCGCGTTGGTTAGACATGCTGGTTAAAATCAGCGATGGTAAAGTGATTATTGTGCCTGGCGGTAGTGTGTTTGCTGATGCGGTGCGTGAAGCACAGCAACGTACGGGTGTTGACGATACCGTTGCACATCACCTAGCTTTGCTTGCCATGGATCAGTTTGGATTACTGCTGACCGGAATCAATAGCCGATTAGTTACTGCTAGCAGCGAGTTAGAGCTTGCCGAACGCGGTTGGCAGCATAGGGCGATTGTATGGCTGCCGAGTAAAATGGTGCTAGCCGATGACGTCATTTCTAAAAACTGGCAAGTGACTTCTGATAGCTTAAGTGCATGGTTAGCAAAAAAAATTGGTGCAGAGCGCTTGTTGCTGGTGAAGTCTAAGCCGTTGAGTGCCTATGCAAATTCAACATCGGTATTATTACAAACCTTAGTAAATGATACTTTAGTGGATGAAGCATTTGGGGATTATTGCCTAGCACAACACTTCCAGACTTATGTAGTGCATAAAGCAAATTATGATGCTGTTGAGCCAATCTTGAGCAAGCGTCGTATGGATGACCAGAGCGTTGCTACAGAAAATGTATTACTTATTCATCATTAAGTTAGTCAATTAAAAGAAAGATTCATGATGTCTTCTCTCCCAGTATTTTCTGAACAAGAAATTGAGGCCAAGTTATCCGCAGAGCTACCACATTGGTACTTAGAAAATGGCTGGATACGGCGTA
Source organism: Methylotenera sp. L2L1 (assembly GCF_000744605.1). Lineage (NCBI taxonomy): Bacteria > Pseudomonadati > Pseudomonadota > Betaproteobacteria > Nitrosomonadales > Methylophilaceae > Methylotenera > Methylotenera sp. L2L1. The sequence continues at coordinate 1,915,362 of NZ_JQMG01000001.1, forward strand.
AATATAAAACCAGTGGCTGGAAGGCTACATTAATGGTTGTGAATACTGTTGGACATTTGGCAGAGGCTGCATGGCATCACCCAGATTTAACGGTTTCTTATGCGTTTGTGATTGTGAAGTTATGCACGCATGATGCGAAAGGTATTACCGAAAAAGACTTTGAGTTGGCTAAGAAAATTGAGGCTGTCATTGCGTGGCAACCAGCCAAAGAGGGCGGGGCTTTGACCGGTACACCAAACGAGGATGCTAGGTTTAAATATATTAAATATGAAGATACGTAGTTTTAGACCTGCTTACTGCGTTCAAACTTTCCAAAATGCAGCATTATTGTTGGTAGTATAAGTAAGTTGAGTATCGTGGATGTGACCAATCCACCGACAATAATGGTCGCCATTGGCCCTTCGATTTCTCGTCCTGGCTGGCCACTGCCAACGGCTAATGGTAAAAGGCCAAGAGCGGTCACTAATGCGGTCATGAGAATAGAGGGTAAGCGTTCTGAAGCACCGCGGATGCAGGTTTCTAAGCCCCACACACAATTTTCTTTATCAACTAAATGCTGGAAGTGTGACACCATCATAATCGAGTTGCGTAAAGTAATGCCAAATAACGTAACAAAGCCGACCAGTGAACCCAGTGAGATCCATCCGCCTGTGAACATGACAGCTAGCACACCGCCAATCAGTGCGAAAGGTAAATTGACAAAGGTGAGGAGTAAGTTTCGTAAGCGCCCAAACGCGATATACAGCATTAAAAATACACTAACCCCAGCTAATGCGGATTGTAAAATCAGTTTTTCTCTAGATTTTGAATTAGCTTCTGCCGCGCCAGTGAACTCTAAGTAAGTCCCCTGTGATAACGTTAGCTCTGAATTCAGCCGGGTTTTAAGTTCTTTGGTAAATGTGTCAATATCGCGTCCGACTACATTTGCAGTGACCGTTTGAATACGTTTAGCGCCAGCGTGAAGTATTTTTGAGCGGCCGTTTTCCTGCACAATATCTGCAACATCCCGTAATCTAAATAACTTCCCTTCGGCATTAAATAGCGGGAGATTACCCGCTTCTTGCACGTCATCTCTTGCTTCTAAATCTAACACAACGCTAACACCAATCACCCGATTACCCTCATACACTTGTGTAATAGGTACACCTTCATAAGCTGCACGAATATTGTCTAAAACATCGGTAGGATATAAGCCAAGTTGTGCCATTTTTTCTGGGCGCAAGCGCACAACCAGCTGCGGCGTACCTGGCGGCGATTGCACTGCAACATCTTGGGCACCTTCAATATCATTTAGAATCTTTGCAATGTTGTTAGCATCGCTATCTAGTGTGTCCAGATTTTGTCCGTAAACATTCACCACTGTAGAGGCAGCATAGCCAGAAATTGTTTCCTCAATACGTTCGGTTAAAAAAGTATTAATGGCAAAATTGACACCGACAAATCCTGTTTCTGCAATACCATCTCCATCACGGTCGGCCTCTTCACCAGAAAGTTCCTCTCTAATTTCAGTCAGGATACGTCTCTGCTCCTGCCCTGAAATAGCGCCAATTTCAATTTCAAATTCGCTATAGTGGGTGCCAAAAGTATCTGCACCATTCGGTGCGCGTCCCACCCATTGGGTCACTGACTTTACGCCATCAATCTTACGAATGATGGCAGATACTTTTTTACCGATACGCAATGACTCCTGTTCGGATGTACCAGGCACGGCGGTCATATGCATGATGTAATGCCCTTCATGTAATGCGGGTATGAACTGACTCTTAAACAAGGGCAGGGTGCCTAGACCAATTGCGATTAAAACGAAGCTACTGACGATAATTACTTTGTAGTGCCTATCAATTTTTACCAGTGCTTTTACATATACTTTCTTGATAGCATGAATCAACGGTGGATCTTTATCATCTAGCGTAGCACTACCTAGCATCATGTAACATAAAGCTGGCGTGAGTGTGAGGGCTACAAAAAGGGATGCCATGATTGCGGCAATGTAAGCCACGCCCAAAGGCGCGAACAGTTTTCCGGCTACTCCGCCTAATGTGAGTAATGGTAAGAACACCAATGCCACAATGAACGTTGCATACACGACAGAGTTACGCACTTCCATTGATGCATTAAATACCACTTGATAGGTCGCTAAGGGTTGATCAAGTAGGCGATTTTCACGTAAGCGTCTAAAAATGTTTTCAGTGTCGATAATTGCGTCATCCACCACTTCACCAAGTGCAATGGCTAAGCCACCCAAGACCATAATATTTAAACCGATATTAAAGTAGCTCATCACAACAATGGCGGTTAACAGCGACAATGGAATTGCTGTGGCTGAGATAAAAGCAGTGCGTACGTTAAATAAAAATAAAAAGAGTATGGTAATGACTAATACCGAGCCAATTAAAATATCAGTACGCACACCATCTACGGCCACTTCAATAAAGTTAGCCGGTCTGAACAAGCCGTTGTGTAGCGTGATTTGTTCCGCGATTAAATTAGGCTCGAGTTCCTTTAGCGCGCGTTCAATATCACGTGTAACACCGTGCGTATTGGCGCCAAGTTGGCCTTGTACCGAGAGATATACACCAGTTTCTTCATTAATCGCTGCGGCGCTAATAGATGGTGCTGCACCATCAACAACTTTGCCAATGTCGCCAAGCCTAATGGTTTGTCCATTTTTATGTAGCAACGTTACCAGTGCGAGTTTTTGAGGAGTCGTCGATTGCCCTTCAGTGTTGATGATAATACGTTGGTTCTTATTTTCGATATAGCCACTGCCACGAACGCCAGTCGCTTTCCTGACAGCTTCTTCTACTTGCAATAATGAGATGCCGTAGCGAATCATTTTTTCTGGGTCAACCTGCACCTGTAGCTGCCTCACCTTGCCACCAAATACATTCACATCGGCTACGCCCGGAATTGCTAGTAAATGTGGCACAATTGTCCAATCTACCATGGTGCGGACTTCAGTTAGGGTGCGGGTTTTTGATGTGAGGCCAAACCCAAGCACTGTACTGGCTGATGAGGTGAGCGGCGTGATGTTAGGCGTGATGCCTTGCGGTAGTTTATTGGTTAAGGTTGAAATACGCTCTGCAATCACTTGGCGATTACGGTAGATATCAGTTTCTTCATCAAAAATAATCGTTACAATCGACAAGCCAGGGATGGACTGCGAGCGCATGCTCTCAATGCCAACAGTGCCAGCCACGCTGGTTTCAATCGGTTGCGTGACTAAATTCTCAACTAGCTCGGCAGACAAACCTGGGGATTCTGTTTGAATCACAATTTGTGTTGGTGCAAACTCAGGAAATACATCAAGATTGCTACGCGTAAGGCTAAACATACCATAGACGATAATGAGCGTGGCTAAACCAATAATCACCCCACTAAAGCGGATTGAAAAGCGAACTAAGGCTTGCATCATAATGAGAAAGTCTCACGTGTTGTTGGGGTGCAATATAAATGATGATGGCTCTGAGCTGAGCATATTGTTCGCATTGCTAATCCCTTGTTTTCAGCGTCATTGTTAATTGGCTGCATTGTTTTTATTAGAACTAAGGCTAAAACTTCAATTTAATCATCGTTTTCGTTCATGATTTGTGATTTGAACTCTTCTGATAGCAGTAACTGAGCGCCGCTGATGACAACCTCGTCATTGGCTTTTAGATGGCCTTGATAGAACCAGCCATCCTCTACTTCTATGTCGGTATGGATTGGTTTGCGGCTAAACTGATCAGCACCAGTTTTTTGATAAACCCAAGGCTTGCCAGCGTACCAAATGATGGCATTGTTAGGCACAATCACACCGTTACTTTTTTTACTAGATGTGGCTGTCGTCGCATTAATTTGCATGCCCGCGCGTAACTCACTAGTTACTGCGTGGTAAAAATAAGTTTTCCCTTGAATGGTCGTGTTGGTGATGGGTGCAGGTGAAATATAGTCTGCACGCATTGTGTGCGATGGTGCAGCTGTAGGCGCAATCATAATACTGCTATTTGATTTTGGTTCAGCAGCATCAAAAGGTAGCGTTGTTTGAATCAATACTTTTTTGTTTGAAATCAACGCCTGCAATAAGTCACTGGTTTTGGGGTTGATTGCGTGTTGCGCTAGTGTATCTCCCCACTGTTGGCGTATGCTGTCGGCAATATTTTTGGCATTAGATTCTGCTGCTGCGATTTTTGTTTCGTCAGACCTGGTGTTAGCTGCCGCTGCTGCAACCACTTTGTCCGATACATTCTTATTGTCTTGATTCAACGTTTTAAAGCGCTCTAGTTCACTTTTGTTGTGGTTGAACGTAGCCCTTAAAACATCAATTTCTGATTTTACTGCTAGATAACGATTACGCAATTCAATCAGGCTATCAATACTCACAACGTTACCATAAGTGCTGATGCTTGCTTGATGAGAACTAGCCTTGAGCGGTGACGTCAAAATATCACTTTGTTTTTGTGCGGCAGGGCTAATGCTGATGATGGTCGCACCATCTTTATCCGCGACACGGTTAATTGTTTCAATTTCTTCTTCAGATTGTTCTGACATAGCTTCAAATTCATCTTTGCCATAAAAGACCAATAGCCAAAACAACATGACGATTAAAAAAGCTTGCAAGCCAATAATAATGGCAAGTTTTCGATTCATTCAGTTTGTCTCCATCGCACAGCCTAATTTAATACCAGAGCCAATCAATCGGTGCTTACTGCATTAAAAGCGGTTGGTCTAATGCTCTGATTCTTGAGTGGTTGTTGTAAAGTGTTTTCGAGATTATTAATCGATGTATGCATTTGGAAATTAGCCAGAACTAGATTTTTTTCTGACATCAGCTCTTCCAGCTTCGCTATGGTTAACTCTAATCTATCGATTTCACCAGAAGTAAAAAGGCTTTGCATGCGTTTGGTATTATCTTGTTGGAGTGCATACAGTCTTTGATTGTCTGTCAGTGACTGCTGTGTTTGCATCAATTTAGCGCGTGCGGTATGTGCCTCGTTAATGACGCTGCTTTGTAAAGACTCGAACTGGGCAGCCTCTACTTCACGTAATTGCTTAGCCTCAGCAATTGCAAATTTGTTCTTATTAATGAAAGTCATCAGGCTAGATAAGCCTAATGACCACACTTTACTACCAAATTCATAGGTATAAGATGGGCTAATCGTAATGTTAGGATATTGTTTTGCAATTTCTAGCTTTAGCCTGCTTTCAGCCTGTGCGTAACGCTCCAGTGCAACTCGCAGATCTAAACGATTCAATAAGGCTTTTGATTGAACATCTGTTGCTAAACTTTGCTGCGCTGCAGCTATGACGGCATCAGGAGTGGGACTTTCCGCAAAAGCCATTTGCTGCACCTGACTTAAAGGTAACCCTAAGTTGTTTGCTAGCTTTGCAGTCAGAACACCTTTATTTTGTTGTTGCGCATTTAGCGCTGCGTTGGTTGCTTGGAGTAAAAGTTTTGAATAGCTTAATTCAATTTTAGAGGCAAGGCCTAAGTCTTGCCGTTTCTGATATAGGTCAACAATTTCTTGCCGATAGGTTAATTCTTTTGACAACGCACGGAGCTGGGCTTGGTTAAGTTGCAGCTCATAATAGGTAGCGGCAACTTGCGTGCGTAAGTTCCACGCAGTTTGCGCGATTTCCAGTTTGGCTGATTCAGATAAGTGCTGTGCATTTTCTATGCGAATATTGCGTTTATTAGCTGTTTCAATCGGAATGTCGATACTTAAGTTATAAGTATATGGGCTGATATCTTCATTCGCGTTGTCACCTTTGCCATAACTGCCGCTAATATTGGGCAATGGTCTAGCACCTGCACTCGATTGTGAAGCTTCAGCAGCGCGCCATTGCGCACGTGCAACATCTAAACTGGGGTGGAAGAAAAGTGAACAATAAGTGAGTTCATCTAAACCCCAATGCGTAATAGGAAAAGTGTTAAGTTGGTAATTGTTATAAGCTAAATATTGCTTGAATCGTTCACTGTCAGGGGTTTTATTCTCAAATTTTTGAATAACAGCTTGCTGGTCAATCGGTTTGGCGATGTATTCAAGAAAGCCACACGAAGATAATGCTAATGGTAAGCATACAAGCCATAGGCTTGTATGTAGAGATTGAAATCTAACTTTGCTATAGATGAATGACATGCGCTAATTGAGTTAGTGAGGCTTTTAAACTAACTTACAATTTCAGCGTGTACGGCATCCAATGCATCTTGTAGCGTTTCTTCACTTAAACTATTAATGGATGTCGCGAGAATATCAGCCGCTTCAACCGTAGAAATAGGCAAGTTATGGCTATCCATTTCAGCAATAAGCCCAGCAGCAACGCCAGCAATCTTTAATAAAGCTTGTCGCTCGCGCATTAAGAGCTCAAGCTCTGTGCGTAGCATATTGATTTCGTTTTGATTGATTGTATTTGGCATATTGATTAACTTTTATTGATAGAATGAGTATAGTGCTAAGCACATTTTCGCACAATCATTGACTGCTCTGCTAGTTATTCAACATTAAAAATGATAGTCGAAAAATAAAACATCATATTTTTGTGATTATCTCTTTTCGGAATGAGATAAGTTCGCTACAATAGCGACCTTGTTTGAACGGCAGTATTTTTAAGTCGTAAACTACCTGCGAGAGTGGCGGAATTGGTAGACGCACTGGATTTAGGTTCCAGCGCCGTAAGGCGTGAGAGTTCGAGTCTCTCCTTTCGCACCATCAAAAAAAATTCCCTAATAAATCAATTGCTTAATAGATTTATTAGGGAATTCATATTTAATAAAAAATAATTAACTAATTGATTTAATTGAAATTATTTTCTTACCTTTTGTCTTTTTCTTACTCTATTCTAACTGTAAATCCTACTACTTTCTAACTATTGTCCTTATTTATTAGTTGGGTCGTAGTTTGGGAAAAGTGGAATAGTTGCTCCTTTTTTTGGCAAAATATCGTCCATCATGCTAATAAAGTGATTCCATTTGTTCCCAGTCTTGTTCAAGCACGCTCTTTGTAATGCAAGTATAGTAAACATTTGAGCTGAAAATAATTTATCACCAACTTCATCATTTAACCATTGATGGTGCTTATGGGTTCTATAGCCTTTTTCATTTTTTGGATTTCTTGCGTTTAGCTCTTCTTTAAGCCCGGGAATTAAACGTTCCCAAACTAAATCGTTTGTATATGTACCTACAACGCTGTAACGATTTTTAGTCATTCCAGGCCACTCCCAATCTTTGAGCTTGTATATATTTTCGTAAAACTCATCAGGGAATCTTTTGAACCATACGGCTAAGTCTTTTTTGAGAACTTGATCAAAATAATTTCTAAGTCCATCAGCTGGTCTTAAGTTTTGATACCCAGTAGCTTCATCAATTAAAGCAACAATACCGGTTTTTGCCAGACCACGCATTATTAGTTCACATTGTGCAGCGATTATGCTCTGTCTAGCAGTTTTAAGTAGTCCGGCACTTCTTGCTTCAAGCATACCTTCACAAATATCAACAAGCATCTCTGCGTTAAATCCAGAAATTAACTTACCTTTGAATCTACGTTTTTTTGGACTGAAGTGGTCCGGTGATTTATCTTTGTAAATCATCGGGTTAAGTTTTGAGTTGTTTAAAAGCCTAGTTAATCTTGACCCGGGCTTCTGAGACTTTGGCGTTTCTTCATCAACAATTTTTAGAATATCTTGCATGCCACGACCGGCTATTAAACGTTCTCCATCGTCAGTTACATAGCAATCAACCTCAACTCCGCCGAGAGTGAGTTTTGCTCCTAATAGAACGCTAGGAATGTTTTTATCCCACCTAGCATCAGCTCCCTTTTTAGCAATTTCACTTTTTTCTATATCAGAAAGCGATTCAGCCCTCGCTTTTCCACCTTTTGACTTAGAAGAGTTGTTATCAGTCATTGCTTGCTCCTTTTTTAGATATGCTTGCGATTTAATACAATAGCAAGCATTTTTGTATTTTTCAATATATGCTTGCTATTATTTATCTTAAAAATTTTAATTTAACCTAAACCACAAAGTCAGCCACAAAGTTTAATTGCATTAATAGTTTCAACAATCATTCACTTAATTCTATATTTTTGATTTTTGATAACCATTTTTATGGGATGTATTTTTTACTATTTTTCTTACCATTACGCTTGTTAGCCGCGTCAATGCTTGATGGTTGAGTCTCTCCTTTCGCACCAAAAAGCATTAAAATCAATATTGTTGATTTTAATGCTTTTTTTTGCTATTTTGACTCTTAGTTTAAGTGGTGTAGGTTTATTAGCGCTTATGAAGTGCGACCTATATGAAGCCTTACTTAGAGGGGCGGGTAACTTCCTAGCTTATCGATACTAATCGTTTAGTGTGCACAGCTTATGTTCACAATATCAAGATGAGTGGAAGAGTGTGGTCACATAAGTGTTGAAAAGGCTTAGTCACACATTGCGCTGCAAATTAGCATCGCGCACCGCAATCAGTGCGCTATTTAGGATGGTTTTGGTTCTTAGAATGAGTTTAAGTGACTGAATATGGTAGTGATATTTCAACACAAAATCCTTGAGGGATAGTATTTTTTGCTAGCGCGTGCCCACCATGTGCTTCGATAACCTGTTTTGTAATGGCTAGCCCAACCCCGTGACCAACTGTCTGGCTACCAGAGTTCCCCCTGATAAAAGGTTTGAATATATCTTCTAACTCAAGTGTGTCAACTCCGTCACCTTGATCTGTAACGGCAATATAGATTTGCTGATTTTCGATACTTTTACTGCAAGCGATATTAATTTCACTGTCATTCGGACCATATTTAATGGCATTACGCACTACATTCTCAATTGCTCGATACAATAAATCAGGTTGTCCATGTAGGGTGTAGTCATTATCTAGCGACATGCATAGTTTCATATTTTTTGATGCCGCCTCAAACTGAGCATCTTCAATAATACTGTGCATCAACTGGTTTAACGCTAGCGTCTCTTTTTTGATTTGAACCGCACCAGACTCTAATCTAGACAGCGTTAATAATTCACCCACTAATCCATCCATACGATTAGCTTCTAATGTAATGCGATCAAGAAACTCTGCAATCTTTTGAGGGCTTTGCCTTACCAAGCCAAGTGCCATTTGTATTCTTGCAAGTGGTGAACGCAACTCATGGGAAATGTGATGCAATAGTTTGGTTTGGCTTTGTAGTAGGCTCTCTAGACGAGAGGCCATTGCATCGAAGTCGTGCCCCAAATCTGAAAGTTCATCGCGACGCCCACCCATTGCATTTGCCACACGTACATCTAGCTTGCCATGTGATGCTTGTTCAAAGGCCGTGCGTAGTATGTTGATTGGTTTTGAGAAGTACCAAGCGAGTAATGCAGCAAATATCAAGCTGACAACAATACCGCCTAGAACTGGCATTAAGGGGAATCTTCCACTTGCTTTACGAGACGCGCCTTTGTAAAGCTTTATTTCTGCTGGGCGCGGTGCGAGAGAGTAGCTACGGCTATCATCAGGCACAAATAACAGAAACGATTGACCATTGCTCAATTTAATTTGTTTAGCGTGCCGCTGGTGCATGTCATCTTCAGCTAATGCCATTGCCACATCAAAACTTGTTTTTTTGTAGCTGCGATTTAGCAGCTCTTTGCCGTTGTTGTCTATCGCTAGTAATTGGAGAACAGGGCGCTTTTGCCAGTTCTGCAGTAAATTTTTCAGGCCATCTATACCACCAAATTGTAAGGTGGACGCGGCAGCTTCTACCAGAGATCGCGCAGAAGGGGACGTTTCCACGCCTGTGTTTTGAAGGTCTTCATGGCGGTGCTGTAACCAAATTGCAACACTTACACCAATGACCGCAGTGAGCTGAGCCACAAGGAGAAACATGAAGAATTTCCAAAAGAGCCTACTCATGATGATTTGATGCCTGTGCTTTAATGAGTTGATAGCCCATACGATACACTGTTTGAATGCAGTCTCGCCCGTCATTAAGTGTGCCGATTTTTTGCCTGATACTACTCATGTGAACATCGATGCTACGATCAAATCTTGCGAGTGGTTTGCCCATCCCTTGCTGCGATAGCTCTTTCTTGCTGACTACTTGACCAGCGTTTTTAGCCAGTACCTCTAGTAGATTATATTCGGTGCTTGTCAGGTTTACGGTGTTGCCACTCAGTTCAACACGGCGCTGTTCAGGCCAGATGGTGAGGTCGCCTATGTTCAGCTCTTTTTCACTATGCATATTATCTTGTGCAGGCTGTGTTCTGCGCAGTATTGCACGTATGCGCGCAGTGAGCTCTCGTGGTGTGCAGGGTTTGGGTACATAATCATCTGCGCCTAGCTCTAGGCCAAAAAAACGATCAGACTCATCACCTCTTGCGGTGAGCATAATAATAGGAATGTGACTTGTTTTACGAATGATTCCTAATGTCTCAATCCCATTCATTTTAGGCATCATGACATCAAGCACAACAAGATTAAATTGATTGCTAAGTGCCAGTTGTGCGCCTGTAATGCCATCACTTGCGGTGGCTACGTCAAAGCCTTCCATGCATAAAAACTCTTTAAGCATGGCAGTGAGTTCAACATCATCATCAATTAATAGTATTTTGTTCATCATGACAAGTTTGAATGATTATTTAAGATGCACATCATAGCGATGACCTTCTAGTAGCGACAGTGGTGTTGTGATGGATTTACGTAACTTTACGTTTGCTTAACCTGTATTTACAAGCAGTACATGCACAATGCAATTGTCATTTGATTGGATGTTTCAACCATGATGCTTAAATATTACCTACTAGGAGGCTTTAAATGAAAATCACTACCCCTTTGTTAGCACTAGCATTTGCTGCAATGACTATCCCATTATCTTCTCATGCTGATTCTGGAAAGCACTCACGTTGCCATCAGCATGCAGCTAGCTCACATGAGTCAGGAAAGCTATCTCATGAAGGATTTGGGCGAGGTGTTCCACCGCATCTGGCCGCATTAAACTTATCTGAAAGCCAGCAAGACAAAGTGTTTGAATTGATGCATTCACAGATGCCTAAAACGAGGCAAGCTGAAAAACAGCGACATCAACTAATGAGTGAGCTGCATAAACTTTCAAATTCTGGCAGCTTCGATGAAGCTAAGGCAAAACAAATTTCAGAGAAATTGGCGGTCATTGAAAAAGACGGCGTGTTAAATCGTGCCGCTATTAACAATCAGGTTTATCAGATTCTAACACCGGAGCAACGCAAGCAGTTGGATGAAATTAAACCGCGTCAGGAAGGTGGTTTTAGTAAAAGCAGATTCGAAAAACATCAGCACCATGCTAAAAAAATAGAGCGAACACTATAGTCTTTATAGTGTTTCGTAAAGTGGCCCGAGCCTGAAGGTAGTGAGTTAATTGTAATCATTTAACAATTAGGTGAAGGCCTTTTAATGGCTAGTTCAATTGACAAAGTGTGTTGTTAGTATATTAGGCGTGTTAATACATATGAATAATAGATGCTACTTTATACATTATTAATGGTCTGGTTGGTTTTATGTGAAGCTTAGTTTAGCTGTGCGCATATCTGAGCTCATTAAGCAGAAAACACGATTGAAGCACGTGGTCTAGATAATCTTGTTTGCTGAGCGCGTAAAATTCTTGCGAGTACCAAATGATCCTGAATTTATATATGTTTTTATCTTCTTATTTCATCTAGACTTGATGGGTTTTCTTGTGTAACATCCACAGTCTTTCAACCTTAATTGTTTACAGATGTTTGGAAATTTCCAAGTGATTTACTTGGCTTTGTTAAAAACATTTAGCGGCAACTAGGTTACAGACGTTAAAGACTAGCTTTACATCTTGGCACTATACGGTGCATAGATAGCGACAGCTTTTTCGCCACCCCTTTACTTTATCAATAGCATGATTGTAAGTGGCGCTCATAACGAGTGTTAATTTATGGTGTGCAGTTAAGAAATTAGGAATGACAGCATGGCTCTGAATGTTGAAACCCTCAGCAACCTTGAACGTAGAATTTCTATTAGCGTTCCTTTGCAACCGCTAGAGGCGCAAATTAAACAAAGATTAAATCAAGTTGCACGTACTGCAAAATTCTCTGGTTTTAGACCAGGTAAAGCTCCTATGGGGTTGGTTAACCAACATTACGGCAATCAAGTGCGTGATGAGGTTTACTCAGCAGCTGTAGAAAAAAGCTTTGGTGAAGCTGTAGATGAAGCAAAGTTACGTGTTGCAGGCTTCCCTAACATTCAACACAAACCATTTGATGCTGCATCAGAAGCTTTAGAATACACTGCAACTTTTGAAGTGTTCCCAGAAGTTGTGGTTGGTGACTTATCAAAAGTTAAAATCGAACGTCCAGTACTTGAAGTTGGCGAAGCTGACGTTAAAAAGACACTAGATGTTTTAGTGAAACAACGCGTACAGTTTGAGCCAGTTAAACGTGCAGCTAAAAAAGGCGATCGCGTTAATGTAACGTTAAAAGCCTTTATCGATGGTGAAGAAGTTGAGTCTACAGGCGACAATGGTATCGATTTGGTGCTAGGTGAAGCTGGACGTATGGCTACATTTGACGATGAATTAATCGGCGGTAAAACCGGCGCTACTAAAAAATTCGATATTACTTACCCAGAAGACCACAACCCTGCACAATTAGCAGGTAAAGCAGTTGGTTATGAAGTAACCTTCGTTTCAGTTTCTCAACCAGTATTGCCAGAAATCGATGCGGACTTTGCAAAAAGCTTAGGCGTTGAAGATGGTGATGTTGAAAAAATGAAAGCTGAAGTTGCAGAGAGCTTGAAGCAAGAAGTTGCTAAACGCGTCAGCGCAAAATTGAAAGAACAAGTATTCCAAGCTTTGGTTGAGTCAGCTGATTTTGAAGTTCCACGCATCTTGCTAGAAACTGAAATCAATCGCATGATGCAAACTACTGAGCAAAATCTAAAACAACGCGGTGCAGATTTAGCTAATATTCAGTTAGAGCCTGCAATGTTTGAAGATCAGGCAAAACGCAGCACTAAACTACGCCTGTTACTTGGCGAGTTGATTAACACTAATGGCCTACATGCAAATGCAGACCAAGTGCGTGCAATGGTTGATGTGTTCTCACAAAGCTTTGAGCGTCCAGCTGACGTAGTAACTTGGTACTATGCTGACCACAAACGTTTAGATGAACCTGCTGCATTAGCAACTGAAGAGAACGCAGTGAGCTGGGTGTTGTCTCAAGCTAAGGTAAGTGATAAAAAAGTTAAATTTGATGATCTAATGGGAAACGCGTAAATGAATAAGCACCTGCAACCTCAAGCTCAATCTGAATTAATCACCACTGGGTTGGGATATATCCCTATGGTGATTGAGCAAAGTGGTCGCGGTGAGCGTTCATTTGATATCTACTCGCGCTTGTTAAAAGAGCGCGTGATTTTTCTGGTTGGCCCTGTTAACGACATGTCTGCAAACCTAGTGGTTGCGCAGCTGTTGTTTCTAGAGGCAGAGAATCCAGATAAAGATATTTCGCTCTACATTAACTCACCAGGTGGGTCAGTGACTGCCGGTATGTCTATTTATGACACGATGCAGTTTATTAAGCCAGATGTGAGTACTTTGTGTATCGGTCAAGCTGCAAGTATGGGTGCGTTTTTATTAGCGGCCGGTGCGAAAGACAAGCGTTATAGCTTACCAAACTCTCGCATCATGATTCATCAGCCTTCTGGTGGTTTCCAAGGCCAGTCATCTGATATTGAGATTCATGCGAAAGAGATTCTTTACTTACGTGCGAAACTAAACGATATCTTGGCGCATCACACTGGTAGAACGGCTGAAGAAATCGACCGTGATACAGAGCGTGACAACTTTATGAGTGCAGAGCAATCTGTGGCTTATGGGTTAATTGATAAAGTAATTGGCAGCCGCAACGAAGCTGCTTAAGCGATTTTGATGATATTTGGGTTTGTATTTAGAGATAGACCCATTTAAGTATTCAGAATGCAAAACTAAGTTAGGAAATAACTAATGGCGACTAAAGCCGACGACGATAAATTACTTTATTGCTCATTTTGTGGCAAAAGCCAACATGAAGTAAAGAAGCTGATAGCAGGCCCATCTGTATTCATTTGTAATGAATGCGTAGATTTGTGCAATGACATCATTAAAGAAGAGATTCAGAATTCAGATGGCTTGAAGTCAACTGATACTAGCCTGCCTATGCCACAAGAAATTTGTAAAATATTAGACCAGTATGTTATTGGTCAGACGCAAGCGAAGAAAAACTTAGCGGTTGCTGTCTATAATCATTACAAACGTCTTGGTCACAATAATTTATCTAATGGTGGTCAAAAAGATGAGGTGGAAATTGCAAAAAGCAATATTCTATTAATCGGGCCTACAGGTTCAGGTAAAACATTATTGGCACAAACACTAGCAAGATTGCTAGATGTACCGTTTGTGATGGCAGATGCAACCACGTTGACTGAGGCGGGCTATGTGGGTGAGGACGTTGAAAATATTATGCAGAAATTGCTGCAAAAGTGTGATTACGACACCGAAAAAGCACAGCGCGGGATTGTTTATATCGATGAAGTGGACAAAATCTCTCGTAAGTCAGATAACCCATCTATTACACGTGATGTGTCAGGTGAGGGCGTTCAACAAGCTTTGCTTAAGCTGATTGAAGGTACTGTTGCTTCTATTCCACCACAAGGCGGTCGTAAGCATCCAAATCAGGAGTTTGTTCAGTTAGACACAACAAATATTTTGTTTATTTGCGGCGGTGCGTTTGATGGTTTAGAAAAAGTCATTCGCCTACGTTCTGAAAAAGGTGGTATTGGCTTTGGTGCTGAAGTAAAAAGCAAATCAGATATCCGCGAAGTCGGTGCTGTATTGCGCGATGTAGAGCCAGAAGATCTAATTAAATTTGGCTTGATTCCTGAGTTTATTGGCCGTTTACCTGTAGTTGCTACATTAGAGTCTCTTGATGAAGCAGCTTTGATGACGATTCTGACAGAGCCAAAAAATGCACTGACTAAACAATATATCAAATTGTTTAAAATGGAAGGTGTTGACCTGGAGTTCAGAGAGTCAGCGTTGTTGTTGATTGCGAAAAAGGCATTAGAGCGCAAAACTGGTGCACGTGGTTTGCGTTCTATTATGGAGCATTCATTGCTTGAGGTCATGTATGAATTGCCATCATTAAAGAACTTGAATAAAGTTGTGATTGATGAAGGTGTGATTCGAGGCGATACGCCACCTCTTTTAATCTATGCAGATAAGCCCGCAGACGAGGCTTCAGCCTAACTAAAAGCCAGTGACTTAAATGTTACTGGCTTTTTAGTTTTTACTGAGCAACTTGAGTGATACTAGAGTGTTGCAGTGGTGCTTATTACTGATGTAGTTAGGCAAAATCTATACACTCTTTATATTTTCTATATCTTCAAAATTACGATATTTGAGTATTTGAAATCACATCACCGTTGATAGTGATGTTACCGATTGATGTGACGCTTAGATTCATTCTGGCGAGTTTGCATTAAATTTCTTTAAACTTTTTACAATTACTTGTTAAATTTAGTGTTAAATACTAATAAATACTTGAACTGTTAATAGTTATCCCCATCAATCAATATATAAGCGTTTTTTGGCTTAACTCTTAGCTTAATTTTGGAAGTCTACTCATGGCACAATCATTACCTTCATACAATCCAGATAGCGGATTATTACCGTTACTACCTTTGCGTGATGTCGTTGTATATCCGCATTTGGTGATCCCACTTTTTGTTGGGCGCACAAAATCTGTTAAAGCGCTTGAGATTGCGTCAGAAGGCAATAAGCAAATTTTATTGGTCGCACAAAAGTCAGCGAACAAAGATGATCCAGAAGCCAGTGACTTACATGAAGTAGGTACAGTGGCGACTGTGTTGCAAATGCTTAAGTTGCCTGATGGCACGGTAAAAGTCCTAGTTGAGGGTGTACAGCGTGCACGCGTCAGTGAGTTTACTGAGGCTGAAGAGTGTTTTGCTGCGCGTGCAGAATTAATTGCTGAGTCAGTGAGTGATGTTGAAATCCAAGCGTTAATGCGCACGGTATTTGCGCAGTTTGATCAATATGTGAAGTTGAATAAAAAGATTCCTCCTGAAATTTTAACTTCGCTTGCCAGCATTGATGAAGCTAGCCGCCTAGCCGATACTATTGCTGCGCATCTGACTTTGAAGCTAGAAGAAAAGCAAAAAATTCTGGAGATGATTGATGTTGCCGAGCGTTTGGAGCATTTGCTACGCCTAATGGAAGGCGAAATTGACATTCTGCAAGTAGAAAAACGTATCCGTGGTCGCGTTAAGCGTCAGATGGAAAAAACACAGCGCGAATACTATTTGAATGAGCAAGTAAAAGCGATTCAAAAAGAGCTGGGCGAGCAAGATGAAAATGCCGAAATGGATGAGCTTGAGAAGCGCATCGATGAAGCACGTATGCCTAAAGAAGCGCTGGCTAAAGTATCTAGTGAGCTTAAAAAGTTAAAACTGATGTCGCCAATGTCGGCAGAGGCTTCTGTGGTGCGTAATTATATTGATACACTCATTAACTTGCCTTGGAAGAAAAAAACAAAAATCAGTAAAGATTTAGTGAAAGCTGAGGCTGTGTTAGATGATGATCACTTCGGTTTGGAAAAGGTTAAAGAACGTATTGTTGAGTACCTCGCGGTGCAGCAGCGTGTAGATAAGATTAAAGCACCAATCTTATGCTTGGTCGGACCTCCTGGTGTTGGTAAAACGTCATTAGGACAAAGCATTGCCAAAGCGGTGAACAGAAAGTTTATTCGTATGGCGCTGGGTGGTGTGCGAGATGAGTCTGAAATCCGTGGGCATCGCCGTACTTACATTGGCTCAATGCCAGGCAAGATTTTGCAGAGCATGAGCAAAGTGGGGGTTAAAAACCCATTGTTCCTGCTTGATGAGGTCGATAAGTTAGGTCAAGACTTTAGAGGTGACCCTTCATCTGCATTGCTGGAAGTGCTTGATCCAGAACAGAATCATACATTTGCTGACCACTACATCGAAGTTGAGTACGATTTGTCAGACGTGATGTTTGTGGCAACCGCTAACTCAATGAATATTCCTGCGCCTTTATTAGATCGTATGGAAATCATTAATCTATCTGGTTATACAGAAGATGAAAAAGTGAATATCGCGATGCGTTATTTATTGCCTAAACAACTTAAATCTCACGGTTTGAAAGACCTGGAGGTGCATATTTCTGAGCCGGCAATTCGTGATGTTGTGCGTTTCTATACACGTGAAGCTGGTGTGCGTAGATTGGAACAAGAAGTCGCTAAAATTTGCCGTAAAGTGGTAAAAGAATTGCTCACGACTAAAGCGAAGCAAGGTGCAAAAGCACCTAAAAAAATCAACGTGACACCAAAAAATCTTGATAAGTATCTTGGTGTTCAACGTTATGATTTTGGTGTTGCCGCAAAAGAGAATCAAGTTGGTCAGGTAACAGGTTTGGCTTGGACATCTGTGGGTGGTGAGTTGCTGACAATTGAGGCGGTATTATTGCCTGGTAAAGGTAAAACCACGACAACAGGTAAGCTGGGCGATGTGATGAAAGAATCTACACAAGCAGCGATGAGTGTTGTGCGTAGCAGGGCTGAGCGTTTGGGGATCGCAGGTAACTTTTATGAAGAACATGACATTCATATTCACTTTCCTGAAGGCGCAACACCTAAAGATGGGCCAAGTGCTGGTATCGCCATTACAACAGCATTAGTTTCAATTTTAACTGGAATTCCTGTCCGTGCAGATGTTGCTATGACTGGTGAAATCACCTTGCGTGGAGAAGTGTTGCCGATCGGTGGCTTAAAAGAGAAGCTATTGGCTGCGCATCGTGGCGGCATTAAAACAGTGCTGATTCCACAGCAGAATGTGAAAGACTTGGCAGATATTCCTGAGAACATTAAAAACCATTTGGATATCCATCCGGTTCAATGGATTGATGATGTATTAGCATTGGCGTTGGCTTCAAAACCTGTACCATTGCCTGAAGGGGGAGATGCTAACGATAATGTTGCAAAAGAGGTTCAACCTGCTGATAAATCAAAAGAAAATCCAGATGCAGTAATTGAAACAACAAAGCATTAAAAAATAAGTGCGCTATAAACCGCATAAAAGCTTGACATAGTCTTTGTTGGCTTGATATAAAGCTGATACGGGTGTTTTGTTACCCAGACAGTTTGCCGAAGTTTTTTATTTAATAAACCTTGAGAGGGGATTACACGTGAATAAATCAGAACTAATTGACGACATTGCTAGTGCCGCAGGTATTTCAAAAGCTGCTGCTGGTCGCGCGCTAGATGCAACAACTGCTGCAATAACAAAAGCAATAAAAAAAGGTGATCTAGTAACATTGATTGGCTTTGGTACGTTTTATGTAGGTAAACGTGAGGCTCGCAACGGCCGTAATCCACGTACAGGTGAGACAATTAAAATTCAAGCTGCAAATTCTCCTAAATTTAGGGCTGGTAAAGCGCTTAAAGATGCTGTAAACTAGCGTCTTCGTTGGTGATGCAGGGTGCTTAGCTCAGTTGGTAGAGCGTCGCCCTTACAAGGCGAATGTCAGCGGTTCGACCCCGTTAGCACCCACCAAAAACCAACGATGATGTAATGTGACTAAGCCGTTTTTAATTTTATAAATTGAGAGTGCTAGTAGTTTAGGCACTCTTTATTTTGTGAAAATTTTACAATAGTTAGATGGTTGTAATGATTAAAAGCGCAAGTATTTAGTATATTGTTATGTGAATAATGTACTGAGTTTATGGAGTGGTAGTTCAGTTGGTTAGAATACCGGCCTGTCACGCCGGGGGTCGCGGGTTCGAGTCCCGTCCACTCCGCCAAACAAAAAAGCGAGCCTTCATGGCTCGCTTTTTTTATTTCTATTAGCGCTTATTTCTTTAATTAAGATGCTGAATTAGCAGCAAGTTATCATGAACTTGTTTTGCTAATCGCTTGTCATCACTCACTCGGCTAATGTTTCAAGTATAACTTGTGATATATTAATGGCCTTTCGTTTGCAATTGATTTTTGATCAATTGTGACCTTTTACTTTTTTAATGATTTTAGTGCATATTTTAAGAAGAGAACTTTATGTTAGATAGTATCCGCTCTGTGGCTAAAGGCTGGGTTGGTAAAGCGATATTGGCTTTAATTACGATTCCTTTTGCTTTATTTGGAATTGACTCTTATTTGAGTGATGCTGGCAATAATGTTGCGATAGCGAAAGTTGATGGTAGTGAGATCTCTGTGCAGGCTTATTCAAATGCAATGCAAAGCTTACGTACTCGTATGCAAAACGAGGGTAAAGTAGATCAAGCGCAATTAGATAGTCCACAAGTAAAAGCAATGGTGCTAGACCAATTAATTAATGAGCAGTTGCTAGAAAAAGAAATTCAACAAGCTAACTATAAAATTAGTGATGCGCATTTAGCTACCTATGTTACAGCGATGCCATCGTTCCAAAAGGACGGTAAATTTTCTCAAGAGTTGTATGATGAGCTGTTACAGCAAAACAGATACACACCGAAGAAATTTGAAGCTGAGATTCGCGCTAGTTTATTGGCACAGCAAGCACAAGATGGCATTACTAAGCTTGGTTTTATTTCAACCGCACGTGCAGACAAAACATTAAAGTTGTTGAATCAAAAACGTCTGGTCACTGTGTCTGAGCTTAAAACTAAAGATTTTCTTGATCAAGTGAAGGTTGACCCAGCTGAAGTAAAAGCATACTACGAAAAACATAAAGATAAGTTGCGTGATCCTGAGCAAGTTAAAATTGAATTCTTATTGCTATCTGCAAGTAGTTTAGTGCCTGGTATTAAAGTAGATGATGCGGATGTGAAGCGTTACTACGATGAGAATGCAGCTAAATTTAAAGGTAACGAACAAAGACGTGCTAGCCATATTTTGATTGGTTTTGGTGTGAATGCAACGCCAGAACAAAAGCAAGAGGCTAAGGATAAGGCCCAAGCTTTATTAGCAACTATCAAAAAGAATCCTAAGTCTTTTGAAGAGTTAGCAATTAAAAACTCACAAGATCCTGGTTCTGCCACTAAAGGTGGTGACTTGGGTAGTTTTGGCCGCGGTGCGATGGTTAAGCCATTTGAAGAAGCGGCATTTAGTATGAAGGTGAATGAGGTTAGTGATTTGGTAGAGTCTGAATTTGGCTACCATATTATTAAACTGACGGAAGTTTCAGGTCAAAGTTCTGATTTTGAAAGTTTGAAACCGCAGATTAAAGGCGAATTGATTTTCCAAAAAGCGCAAGCTGAGTTTATTGAGAAAGCGGAAAGCTTTAGCAATGCGGTTTATGAGCAATCTGATAGCTTGGCACCAACGGCGAAGATGTTCGGTGGACAGGTGCAGCTTTCTGGATGGATGTCACGTGAAGATGCGGCTAAGTTCTTTAAGAGCGATAAAATCGTTGGTTTAATCTTCTCTCAAGAGTCTTTAAAAGAGCGTCGTAATACAGAAGCTGTTGAGGTATCACCTAATAATCTAGTGTCAGCACGGGTGCTTGACTATAAGCCATCAGCAGCAAAAACATTTGATGCTGTAAAAGCAGGTATTGAAGATTTGCTTAAGCTTGAGGCTGCTGCAAAGTTAGCTGTGACCAAAGGTGAAGAAGCTTTGAAAGCTTTGCGTGCAGGCGGCTCTGTGGATACGCTGGATTGGATTCCTGAAGTAATGGTAGACCGTAAAAATGCACAAGGCTTGACACAGCTTGCAATGACGCAAGTGTTTAAAACGGATGTGAGCAAATTACCAGCTTATTCTGGATTAGCAGACAGCAAGTTGGGCTATATGATTGTGAAAGTGGTTGAGGTCGATACATCAAGTATTGCGGATGCTGAATCAGTGAACACTGCTAAAGCTGAGCTTAACCAAGTGTTATCCGATGAATATATGGCAGCGTATAAACAATCATTACGTGAAAAGGTTAAAGTGACTGTGAATCAACGTTTGCTATTAGAGAATACTAATAACTAATGAGATGCTGACTGACCCCTGCGAATGGGGTTGGTAATGCATACGCAGTAGGTAACAAAAAAGGCACCTTAGGTGCCTTTTTTGTTGTTGAGTAGTGTCGGTGATTTATAACGACACTAATAGCATTTAATCAATGCTGCCAGCAGCCGTAATGTTCATACCACCGTCTACGTACGTGATTTCACCAGTAATACCAGATGCTAGGTCGCTACATAGGAATGCTGAGGCATTACCTACTTCTTCGATCGTGACATTTCTACGTAATGCTGCATGCTTCTCGTTAAAGCCAATCATCTTGTCAAAGTCTGCAATACCTGACGCTGCAAGCGTTTTAATCGGGCCTGCAGACACCGCGTTAACGCGGATGCCACGTGGGCCTAAACTTTGTGCTAAATAGCGTACATTGGCTTCTAAACTTGCTTTAGCTAAGCCCATGACGTTGTAGTTTGGCATTGTGCGTTCTGCACCTAGGTAGCTCAGTGTTAATAGGCTGCCTTTACGACCTTCCATCATAGGGTAGGCGGCTTTAGCCAGTGCTGAGAAGCTGTATGAACTAATGTCGTGTGCAATACGGAAATATTCGCGGTCAACAGCCTCGAGGTAGTCGCCAGCAAGTGCGACTTTTGGTACAAAGGCAACAGAGTGCACTAATGAATCTAAACCATCCCAGTGTTTCGCTAGCGCAGGGAATAGTGCATCGATTTGCGCGTCTTCTGCAACATCACATGGCAACACAATTTTTGAATCAAAATCTGCGGCTAAGTCTGCAACGCGTTTTTCATGTTTGTCAACTTGATAAGTGAATGCGAGTTCAGCGCCTTCTCTTTTCATTGCAGCGGCAATGCCGTAAGCGATTGAGCGGTTACTTAATAAGCCCGCGATGAGTACTTTTTTACCAGCTAAGAATCCCATAGTTATTTCCTATTTACTTGTCATTAGAGGAGGGGGTGGTTTAGCGCCTGCTAAACTCGATAGTTGCGAGATGGCTTAGATTGGATTGATAGGCGGAATTAATGATTTGTTCCACTTCGTGGGTCTAGTGCATCACGCAAACCCTCACCAAGCAGATTATAACCTAACACGGTAATTAAAATCGCTAATCCAGGAAACAAGGATAGCCACCAAGCGAATTGAATATATTCTTTACCGTCAGTTAATATATTGCCCCATGAGGCTTGCGGTGCTTGCACACCTAAACCTAAAAAGCTTAGTCCCGATTCCATGAGTACTGCACCTGCCACGCCTAGTACTGCGCTGACAATAATAGGCGTCAGGCTGTTAGGCAGTAAGTGCGTAAAGATGAGCCTGGTGTTTTTTGCACCTAATGTGCGCGACGCCATCACGAATTCACGTTCATTTAAACTTAGGAATTCTGCACGGACTAGCCTTGTGACGCCCATCCATGAGGTGAGGCCAATCACAATCATGATGTTGATTATAGAGGGGGTTAGAAATGCGATGACGGCTAGGATTAGAAAGAAACTAGGGATCGAGAGCATGACGTCAACGATACGCATAATGAATGTGTCTACCCAGCCACGATAAAAGCCAGCGAGTGCACCAAGTAATATACCAATCGCAGTCGAGATGCCAACCGCTACAAGGCCCACTAGCAGCGAAATACGGCCGCCATACAGCATACGGCTAAGCACATCACGTCCAAGCCCATCTGTTCCCATCCAATGCTGCATAGAGGGCTCTAGCAAGATTGCTTTTACATCAATGTAGTTAGGGTCGTATGGTGCGACGATAGGGGCGAGCATTGATAGCAGGAATACGCATACGATAATGATGAAACCAGCTAATGAAAGTGGGTTAGATAATGCTTTTTTAAAGAGATCTGTTTGCATGCTCATCTTTATTAAACCTTAAATACGGTTAAGCCTTTGCTACGCCACGACGTACACGTGGGTCTGCCCATGCGTAGGCTACATCTGCAAGTAAGTTACCAATCAATGTTAGCGCTGAGCCTATCGTGAGTATACCCATGACCACTGGAAAGTCTCGCATCAGTACTGCATCGTAAAATAACTTACCCATGCCTGGAATTGCGAAGATAGTTTCTGCAATAACAGAACCGCCAATCAGGCCTGGGATGGAGAGCCCAATAATTGTGATAAGTGGCAATAAAGCATTGCGTAAAGCATGCGTGTAAACCACCTTGCGCTCACCTAAGCCTTTAGCGCGAGCTGTGGTGATGTAATCTTGTTGAAGCACGTCTAGCATGCCATTTTTAACAAATAGAGTGATGCCTGCAAGACCGGTGATGGATGGAATGACGACCGGTAAGAATAAATGACTAAACGTGTCTTTTACTTTGCCCCAAGTATCTAATGTGTCGTAATTGAGGCTGTGCATGCCCGAGATTGGAAACCAGTTGTTGACTACGCCCAGCCAGTACATCAGCAATAGCGATAACCAAAAGCCCGGAATTGAAAAACCAATGAAATTAAACAGGGTAATTGATCGGTCTTGCCAGCCTTGATATTTATGCGCGGCGATGATGCCGAGGGGGATTGCCAGCGATAAAGTGATGGCAAGGCCTAGCAGATTAATCATCAGCGTAATGGGTAAGGCTTGCTGTATGAGCCCCTCAGTGATGTTGCCATCAGCATCTTTTGTTTGCCAAAACACGGGTTTTTGATGCGAGGCGAATGATTTACCAAAATCCAATGTAACCATTCGTTTTAACCACAAACCGTACTGAACAATGATTGGCTTATCTAGATTGTACATTTCACGCAGTTTTTGACGTGACTCTTC
This sequence comes from Methylotenera sp. L2L1, assembly GCF_000744605.1. Taxonomy (NCBI): domain Bacteria; kingdom Pseudomonadati; phylum Pseudomonadota; class Betaproteobacteria; order Nitrosomonadales; family Methylophilaceae; genus Methylotenera; species Methylotenera sp. L2L1. The sequence continues at coordinate 1,939,101 of NZ_JQMG01000001.1, forward strand.
ACTGGCTTTTGGGTTAAAAGCTGATTCATTGTTGGTGATGTCACCAGGCGCTAAATGCATGATGAAAAATGAGATTAGGCTGATGCCAATCAGCATCGGTATCATCCACAAAACACGTTTGATTAGGTATTTAAACATAGTTGTTAATGTGCGCTAATTTCGTTTCTTCTTAAAGATTGCGGGATGTACCAATCTTGTGAGTTATGGCCGATACCAGCAGGTGGTGCTGGGTCATCAATGCCTTTGACTCGTTTGTGAATGGCGGTTAAGCCGTAGCCTGCGGACAAATAGATGATGGGGCTGTCTTCTAATAAGGTTGCTGAGAACTGATGGTAAATTTCCATGCGTTTATCTGGGTTAAGTTCTAGCCTGCCTTGTTCAAGCAATTTGTCAATTTTAGGGTTGTTGTAACCGATAAAGTTAAATTGCCCAGGCGCTTGCTGGCTAGAGTGCCAGATGTTGTATTGGTCAGGGTCTAAACCTAAGCCCCAGCCCAGCACTACAACATCAAAATCACCGGTTTTAATAAAGCGGCTGATGAAGCTCGCCCATTCTATGGCGCGAATTTGGACGTCAATGCCTACTTCTTTCAGTCTGCGTTGAATCAATACAGCAGATTTTTCACGCTCTTTGTTCTGGTTTGTGATGATTTCAAAGCTAAACGGTTTGCCATCACGCTCTAAAGTGCCATCGTTATTAGTGTCTGTGAAGCCAGCTTCTTTCAGCAATGCACGTGCTTTAGCAGGATCGTAAGGATAGGGCGTTAGGGCAGGATTGCTCCAGCGTGTGCCTGGCTTATAAGGCGAGGCAATGTTAATACCTAGCCCCAAATAAACACCATCGATGATTTCTTGTTTGTCGATGGCGTAATTGATAGCACGGCGCACACGTACGTCATCAAAAGGTTTGTGTTTCAGATTAAAGCCCATATAGGTATAGCTGTTGCCAAGCTCTTTATATAGCGCTAATTTCTTTTGCAACTCTGGGCGAGCCGGGATAATTCTTGAATATTTAATCGGGTCTAAACCCATTAGGTCGATGTTGTCGGCCATTAACTCTAAGAACTGTGCGGAATTGTCAGGAATAATCCGTGTAATCAGATTGTCGATTTGGGCGGGTCCAAGTACAGAGTTGGCATTTCTAGAAAGTTTGAGATGTTCGCCGTGATTCCAGCTATCTAATTTGTAATAGTTGCTACCAACTGGGCTGCGAGCAAATGCTGTCGTGTGCAGATCTTTGCCCTCAAGCAGATGTTTTGGCAATATTTGTAGCCCAGCCCAGCTATCTAGTGCTGGCGCATAAGCTTGTTCATAACTGACACGAAATGTTTGTGCATCGGGTGTTTCTGCTTTTTTTACCAGCAAGAAGTCTGATGCGTATGGGCTGGCATTCTTCTCATCGGTCACGGCTTGCCATGTGAACAGTACATCTGCACTAGTGAGCGGTTTTTTGTCTGCCCACTTTAAATTTGGCTTAAGCTTAAATGTAATGGTCTTTTGGTCTGCAGAAATGTCCCAATGTTCGACAAGGTCACCTTCTAGCTCAAGGTTTTTGTCGTATTTCAATAAGCTATTAAATATGTTGCTACTGATTGCCGATGAAGCGGATTCCCCTGCAATCATCGAAATTAAGCCGCTAGGCTCGCCGGTCATTGCATTGATCAGTGTACCGCCTGAAACCTGCGGGGAGCTAACGTTGTAATCAATCTGACTTTGTTTGTCGGTGGAGGAACTGCACCCTGCGATCAACAAGGCTAGTGATAGGCTAATCGCAATGTTTAGGTTTAACAATAATGGAGACATTGACGGTCTTTATCTATGACTGTGTTTATTTAGTATCATGTCGTTATTGGATGATAAGCTTTGCACCAGGTTTGATATGGCTAGACGATTTTTTATTCCAACGTTTAAGGTCAGCCACAGCAACATCAAATTTCTCCGCAATACTGTGTAATGTATCACCACGCCTAACAATATAAGTTTTTTTCTTGTCTGAAGCATTGCTTTTACTGGCAGATTTTTTAGTGTTATCTGAGTTTTTTGCATCTGCAACTTCAATACTTAATACTTGCCCAGCTTTTACTTTACTATTTCGTAACGAGTTGGCTGCTAATATTTGCTTAACACTGACGCCGTAGTATTTAGCAATAGATTGCATCACCTCACCTTTTTTAACCTTGTGTGTGACGGTTTGCTTAGATGATGGTTCAATGTCGACGCTATTATCTTCAATGACAGTGAGCGGTGTGTTTTCATTATCATCAGCTTTGGGGACTAATAAGGTCGTACTTTTTTTCATTTTAGCTTGTGAAGAGAGGTCGTTAACATCTCTAAGCTGCGCTAAGTTGATACCAAACTTACTGGCGATTGTATCCATACGCTCACCGCGTTTTGCCTGATAGGTTTGCCAGTTAACTAAAGGTTTTTCATAGTTAGCCAAGTTTGTTCTAAAGGTTTGTGCTGCCATGATAGGCAGTAATAATTCTAGGCTTTCATGCTCGCTGTTGATAAGAGGGCGGTCATAGCTTGGATTTAGCGCAAGAAACTCTTCATGGTTGATTTCAGCAAGCTTAGCAACGAGATGTGTATCAATACGTGCTGGCGCTGTTACCTTTGCAAAATAAGGCGTGTTGGCAATGGTTGGAATCTTAAGACCATAGTTACTTGGGTGCGTCATTAAGTTTTTGACCGCCTGTAGTTTTGGTACGTAGTTTCTGGTTTCGTCTGGCAGTGTCAGGCTTTCGTAGTCCGTAGGTAAGCCTAGTTTTCTGTTGCGTTCAATGGCTCGTCCTATTGTACCTTCACCTGCATTGTATGCGGCCAGTGCTAAATCCCAAGCACCAAACATCGCGTGTAATTTTTGCAGGTAGGTGAGGGCAGCATCTGTAGCCATGGTGATGTTACGTCTATTATCTACCCACCAGTTTTGTTTTAACCCAAAATGCTTACCTGTTGACGGGATAAATTGCCAAATACCAGAAGCGCTGCTTTTTGAATACGCTTTAGGGTTGTAGGCACTTTCAATCATTGGCAGTAGTGCAACCTCGGTAGGCATGCCGCGTTTTTCAACTTCTTCTACAATATGAAATAAGTATCGTTGACTACGTTCTACCATGCGTTGCACATAGTCAGGGCGTGAGCTGTACCAGTCTTCATGCTTGTTGGTGAGTGCTGATGTTGAGTCAGGCATTGCGTAGCCGTTTTTGATACGCTGCCAAAGGTCGTCATGTTGCGTTGCTTGCTGGTCGAATAATGTTGTGCTGGTTTCGTCAGCACTATTCACTTTGTTATCTTTGATGGTGATTTCTAAGTTATCAGCGAGGCGTCCACCACGGGTGTTTTTTTGGCTTTGTAGTTCTTTGCTGACTTCTGGTTTGCTGCCTAAATCTCTAACGACTGGTTTAAACGTGTCGTCAGCGAAAATAATAATCTCATCGCCGGCCACGTTAGATATGGTGTTTTGCTCTGCATGCAATGCTGCGCTGAACATGATTGCAGCCGCGAAGACGCTGATGAATAGCTTTGGATGAAGCGTGCGTGATAGAGCGTCAGAAGTTTTGATGGATTGACCAATGCGTAAAAAAAATTGAGTACCCATAAAAACGCTCTTGTTCATCATAATGCAACATAGTAACGAACGTGAGCTCGATTAGTCAAGTTAAAATCACTGTAAATTACTTGATGAATATTCTCTATCTTCATGATTAATATGAGTTTCTAAGTTCTCTTGTTTTTGTGAACGTTTGTAGTGTAGTCGGTTTTTCAAGGAATAAAGAGGATTGAATTTCTGCAGCATCACAACGTAGAAAAGGGTTGGTTGCAAGTTCTATCGCAATGGTTGAAGGCAGGGTTGGTTGCCCTGATTGGGTTAGTTTTGTGGCGTCCTGATGGCGCTTAATCAGTGTTTTGTTTGTGGGTTCTAGCGTGAGTGCAAAGTTGATGTTGTGCAATGTGTACTCATGGGTACAGTACACTTGCGTACTAGCTGGCAGTGCTGCGAGTTTTTGTAGTGATGACATCATTTGTGCTGGCGTGCCCTCAAACAATCTACCACAGCCTGCGCCAAACAAGGTATCGCCGCAAAATAGCCATTGTTGTTCCGCATGTTCAATGTAATAAGCGATATGACCTAGTGTATGTCCTGGTACATCGATTACCTTAGCTCTACTTATCCAATCACCTAAATAAACGGTATCTGGTTCTTTAACAGGCTCGTGCTTAAATGCATACGGCTCTAGTTTAGGGGCAAAAACTTTTACATCAGGATATGCTTCTAACAATACATCAACACCACCAATATGATCCTGATGGTGATGAGTAATTAAGATAGTTTGTAAATCAAGCTTAAGCTTTTTTAATACATGAATGACCGGAGCAGCATCGCCTGGGTCGATAACGATGGCTTTGTGATTGTTATGGATAAGCCAAAGATAATTATCCTTAAAAGCTGGGATTGGAATAATTTGTAATTGGCGTTGTATATCGTCTATCATCTGTTTAAGTATATTACTTTAGTAAAATTTAGTTAAATTTTAATGCAATTAAAATGACACCAACGCCATGAGCCAGCCACTGAATAGATTAATATCATTGCATCCAGAGTATCAATGGCTAGATTCAGCGCTTGGTCGTTACTTACAGCAAGAAGAGCAGACGCTGTACGATCAAGCAGTTGTTGATTTGTTTGGGTTTAACGCGCTGCAAGTGGGTTGTTTGCAAATGGACTTGCTGCGTAATTCTCGTATTGCTCATCGATATAAGTCTACAGAGTATGTTTCATCTCCTGAGTTCACACATTTGTATTGCAGCGATGATTTTCTGCCTATTGCGGATGCGAGTTTAGATTTATTGATCTTGCCGCATCGACTTGAGTTCAGTGAGCGGCCGCATCAAACCCTGCGTGAAGCTGAGCGCGTGATGATGCCAGAGGGACATTTGTTGATATCGGGTTTTAATCCACTGAGCTTATGGGGTGTGGCGTTATTTTTTAGAAACCTGTTACATAAACAAGGGGCTACCGTTAAGCCGTTTCCATGGAGTGGAAGTTTCATTGGCTTAGGCCGATTAAAAGACTGGCTGGCGTTGTTGGGCTTTGAGGTAGTGTCGGTTGAGATGTGTTGTCACATCCCACCACTTGAGCAAGAGCCTTGGCATCATCGCTTTGGTTTTATGCACAAGTTAGGCGCTAAGTGGTTTTCAGCAATCGGCGGTGTGTATTTTATTGTTGCAAAAAAACGGGTGGTGGGGATGACGCCACTTAAGCCAAACTGGAAGACAGTGCCGTTGAAATCCCCTTTAATTGCGCGCCCTACACAGCGTAAGCCAAGTCAGCGTGAGCATTCAAACTAAGCACTGCGCTAATCAAAATTAGATGCTTGAATACTGCACAGGTTAAGCTTAGTTTAGGTTTAACTGAATTGAGATTTAATTTAGGTTAAACCTGCATCAGTGCTTTTCTCACTTCACTTTCGTCGATATCTTTACCGATGATCACGATTCTAGACATAGCTTCATCCTCATCCCAGCCTTCGAGTAAGGTTGGAGGATAGGGCGTAAAATGCACTGCATGAATCGCGAGCGGTGCTGGCTGATCTTCTGCATGAATAATGCCTTTTAGACGCAGTAGTTTACTGCCGTGTGTTTGGCATAGTTTCAGAATGACAGGTTTAAGGTCACGCCAATTCAGTGGTTTTGGCATGGTGACGGTAAAGCTGGTAATGCCATCTTGGTGTGCTGCTTGTGGCAACATTCCTTTAGGCTGGCTGGCCTTGCTTGGTGTGCGTAACCAGCGTTGAGGGGTTGCGGTTTTACCTGTGGGGTCAAATAAGCCAACATCAACGATGCTGTCTGGGTCGATCTCACCATGCTGAATTAAATGCTGGCTAGCACCAGGGTTAATTTCAGCGAGTTTTTCTTGAAGTGCTTTAATTTCATCACTATTCGCGATATCTGTTTTTGTGAGCAGAAGTACATCTGCCACGGCGGCTTGTTTGAGTGCTTCTATGTTGTCTTGCAACTGCTTTAAGCCATAAACGCTATCAATTGTGACCACAACGGCATCTAGCCTAAATGTGGATTCAATGACTGGTTCGTTCATTAAGTTACCCAAAATAGGGCCGGGGTCAGCCATGCCTGTTGTTTCTATCACCAAACGGTTAAATTGCGGAATTGCTTGCAAAGCTCGCTTGAAAAACAGGTCGCGCATCGTATCGGCAAGCTCATTTTTTAGGCTACAGCAGATGCAGCCTGAGTTTAATAACACTGTGTTGTCAGCAATATGCTCACTCTCTACCTGCGTTGCTAAAATATGATCTAAGCCCGTTTCACCTAACTCGTTAATGATGACTGCAGAGTCATGCATTTTGGGGTCGCTCAGTAATTGATTGAGTAGCGTAGTTTTGCCTGACCCTAAAAAACCGGTGAGTAGTGTAACGGGAATGCGTTTATCCATTTGATTCTGTCTTTTTGATTATATTGTTGGGTGTGTTTGTGTTCGCGACAATAATGGTTTATTGGTTTGGCGTTAGTGCTATGTAATTAAGCATGCCTAACATACCTCTGAAACTAATTTTATTGATTAAGTGCATAAAATGCAACTTAATTGCATTTTGTTGCGATTCTCAATGTGTCTGGTGTGCAGTATTGCAATCTAGGCATAAGCCTTTAATATTGATATCAATAGATTCCACATGATATTGCGCTAAAACTTGCTTGGGAAATTGCGGTTTTAATTCATGTATGCAGGTAACTTTTCCGCAGGATGTGCAGTGTAAGTGAGCATGCTGATGCAGGCTAGCAAGGAACTGCTTTTTATTAGAACTTGATTCAACGGGTGTATAGCTACTTTGCGAGAACTGAAATTTCCATGCACGATTTTCACCAGAGATTTTATGGATTAAATGATGCTCGGTGAGCCAATCTAGTACGCGATAAATCGTGACACGGTCAAACTCTTTTTGGCTGGACATTTGTTCCAGAATTTCTGAGTGGCTCAGTGCGCTATTTGCATTTGTTAGTACATTTAAGACAGCAATGCGTGCTTTGGTTGACCTTAGTCCGGCATCAGTAAAAATTTGTTGTATCTTCATGGATGATTGTGATGAGCGATAGAGGAGCATTATGAACTGCAAGAAAGCATGGAACAACCCGCTTTATGTCTTGCCCAATCTGGGCGTTTTTCTTCAAACTTTTCCATTTCAGCTTGTTTGGTATACGGATTTTGCAATAGCTTGAGCAGGGTTTCTATCATACTGGTATCGCCTTGTTCGGCCAAATCGATTGCTTCTTGTGCTAGGTAGTTGCGCAATACATAGCGTGGGTTAAAGCTTGCCATGCGGGTATGTCTGTTTTCATTAGACTCGTTGCTTTGCAAAATGCGCTTGGCGTATTGTGCTAACCAGTCATTAAAGTCTTGCTCAAAGTTCAAATAGCCTTGTTCGGTATAAAACGCAACTTTCAAGTCAGCAATGTCAGGCTTGGCTAAATTGATATGTGGTAAATGCGTAAAGAATAGCGTCATGTCTACTTCTGCTCGGGTCATGAGCTCAAAGCAGCGGTTAATTAATTCGCCATCGTCATCTTGCCAAGCATCAAGGCCAAACTTTCCTACTAGCGAATCCATTAAGCTTTGCGTGTATACCGCTTCATACTGGTCTAGTGCGTGATTTAAGCCTACAGCATCAGGCAGTAGGGTAGATAGTGCGTCGGCGAGGCGTTCTAAATTCCAGCGCCCAATGTCATGCTGTCTGCCAAAGCAATAACGTCTGCCTTGTGCGTCGGTTGTGTTTGGTGTCCAGCCTGGGTCAAAATTATCAACCCAGCCGTAAGGGCCGTAATCAATGGTGAGGCCAAGAATCGACATGTTGTCGGTGTTCATTACGCCGTGCACAAAGCCCACGCGCATCCAGTGTGCAATCATGCGGCCCGTGCGTTCGCATATTTCTGTAAACCACGCTTCGATTAATTCAGCTGATGGCTCATCTATTGATAATGTGAGTGGCTGTTGTTGAAGCCAGTCGGTAAAATCTCGGTCTATCGTAAAGCCAATCAGTTTTTTTAATAACGCTTGCTCGCCACGGCTGGCAAGTAACTCGAAATGTCCAAAGCGCGTAAACGATGGTGCCACACGGCATACAATCGCGCCTTGCTCCATTTGTGGGTTACCGTCATAAAACATATCGCGAACCACTTGGTCACCAGTGCTGACAAGGCTTAATGCGCGCGTTGTTGGCACGCCTAAGTAATGCATTGCTTCACTACATAAGAATTCACGCAGTGATGATCTTAAAACAGCACGGCCATCGGCACGTCGTGAGTAGGGCGTTTCACCAGCGCCTTTGAGTTGTAGCTCAAAACGTTTGTTTTCATGTATTAGTTCGCCTAGCAATATTGCACGGCCATCACCTAATTGACCTGCCCAATTGCCAAATTGGTGGCCGCCGTAGCAAGTCGCGTAAGACTGCATGTCATCTAACAGTTGATTGCCGCCTAGCGTATTAATCATGTCAGGATGGTGCATATCTGCATCAGTCAACCCTAGCATTTCAGCCACTGAACTTGAATAAGCCATCAGTGCAGGCGCCTTGACAGGTGTTGGCATCACGCTAGACCACAGTGCACCTTTTACTTGGCGCGTGTAGTTCGTGGTGACAGGGTCACTAGGGAGTTCTCTGCAAAAGCGGTTATCAAAATTCAGTTTTCTCATAAGGTGCATTTTAGATGTTTTAGCTTACTTAAAGTTACAATTTTTGCAGTAAATCATGGGCTGGCTCATGTATCATTGCGGTTATATTAGGAATAGAAAAAATTGAATGAACGTATTTTACGAAGAAGACGGTAGTTTTAAAGTTGCAAGCATTATGAGCGAGGCTGAAAGCTCGATGCAAATTGAGTCAGTGAGCGGTAAGCGGAGCAAAATCAAGGCCGCTAATGTGTTGTTGCGTTTTGAGGCGCCATTGTCAGGATTTTTAGAAACAGCACAAGCTGAAGCTGAAAAGTTGGAGCTTGATTTTTTGTGGGAATGCTGCGGCGAGTCAGAATTTAATTTTGAAGATTTTGCCCAAGAATATTACGGTAAAAAACCTACACATTTAGAGGCCGCTGCCATTGCGATTCGCTTACATAGCGCCCCTGTGTATTTTAACCGTAAGGGCAAAGGGCGCTATAAAGCGGCGCCAGCCGATATTTTAAAAGCAGCGCTGGCTGGGCTTGAAAAGAAACGCCTGTTAGCAGAAAAAATGGCAGGGTATGTGGAGCAACTAAAAGCCCTGACTATGCCTGAAGAGATCATGCAAAAACGCGACATGCTTTTATACGAGCCTGATAAAAACGCGTTTGAGTACAAAGTACTAGATACTGCTGCTGGCGCATTGCATTTAAGCCACCTTAAACTCTTACATGCATGCGGTGCAATTCCATCTGTGCATGATTACCACTTAGGTGCTTTTTTGCGTGAGTATTTTGCTAAAGGTACTGACTTTACCGATATGCAAATGTCGGCTATGCCGGCAGATATCAGCTTTGATTTACCAATGGCAGAGGCTGAGGCTTTTAGTATTGATGACAGCACGACCACAGAAATTGATGATGCGTTTTCTATGCGTCAGCTTGATGATGGTGTGATGTGTGTGGGTATTCATATTGCTGCACCAGCATTGGGGATTGATATTGATAGCGAGCTAGATGTTGCCGCCATGCACCGCTTATCTACCGTTTATATGCCTGGCCACAAAATCACCATGTTGCCTGAGTCTGCGATTAGGCCATTCAGCCTAGATGCAGGGCAGATTAAGCCAGTGTTATCGATGTACTTGCATGTGAACCCAGACTTTACGATTGCACAGCGACATAGCAAAGTTGAGCTGATTAGAGTAGCAGAAAACCTACGTCATGATGTGTTAGAGCCTTACTTTAATGAAACCACGTTAGCTGCCGATAGCGGTCATCCATATTGGTCTAAATTATTATTTCTATTCAACTTGGCAGAGTCCTTAGAAAAAGCGCGTGGCAAGTATGACCCAACGAAACCGCCGCAAGTGGATTACAATTTTTATGTGAATGATGGCAAGGTAAGCATAGTCGGGCGCCATCGTGGCTCACCGATGGATAAGCTAGTGGCAGAGTTGATGATTGAGGCCAATAGCCAATGGGGCGCGTTATTGGCAAGTAGTCAGGTGCCAGGTTTGTATCGTGCACAAAGCGGTGGTAAGGTGTATATGACCACCAAAGCTGAACCACATCAAGGTTTGGGCGTTGCTCAGTACTCATGGAGTACCTCTCCATTACGTCGTGCCGTTGATTTAATCAATCAGCGGCAAATCATGAGTGTGGTGCAAAATCAGCCGCCAGTTTATCCACAAAATAGTGATGCACTCACCACGCATATGCGTAACTTCGAGCTCACTTACAAAGCGTATAGCGAGTTCCAAATTCGTATGGAACGCTATTGGTGTTTGCAGTATTTAATTCAAGAAAACGTACAAGAGATTCATGCCACAGTATGGCGAGAAAATTTAGTACGCTTGGATAACTTGCCTTATATGACTAAAGTGTATGGCTTACCAGAGCTAAAAACTGGCACGCGCGTGAGTTTGCAAGTGCAAGAAGTAGATACGTTAATGATGGATTTACGCACTAAATTCCTGCACGTGTTAGAAAATGAAGCGGTAGTAGCCGACGTAGCGGTTGCTGATGATGAAAACGAAGTAGAGGCGGCCTAGTGTTTAGTGCTGCTAAGAAAATGCTGCGCGGCTTCGCGAATGCTGCGCTGAATGATGCAGTGGATGTGAGTGAAATCAACGGGGTACGTGCATTACATTTAGGCTCTGCCACTGTGCAAAGTGCCATGCGTATTCGAGAGCCATTTGAATTAGAACTCACCTACACGCGCGCCATTATGTGTTTTTTGCTGTTTCACCGTGAGGTTAAACAAATGCTCACTATCGGCTTGGGTGGCGGCTCGGTGGCTAAGTATGTGTACGCACATTGTCCTGAGATTGTTGGCAAGGTGGTGGAGATTAATCCTAGAATTATTCAAGTGGCTAGAAATCAATTTTTTGTACCAGAAAACGACGATAGATTTGAAGTGATAGAAGCCGATGGTTTGGTTTATTTGGAAGAGCATCTCAATGCTGCCGATGTGTTGTTTATTGATGCGTTTGATAGTAATGGCATCCCACCTAATTTTTGTAGCCAAGATTTTTTTGATCAATGCGCCAATACCTTAAAAGAGGATGGTGTGTTTGTGATTAACTTATGGGGCAGCGACAAAAAGTTTGACATATATCTAGCTCGAATCGAGCAGAGTTTTAATAGCAAAGTATTGATATTGCGCACAGGCAAGCCAGGCAATATTGCGGTGTTTGGCTTTAAACAAGGCGTTGCAGATTTACGCCTCAACACCCTGCGTGATCATGCAAAATTATTAGAAAAAACACACAAGATTGAATTTTTGCAGTTTGTAGAAAAACTGGCAGACAATAACAACAGTACCAACAACCGAATATTTATGAAAAGCGATCGTTAATTTATGGCAGTTAATCAACCTAATACGCGTGAACAGTCCGCACCCAAAGCCCAGTCTGGCAAAAACCAAACAAGCAGACAAGCGCCAAACCGATACTTTGCCACATGCCCACGCGGCTTAGAGCAACTACTTGCAGATGAGCTTAAACAAGTGAGTGCAAAAGTGGTGAATGTGACCGATGGCGGTGTAAGTTTTGATGGTGATTGGTCAGTGTGTTATGCCGCCAATTTAAACTCACGTACCGCAACACGTATTTTGTGGCAAGTAGGCCGTGGTAAATATTTGAACGAAGAAGATTTGTTTGAAGCTGCGTATAAAATGAACTGGCCACAATGGTTTGATGTCAGGCATGACTTCATGGTAAAAGTAACAGGCGTTAAATGCCCGTTAAAAAGCCTAGAGTTCGCCACCCTAAAAATTAAAGATGCAGTATGCGATAAATTTAGGTTAGCGGTAGGTAGCCGCCCCTATATCGATACTAAAACGCCTAGTGTGCGTATACATGCCTATTTAACCACAGACGAGTATCAATACTATGTTGATACCTCAGGCGCCGCGTTGTACCAGCGTGGCAATCGCGGTGCAAGTATTGAAGCGCCATTGCGCGAGAACTTGGCTGCAGGTATTTTAAAACTCACAGGTTGGCAAGCAGGCCAGCCATTACTAGACCCAATGTGTGGCAGTGGTACTTTTCTGTTAGAGGCTGCCATGGTTGCACTCGATATGGCACCAGGCATTAAACGTGAGTTTGGCTTTGAAAAGCTAAAAACGTTTGAATCTGATACTTGGAAGAAAATCAAAAACCAAGCCTTGAGCAAAGTGAAGAAAGTCAGCTTCCAAAAAATCTACGGCTCAGATATGGATTTACGCGCAGTACGTGTCACTAAGCAAAATCTAGAATCAGCAGGTTTGCTAGAGGCGGTGCAAGTGTCGCATGTTGATATGTTAGACGTTGTACCACCAGCAGATCACGGCGTATTAGTGGCTAACCCACCATACGGTGTGCGTATTGGTGAGGATGAAGAGCTTACATTGCTATACCCAAAAATGGGTGAAACGCTAAAACGTAAATTTGCAGGTTGGAATGCATATTTCCTCACAAATGATTTGCGCATGCCTAAGCTCATGCGCCTTGCTCCGAGCAAAAAAACACCATTATTCAATGGCCCGTTAGAATGCCGTTTATTTGAAATCAAAATGGTGGCAGGCTCAAACCGTAAAGACAAACCGGACGCATAAGGAAACAACATGGCAGACTCATTGGATGCGCTAAGAGCCAGAGTAAATAATTTTGTGACGGAGCGAGACTGGGCACAGTTTCACTCACCAAAGAATCTTGCTATGGCTATGATTGTAGAAGCGGGCGAGGTGGTAGAGCATTTTCAATGGATGACAGAGCAAGAAAGCCGTCAGTTAGATGCACAGACGAAAGAGCAGGTGGGGCAGGAGTTATCTGACACTTTAGTGTATCTGCTACGGATTGCAGAAGTTTGCGGTATCGATTTAATAGAAGCAGCGAATAAAAAAATAGATTTAAATGCTAAAAAATACCCAGTAGAAAAATGTAAGGGCAGCAACGCCAAATATACGAATTATTAGGGTGTTTGTAAGTATGTTGAAAAGTTTGTAAGTGTTTTGAAAGTGATAGTCGCACTACCATCCATCACATAAGCTTTTTATACCTCGCTATAAGGATCTCACATGACTGATATACATTCTCCCGTTATCGATTTGCTCAAGTCCAAAAATATTGCATTCGAGATTATAGAGATTCCACTTAGCGAGGACAGTAAGCCTATCCGTGATTTAGAAGCCTTACTCTCAGTCAAAGGTTTAGACCCAACATCCGTAGTGCGTAGCGTGGTATTCAAGGCAGATTCTGGTCAATATACTTTGCTCGCAGTAGCGGGCGCAGGTCGTGCGGATTGGGGCGTGCTGCGCAAGCATTTAGACGAACGTAAACTACGCATGGCTGAATATGATGAAGTACCCGAAGCCACAGGTTATGTGGTCGGCGCAGTGCCACCCATCGCCTTACCAGAAACGCTACGCGTGTTAGTAGATAAAAGCGTGCGCAACTATGATGCAGTGGTCATCGGCAGTGGCGTATTAGGCTATGCCTTGGCGCTTAAAGGTCAAGACTTGCTAGCCTTGTTGGCGGGCGCAGACGAAGGTGAGTTTGTAAAAGTATAGATAGGCGTTGTTAATGTGGAGCGTGGTGAGCTAAATAGCGTCATCACTTTGATTGTTATTTACCGGGACGGCCAATTGTTTTGCAATGCGCGTCTTTATATGGCCCATCTATTTGCACCCAGCCTTTACCTGGTGGAGTTTGCGTGCACCATACGCTACCATCCAACTTACTTTTCCATAAGTACCAAGGGGCTGGCGCTGCAATAACGGCAAACGACATCAGTAGCCCGATTGCTACAAGTGTCATACTTTTCATCATCGCTTTATCCACTTTATTGTTACGCTGTTAATAGTTACAACGCATGAGTAGTCGCTGTGTCGGGTGGGGTTTAAACCTAGCGCAGTAGTAACACGGGTAATACTGCACGGCGTGGGTCACTAGTGCCCCAACCGACTTGGAATGACTATTGTTAGATATTTCGTCTGATGTGCTGTCTATCTGGCAAAACTTGCTTATCTTCCTCTGCATAGGCCTGCCTTTCAAAGAAATTATTTCTGTACCCGTTGCGGCCACGACACACTTCCCACAGGCTAGACAACGCATAGGCAGGCAAAAAGAATACTCCCCACCGCTCATATTGCCTAACATGCACATGTTCGTGCGCTCGCAGTGCGTAAAGTTCCTTGTGGCATGTGCCTAAAATGACATGACCAATTGTGATTGCGCCAAAACAAAATGGGTGAGGACGAGAGGCAAAGAAACTCCCCATCCAGCCGCCGTGAAACTCAGCTACTCCAGCCACGATACGCACTCTGCCGCCAAGCGCGAGCATAACAAGACCTAGTAATATGCCAAGTGCCGTGTTGGGCGAAGCCCAAGCATATGCAATAAGCTTGAAAATAGGCGTGCGATATGTGCGCATTTTAAGGTGTTAAATTAAGTTGAGTAGGGTGGGGTAACCCCACGCGGTAGTGACAGATAATGATATTACAAGTGGTGTGTCACAACTGACCCACCACTTGGCTACCAGTATTTTGGGTACTTTGCATCACGGGTTGCATTGTTATAAACCAGTGCAACAGCCACCAACACCAAGGCACCGACTAATGTTGGGAACAGTAAAAAGCCCCAAGTTGGCTGCATTAAAAACACGATTACTGGATTTGATCCAGCAGGTGGATGCACTGTGCGAGTAAGCATCATAAGCGCGATAGCTGTGCCAACGGCGAGCGCGACAGACCACCAATGTGGGCCAAAAGCAAAAAGAAATACAAGGCCAACTAGAGAGCTGATGACATGGCCAGCAATTACATTTCTTGGTTGAGAAAATGGCACGTCAGGATAGCCAAAAACTAATACACATGATGCGCCAAACGACCCAAGCACCAACGCAACTGAAAGAAAATCATTCAGTGAGGCAACGGCGGCAATGGCTAGAAAACCGCCCAACCACGCAAGAGCAACCGCTTTTGTTGATGGCTGAGGAGGTAGCGGTGCGTTATCGCCTTTCAGTTTGCTAAGAAAAGACATGGTAAATCCTTATTGGTGACTTAATGTTTGAGATAGGATGTTGGCAATATTGTCACCTAAACCCTTGTTATTAAAAATTGTATCATTGATGAGCATTCTTACCAGTTTGTGTAGGGTGGAGTTTTCACTCAGAATAAGAAGCTTGTTTATAAGCGACTATATTCTGTGGGGAAGCCAAATACTGGCTTAACCCCACGCGGTGGTGAGAGGTGGAAGTTGTAACGCGTGGGTCAAGTGACCCACCCTACATGGCTAATTAGTTAGGTAGCATAATAGCTCAATATGTTTTGCTCAAAACGTGATAAGGTCCGTACTTCTTTATGTCAGTTAGAAATTTCTTACTGTTGGATTTGCAAGCATTCGTGAAGAATTGCCGACTTTGAGTTAGTTTCGAGTAAAGCAGACGATCTTCTGTCTTGCTCGCTTGCGCTGTCGTAATTCCGTCAGCCATGCCAAGACATGAAATCTGAGATAGCTCCTGTAATTTCATATCCCGTTGCTTTTTTTCTATCCCGCCTACAGTAGGCATGGATTTACATGTTTCCAAGAGTTCAGCTTGAGTTGCAGTTACTCGTTTTGCATGCTCAGGAGAGCTTGGTGGCTTGTAGTCGAGCATTGATTCAATAAAAGCGATGGACATAGTCTCGCAGTAAAGATCTGTAGATGTTGGCTCAGGTGCTTGAGTTTGGCTGAGTGGTCGCGCTTGAGTGTATGGAGCTACAACTAATAAAACTGACAAAATAGCGTTAAGGGTTTTCTTCATTCTTTGTTTTCTCTAATTGTTATCGCGCCAGAAGTGTAGCTTTGGGGCGGTTGACTTGAAGCTAGTGTTAGTTAGCACAGTTACTTACCTGATTCAAAAGAGCCTGGAAGGATAGGAGACCATTTGCACCTTGGTTTAGGAGCTTTTTTTATGGCTTTATCACATGCTGATATTTTTCTTTCCAACACTACTCGAACGGACGCTGTAACTGCCTTTCGAAGCTCCTCCTTAAGTTTTTTTGACGTTGATTTTAGTGTTTGAAGTTGCTCTAGTCTTTTAATATCTTGCTGGGCGCGTTTTTCCCTTTCCATCTTGGCATAAACGCTGGCTTGATATTCCAACGGGATACTCTTCAACTGTTTTATGTCGCTCCGTAACTCATTTTTGATTTTTCTAATAAGAGGGTTTGAGTTTGCTGTTTTTAATGTATTTTCGAGTGAATTTTGGTTCGGCGGCGGAGTGTGAGCATTACGTTTATGCTTTTTTAGTTTCTTTCTTGCTAATTCAACTCCACAGACAGAGCATAGAATGATTTCGTTCCTTTTAGCATATTTTCTGTCATTTTCTACTGTTGATGCAAGCGAATGATCTTTATGAGACATAACCGATGTGTCCTTTTTGGAGCGGTTAGTAATAGGTTAGAACGTTAAGTCATTTTAAAGCCTTAATTGTGTCTTGAACTTCAAATGTGAGTTTTACATTCTTTTCTGTATCCTCTTTCCACTCATTCAAAAGTGACTCAAGTAACCGTTTTGTGAGGCTACTGTATTCGGGAAAATGGCGAAGCTCATAAATGAATGCACGCTGACTTGCTAACTTTAAAAGTCCTTGAGTGTCAGTACCTCTACTGATTTTTAGTAACAATTCGTGATATTGATCGTAGCGTTGGTTTTTTAGCTCATCCCTGCGCAAAGAAACGTAGCGGAATGCTGAAAAAGCAAGCACTATCAATGAAAATAAAAATGCTAGAACTGTGCATGCAACTCCAATTTCATTTAGGTTTTGACGTGCCCACTCCCACATACGCGGCTCCTTGATATGTTCTAACGTAAAGTAGGCATCCTAATTGACGGAAAGCTTTGCGTCAAAGAATGATTTTTTTGATCAGAATTGTCTGAGGTACCAAACAAAAAAGCCCAGCAAATCAATCTGCTGGGCTTTTCATCATTCAAGTGTACAACTTATAAAACAGCCAAAGCTGCTTCGTAGTTAGGCTCGTCTGCAATTTCAGCCACTAATTCACTGTGTAGCACTTTATTATTTTCATCTAACACTACAACAGCGCGTGCTGTTAAGCCTGCTAGGCTGCTGTCTGTAATAAATACACCGTAGTCTGTTGCAAATTTTGCAGTGTCACGGAATGTCGATAATGTTACTACGTTCTCAATGCCTTCAGCACCGCAGAAGCGGCTTTGTGCGAAAGGTAAGTCAGCAGAGATGCATAATACGACTGTGTTAGCTACGCTGCTTGCTTTTTGGTTGAATGTACGTACTGATGTTGCGCAAGTAGGTGTATCGATACTTGGGAAAATGTTTAATACTTTGCGTTTACCAGAGAATGCATCTAGTGATTGCAATTCACGTTTTGCATTAGCAAGTGCAAAGTTAGGTGCTGTTTGGCCTGCTTGTGGTAAGTTGCCGCCAACGTTAACTGTATTGCCTTTTAGGGTCACGGTTGCCATCTTAAATTCTCCTTGTGTATAAAGGGGCTAACTCTATCGTTTATAGCTAAAGCAATCAACCCTAAGTTGATTATGGGTTAGCAATAGCCCCGAATTGACTAGTTTTATATGCAAAAGCTAGTGATTTGTTTGATCAAGTATACCGTGTTATTTAGGCGAGTAGGTCTTCACTTAAATAACCGATCGTCATGGTTTGATTGTGCAGTACGCTGTCGCTAGTATCTGGTCTTGGTGCAAACTCACCATATGAGTAAAAGCCAGTAATCGCGGTTTGACCGCCTAAAATCTGTTGTACTAATTTCACTTCATCAGTCACAAGCTCTGCCATCACGCCTTTACGCCCAACACAGCTTACGCAAATCGCTAAACCTGTTTGGTTAACGTTGGCATGGTTAGATACTAAGTGTGCGGCATCGCCAGCACCTTCCACTAATCGGTCGTGGGTTGATTGACAGAAACGCACGGTCTCACCTTCGTTGACGTTGCCGGCAAAGGTGAGGCTGTTAGTTTTAGGATCGATTGCGAGTAAGGTACGAATCTTTTCAATATCGCGTTTACCATCTTCAATGATAGCAAATGGGAAGTTTAAGCCACTACCAGGTAGGCCTTTAGCCGAATGTGAGCCAATATACATATTATATATAGGTAATGCTGGTTTACCATCAAGCTCAATCACTACGTTTTTATCAGACTTGGTGACTTTGCGAGGCGGGCCATATGGCTTCCATCCTAAGCCAACGCCTGTTGCGGCAATTAAGCTGTTGCCGTATAAGCCAACGGCAATCACAAGGCCATCCGACACTGTGTCGTTAAATAGTTGTACAGTTTTATTGAAGTTAAAACCATCGCCAGCCATACCACCCATGATTGGGGTTTCACCAAGTTCGCTTTTAAAGCCCTCAAGGAGTTCGGAGCCGTTTACATTTAAACCATCTGAATACACTAGGACAGCTTTCAAGCTATCTGATTTTAACTGTTTGGCTAAGGTGACTGCGGTTTCAAATGAGTTTTGCATGCCAGTCATTTTGGTATGCGTGACGCGTTGTACTGTTTTTTCCCAAAGGATAGCGGTGATTTGCAGGCTGTCATCATAAACGCCGGAAGCTGTGATTTCACCAGAAGTAGAACAGCCAATGATTTGCGCTGTAGGGTAGCGCGTCTTTAATATGCTTTGTAACTTTGCTTCACCAAAACGTTTTACTGAGCCAAATACCAATACCAAATTAGCTGATGGTAATGGTGACGTCGAGGATAAATCCTTGAGCGTCATTTTAGCTGTTAATGATTCTTGCCTAATTATCATGCTTACCCCTTGGTGAACTCTATTTCCCGTTAAATCTTTAGTTGTTGCGCTAGATTTTTATTTATTATAAATTGTAATCATGAATTGTAATAAATTGTAATTTTATTATAGACTACCCTAAAGAGTGGTTGAAATAAATATTATTATTATTTTGAATAATATTTCAAATAGTATTGCTTATTAAGACAGACTATATATAAAATGAAGTAAAACAAGTGCAAAAAAGCTAATTAAAGTAGTGTTGCATATAAAATAAAGGAGCTTACTGGTGACCCAGGAAAAGCCGTATCAGGAAAAGCTGACATTAGATCAGCTCTCAACAATCAAGGTCATGGTCATAGATGATAGCAATACGATTCGTCGTAGTGCTGAGATATTTCTAAAGGCATCTGGTTGCCAAGTTATTCTCGCGGAAGATGGTTTTGATGCGTTAGCAAAAATATCTAACGAGAATCCTGATTTAATTTTTGTTGATATCATGATGCCTAGGCTAGATGGGTATCAGACCTGTTCTCTCATTAAAAGAAATGCGCGTTATAAAACAACGCCTGTCATTATGCTATCTAGCAAAGATGGCTTGTTTGACCGTGCACGCGGTCGCATGGTCGGTTCAGACCAGTACCTTACCAAACCCTTTACCCAAGAAACACTGATAGAAGCAGTGCAGATTTATGCTGCAAAAGCTAAAAGTCATCAAAAAGAGGTGGATTGAATATGGCAATACAAACTATTTTAGTCGTCGATGATTCTGCAACAGACCGTTTTTTTCTGACCGAAATGTTAGAAACTGCCGGTTATCGTGTGGTTGGTGCAGAAAGTGGCGAGGAATGTTTAACTAAGGTGAATATTAACCCGCCTGATCTTGTGTTGTGTGACGTTGTGATGCCTGGATTAACTGGTTTTCAGGTGACACGCACGCTAACAAAGAATCCTGCAACTGCCCATATTCCGGTTGTTTTATGTACCGGTAAATCACAAGCAACAGATTTAGCTTGGGCGTTAAAAATGGGCGCTAAGGCCTGTGTCACCAAGCCGGTGGTAGAAGCAGATTTGCTGGCTTTAATTAAAACGATTGAGTAGTTGGATAATTAAGTCGCTAAATAGTGGCTATATATAATAGTGCTTAGAGATTAGCTGGTGGCTTTATGCTGTTAGTGATGCTTTTTTATATGTTTAATGGTATTGATTGGGATTAATAATTAATCGTGGCACAAACTTCTAATTTACGTGAGTTTCAAGAGGCGATTCTTTCTAAGCTGAAAGATGCTGCGAGCCAAGTTGGCGGCGAGTCTTTCTCTCGTTTAGGCGTTACCGTCGGCGATAAAAGATTTTTAATTAATCTACAAGATGTGAAAGAAGTGTTGCCCGTACCGCCGTTGCAATTGGTACCATTTACAAAACCATGGTTCTTGGGGGTTGCTAACGTCCGCGGTAATTTATATAGCATTTCAGACTTGGCACAGTTTATGGGAATGCAGCCAACGCCTAGATCTGTTAATAATCGTATTTTATTGCTGAGTACAGAGTCTACGACACAAGTTGCATTGATGGTTGATAGCTTGATTGGTTTACGCAGCATTCAAACCATGCAAGTTAAGCCTGTTGAAGATGATGCTGATTTCTTTAGCATGAATATATATATGGATACTGAAGGTAACGATTGGCTGGAGCTTGATGTAGAAGCGCTGGTGCAAAATAAAGGCTTTGTTCAGCCAACATATTAGTGAATACCTTATGTTGGTAGATAACTTAGTAAAAGTAATGGATATTGAATTCTTAGTTTTTAAGTAAGCATATAGTTGTTAAGTAAGCATAATAAATTTAGAAATCGGGGTTAACAATGGCATTAAATCTTGTAGCGATAAAAGGCCTGCCACCACAAATAGGGTCTTTGCTTGGTGGGTTCTTTAATAATGTTAAAGAAAAAATTTCTAATTTGACGAGTGCTGAAAAAGGTAACTTTGATGCAGGAGGCATTAGCGCTGGTTATCGCCAGCTTTTCTTGCAGATTGTGGCTTTCATTTTATTTGCATTATTGAGCTTCTGGGTAATTAACCAAGTGCGCGTCAACGGCCCAATTTACAATATTTTAGATACTTACGAAAAGCTAACGGCTGATACTAATCCGCCGCCGATGTTCCCCTTAGATGCGTTTGCTTCATATAACGAAGCGTATGTTGCGTCGACTAGTTTTAATAATCAGAAACGTGATAGTGCATTAGCCAATGCAGCTAAAAGCGAGGCAATGTTTAAGGAGCGTTCTGAGTACTGGCGTAAAAATCTAGATAATCAAAAGTTAGTGGCTCCTTTAGAGGAGGTGATACGTGCTGGCGAACACTTTTTTGATGTAGCGAATAAACGTTATATTCCGGCTTTGCCTTTAGGTACGGTAGCTGCTTCAGCGCCTTTGCTGGATTTGACTGTGGCTTTTGAAACATCTAAACAAGCAGGTAACACCTTTACACAAGCGATTGTTAAAGAAAACAAGGCGTTAATTGAATCACAAACTCGGTTTATTCAGTTTGTATTGGTTGGCTTATTGTTGCTAGGGCTTGTGTTGTTGGGTTTGATGTATTTCTATGGTAAAAAACAGGCAGCTCAATCTATTACCTTAACTAGTCAGCTTGCAAAAGAAGGCCAAGAAAACCAAGAGGCGGTGTTGCAGCTACTTGATGAAATGGGTGACTTGGCGGACGGTGATTTAACTGTAAAAGCTGAAGTGCGCGATAATATTGCGGGTGCGATTGCAGACTCTATTAACTATACGATTGATAGCTTGCGTGACCTTGTTGTTGAGATTAACCATGCGACAGAGCAAGTGACTTCTGCAACCTCAGTAGCACAGGGGACTTCTGAACAGTTGCTGACTGCTGCTGAAACGCAAGCTGCACAGATTACGCAGACAACACAGGCTGTTAACGACATGACGCGTTCTATCTTGCAGGTATCTAGCAACGCGGAGCAGGCTTCTCAGGTTGCGCAACGCTCATTGGAAGCGGCTATTCAAGGTTCGCAAGCGGTACAGAACACGATTTCAGGGATGAACGAGATTCGTACCCAGATTCAGGAAACATCTAAACGTATTAAACGCTTGGGTGAAAGCTCACAAGAGATTAGTGAGATCGTTGAGCTGATTTCAGACATTACCGAACAAACCAACATTCTAGCGTTGAATGCTGCAATTCAGGCTGCTTCTGCGGGTGAGGCTGGACGAGGTTTTACGGTGGTTGCAGAGGAGGTTCAGCGTCTAGCGGAACGTTCATCTGAAGCGACTAAGCAAATTAGTGCGATTGTGAAGACGATTCAGACCGATACGCATGGTGCGGTGGCGGCGATGGAAAAAAGTACCGAGGGTGTGGTTGAGGGTGCACGCGTTGCCGATGCTGCGGGACAGGCACTAAATGAGATTGAGTCAGTTACGACTAATCTTGCACGACTCATTCAGTCTATTTCTGCTGCGACTAACGCGCAAACAGAATCTGCCACAACGGTAGCAAACAACATGCAGATGATTCAAGAGATTACGACACAGACAACAGAGGGTACTAAACTCACTGCTGAGTCTGTTGGACAGCTCACATCGTTGGCAGAAGAGTTACGTGACTCAGTGGCTGGCTTTAAACTCTAGACATTTTAATATTTTGCGCGGAAGTTTAATTTTTAGCATAAGACACATAAAACGCCATGAAAAACTACAAACTGAAAATGGACGTAAATAATGCCTGAAGCATTTGATACTGGCCCATTGTCTTGGGTTAAAGATGAGATTGATCAGTCACTAAAAAAGGTGCTGGAGAGTTTTAACGAGGTCAATCAAACCCCAAGTGAGTTTGCGAGCTTGAGATTTACCATTGCGCATTTGTACCAAGTGAGTGGTGCACTTGATATGGTAGGGCTGGAAGGATGTAAACGTTATTGCCATGAGTTGGAAAAGCTTGCTGATAATTTAGCGAAGCAGCTGATTCCGATTAGCCAAGAGGTGATGGAGTCTTTCATTGCTGCGGTGGAGGCCTTGTCTAAGTATCTGCAAGATTTGCTTAATGGTGAACCTGATCAACCAATGCGGCTGTATAAGGCACTCAAGCCTATTGTTGAAGCACAGGGCGAGTCTTTAGATGAAAGTGAGTTGTTCTTTCCGGATGTGGATAGCAGTGCGCCGAAAGATTTACCAAGCAATCCGATTGAAGAGTCAGCAATCCCAATTTTTGTGTCTGAACAAAGAGCGGCCTTTCAGAAGTCTTTACTGGATTGGTTACGCACAAAAGATACGGTAGCGCTGAATGGTATGCGCGATGCAGTGACTAAAGTTCAACAAGTTCAGGTTAGAAATGCACCCAAAACACTTTGGTGGACTGCTTCAGCATTTACTGATGCACTTGCACAGGAGAAAGTAGCGGAAAATCCTGGCGCTAAAAAGCTTTGTAGTAAATTAGACCGCCAGCTACGCAACGTGGCGATGGGTGACGCGAAAGTTCCATCTCGTTTATTACGTGATTTACTTTATTACGTTGCTATCAGCGATAGAAGCACCGAGACTATTGCTGCGGTAAAAAATACGTTTGAGTTGGATGCTGCTCTCCCATCAGAAACGCAAGCGGTAGAGGCGACAAGCTCTAATGCGGCAGAACAAGCGGCATTGGCACAGTTGATTGCTGATATCCCAACGCTGAAAGATTTATGGGCGAGCATTAGTTTAAGTGAGGTCACAGCAAGTGCTGCTGATTTAGCGACATTAGTAAACAAGTTCGAACATATTTTGAATACTGTTCAGCAAAGCGTTAATCATGAGGGGGTCGTTAGTTTATTTAATGCTACCCATCAAACTGTAGCAACTTTGCAGAATGATACTGCTAAGTTAAATGATGTTGCGTTTATCGAAGTTGCTGCCTCATTGAATCTGCTTGAATCAAGTTGTGATCATTATCAGCAACTTGACGCAGAAGCTAACCAAAAAATCACGACACAAGTATCACGTCTAAACGCAGTGGTGCTTGGGGATGCCTTGGCGCCGGCAGTTGATGCATTTGCGATGACTCAACATGATGCTGCGTTGGTAGAGGCTGTTGCTAAACAAGTGTTGGCTGCATTGGTAACTGTAGAAAAAGCACTAGATACTTTCTTTAGAAACCCAGAAAATATCAGCGAGCTAGAGGAAGCCAGTAAACCTTTACAACAAATTTCAGCCGCATTTGATATGTTGGAAATGCCTGTGCCCAAAGCCATTGCACAGTTAAGTGCTGTTTTTGTGGATCACTTTAGAACTAACGGCAGCCAAGCTAATGACGATAGCCAAACAAATTACAATAGTAAGGATCAGCAATCGATTTTTGAACTGATTGCAGAAAACCTTAGTATGTTAGGTTTGTACGCAGAAGAGCTACCGCACGTTCATGCAGAAGCAGAGCATGCATTGGCTGAGGCATTGTTGCGTTTGGAACAAGCGGCTGCTTCGCTAGGGCTAAATGCTGCCGATAATGTGCTAGAAGTTGATTTGTCTGCGATAGATTTAAACTTAAATGATAATGAAGCTGTAATCGCATCAACTCAGTCTCTGGCCTTGCCAGCAGAGAATGCCACGAATGCTCTAAACGAGGTGGTTGACCAAGCATTTGATCCTGAGCTACAAGATATTTTCTTGGCAGAGGCTGAAGAGGTACTCGCGTCATTGGCTCAAAATCTGCAAGCTTTACGCGTTAATGCAACCGATAGCGACGCTTTTGTTGAAGTGCGAAGGGCTTACCATACACTGAAAGGCAGTGGCCGCACCGTCGGGCTGTTAGGTCTGGGCGAGGTAGCGTGGGCTGTAGAGAGCTTACTTAACCTTGTATTGGATCGTAAGACATTTCCAACCCCTGCGATTTTAGCTTTTGTTGAAAAAGTAAGCGCTGAATTTGCAACGTGGGTAGCTGTGTTACAGCAACATCACCAAGTGAGTTTAACGCCAGGCCCATTCCAGCAGCAGGCTGCTGAGTTGGCAGCAGGGCTTGAGCAGTCATTAGTGACAGCTAAACCAATAGTACAAAAAGAAGAGGTGCTAATTGGCGGAACACGTAAGTTAAGCAAAGCCTTCTTTAATATCTTTTTGGGAGAGGCGCAGCAGCACTTGCAAGCGTTGGTCGAGGCACAGGCGGCTCTGGTTGTTGATTCTACAGATTTGCCAACGCCAGAGAGTTGTCGTGCAGCACACACTCTGGGTAGTAATGCATTAACCGCGGGCTTTAAAGCAATTGGTGACTTAGCAAGAGCTTTGGAGCATTGGTTAGATGAACATCATAGTGTTTGGACATCGCAACACATCACTCTCTATGGTAGTGTGGTTAAAGCATTATCCGATGGGTTAGAAAAAGCCAAGGCATTGAAGAATCCTAGGTCTTCACGCGCTTTGATTGTTGCGCTAGGTGAGTCAACCGCTGCAATGCAAGTATCTGCAGCACAGATAGCAGAGGCTGCTGTCTTGGAGGTTGAAAAAGCAGAGAGTTCTAAGAAAAAACCAAAATCTAAAACAAAAGTCAGCCCAGCAGAGCCAATTGTTGAGCAAGAGGATATTGCATCTCAAACTGAGGTAGTCACTGAGTTACCACTGGAAAGAGATGCATTATTAGCGGCTGAGCAAGCGTTGCAGCGTAAAGATGCCATCGTTAATGATGAGTTGCTCGCACTGTTTATTGAAGAAGCGCGTGAGTTAATACCGCAAATTGGTAAAGACTTAAGGGGTTGGCGTACCAATCCAAAAGAAGCTGAATATCCTGACTCATTGCAACGTGCACTCCACACATTAAAAGGCAGTGCCCGTATGGCAGGTCAGGGCGTGATTGGGGATAGCGTGCATGGGATGGAAGACCATGTGATTCGCGCGTTAAGGCACCAAGTAAGCTCAGATGACTTTGATGCAATGTTTGTTGAGTTCGACCGCATTGGCTACATGCTAGAGGACATTGTCGGAGATGTCGGCATGGCTAAGGGCTTGCCTGTTCAAGCTAAAACTGCCACGCCAAAATCTACAAGGCAAAGTGAACGTAAAACACAGTTTTTGCGTATGCGTGCTGATGTATTAGATAGGCTGATTAATGAAGCTGGTGAAGTTTCTATCATGCGTTCTCGTATGGATAGAGAGATGCAAAACTTCAAGCAGTCCTCTACTGATTTGACGGACAGTATTAGCAGATTGCGTAGCTATCTGCGTGAGTTGGAAATTGAAGCAGAAACGCAATTGCAGTCTCGTATGAGTTTATTGCAAGAGGCAAACGAGACATTTGACCCATTAGAATTTGACCGATTTACACGCCTGCAAGAGCTTACCCGCATGATGGCGGAGAGCGTAAACGACGTGGCGACTATTCAACATGGTTTGCTGCTTAATCTTGATCAGACTGATGCTGCATTACAGCAACAAAACCGCATGAACCGTGAGCTGCAACAGGGGCTGATGAGTGTGCGTATGTTGCCGTTTTCAACTATCTCTGAGCGTTTGCAGCGTATCGTGCGCCAAACGGCTAGAGAGTTGAGTAAACGCGTAGAAATGACCATCGAAGGCGAAAGTATTGAGCTGGACCGTGGTGTGTTGGATAAAATGGGGGCTCCTTTGGAGCATCTGTTGCGCAATGCCGTTGCGCACGGGCTTGAGTCTGCTAGTGAGCGTGTAAAGCTAGGCAAGTCTGAGGTTGGCCATATCAAGCTAAAAGTCAGCTTGGAAAATGACGAGATTACGCTGGTCATTACAGATGATGGTGCAGGCGTGAACTTGGCTAAGGTTAAACAAAAAGCAATTGAGAAGGGCTTGTTCAGTGCAGACCAGGACGTGTCTGACCAAGCGCTGATGACGATTATTTTTGAGCCAGGTTTTTCTACTGCTGAAACCGTTTCGCAAATTGCAGGACGCGGGGTTGGCTTAGATGCTGTACGTAGCGATATTGCAGCCTTAGGCGGCCGTATCGATGTAAGTAATGCATCAGGCTTGGGCGCGATGTTTAACATTTACTTGCCAGTGACGCTATCAGTTGCCCAAGTAGTGCTTGCACGTGTAGGCAGCCAAACTTATGCGATTCCATCGGTGATGGTAGGGCAAGTGCAAAAGCTTAAATCAATAGATTTAAGCGATGCCTATAATGCAAACAAGATCAGTTGGGCCGGCAGAGAGTACCCATTACATTTCTTGTCAAAACTGGTTGGTGATGCAGAGATTGTGGCACAGGCACATACTTACACGCCGGTGGTGTTATTAAGAAGCGGTGCATATCGTACGGCATTGCATGTAGATGAGTTGATTGGTAACCAAGAGGTGGTGATGAAGCCTATGGGGACACAATTATCACATGTGCCGGGTATGATTGGCGCGACGGTGATGGGTGATGGCGCCATTATTTTGGTGATTAACCCAGTGTTGTTGGCGAATAGAGAAGAGTTGTCTAGTGGCGCAATTAAAGTGACTAATATAGCCCCTGTGGTTGTACAGATGAAGAAAGTTGCTTTAGTGGTAGATGATTCACTCACCATGCGTAAAGTGCTTTCGCGCGTATTGGAGCGAGATGGCTTTGAAGTGGTGACAGCCAATGATGGTATGGATGCGATTCAAAAATTGCAGCAAATATCACCGGCAATTATTTTGACCGACATCGAAATGCCGCGTATGGATGGTTTCGAGTTTTCTCGTTATGTCAGAGATAACGCACAGACTGCTGGCACGCCGCTCATTATTATTAGCTCACGTACGGCAGAGAAGCATCGTAATGTGGCAACTGAAATTGGCGTCAATGCTTTCTTGGGTAAGCCGGTGCAGGATGAGGTGCTGATTGAGCAAGTGCATGCTTTAATCAATCATTAGTGCTTTACCTAGGTTTCATGGCGGCGCTTAACGTTTACATACGCTAGCATGGGGTGCGTATTTATTTCCGCCATGTTTGCTTAGCTGTTATTGCTACTCTTAACTATTAAAAAACCATATTTAGCAAGTGCTATATATGATGTTTTAAGCAATTTATTTATCGTTTTAAGTACCTACCTTGCTTACAACGATACCCATCAATAAGGTAAAATTGCCTTATGCTAGAAACGACACCCACCCCATCAGCTTCTCCTAGTTTTGTCCATTTGCGTTGCCACAGCGAGTATTCTATTGTTGATGGCATTGTGCGAATAGACGACTACGTCAAGCAGGCGGTGAGTGATCAAATGCCTGCGCTAGCATTGACCGATTTAAGTAACTTATTTGGTGCAATCAAGTTTTATAAAACAGCGCGTGGTAAAGGTGTTAAGCCTATTATCGGCTGTGATATTTGGCTCGAAAATGTTGATAATCGAGAGCAGCCTTCGCGTTTGTTACTGTTGTGTCAGTCGCATGCTGGATACTTAACCTTATGTCATTTGTTAAGTCGTGCATATTTAACCAATCAGTATCGCGGCCGTGCGGAATTTAAGCGCGCATGGTTTGCTGAGGCAGGTACTGAAGGCTTGCTGTTATTGTCTGGAGGCCTTGCTGGAGATGTAGGCCAAGCATGCACGCAGGGTAATTTAGCATTAGCTAAAAAACTTGCGGATCAATGGCAAGAGCTATTTCCAGAGCGCTTTTATTTGGAAGTGCAGCGCATCGCCACCGATACAGGCAAGGCAAGTGAAGAGCAGTATATTCAGCATGTGCGTCATATTGCGCATGAGCTAAGCTTGCCAATTGTAGCTACACATCCCATCCAGTTTACTACGCCAGATGATTATCGCGCACACGAGGCAAGAACCTGTATTGCAGAGGGTTATGTCCTTGCAGATAAAAGGCGCCCACAGAACTTTACCACTGAGCAATACTTTAAAAAACAGGCTGATATTGCAGTACTTTTTGCAGATATGCCCGAGGCGCTTACCAATAGCGTAGAAATTGCGAAGCGCTGCAATTTAAACCTGACACTAGGCAAAAACTATTTGCCGCAATTTCCTACGCCTAATAATGAGAGCCTGAATGATTACTTGATTTCAGAGGCACGTTTAGGCTTAGCGAGAAGGTTGGAAGTGCTGTTCCCCGATGAGCAGATTCGCGCCAGTAAACAAGATGCCTACTCAGCACGATTAGACTTTGAAACCAATGTGATTAACCAGATGGGTTTCGCTGGTTACTTCTTGATTGTTGCTGACTTCATTAACTGGGCGAAAAATAATGGCGTACCGGTCGGGCCTGGCCGGGGTTCCGGTGCGGGTTCTGTTGTTGCGTATAGTTTAGGCATTACTGACCTAGACCCTTTGGAATATAACTTACTGTTCGAGCGCTTCCTAAATCCGGACCGCGTTTCCATGCCTGACTTTGATATCGACTTTTGTCAGGAAGGTCGCGATCGTGTAATTGACTACGTGAAGCAGAAGTATGGGATTGATGCTGTTTCACAGATCGCCACCTTCGGTACCATGGCGGCAAAGGCCGTGATTCGCGATGTTGGGCGTGTGTTGGATCTGCCGTTTAACTTTGTGGATGGCATAGCGAAACTGATACCGCTGGAGCTTGGTATTACCTTGTCTGATGCGCTAGAAAAAGAGCCGCAATTGGCTGAGCGTCGTGAGAGTGAAGAGGAAGTTAAAGAGCTGCTAGAGCTGGCTTTAAGACTAGAAGGGTTAGTGCGTAATATCGGTATGCATGCGGGCGGTGTGTTGATTTCACCCAGTAAGATTGCAGATTTTTCACCCGTATACTGCCAGCCAGACGGCGCAAGCTTGGTGAGTCAGTATGATAAGGATGATGTTGAAGCTGTAGGGCTGGTCAAGTTCGACTTTTTGGGCTTACGTACGCTGACCATTTTGGATATGGCATTAGAGAATGCCAATCAACAGCGCGCGAGCAACAACTTGCCGCCATTATCATTTGAAACCTTGCCGATTAATGACAAGCCAACGTTTCAGCTGTTAAAAACTGCAAATACCACAGCGGTATTCCAGTTAGAGTCGCGCGGCATGAAAGACATGCTTAAACAAGCGATGCCAGATTGCTTTGAAGATATTATTGCTTTGGTCGCTTTGTATCGTCCAGGCCCAATGGATTTGATTCCAGATTACTGCCGCCGTAAACACGGTAAGCAACGTGTTGAGTATCCACATCCTTTGACTGAGCCTATTCTAAAAGAAACCTACGGCATTGCTGTTTACCAAGAGCAGGTGATGCAGATTGCGCAGGTGGTGGCTGGCTATAGCTTGGGCGGCGCTGACTTGCTGCGTCGTGCGATGGGTAAGAAGAAAAAAGAAGAGATGGATGCCCAGCGTAAGATATTTACTGAGGGCGCGACCAAAAACAACATGACTGAGCAGCAGGCCAGTGATTTGTTTGATTTGCTCGAAAAGTTTGCAGGCTATGGTTTTAATAAGTCTCACGCTGCAGCCTATGCGCTAGTAGCCTACCATACGGCTTTCCTTAAAACGCATTACCCAGCGGCATTCTTGGCAGCGACAATGTCTGCTGATATGAACAACACAGACAGTGTGCACATATTCTATGATGATTGTGCGCCGAATCAGGTTGAAGTGTTGCCGCCTGATGTCAATGAAAGTGAATTCAAGTTCAAACCTGTGAGTAAAACCCAAGTCTTGTATGGTTTGGGTGCAGTTAAAGGTACTGGCTCTGCCGCAATTGATGTGATTTTAGAAGCGCGTAGAAAAGATGGTCCATTTACGAGTTTATTTGATTTTTGTAGCCGATTAGATTTACGTAAAGTGAACAGACGCGTCATCGAGTCGCTGATTAGGGCTGGTGCGTTTGATAAGCTTGAGTCTAACCGTCATGCGTTATTGGCAGGCGTGGCTTTGGCAATTAGTGCTGCCGAGCAAA
The DNA here is from genome assembly GCF_000744605.1 of Methylotenera sp. L2L1. Taxonomy (NCBI): domain Bacteria; kingdom Pseudomonadati; phylum Pseudomonadota; class Betaproteobacteria; order Nitrosomonadales; family Methylophilaceae; genus Methylotenera; species Methylotenera sp. L2L1. The sequence continues at coordinate 1,969,830 of NZ_JQMG01000001.1, forward strand.
CTAACGCCAATAGTAATCAGAATAGTTTGTTTGGTGAGGCATCCGATCAGTCTGTACATGTATTGCCTAACGTTGCGCCATGGCCTGAGCAACAGCGTTTACAGGAAGAAAAAGCAGCGCTTGGCTTTTATTTTAGTGGCCATCCTTATTGGTCATATCAAAAAGATTTAAGTCAGTTTATCAGCACAACCTTGGCAAACTTAGCCCCTAAAGATCAGCCACAACTATTAGCCGGTATCGTTTCTGGGGTGCGCAATAGGATGACTGCGCGCGGTAAAATGGCAATTGTTGGCCTAGATGATGGTACAACTAGAATTGAAGTAGTGGTTGGTAATGACTTGTTGAATCAATCGCAGCAGTTGTTAAAAGATGACCAGCTAGTGATTGTTGAAGGCCGTGTGAGCCACGATGAGTTTTCTGGCGGTGTTCGTGTGAATGCTAGAAAGCTATATGATCTTTCTGCTTTAAGAAATAATCGTGCCAGCTTTTTAAAAATTATGTGCAATGGTCAATCTGATGCGCTTAAACTAAAGACATTATTAAAGCCTTATTGTGTGAGTGCGTCAGATGAATACCGCGGATGCCCGATCAAAATTGAATACCATAATCAAACCAGTAAAGTTGAACTCATGTTAGGTAATGATTGGCGAGTGGATTTGCATGATGAGTTGATTGCGAGTTTAACCGAATGGTTGAGTAAGAATAACGTAAAAATCCTATATAATTAGCGCATTGTGGATATAGCGATGTCAGTGCTTTAAAAGCCACTGGCATTTAACGGGTTTATGCAAACTTAGCGTTTCTTTAATGGCTCTGTTAGCTGTGCAGGTTTATATCTTGCACCAGAGCTTACACCTGGCAACAGAAATAGGCATTATAGAATCAGATAATTTGAGACAAAATATAACGATATGAAAATTACTTATTTAGATTTTGAACAACCAATCGCTCAATTAGAAGCGAAAATTGAGAGTTTGCGTTCATCACATGATGACCACGATAATTTAGATATTTCAAAAGAACTGACAGCATTAGAAAAGAAAAATAAAAAACTGTCTGAAGATATTTATGGCAATTTAACTGCTTGGCAAATCTCTCAGTTGGCACGTCATCCTCAGCGCCCATACACACTAGATTATATTCAAGCGCTATTTACAGATTTTGAAGAGCTACATGGCGATCGCGCATTTTCGGACGACCCTGCGATTGTTGGCGGTATTGCTAGATTTGAAGGCCAGCCAGTCATGGTGATTGGGCATCAAAAAGGCCGTGATATCAAAGAGCGTCAATACCGTAATTTCGGTATGCCGCGCCCTGAAGGTTATCGTAAGGCTTTGCGTTTATTCCGCTTGGCTGAAAAATTCAATATACCAATTATCACGCTTATTGATACCCCAGGTGCTTACCCTGGTATCGGTGCTGAAGAGCGCGGACAATCTGAGGCAATTGCACGCAACTTGTATGTGATGGCTGAGCTTAAAACGCCAATTATCGGTGTAATTATTGGAGAGGGCGGTTCTGGTGGTGCTTTAGCATTAGGTGTTGTAGATCAATTACTCATGCTGCAATATGGTACTTACTCAGTGATTTCACCTGAAGGCTGTGCTTCTATTCTATATAAGAGCGCAGATAAAGCTTCAATCGCAGCCGAGGCGCTTGCGATTACTGCGGATAAACTGAAAGCATTAGGTTTGATAGATAAAATCGTACCTGAACCGATGGGAGGTGCGCATCGAGCACCAGAAGAAATGATGGCGTCATTAAAAACAGCACTAAAAGAAGAGTTGACTCGCTTTAAATCAAAATCAATTAAAACATTATTAGTGAGCCGTTATGAGCGCTTAATGAGCTATGGCAAATTCAAAGAAGTTGCTGAAAAGTAAGGCTTCTGTCAAACGGGCTGGTAAGCAAGCTTTTGCAAGCCAGCCTGATGCTAGTGAACTTCACCCAGTATTATCCAAACTACACTCTTTTTTTACTCAACACTTATCTTTTGACGAGAAATCATTAACGGTATCGTCGGCATCAGCACCCAAACTGTTGCTCGCATTAAGTGGTGGGCTAGATTCTTCAGCACTTCTACATCTGTTGGTAAGCCTTAGGTCTTTACTGAGCTTTGATCTGCACGCCTTACATGTGCACCATGGGCTAAGCCCGAATGCAGATGCTTGGTCCGCGCTATGTGTGGAGCAATGTCGGTTACTGAATGTGCCAATCAACATAGTGCATGTCAACGTAGCTCAATCCAGCAAGTTAGGGATTGAGGCGGCAGCGCGACAGCTACGTTATCAAGCATTATTTGATGAAAGACTCTCCATTCAAGCCGACTTTATCGTGACAGCGCATCATCAAGATGATCAGGCTGAAACGTTAATCTTGCAGCTTATGCGTGGGGCCGGGGTGAAGGGACTCAGCAGCATGGCTGAGATTGACCAAACACGTGGTCTTATTAGGCCGCTACTGGGAGTCTCTAGGCAAGCGCTATATGATTACGCTATGCAGGCCGGTATTCAGTGGTGCGACGACGAAAGTAACGACAATACGCAATATGAGCGTAACTTTGTGCGTCATGACGTTATGCCTGTGTTACAGGCACGTTACCCCAGTGTGAAGTCGGTGCTAGCAAGAACCGCGTCACATCTTGCTGAGGCTAATGATTTGTTAGATACATTGGCGGAAATTGACGCACAAACTTTGATCATGAATGACAGTCTTTGTTTGCAGGGATTAAGTCAATTAAGCATCTCACGTGCAAAAAATTTATTACGTTGGTGGTTTGCTCAACATCACCTTTCGATGCCGACATCGGATCATTTGGCTGAGATGTTACAACAGCTGCTGAATGCCAAGCCCGACGCTGAGTTGAGTATTAACGTTCAGGATTACACATTAAGGCGTTATCAGCAAAGGGCTTACCTTTCTATTGAACAACTCAATGAACCGTTTGATTTGGTTTGGAATGGTGAAAGTGAACTTGTCGTGCCTAATGGCGGGAAGCTGATTTTTAGACAGGTTGAAGGCGCAGGGTTGGCCCTTAAGTTTGGCATGGCTAGGCTGAGAATTACTAACCGTAGTGGTGGTGAGCGTTTTAAGCCAGATGTATTAAGACCAACGAGAACGCTTAAGCACTTACTTCAAGCAGCCAGTATTCCGCCTTGGTTGCGCGATCATTTGCCACTGGTGTACTGGCAAGATACTTTAGCATGCGTACCTGGCATCGGCATAGCGCATGAGCTTAGGGCATCTGAAGGTGAGCTGGGCTTAGAGATTACTTGGCATCCTGTAGGCAAAGTACATTAGTTGTACTAACCAAATTAGCTCAACCAGTACAATTAGTCCCAACTAGTACAGTCAAACTTAAGCGTCTTAAACTTGCGTAAAGCTAATGAAGCATAGCCGCATTGTTATGCCATTTAGGTTATTTCTTAAGTAGTTTTTTTAGATGAGACCAAATGTTATCTAAAACCAGTGGTTGAGCAGTGGCGTTGGGGTGTAGGCCATCATCCTGAATTAAGTTTGCTTTTGCTGCGATGTTTTCCAACATAAACGGCACCAGCGGAATTTGGTGCTGTTGGCTGAGCTTTACATAACTTTGGCTAAATAATTTTGTGTATTGTGGGCCGTAGTTTGGTGGAATCCTCATCCCAACTAGTAATATTTTCGCACCTGATTTTTTGCCTTGTTGAATAATTGTGTTGAGATTAGTGGTCATTTCTTGAATAGGCAGCCCGCGCAGGCCATCGTTTGCACCAAGCTCTAAAATGATAATGCTAGGTTTTATTTGGGCTAGGGCATTGTGAATACGGCTGACGCCACCACTTGTGGTTTCGCCGCTAATACTCGCGTTGATGACTTCATATTGATAATATTCAGAGGATAGCTTTTTTTGTAGCAATGATGCCCATCCTTGTTGCTGTGGAATACCATATGCAGCCGATAAACTATCACCGTAAATCATTATTTTTGGATTTTCTGCAAAAGCAGGCATTGACCATGCAACGAAGTTCGAAAAAAACAAACTAAGCAATACGGTTTTCAAAAAGAATTTAAAGTCTAACAATAAACGGAATGACATGAATGCAACAATCTCCAATGATTCAAGCGCAAGACCTGCACTACGAAATTACTAACCATGATAACCAAATTCGCATATTAAGTGGCCTAAATCTGAGCGTTACAGATGGTGACCAAATTGCCATTATTGGCAGCTCTGGTTCAGGTAAATCTACATTACTTAGCCTGCTCGCAGGGTTGGACGTTCCTACTAGCGGAAGCGTTCAAATTAGAGGTGGTCTATTTAGCGGTTTAAATGAAGATGGCCGTGCTGCGGTACGAGCTAAAGACATGGGGTTTGTATTTCAGTCTTTTCAGTTATTACCCGCATTGACTGCATTAGAAAACGTGATGCTTCCACTGCAATTAAAAAGCCATCCTAAAGCTGAAGCATTAAGCCTTGAAGCTTTAGATAAAGTAGGGCTAAGTCAACGTGTTCAACACTACCCTAAACAACTGTCTGGTGGAGAGCAGCAACGAGTGGCAATCGCGCGTGCTTTTGCCACACAGCCTAGTATTTTATTTGCAGATGAGCCCACAGGTAATTTAGATAGCACTACTGGCCAGATGATTATTGAGTTGCTGTTTAACATGAATAAAGAGGCTGGCACTACCTTGGTGCTGGTTACACATGATATTAAGCTGGCTAATCGTTGCAAGCGTCTATTTAAATTAGAGCACGGTGTTCTATTAGAAATGGCGCAAGTATGATGTTAGCTGCTAGGTTGGCATGGTCGCAAACGATTAGTTTGTGGCGCGCTGGTGAGTTAAGAGTATTAGTCTTCGCATTAGTGTTGGCGGTTGCAGCGATTACTGCGGTGAGTTTTTTTACGCAGCGTATTGAGTCTGCACTTAATCAACAAGGTAGTTTGTTAATTGGTGGAGATTTAGCGGTTTTAGCAGACCATCCTATCCCTACTACTTTTATGGTGCGTGCAAAATCACAAGCAATGTTGGCAACACGTACTTATGAATTCCCTAGTATGGTGATTTACGGCGAGTCGAGTCAGTTAGTTGAAATTAAGGCGGTTGAACCAAACTTTCCATTACGTGGGCACTTAACGATAGGTAAGCATCCACAGGATACGGGGCAAGCTGTGCAGGCCGCTCCTCAGGCTGGTGAGGTTTGGATAGAGCCACGATTAGCAACTTTGTTGAATGTGCAGGTAGGTGACAAACTCCAAGTGGGTGAACTTAGTTTAATAGTGAGTGCTGTATTACTGCGTGAGCCTTCGCGGGGGGGCAATATGTTTAGCTTTGCGCCTAGGTTGATGATGAACGCTGCCGATTTAGCTGCAACTCAACTTATTCAGTATGGCAGCCGTGTGAAATACCAGCTTTTGTTGGCTTCTAGCCCTGAAGAAATTCAGCGTTATTTGGAGCAGGCAAAGCCTACATTGGGTAGAGGAGAGCGGATGGATGATGTCCGTAATGCCCGTCCTGAAATAAAAACTGCATTAGATAAAGCACAGCAGTTTTTGGGGCTATCTGCCATGGTGAGTGTGGTGTTGGCGATGGTGGCCATGCTGTTATCAAGTTTGCCGTACATCAAGCAAAGTTTAAATACATTTGCTTTGATGCGCTGTTTTGGCGCCCAACAAAATACAGTGTTGCAGATATTGACCATTCAAACCTTAATGATCGCGTTATTGAGTGCGTTGGCTGGTGCGCTGCTTGGTTTTATCGCGCAACTAGGGTTAGCACAATTAGCAGGTAATTTGTTTGTGGAAACATTGCCACCGGTATCTGCAATGCCTGTGTTAATAGGGATTTTGGCTAGTATTGGGATGATGGTTGCTGTCGTGCTTCCACACGCGTGGCAAATGAGAAATCTGTCGGCGATGAATATACTAAGGCGAGATACGCTATTACTACCATTATCAACACAAGCTAAGTTCTTGCCAGCTGCTTTAGTGATGATGGTCATGATTTTCTGGCAGGCGCAAGATGTGAACATTGCAGTTTCGACGATTGTTGCGATGCTTGCATTGAGCTTAATTGTATTAGGCTTTGTTTATGCGCTCACTTACTTAGCACAGCGGTTTTTAATGCTCACCCCTAAAAGTAGCATGTTGGCCTCCATTAATCTGGGTATACAAGGCTTAAAACGCCGAGTTGGTTTGTCCACTGTGCAAATGATTGGCTTTTGCATGGGCTTGATGGTGATTATGCTGCTGACGCTCATCCGTGGTGATTTAATCCGTAATTGGCAAGCATCTCTGCCAGAAGGTGCGCCAAATCGATTTGTGATTAATATTCAACCCGCTCAAATTAATCAAGTAAATCAGTTTTTTATTAAACAAAACATTCAAGATGCGGCTATCTTTCCAATGGTGCGTGCGCGATTGGTCAGTAAAAATAAACAGTTAATCAATACTGTGACATGGCAAGATGATCGTGCGAAAAGACTTGCCGAGCGAGAGTTTAACTTGTCATGGGCCGCACAAATGCAAAGCGATAATAAGCTAGTTGCTGGACGCTGGTGGCAAGATAACGAACATGGAAAGCCATTAATATCACTTGAAGAGGGCTTGGCTAAAAGTCTTAATATTAAAATTGGTGATCAACTACTATTTGATATCGCAGGAAGTCCGTTAACACTGACCGTCACAAGTCTTAGAAAAGTAGAGTGGGATACGATGCGCGCCAATTTCTTTGCTGTGACACCGCCAGGGGTGCTGGATACATTTTCTGCCAGCCATATCAGCAGTTTTCATCTGCCTATTGGCGCAGAGGAGTCACTTAATCAACTGGTGAAGCAATACCCTAATTTAACCGTGATTGACATTGCAGCACTCATGCAGCAAGTGCGTGGCATCATGCAAAAGATGAGTCAGGCAATTGAGTATGTTTTTGTGTTTAGCTTAATTGTAGGTGTCGCCGTACTGTACGCTGCCCTTGTTGCCACCAGAGAGGAGCGCGTGACAGAAGCAACGCTAATGCGTGTATTTGGCGCATCACGACAACAGGTGAGTGTTGCTTATATCGCAGAATTTGCGTGTATTGGATTTATCTCGGCGCTAGTGGCATCGATTGCCGCAAATTTTTTAGCGTATTACATTAGTGTCAATATTCTCAATATACCGTTTCAGTTTAATCTTAGTTTGGTTGTATTGAGTGTGCTAGTTGCAGCAGTTTTAATTCCATTAGCTACTTGGTTGGGGTTGCGTCGTTTCTTGAATATTCCACCTAGGCAGTTACTTAACAGTATTTAATCTAGGCGTATTTTTATATATTTCCTACTTAATAAAACGTCATTCCCGCGTAGGCGGGAATCCAGTCAAGATGGTGATTAAGAATGTTGGTTTGTTGTAAATAATCTGGCATTCACATTACCTAAATTCCTGCCTATTGTGCCGAATCTTGGCGCTTCTGCGGCTTAGGTTAATGGGGAAAACTTTTAAGCTCTCACGAGAGTGACGGATAGTTTAGTGGCTATCACAGAAGAACAAAATCGCAACAAATAAAAAAGGGTTACAGCTTGCTGTAACCCTTTTTGCTAAGCAATCATACCTAACGGTGACTGCTTGTTTTTACATCAAATTGCCTACTTCTTTGGGCCACCAAACTCATAACGAGCGCCAATCCAAGCCGCACGTGGTGCGCCAGATAATAACCCAAGTTGTTTTGATTCAGTACCAAATGTGCCATCAGCAGTAAACATGGTTTCAGCTAAACGGCCACTCACATTGTACTCACGGTCAAAAATGTTGGTCGCTTTAGCAAATGCTTTCCAACCATTGCCGATGTTGTATTGTGTGTCTAAGTTAACAATAAAATAACCGCTCACTTTACCTTTGCCTGTAGCACACTCTTCAGTATCTGCAGCACAAGTTGCACTATTAGCACGATGTTGGTTGTTTTCATTGCCCCAAACATAAGCGCTTGAGAAGCCAATCACGTTAGTACCAATAGACCATGCTGGTGTGACTGCATATTGACCACGTAGTTTCAATTGATGTGCAGGAATTGATGGAATACGGTCACCTGGTTTTGCGTAAATAATACCTTCACTATCTTCTGACGAGTTTGAAGAACTTACAAATGAAACATCAGAATCGTAAGTGGCACGTACATAGCTGTATGAAGCGCTCCATCTGAACTTATCAGCATCACCAGCTAAGCCCATATCAATCCCTTGACGCTTAGTTCTGCCTACGTTTTTGTAGTAGCCAGCACCGTTTGATGAGCCTGCTGCAGTGAATTGAATGTCATCATGGTTAACAGCATGGTACAAGCCAGCATTCCAACGAATACTTTCTGTTAACAAGCCACGACCACCAAACTCATAAGTTTTCGCAACCACTTGGTTTAGTGGAGGATCATCTGCCATTGCTGAAGGCAGTAAGCATGGTGCCGCTGGATTTGAACAGCCTAACTCAATAGAGGTTGGTGCACGGCTAGATTCACTATAAGACGTAAAGAACGTTAAATTGTCATTAGGTGTATGCGTCAGGCCTATGCTTGGGTTTAAACGTGTGTAGCTATCTTTTGCAGTCAAGCTATTTGGATTTGTATCAGAACGAGGACCTCTTAGCGTATCTACGTTATCAACACGCGTAAAGTTCCAGCTTGCACCACCAGTTAAATGCCACTGATCATTAAGAGATAATGTATCTGTTGCAAATAAACGTGCTGTGTATTGTTTACCAGTAAGACCTGTTGTTTGCCTTTGTGGGAGCAAACCATCACCAGCTAAGATTGGTGCTCTTGATGGGTCAAACACTGAAGAGCTGCCTGTGTTTCCAACCAAAATACCATCAACAATAGCTTCACTCAATTCGGAAATATTTACATTTTCAGATTGTTTGAATCTAGACAATGTGTAGTCGTATCCTGCGCCAACTGTAAATTGATTCTTTTTACCCATCCAATCCTCATTGAATACCATCTGACCAGTTGCGCCATAGGTATCTTGAGTAGTTTTAGATGAGTTTAGGGTTGAGCCGGTTATTTCACAGTCATCACCAGCACCGTTACATGTTATGCCAGGATAGCCGGCAAGCGCATCACCATCTTCAATCTCAGCTTCGTATAAGTCACCATTTACTGTATGACGATTAGATTTTCTGTAATACACATTACCAGAGAACATCGTGTCTTCATTAATCCAATGAGAGCCGTTTAGTGCTAAGAAGTGTGAGTGGTTGTTGGTAAAGTCTGGGCGAGTATGAATTTGATCACGATCACCACTTAATAGGTTTTCAGGCGTAAAGCCATTACCAATAAGATTATTATCTGTACCGATATAAGTTAAATCTAACTTGGTTGTTTCATTTTGCCAACCCAACTTACCAAATAATTGGTTGAGGTGTGATGGTGAGTAATCTCTCCAGCCATCTTCAGTCGTGTGTTGGTAGCCTAGCATGTAATCTACAGAACCATCTTTAGATACGCCGCCAGCTTCGATTAATGCACGTTGACGACCCCATGAGCCAGCCTCGTATTCTAAGGCCATGCCTTGGTTATCACGACCACTTTTGGTTTGAATCGCAATAGCACCGCCCAAAGTATTTAAACCGAATAATGGATTTGATCCAGGCACTACTTGCATGTTGCCAATCGCAAAGCTAGGAATCTTGTCCCAAAGCGTTACATCACCGAATGGCTCGTTGACACGTACACCATCCACATAGGTAGAAAGACCTTGAGCATTACCTAATAAAGAAGAAGCAGAGTAGCCACGGAAGTTGATTTCTGGTTGCCATGGGTTACCAGACATATCTGATACTGTCACCCCTTGCATATTGTTCATCATGTAGTCAGCAATTGAAACGCCAGCTTGATTAGCAACCTCTTTTGGTGATGCCATTTGGATATTTGCAGGTACTTTATTTAACGGCAAACCAATACCTGGTAGTGGTGTAGTGCCGTATACCTCAATTTTCTTAATATTAATTGCAGTGTCATCTGCAAGTGCTGGTGTGTTTGCAAAAGCAAGCATCACCGCGACAGATGTAAGTTTCATCAATGGTTTTTTCATTATTTACTTTCGATAAAAATTCTAGGCTATCTTTTATGTAAGATGGGCTAAATTAAGCAAAAAATATTCCAATTTAAACGTTTTTAATCTAAGTTAATTCAAGTGATTGAATTAACTTAGATTAAAAACTTAACGGTTAATTGAGATTGGTGGTGGCGGCTAGTTGGTGGTTGTAATAAACCATATTATGGTTGTATATAACCAATAATTGGTTGTAATAAACCATGTTTTGGTTGAGTATAGCGATGTTGATGTTGTGGCGAAGTGATCTTGATGGTGAGGTTCTTTTAAATAAAGAGTGTAGCTTTTTTGTGCTATTTATAATGTTGAGTAATGCCTGTGGGAGCGCAGTGCATTTAATTTGGCCAAATCATGATTGTTAATGGTGGTAGTTTTTTTGTGAAGTTTTATAAAAAAGATGCTTGGAATGTTTCTTGCTAATTTAAAACCAGTAAAGATAAAAATTAAGCTTGTATGTCAGGAGTAATAATTGCAATTAGCGCATCTCAGTAATATTGAAGCTTCAACGTTAGCTAAACAACAATCAAAAATATTGATTGTTGAAGATGAGGCGTTGTTTGCACGTGCCGTAGTGCGTCGGTTACAAAAATCAGGCTATGAATGTGCGCACGTGGAGAGTCTGCAAGATGCGCGCAATATCGTTAAACAATTTACGCCAGATATTGTTTTACTCGACATGCGATTACCTGATGGCAATGGTTTAGATTTGCTTGCTGAGTTTGTTGCTAAAGGCGCAGTGGTGATTGTCATGACTGCGCATGGTGAAATCAGTGATGCCGTCAATGCAATGAAGCTAGGGGCCGTTGATTACCTTAAAAAACCGATAGATCTCGAAGAGTTGTTATTATCGATTCAAAAAGCTGAAACTGCAGCTATGCAGAGTAAGAGTCTTGATTACTCACGCCAGCGTAATGCGCATGCCTCAGAAGGTGTGGAGTTGCTGGGAGATAGCCCAGCCATGCAAAATGTAAAAATGCAAATTAAACGCATTGCGCAGCTAGTATCAAACGACAGTGTGCCGCCTACAGTGCTGATAGGTGGTGAAACAGGAACTGGTAAAGATGTGGCTGCACGTTTATTGCATTTATCATGTGCTAATAGTGATAAACCTTTTGTGCACGTGGATTGTGCGTCATTGCCAGCAGAGCTAATGGAAAGTGAATTATTTGGTCATGAGAAGGGCGCTTTTACTGGCGCTGTCAGTTCTCGCCCTGGTTTGATTGAGGCAGCAGAAGACGGCACTTTGTTTCTAGATGAAATCGGTGAATTACCATTAGCGCTACAGGCGAAACTGCTTAATGTGCTAGAGCGTCGTGTTGTTCGGCGTATTGGGTCAACTAAAGAGCGTACTGTACCAGCTCGTTTTGTGGCAGCGACTAATCGTGATTTACATGAAATGTCACAGAATGGCCGTTTTAGGCAAGATTTGTATTACCGGCTCAACATGATGAGTGTTTTTATGCCACCATTGCGTGATCGTGGGCACGATATTATGTTGTTAGCCAAAAGCTTTGCCACACAAACTGCTAGACGTTACGGCTTAACCAGCCCGCATTTCACTAGAGAGGCAGTGAGTACGATACAAACTTATGCATGGCCAGGTAA